>NZ_CP137852.1:3137500-3740000 GCF_033547095.1 Sediminicoccus rosea | reverse complement strand
CCGCGAGTTCGTGTTGGCAGCAAGCTTAAGCCGTTAGGTGTAGGCGAAGCGAAAGCGAGTCTGAATAGGGCGTTTAGTTGCCGGCATGAGACCCGAAACCGAGTGATCTAGCCATGGCCAGGCTGAAGGTGGGGTAACACCCACTGGAGGGCCGAACCCACGCCTGTTGAAAAAGTCGGGGATGAGCTGTGGCTAGGGGTGAAAGGCCAATCAAACTCGGAAATAGCTGGTTCTCCGCGAAATCTATTGAGGTAGATCGTCAGGCGAACACCACCGGAGGTAGAGCACCGGAAGGGCTAGGGGGGCCCAAAGCCCTACCAAACCCTACCGAACTCCGAATGCCGGTGAGTGCTACCTGGCAGACAGACTGTGGGTGCTAAGGTCCATAGTCGAGAGGGAAACAGCCCAGACCACCAGCTAAGGCCCCCAAATGATGGCTAAGTGGGAAAGCATGTGAGACGGCCAAAACAACCAGGAGGTTGGCTTAGAAGCAGCCATCCTTTAAAGAAAGCGTAATAGCTCACTGGTCTAATAGCTGTCTTGCGGCGAAAATGTAACGGGGCTCAAGCCATCTGCCGAAGCTGTGGATGCACCGTAAGGTGCGTGGTAGCGGAGCGTTCCCTAGGCCTGTGAAGGTGCATCGTGAGGTGTGCTGGAGGTATGGGAAGTGCGAATGCGGACATGAGTAGCGACAAAGAGGGTGAGAAACCCTCTCGCCGTAAGTCCAAGGGTTCCTGCGCAAGGCTAATCCGCGCAGGGTGAGCCGGCCCCTAAGGCGAGGGCGACAGCCGTAGCCGATGGGAATCAGGTGAATATTCCTGAGCTCGTCAGAAGTGACGGCCTTGAAGTTCCATCATGCCTTATTGGATTGGTGTGGTGGTTGGATAGGTCCGGGAAATAGCTCTGACATTGAACCGTACCCTAAACCGACACAGGTGGACTGGTAGAGTATACCAAGGCGCTTGAGAGAACCATGTCGAAGGAACTAGGCAAATTGCTCGCGTAACTTCGGGATAAGCGAGACCCATGCTTGCGCAAGCAGGTGTGGGTGGCACAAAGCAGGGGGTGGCGACTGTTTAGTAAAAACACAGGGCTCTGCGAAATCGAGAGATGACGTATAGGGTCTGACGCCTGCCCGGTGCCGGAAGGTTAAAAGGAGATGTGCAAGCATCGAATTGAAGCCCCGGTAAACGGCGGCCGTAACTATAACGGTCCTAAGGTAGCGAAATTCCTTGTCGGGTAAGTTCCGACCTGCACGAATGGCGTAACGACCTCCCCACTGTCTCCGGCATGGGCTCAGCGAAATTGAATTCCCCGTGAAGATGCGGGGTACCCGCAGTTAGACGGAAAGACCCTATGAACCTTTACTGCAACTTCGCAGTGGCGCCAGGAAGGGACTGTGTAGGATAGGTGGGAGGCTTTGAAGCATGGGCGCTAGCTTGTGTGGAGCCAACCTTGAAATACCACCCTGTGCCTTTTTGGCGTCTAACCGAGCCTGGTTATCCCGGGCCGGGACCCTGCGTGGTGGGCAGTTTGACTGGGGCGGTCGCCTCCCAAATTGTAACGGAGGCGCGCGATGGTGGGCTCAAGCCGGTCGGACATCGGCTGTTGAGTGCAAAGGCATAAGCCCGCCTGACTGTGAGCGTGACAGCGCGAACAGAGACGAAAGTCGGCCTTAGTGATCCGGTGGTCCCTCGTGGACGGGCCATCGCTCAACGGATAAAAGGTACTCTAGGGATAACAGGCTGATCTCCCCCAAGAGTCCACATCGACGGGGAGGTTTGGCACCTCGATGTCGGCTCATCGCATCCCGGGGCTGGAGCAGGTCCCAAGGGTTCGGCTGTTCGCCGATTAAAGCGGTACGTGAGCTGGGTTTAGAACGTCGTGAGACAGTTCGGTCCCTATCTGCTGTGGGTGTTGGAGACTTGAGAGGATCTGTCCCTAGTACGAGAGGACCGGGATGGACATACCTCTGGTGCACCAGTTGTCACGCCAGTGGCACAGCTGGGTAGCTAAGTGTGGACGGGATAACCGCTGAAAGCATCTAAGCGGGAAACCCACCTCAAAACCAGGTCTCCCCGAGGGCCGTGATAGACCATCACGTTGATAGGTCGCCTGTGGAAGCGCAGCAATGCGTGCAGCTAAGCGATCCTAATCGCCCGATAGGCTCACTACTCCCCAATGCAGTGTTCGCTGGCAACAGCGACACACCGCACGCAGCACCAAACCCCACTTCACCCACCCACTCAAAACCAACCAATCCAACACCACCTGAACCACAGTTTTCGGTTCGGTGGCCTGGTGCCTATCGCGGAGTTGAAACACCCGATCCCATCCCGAACTCGGCCGTGAAACACTCCAGCGCCCATGGTACTGCCGCTCAAGCGGCGGGAGAGTCGGTCAGCGCCAGGCCACCCAACCGAAAACTCACAATCACCACCGCGGGGTGGAGCAGCCCGGTAGCTCGTCAGGCTCATAACCTGAAGGTCACAGGTTCAAATCCTGTCCCCGCATCCAACGATCCCAGTACTCTCCCGAAACGCCCGTAACTCCAACGAATTGCGGGCGTTTTGCCGTTCTGGGCCACGAGAACAGCCGCGGAACTGCCCGCCTCGGCCGCCTCGCTGGCCTGCAGGAAAGCCGCCAGGTCGCCGACCAGCGTCAGGCACACCTCGCCACGACGCTCCCCCGGAAAGACCTGTATCGCCTCGATCAGCTCACGAAGAGCCCCCGTCGCCGCCATCGCCGTCTCAGGGTCAGCCAACGCCTCCTCCAGCGCCTCGACCCGCCGGCGGTAAAGCGCCGGCAGGTTGGGGTGAGGCGTTGGGACTGGCTCGGGGCGTTCGGCCGCGGCCATCTCGGCGGCCAGCTCCGCCTGCCGCGCCTCGACCTTGCGAAGCTCCGCCACCATGGCGCCGCTCCCATGACCCTCCTTGATCAGGTCGAGAAAATTCTGGACCTGACGAGCTAGGCGCGCCTGCTCCTGGGCCAGCCGGGCCGTGCGCGCCCCACGCTCCCGGTTGGCCGTGTTGATCTCGGCCACGAAGGCCGACACGAACTCCTCCACCAGCTCGGGCGCGAGCAGGCGTTCCTTGAGGCCCTGCAGAACCCGGTCGGTGAGAACCTGCCGGCGGATGGTCCGCTTGTTGGAACAGTTCCCCCGCTCGACATGATTGGCACAGCCCAGGCGCCCCTCGGCACCGACCACGGTCATCGGGCCCTGGCACACCCCGCACCGGACCAAACCCGAAAGCAGCCAAGGGGCGCGACGCTGCTGCCCGAGACGGCTGCCCATGTTGGCGCCGACTGAGGTCGCCTCGTCGGTGGCGCCCTTGGTGCTGCTCGCCCGCAGGCGCGCCTGCGCCTCCTCCCAGACCTCCTGATCCAGGATCCGCAGCTCCGGCACCGCCGTCACCACCCAGCTCTCGGGCGGGTTCAGCCGCGCCAGGCGCCGGCCCGTGTTAGGGTCTTTGACGAAGTGCTGCCTGTTCCAGACCCGCTCGCCGACATACAGACGGTTGCGGAGCAGGCCCGTCTCCCGCGCCGCACCTCCCAGGAGCATCGACGCGGTCCATTTCCCGCCTCGAGAGCCCGGTACGCCCTCGGCGTTCAGCGCCTTGGCGATCGAGCGAGGGGACTGGCCATTGGCGTACGAGCGAAAAATCCGCCGCACGACGGCGGCCTCCTCCTCCGCGATCTCAAGTTCACCCGTGATCGGTGTGCCATCGGCCTTGAGCCCGCGCCGGATCCGATACCCGAAGCACAGGCCACCCCCAGAACGCCCCTCCCGGACGCGGCCCTCCAGGCCACGATGCGTCTTTTGCGCCAGATCCTTCAGGAAGAGCGCCGACATCGTGCCCTTGAGGCCGATGTGCAGCTCGCTGATCTCTCCCTCGGCGACCGTCACGACGCCCACATCCGCGAAGCGCATCTGCTTGTAGAAGCCCGCGATGTGCTCCTGGTCCCGGCTGATCCGGTCCAAGGCCTCCGCCAGCACCATTCCGAAGCGCCCCGACCGGGCGTCGGTCACAAGCTGCTGAAAGCGCGGGCGTGCGGCACTCGCGCCGCTCAAGGCGTAGTCGGCGTAGACCTCGCCCACCTCCCAACCCTCGCGATCCGCCCGAGCACGGCAGACCCGAACCTGGTCCTCAATCGAGTGCTCCGACTGCGCGTCTGAACTATAGCGGGCATAGATCGCCACGCGCAGGCCACGAGAAGAAACAGGGTTCCGGTGGGTCACGGGCGAGGACTCCGGCGCTGACGAGGAGAGGGAGCGGCAGGATGAGGCCCATCCATCTTGGCCGCCAAGCCGGATTTTGAAGCCGCCCCTCGTCTCGGCCTCGCGCTCGCCGCTGTCTTGATACCCAACTGCCGGCGCATCGCTTTGAGGTTGCGGGCATGACGGAGAGCTGCGTGCAGGCTGTTGGCCTCCGCGTAATGCTCGGCCGAGACCTCTACCGAGTTGCCCTGTACCTGCGACGCATCGAAGGCCAATTCCGGGGAGCGGCGAGCGGCCGAACTCCGGTGCCACTTGCGGAAGGCATGCGGGCCATAGGGCTTACCGAGCCATTCCAGCGTGCGTCGTTCGCAGATGCGCTGGATGCCCTCGCGGGTCATCGGACCCTTCATGCCCATCCAGAGATGCTCCGACCGCCCGGCATAGGGGAAGCCCGCGCGCGCCAGGCGCAGGTAGTCGATGAGCCAGCCGGAGCATTCCTCGTCGAGGGGGTAGTCGATGGGGGTATCCGCCTTGGTGTCCTCGCTCGGGAAGCGCACGTTCCAAAGCTCGTCACTCGTCTGCCAGATATGCTCGTCCATGAGCATCTCGACCAGGCTGCCGACCCGCGGGGCCCGCATCAGGAGGATGCCGATGAGAGCCACGTCCCGCAGGGCCTGTCGCCGATCTGGGCTGTCCTCCTGCACGAGCGCGCTCGCATGAAGCCGTTGAACATGAGGCAGGACGTCGGCGACGTCGTGCGCCACGGTCGATTTGGGTTTTCCAGGGATCGCCCGCTTGAGCGAACGGCCACCGGGACGGCGCATCCACAAGAGATCGGCATGGGGCGCCATCAACCGCAGCGCGGCATGGCAGTTCACGAGGTATTGGCGGAGCGCGGTCGGCGCGAGACTGCGCTCACGAAGGCTCAGCAGCCACTTGTTGAGCCGCGCCGGGGTGGCCCGCTCGACCGGCATCTCGCCCTGGACCAGCTCTCCGGTCCGGGCCAGGAAAGCGAGGTAGTGACCATAGCCGGTCGCATAGCTCAGCAGCGTTTCCCTCGAGATGCGGTGGCGTGCGCCTGGCAGCTCGAGATCCTCGTCATCTCCCTCGAGAGCAAGCTCCCAAGCGGCGCGGTCCAATGCGGGCCATTGCTCGAGCTTGAGGCAGAGGCGCTCGCTCACGACCGGCCTCCCAGGCGAGGCATGCCTCTATCCTTGCGCGGGGGGCGAAAGCTGGGTGCTGCCGCTTGGAGCTGGGTGTCGCGTCGCAGGCTGCGCAGCCCGGCCGACAGGCGGCGGGCGGCGGCGTGGCGGTTCACCCGGCGGTAGTGGCGTTCGGCCATGGCGAAGCCCGCATGCCCCAGGATCAGTCGGACATCCTCGATCGCGTGCGGGTTCATCTCCATGATGACCGTCGCCGCGAAGCAGCGGAAGCTCTGCACCGTCATGTGGAAGCCAAGCTCCTTCTCCAACTCCTCCATGATGGCTGCGCTGAACCCCTGGGGCGCGCGCGCATGGCCTGCTGTGTCCCGGTTCGGGAAGAGCCAGCGCGTCTCCGGATGCGGACCAAGGGGGCGGAACGCATCGACATACTCCTGGAGCAGTTCGGCGCTCTCCTCGTCGAGGATGGTCTCCACCACCTGGTCATTCTTGTTGGCTGTCACCCGAAGAAATGCCGTTGGGCTGCCCCGGCGTTGACGCTGGATTCGAAGTTCCTCATCGAGCGTCAGCTGGGTCAGGTCGCTCACTCGCAGCGGCAGGTTGAGCTCGATCTCTACCGCGACCGCGACAGCCGCCAGCCAGCATGCCTCCATGGACTTGGGCGCATGGTCGATCCCCTCGTGGGAAACCCAGCCGTCTCGAATCTCCCGTGCGCGTTCCATGAGCTTGAAGGGGAGCTTGAGCAACTTCCCGCGCGCGACCGGGTCCGTGAGGCGATCGAGCAACCGGGCGTTGCGCTCAGTGATCTCCTTTTGACGCTTGGGGCGGTAGGCACGAAGGGCTTGCCGAAGAACCGCTCGCTCCGCCTCGGGTCGGTTCAGGAAGGCCGCAACCGTGGGAAGCGTATCCGCGATGGTCGCGAGGCCGGCGGTCACCTTGCCGCCGAGGCGCTCGCGGTTCCAGCGCATGCTGCGCTTGCGCACATCTGACCGCATCAACCATTCGAGGCCATCCATCTCCTCCGCGGGCGTTCCTGTCTCGACTGCCCCCCACAGGAAGAGACGCAGGCCCGTCAGGCGGGTCTGAATCGACGCCTCGCTCATCGGCTCCCGCACATCCGCCTCCTCGCCGAAGAACTCCTCGCCGGAGCCGCGGCACCAGTCGACGAACTCGGTCACCTCCCGCTGAAGGCTGACGGGGTAGGTCGCGAGGGGCGGGGAAAGTGTGCGATCCGGATCGGGGGGCAGGGCCAACTCGATCTGCGGCCAGCCGGGCAGGGCCTTGGCCATCTTGTTCCATTGGCGGGCCGCCTCGCGCACATCGGCGCGGTTGTTGTCGCCACCTCGCTCGGCCTGGCGTCGATCCAGGTAAGCGACGAGCGTGTCGTTGGTCACGGCCTCGGGAACGATGTCCCGGGCCGCGCAGAACTCCAAGAAGGCGCGGAGGCGATGAGGATGAAAGCGCGCGGGCAACTGCCCGATCAGTTCCGCCCAGCGTGGATCGTCCACCGGATTGCGCTCACGAACGGGGGCCAGGAGGCCGCAGCGGCGCAGGACATAGCGGAGGCCACTTCGGACATTGCGGAGGCTCTTGTCGGAAATGCCGAGTGCCGAGGCGCGCGCCGCGTCGACCTCAGGCAGGCAGCGGGCCGGGTCCAGGCGAACGATCTCAGGCGGGCGCTTGCTGCCACCGAGGCGGCAATAGGTTTTCACCGCCGTCCTGAGGTTACGGCGCTGGTCGGAAGGCTTGTCATCCCAGGTCTGGATCATCGCCAGGGCCTGGGCGGCGGTGGGGATATCGGGACTGCTCATGTCGATCTCCTGTGAGTCGGAAAGAGGCGGAAAAAAATGATTCTGGCAACTATGAAAATCCCTTCTTGTCGTAGCTGCCAGTATCATTCGAACTCAGGAAAAAGAGGCAATTGCTGGGGCTTATCGATACCCAACAGTACCTCCACGTCCGAGCGCCGGTAGTAGCGGCGGCTGCGCCGGCGGAGAGGGACCAGGGTTCCGGCCCGCTCCCAGTTGCTCAGTGTCCTCAGCGTCAGTCCGAAGAGGTCAGCCACCTGGCGCGCCGACAGAAGCGGTTCGAGCTCCGTCATGGCTCGCGCTCCCCCTCAGCGGGGCGTTTAGTCGTGACGCGGGGGTCGATCCGATCGACGCTCGCGAGGAAGCTCTCGGACGCGGCGATGTAGGCGAGGCGCCGCACCAGCGCGATCAGCGACCGATGGGTCAGTCTCTGACCATTGATGAGGCGTGGAGGGGCGCCGGGCTCTTGCGGAGCCAGCAGCGCGGGGAACCGTTCGGGGACAGGAGCGTTTGTCATGCCCCATCGGTGTCACGGCCCCCGAGCGCCGAGGTTTCACTTGGTCACGATTTCCGGGAGCGACCGCATCATTCCAACAGAAGACGAACCATCGGAACGGGCTTCGCTCGGCCACTTGCCAAGTAGGCCTGGACCGCTGGGAGAAATGCCTCGCTCGCGCCGATCACCTGTCGCGAGAACTCCGGGCGAAGCAGCAACATCGTCTCAGTGACGCGAGGGCGAACCGCGACTCCATCCTCGCTATCATCCGCCGGCCCCGTTCCGTAGCCCTCCCGTTCCCAAAGACGAGGCGTCCGATACGTCTTGAGCGCCTGCAGTTCAGCCGTGTCCATCGCCTGTGCCAGCGATATCGCGATGTGAAGGATCGGCCGTGCGGGCCTGAGCACACGCGTGATGAAGTTCTTGGTCCCAGCCTCGGAATCGGACATCTCAGGCATTCGCTTTGGTGGCGGGCGTGTGCCGCGGCGAGCAGCGTGCCGTGCGAGGGCTGACTCCTGCGACATCACTCGGTGGATCTGCCATTGGAGATTTTTAGGCTTCCTGTATGCGGCGGCGGCAGTTGCCAGGGAGTCGCCCAAGACCTTGGCATGCTCCCCGATGACGAAGGGCATCACCGCATGAGCAGCAACCATGGCACGGTTGATGCGCACCCAAGCCGCCTTCTCCTTGCGGTGCGCAACGGCCGCAGAGACGTTGAGGACGGTCTCGAGACTGCCCTCCTCTCCGTTACACTGAGCCCGCTCTGTGGCAACCCTTAGTCGCATGAGTTCCAACGCCTCGCACCATCGGGGGTCCTCCGGCGACGTTGGTGGCGTTGCCAGAGTTCCAAGAAGCATGATTGGGAAGGCCTCCCACGGCATATCCTTGTGGATGACCACGTCGACTGTCGCGGTCGGCTGGGGGGCGGCGTCAGGGGGCACGGCGGCGATTCTCCTGACATCGAATCTACGGAGCCGGTCGTGTCCCCGGAAGGCAGGAAAATGCCTCGCTCGGAAGTTCGTGCGGCGCGGGCCGGGCGGTTGGGGAAAGAAGGAAGTGTCTTTGTATTGTGGTCCGAGGCGTCACACTTTCCGGACCAGCGACAATGCCTCGACCAGCCTGTACCGGCTCGGATCGCCCGGACCCTTCCCACCCCGATGCGTCAGCTCCAGCAGCCCCGCCTCGATCAACTCGTCCCGCGCTTGGCGGATCGCCCGCTCACCGAGATCCCAGACGATGCCGTCCGTGGCCATGGCACGCGGTGAGATCGCGAAATCTCCCGCTCTGCTGCCGTGGTTCCTCCGCAGGCATACGAGGAGCGCCACCGCCGCCACCGTCCGAAGGCGCTGCCCCTCCTCCGTCGTGATACGCGTCACCCCTGCGCTGCTGACCCAGTTCTGTCCCAGCTGCTCGTAGCGCCAGGCGCTCGCGGCGATGCGCCGGATCTCCTCGATGGTCAGCGGTGGATCACACATGTTCCGGTTCACATCCATTAGGCTGGCAACCAGGTCCTGAAGATCGACCGCGTGCTTGGCCAAGCGCAGGGCCCACCCGTGGCAGGTGACGTTGCGCTCCCCGTGAGGAACCACCGAGGCTCGGGCGAAGGCCGCGGGATCACGAACTTCCCCGATGCTCATCGAAGCGTCCGGCGCCTGCGCCGCGAGAAGGGCCGCGCCCTCCGCCGCGATCGCCGGAAGCTCTGCCAGCTGCTCCAACCCACCCCGCAGGAACTGATAGTTGCCTGCGCTGCCGCCCGCCCTTTGCGTCGGCGGAGCCACCACGAACCCGCGTTCGGCCTTGATGTCGACGGCGAGGCCTGCACGTCGAAGGTTCGTCGACCGCTCGCCCGCGAAGCGGTACCAAAAGTGGCGTCCGCCCGAAGGCGTTCGCACCTCGATACAGGTCGGCCCGAACCGCGTCTCGATCATGTGGATGAGGGCCGGGTCGTCGACGTCCACGACGGTAATCGGCGTCCGGCCGACGCCGGTCAGGATGCCGATCCCGGCGGTCTCAGTGAGCGGCGCTGACAGCAGCCTCTCCAGGTACTGGCGGTCCATTCTGTTCGCGAGGCCACGGTAGCGAATGAGCGGATGCTTGCCGGTTTCCCCACCGCAGGGGACCGGGATCAGCCCTGCCTCGAAGACGCTCATCGCCGTCGCTCGGAACGGCGCGAGAATAGGAACTCCCGGTTGCGGACTCGCCTTTCGGCTGCGGGAGCGGGGAGGGGGCTTGTGCGTCATGCCCGATCGCTGCCGCCGCCCCGGCGCGTGGAGGTTTCACCTGGTGTCGATTTCTCCCAACCGCGTCATCGCGCCCCCCCCCCGAAACGCAGAAACGGCCCCGACTTTCGTCGGGGCCGTTTCGTTGGGGTGCCTGGTCGGTTGTGTCAGGCGATGGGAGGAAAGCCTCGGTGCGTGAAGAGCATGTTGACCGCCTCGACCAAAAGGTCGTGAGCGTTCTTGCGCTCCTTGGCCGCGAGAACCTTCAGTTGCTCCCATGCGCCTGGATCGAGGCGCAGGGTCTGGCCGATCCGCCCATCGGCTGTGGTCCCGCGCAGGATCCTCGCACCTCGGCGGCGTGCAGGGCCGGGAGGCGGAGGGTCCGGGAGATCCAGAGCCGGTTGGGGCGGGTCCGCTGGTGGTACCGATTTCGGAGGGTTGCTCATGGCTGGCCTCCAGCCTTGGTGTTGAGGTGGGGGACGTGCAGCCGGCATGCGGCCGCGCGCCCCAGAGCGCACGGCATGTAGCCGGCGCCCCGTGGTGCTGGGGTCATTATTGATCCTGGTTGTGGGGAGGGTGAGCGCGTACGCCGCGCTCACCACCATGTATACCAATAAAATTATTATTAATCAATGAATTAAGTGATTTTCTTGGTGTTCAGGCGCTGGCCGTCTGAGTGCGCCAATGAGTGTTGTGCCATCGACCCGCTGCGCTTCCACGACGCAACGACAGGTTGCCGAAGGCGCTACAATCGCGAAGGCCAAGCGCACACGCTTCTCTGAGCCGCCGATACGCGGGAACGGTGTAGGCCTATCCGGGCGCCGGCCATGCCTTTTTGGCCTGTTCGAACAACCAAGCGCTCCGCTTTCTGATGGCCCCTTCATCCCAGCCATCCTTTCCTGGTTCGGTCATTGGCTTGGTGATCTGAAGCTGGATGTGCTTCGTGAACTCGGCCCTCTTCGTGTCGTAGGAGCCATTTCCGAGGGACGTGCCGAGCGCCCGCGTATGGAGCGTCAGGTTGCCGATGGTGTGAACCGCATGGCGTCTGTACGCGATCAGCTCTTCTCGCGAACTTGCGGGGCCTGGCTTGGTCGATGAGGGAAGCGTAGCCTCACACTCTGCCTTACCGGCTGACGTGCTCCCCTGAAGTGGTGCCATTTTTCGGTAGAGTCCGATCCAGCGAAGGACGGACGAATGAAGCGCAGCAGGTTTAGCGATGAGCAGATCATCGGGATTTTGAAAGAGCAGGAGGCCGGTGCGGCTACGGCGGATGTGTGCCGGCGGCACGGCATCAGCGGCGCGACCTTCTACAAGTGGAAGGCGAAGTTTGGCGGCCTTGAGGTGACTGAGGCCAAGCGGCTGCGGACGTTGGAAGAGGAGAACGCCAAGCTCAAGAAGCTGCTGGCGGAAGCGATGCTGGACATCGCGGTGCTGAAGGACATCTCGACAAAAAAATGGTGACGCCCGGCGCGAAGCGGAACGCGGTCGCCCATGCCCGGGAGTGTCACGGGCTGAGCGAGCGTCGGGCGTGTGATCTGATCGGCATCGCCCGGCGGGTGGCGCGGTATCAGCCGAGCCGGGCGGATGACGCTGGCCTGCGGCAGCGGCTGCGGGAGCTGGCGGCCGAGCGTCGCCGGTTCGGGTATCGGCGTCTGGGCTATTTGCTGGCCCGCGAGGGCCTCGCGCCGAACCACAAGAAGCTGCTGCGGCTCTACCGCGAGGAGGGGCTCAAGGTGCGCCGCCGCGGGGGCCGTAAGCGGGCGCTGGGCACCAGGGCGCCGATGGTGCTGCCGCAGGGGCCGAACCAGCGCTGGTCGCTGGACTTCGTGTCCGACGCGCTGGGCTGTGGTCGGCGGTTCCGCATCCTGTGCGTGGTGGACGACTTCACACGCGAATGCCTGGCACTGGTGGCCGACACCTCGCTGTCGGGTGCGAGGGTGGCCCGTGAACTCGATGCGATTGTGGCGCTCCGCGGGAAGCCTTTGGCGGTGGTCAGTGACAACGGCACGGAACTGACGTCGACGTCGATCCTGCGCTGGTCGCAGGAGCGGCAGGTGGAGTGGCACTACATCGCCCCCGGGAAGCCCACCCAGAACGCGTTCGTCGAGAGCTTCAACGGCCGCCTGCGGGATGAGTGCCTCAACGAGACGTTGTTCACGTCGATGCCGCAGGCCCGGGCGGTACTGGCCACCTGGCGGCAGGACTACAACACCATCCGGCCGCACTCGAAGCTGGGCGGGCGGCCCCCCGCCGAGATCGCCGGCCAACCGGGTTGGGGGCATGCCCCCAACCCCGTTGCCATCCCATCAACCATCAGACATCAACGCAGAGGACTCTCCGTCTGAGTGGATACATCAAGGGGGGCACGTCACCTGTCAATCCAATGGATCGGCGGCACTTCTCTTTTCAGGGCCGCAGAAGCAGCGGGCTTATGCGTGTTTCACGATCTACGAAGTCGTCTTCGCAGATCCAACCGGCTGCCCACCGCACGCCCTTGAGGACCCCATCCACCCCGCCGCCTACCGCCTCGTCCAGGAGTCATCATCGCTTCGGGTCACCCACCGCGCTGACGCCGAGATGCAAGAGCGTCTCCGCATGACCATTCCTGACGCGATCCTGGCCATCATCCTCGCCGGCCCCCAAAATGCCATCCAAGATCGGGCAATCGGGCCTGTGGTCCCCATGGCACGCCGCTGCCAGGTGCCGAAGCGTGTCACCCATCGCCTGCAGCGCTCTCACCTTCGCATCGATCGCGCTGACATGCGCCTGGGCGAGGCGCTTCACCTCGGCGCTGCTGCGGGCGCGGTCTCGCCACAGGCCGAGCAGGTCCTGGATCTCGGCCAACGGGAAGCCCAGGTCGCGGGCGTTGCGGATGAAGCGCAGCGCATGCACGTCTTCGGGCCGATAGACACGGTAGCCGCTCTCGGTCCGGATCACCGCCGGCAGAAGGCCGACGGACTCGTAATGGCGGATCATCTTCACCGAGACGCCCGAGAGCCGCGCCGCTTCGCCGATGTTCATCACCCTTCCTCCCGCGTGGTGGCCGCGGCGGGTTGGAACCGCCGCAGCCGAAGTGCGTTCGCCAGCACGAAGACGCTGCTGAGACCCATCGCCGCCGCCGCCAGCATGGGCGAGAGCAGCGTGCCGCCGAAGGGCCAGAGCACCCCCGCGGCGACCGGGATCAGCGCGACATTATAGCCGAAGGCCCAGAAGAGATTCTGCCGGATATTGGCCATCGTCGCCCGGCTGATCCCGAAGGCCGTCGCCACGGCGCCCAGGTCGCCGGACATCAGCACCACATCGGCGCTCTCGATCGCGATGTCCGTGCCGGTGCCGACCGCCAGGCCGACATCGGCGGCGGCGAGCGCCGGCGCGTCGTTGATGCCATCGCCGACGAAGGCGACCTTCCGCCCACCTTCGCGCAGACCCTCGACGGCGGCGACCTTGCCGTCCGGCAGCACCTCGGCCACCACTTCCTCGATCCCGAGCTGCCGCGCGATGACCTCCGCCGTGCGCCGGTTGTCGCCGGTCACCATGGCGATGCGCAGGCCCTGCGCCCTGAGCGCGGCGAGTGCGGCGGGCGTGCCCCGCTTCACCGGATCAGCGACCGCGAGTGCCGCCACGAGGCGCCCATCCACAGCCGCGTAGAGCGGCGTGCGGCCCTGGTCGGCCAGCATCGCCGCCGTGGCCGCGAAGGGCGCCACGTCGAGGCCCAGCCGCGCCATGTGGCGATCGGCCCCCACCGCGACGCGCCGGCCCTGCACCAGCGCCGTGGCGCCGAAGCCGGGCACCGCCTCGAAATCCGTCGCCTCGGCCAGCGTGAGCCCCCGTGACCGCGCCGCGGCGAGGATGGCCTGCGCGACCGGATGCTCCGACCGCGCCTCGACCGCCGCGACCAGCGCCAGGATCGCCGCCTCATCCTCACCCGGCCGGACCATGAGGTCGGTCAGGCTCGGCCGGCCTTCCGTGAGCGTGCCGGTCTTGTCCAGCGCGACGACCTCGACATCCCGCAGGCCCTGCAGCGCCTCGCCCTTGCGGAACAGCACGCCGAGCTCCGCCGCCCGGCCCGTGCCGACCATGATCGAGGTTGGCGTGGCCAGGCCCATGGCGCAGGGGCAAGCGATGATGAGCACCGCGACCGCGTTCACCAGCGCGAAGGCGAGCGCCGGCTCCGGGCCGAAGGCCAGCCACACGCCGAGGGTGAGTGCCGCGAGCCCCAGCACCGCCGGCACGAACCACATGGTCACGCGGTCCACCAGCGCCTGGATGGGCAGCTTCGACCCCTGCGCCTGCTCCACCATGCGCACGATCTGCGCGAGCAGGGTCTCCCCGCCCACCGCGGTGGCGCGGAAGCGGAAGGCGCCGTTCCCGTTCACCGTGCCGCCGGTGACGCTGGCACCCGGGCCCTTCGCGACGGGCACGGGCTCGCCCGTGATCATCGCCTCGTCCACGAAGGAGGCGCCCTCGGTCACCTCGCCATCGGCCGGGATGCGCTCGCCCGGCCGCACCAGCACGATGTCGCCGGCCAGCAGCTGCGCCACGGGGATCTCCTGCTCCTGGCCGTCGCGCAGCACCCGCGCGATGGGGGGCTGCAGGCCCATCAGCCGCCGGATCGCCTCGGAGGTGCGCCCCTTGCTCCGCGCCTCCAGCCAACGGCCGAGCAGGATGAGGGTGACGATCACGGCGGCCGCCTCGAAAAAGACGTGCCGTGCGCCCTGCGGCAGCAGGCCGGGCGCGAAGGTGGCGACGGTGGAATAGGCGAAGGCGGCGCCGGTGCCGATCGCGACGAGCGAGTTCATGTCCGGCGCGCCGCGCAGCAGCGCGCGCCAGCCCTTGGTCTGGAAGCGCAGGCCGGGGATGAACATCACCAGGGCGGCGAGCACGAACTGGATCCGCCAGCTCAGCGCGAAGCCGATGCTGTCGCGGATGGCGTGGTGCAGCGTCATGGAGAGATGGGCGCCCATCTCCAGCGCCATCAGCGGCAGCGTGAGCACGGCGGCGAGGCCGAGGCTGCGCGCCAGGCTGTCCATCTCGGCCGCGCGGGCGGCACGCTCGCGGTCGCCACGATCCGCCGCAGGCCCGGCATCGAGCGCTTCGGCCTCATAGCCGGCGCCGCGCACCGCCTCGATCAGCGCCGTGGCGGCGACGTGGGGCAGGTGCGAGACGCGGGCGCGCTGGGTCGCGAGGTTCACCGCCGCATCCGTGACGCCCGGAACCTCCCGCAGCGCGCGCTCGACGCGCCCGACGCAGGAGGCGCAGGTCATGCCCTGGATGGCGAGGTCGGTCGTCTCCGTGCCGACGCCGTAGCCGGCCTGGCGGACGGCGCCCAGCACCGCGGCCAGGTCCGGCGTGCCGTTGAAGCGCAGATCGGCCCGTTCGGTGGCGAGGTTCACGCTGACGGCGGCCACGCCCGGCACGGCGGCGATGGCCTGCTCCACGCGGCGGACGCAGGAGGCGCAGGTCATGCCCTCGATGGGGAGGGAGAGCGCCGCGGTGGGAAGGGGAATGCCCGGCGTCTCGGGGTTCCACCGGGGCATGTGGGTATCGGGGGCCATGGCGGTTGCTCCTGCTTCAGGCCTGGAGGGTGTTGGCATAGCCGGCGGCGGCGATGGCGGCCGCAAGCACGGCAGCGCTGGCGCTACTGGTGATCGTGACGCTCCGCGCGTCGAGGTCGTCCTGGAGCCGGGCCCCGGGATCGGCCGAGTGGACGGCCTGCGTGATCTTCGTCACGCAATGGCCGCAGCTCATGTTCGGGATGTGGAAGCGATGCATCTCTGTCTCCTGTCGCATCGTGGCGGGAGACAGGCTTGTGTTGAGTCTGACGTTGGGAGGGTCAACGGCAGAATGCCGCTGAGATGTTTTGTCATGTTCCTGTAGGGTTGCGTCGCGTAGGCGTGGCGTCTCGCGGGCCAGGCGCATGGCGGCGCATCACGCGGTTGATGCGCGACTTCGCCATCTGGGGGGATCGTTTCGCCGGGGCAGGCTTTCAGGCAGCCGGGGCGGTCGCGTGATGCTCCCGCCACGGCCGAATGGCGCTGGCCTCAGCGCATCCGCATGGGCCGCATATGCTCGACCATCAGCTCATCGGCCGTGCGCCGCTGCTCCTCGGTGAGCGCCGCGTAGAGCGGGCCGGCGGCGGCGCTGACGGCGCGCATTGCTTCCAGATGCGCCGTGGCGAGCGCGATGCGGCGCTCCATCTGCTGCGGGGCGGAGAGCGGGGCGGGCGTGCTGGGCATCGCCGCCTCCATCGCACCGCGCAGGCGCTCGGCCTGGGCGCGCACGGCATCCGCGAAGATGTTCCATTGCGGCGCCTGGGCCTCGGTGATGCGCAGCTCAGTGCGGAAGAAGGCGAGCTGTCCCTCGATGCGGCGGAAGGGCTGCATGCCGGCCCCGCCCATGTGGTGATGATGCGTCATGCCGGCCTGGCCCATCATCCCGGCATGGGCGCCCATCATGCCGCGTTGTCCCATCATCCCTCCAGGCGCAGGGGCGGGCGCTGCTTGTGCCGGTGCGGGGGGATGGTGCGCCCCATGATCCGTGCCGGTCGCGGACGTGGTTTGCGCGATGGCGCCGCCCGTGAGGCCCATGGCCAGGAGGGCGGCGGCGGTGAGGCGGATCATGCGTGCCATGTTGGGTCTCCAGCGGGGTTGTTGGTGATGGCGCGCGGTCTCAGGCCGGGCGCGCGCCGGTGAAGCGCATGAAGGGGGCATGCGAGCCATCGGCCCGCCAGCCGATGACGTCATAGGTCTCGGGCGGCTGGCCCGGCACCTCCATCCCGGGTGAGCCGATGGGCATGGCCGGGACGGCGAGGCCGACAATGCCCTCGGGCCGCGTCGCCAGAAGGCGGCGCACCGCCAGGGCGGGCACATGCCCCTCCAGCGCGAAGCCGGCGATGCGCGCGGCGTGGCAGGAGAGCAGGTCGCCTGGCGTGCCGAGCATGCGGCGGATGGGCGCGACCGAGGGGACGATGCGGTCATCCACCGCGAAGCCCTCGTCGCGCAGATGCTTGACCCAGGCCCCGCAGCAGCCGCAATGCGGATCGCGCCAGACTTCGACGCGCAAGCTCTGCGCCGTGGCCCCGCCCGCGAGCAAAAGGCCGAACGCGCCAGCCAGGGAGCGCCGGCCAATCGCCAGCATGCCGAGGCCTGGCGCCGTGGGGTGATGGGTCATGAGCGTTCCTTCCATCGCCGAAGATGCCGCCTTGCGTGCGTCATTGCCGCGCAGGCGCATGACATAGTGTTGCAGCCGGGGCCTCAGCCGCGCGCCTCCGCCTGCCAGCCATCGGCCCGCAGCGCCGCGACCAGGGCCGCAGGCTCATCGCTGGCAAGGGTGATCTCGCGGCGGTCGAGATCAATCGCGAGCTCGAGATCCGGCGCAGCCTGCCGGAGTGTGGCCCGCACGCCCTTCGCGCAGCCGCCGCAGGTCATGTTGGGGATCGAGATGGTCACCATGGGTGCGGCCTCCTTCGCCGTCTCCCGGAAGCTGGGGCTTCCCCTTGTGGGAGGTTCAAGGGGGTCCCGGTGCGTTATCCGCGCGGCAGCACCAGCCGCGCGAGCAGACCGCCGCTGGGCGCCCGGTCCAACTCCAGCCGGCCGCCGCTCGCCTCGGCGAAGCGCGCCGCGATGGCGAGACCCAGGCCCGATCCACCCTTGCCGCGCGCCGCATCCAACTGGCTGAAGGGGGCGAGCGCCCGCGCGCGATCTGCCTCGGCGATGCCCGGCCCCGCATCGGAAATCTCCACCACCACCTCCACGCCCGCATCGCGTAGCGCCAGGCGTACGGGCGGCGCGCCATGGATCAGCGCATTGTCCAGCAGGTTGGAGAGCGCCCGCTTCGCCGCGAGCCGCCGTAGCGGCAGGACGACGCGCGCCGGCGCCTCGCAGATCACCTCATGCCCGAGATCTGCCGCATCGGCGGCGAGGGTGTGCAGAATGGCCGAGAGATCCGCCGGCCGTGTCGGCTCGGCGTCGCGCCCTTCGCGGATATAATCGAGCGTGCGTTCGACCATCGCCTCCATCTCGGCGATGTCGGCCTCCATCCGGGCGCGATCCTCGCTGTCGGGCAGGAAGCCGGCGCGCAGCCGCAGCCGGGCCAGTGGCGTGCGGAGGTCGTGGCTCATCGCGGCCAACGCCTCGGTCCGGTCCTCGACGAGGCGGCGGATGCGGCCCTGCATCGCATTGAACGCCAGGGCCGCGTGGCGCACCTCCTGCGGGCCGTCCTCCGGCAGCGGATGCGCGCGCAGGTCACGGCCGATGGCATCCGCCGCATCCGCCAGTCGGCGCAGCGGCCGCGTGATCCAGCGCACGACGAGCACCGAGGCAAGGGCGATGCCGAGCGCCATGGCCAGCATGGAAGCGAGCGCATTGCCGGCCTCCGCCCCATGGCTGGCCGGCCCAATCCAGGAGGCGGAGAAGCTGAGCCAGCCCTCGCCGCCCAGCGGGACGGCGCCGACCGCGCGGTGGCCCGCCTCCGCCTTCGGGTCCCATGCGATGCGCGTGCCAGGACCGATCCGGCTGGCGGTGGCGGCCAACGCCTCGGGCGGGGGCGTGTCCGGCAGCGGCGCCATGCGGTCCCAATGCAGTTCGACGCCCGGAAGCGAGAGCGCGTGCGCGGCGGCGTCCCGCGCAGCCTCGGGCAGCGGGGCGATGGCCGCGGCTGCGGCCGAAAGCCGCTCGGCCAGGCGTTCCACCCGTGCGCCTGCCTCTGCGCCATGCAGGGCGCGTTCATGCACGACCATGCTGCCGATATGCAGCAGCGTCAGCCCGCCGATCAGCAGCAGCGTGATCCGCCCCGCGAGCGTGCGGGGCCAGAGCCGCAGGCGCCTCATGCGCGCGTCACCTCGGCCACGAAGACATAGCCCGCACCGCGGATGGTCTTGATCAGGGCGGGGCTTCCCTCCTCCGGCTCGATCTTGCGGCGCAGGCGGCTGACCTGCACATCCACCGTGCGGTCGAAAGGATCCACGCTGACCCGGCGCCGCGCGACCTCCAGCAGTTGCTCGCGCGAGAGCACGCGGCCGGGATGCTCCAGGAAGGCCAGCAGCAGGTCATATTCCGCGCCGGAGAGATCCACCGAGGCGCCGTCCGGCGCGGTCAGCTCGCGCCGCGCGGTGTCCAGCGTCCAGCCCGCGAAGGCGAGCCTGCGGCTGCGCTCGGCCGGCATCGCATCGGCGGGGGCGGCGCGACGCAGCAGGGCGCGCACGCGCGCCACCAGCTCACGCGGCGCGAAGGGCTTGGCGACGTAGTCATCAGCGCCGAGTTCGAGTCCGAGGACGCGGTCCATCTCCTCGCCGCGCGCGGTCAGCATCAGGATGGGCGTGCGGTGCCGCTCGCGCAGGCGGCGAAGAAGATCGAGCCCCGAGGGGCCCGGCAGCATCACGTCGAGCAGGATCAGGTCCGGTTGGCCGGCCGGACTCTCCAGCACCTCCCACATCGCGCGACCATCGCGGGCGGTGGACACGCGAAAGCCCGCCTCGCGCAGCAGGCGCGCCACGAGGTTCCGCATCTCGCCATCATCCTCGACGACGAGAAGATGCGCCTCGGGGTCGAGCAGGCGCCGTTCCGCCGCCTCGTTCATCGCGGTGGGTCGGCCGGGGTGAAGCGGGCCTGGGCGCGGGTCAGGCCGGGGCCAGGCACCAGCTGCACCACCACGCGCAGACCCGGCGCCGCGCGGAACTCGCCGGTCGCCACCAGCGCCGCGCCATCGGCGCGGGGGGTGAAGGGCAGCGTCTGCTGCCGCCCCTCCGCGAGCAGGACCGCGCTGCCCGAGGCGCCGGCCGCCGCCACGGGCCGGTCATTGTGGTCGAAGAGGAAGAGCGTGAGCTCGCCATCCTTGGCCACCATCTCCCCGTGATAGGGCCCGATATCCTGCACCTGCCCCCCATTGGGTCCGCGGCTGCCGGCGGGCAGATGCGCCAGCGCCGGCAGCGGGGCGAGGAGAGCGGCGAGAAGCGGGAGACTGCGACGACGGAACATGGTGTTCATCCTATCCTATCAGAAGGTTTCGGCCGCCACCCGGCCGCTCGGCCCAGGTGCGGCGGCTTCCAGGCGCAGGCGCTCCAGCGCGGGCCGGCCGAAGCGGTGGAACAGCAAGGGCGTGACGAAGGTGTCGAGCAGCGTGGCGCTTACCAGCCCGCCCAGGATGGTGATGGCGACCGGGTGCAGGATCTCCTTGCCCGGCGCATCGGCGCCGATGGCGAGCGGGATCAGGGCGAGCCCCGCCGATAGCGCCGTCATCAGCACCGGCGTCAGCCGCTCAGCGCTGCCGCGCAGGATCAGCGCGAGGCCCCAGCGCTCGCCTTCATGCAGAGCGAGGTTGAGGTAGTGGCTGACCTTCAGGATGCCGTTGCGCGTGGTGATGCCGGTCAGCGTCACAAAGCCCACAAGCGTCGCGACCGAGAGCGGCTGCCCCGCGATCCAGAGGGCGGCCACGGCGCCGATCAGGGCGAGCGGCACATTGCCCATGATGATCGCCGCCAGCACCGCCGAGCGGTAGCGTGAATAGAGCACCACGAAGATGAGCGAGAGCGAGATGGCGGCCAGCACCGCGATGGTCCGCATCGCCTCCTCCTGCGCCTGGAAGGTGCCCTCCAGGCTGGTGGCGTAGCCCGACGGAAGCGGGATGCGGGCGAGTTCCGCGCGGATACCGGCGATGACGGCGGCCATGTCGGCGCCCGGCGCGGTGTTGGCCAGCACCACCATGCGCCGGCGCGCGCCCTCGCGCAGGATCTGGTTGGGGCCGTCCGATTCCTCGACGCGCGCCAGCATGCGCAGCGGCACGCGCCCGCCCGGCGTCTCGACCAGCGCCTCGGCGAGGCGGGCGGTGGTGCGGTCCTCATCAGCCAGGCGCAGCACCACGTCGAAGCGGCGCACGCCGTCGGTGATCTGGCTGACGATGGTGCCGCCGGTGAGGGATTGCAGCACCTCCATCAGCGTCGCGGCCGAGACGCCGTAGAGCGCGGCCCGCTCATGATCCACCGCGATGCGCAGCTGCGGCACGCGTACCTGGCGTTCGAGCTGTAGGTCGGCCAGGCCCGGCACATTGGCGGCGAGGCGCGCGCGCAGCGTCTCCGACAGGGTGCGCAGCGTGTCGAGGTCGTCGCCGAAGACCTTGAGCGCGATCTGCGCCCGCACGCCGGAGAGCATGTGGTCCAGCCGGTGACTGATGGGCTGGCCGAGATTGACAGCGGCGGGCAGCGCGGAGAGGCGCGTGCGGATCTCGGCCAGGACTTCCCCGCGCGGCCGCCCGCCTTCGCGCAGGTCGAGGTCCAGCTCGGAGGAATGGACGCCCTCGGCATGCTCGTCGAGTTCGGCGCGGCCGGTGCGGCGGCCCACGCCCTTCACCTCCGGGATGGCGAGCAGCAGGTGCTCGGCCACGCGGCCCAGCGCATCGCTCTGCGCGAGCGAAATGCCGGGCTGGTAGGTCAGGCTGACCACCACCGAGCCCTCGTTGAAGGGGGGCAGGAAGGTGCGGGGCAGGAAAGGCGCGCTGGCGGCGGCCAGCGCCACGCCGCCGCTGGCCAGGCCCAGCACCAGCCCGCGATGGCCGAAGGCCCAGCGCAGCGCGGCGTCATTGCCGCGCTTCAGTGCCCGTACGAGCCAGCTCGCATGCCCCGCCGCCCCGCGCATACGCGGCAGGAGCCAGTAGGAGAGGACGGGTGTCACCGTCACCGCCACCAGCAGCGAGGCGAGGATGGAGACGATGTAGGCGATGCCGAGCGGCGCGAAGAGCCGCCCCTCGATGCCCGAAAGCGCGAAGAGCGGCAGGAAGACCAGGACGATGATGAAGGTCGCGTAGACGATGCCCGAGCGCACCTCGGCCGAGGCCGTCGCCACCACCTCGATGGCCGGGCGCGGGGCGGGGGCCGCCGCGTTCTCGCGCAGGCGGCGAAAGATGTTCTCGACATCCACCACGGCGTCATCCACCAGCTCACCCACCGCGATGGCGATGCCGCCCAGCGTCATCGTGTTGATGGAAAGCCCGAAGGCCGCGAAGACGATCGCCGTCAGCAGGATCGAAAGCGGGATCGCGATCAGCGAGATGAAGGTGGTCCTCACATTCAGCAGGAAGGCGAAGAGGACGAGTGCCACCACCAGGAAGGCCTCCTTCAGCACCTGCTGGAGGTTGGCGATGGATTGCTCGATGAAGTCGGCTTGACGGAACTTGACGCGGTCGGCGGTCACGCCGCGCGGCATGCCGGCCTGCAATTCGCGCAGCGCCGCCTCCACCGCGCGCGTGAGGCGGATGGTGTCCGCGCCGGGCTGCTTCGAGATGGCGAGGATCACCGCCGGCACGCCATCCACCCCCGCCTCGCCGCGCTTGGCGCGGGGGGCGTAGTCCACATTCGCCACCTGGCGCAGCGCGATGGGCTGACCCTCGCGGAAGGCGACGGTGGCGTTGCGCAGATCCTCGAGCGCGGTGGTGCGGCCGATATTGCGGATCAGGAACTCCCGCCCCGCCTGGTCCACATAGCCGCCACCCGCATTCACGCCGAATTGCCGCAGCGCGGCCAGGAGCTCGACATGCGTGAGCGCCAGCGCCTGCACGCGGTCGAGGTCAGGCATGACTCGGAACTGCCGCACCTCGCCCCCCATCGGGATGACCTGGCTGATGCCGGGGATGGTGAGCAGGCGCGGGCGCATCACCCAATCCGCCAGCTCGCGCAGCTGCATCGGGTTCACGCTGCCATCGGTGGGCGCCGTGACGGCCACCAGCATGATCTCGCCCATGATGGAGGAGACGGGCGCCATGGCGGGCAGGACGCGCGGCGGCAGCTGGGACTGGATCTGGTTCAGCCTTTCGCTGACCTGCTGCCGCGCGCGCCAGATGTCCACGCCCCAGTCGAACTCGACATAGACGATGGAGAGGCCGACGGAAGAGACGGAACGCACGCGCGTCACCCCTGGCAGGCCGTTCACCGTCGTCTCGATCGGGAAGGAGACGAGCTGCTCCACCTCCTCCGGGGCGTAGCCTTCCGCCTCGGTCATCAGGGTCACGGTGGGCTTGTTGAGATCGGGGAAGACGTCCACCGGCATGCGGGCCGCGGTGAAGAGCCCGTAACCCGTGACCAGCAGCGCCGCGACCAGCACGAAGATCCGGTTGCGCAGCGAGAAGCCGATGATGGCGTTGAAGAGCATGGTTCAGCGCACCTGCGCGATCAGCGCGGCACCCTGGATCACAACGCGCCGCCCCGGCTCTAGCCCAGCCGTCACCACCACGCGGCTGCCATCCAGCGGCTGCACGCGCACCTGGCGCGGGAGGAAGCGTTCCGCGGTGGCATGCTCGAAGACGACGGGAGGCCCTTCGGCCGAGCGCACCACGGCGTCGGCCGGCAGCACCAGCCCCTGCACAGCGCGCGCCGTGCGCAGCGTGACGAGGACGGACGCGCCGATGGGCGCGTCGGCCGGCGGCGCCTCGACGCGGAAATTCATCGGGATCGCCTGCTGCCGCACGGTGAGCCCGCGGCCCACGAAGCCGAGTTCCAGCACCCGGCCATCGGCGAGGGTCGCGGTGGCCCCTGTCACGCGCTCCACCGCCGCGCGGTCAAAAGCCAGCGCCTCCACCCAGAGGCGCGAGGGGTCCACGATGTCGAAGACGGTGACGGCGCTGTCCACCAGCTGGCCGACCGCGCCGCGCACGGTGGAGACGATGCCGGCGACGGGGGCCACCAGCGGCTCACGGCCTGAGAGGGCTGGCTGGATCGCCGTGCGGCGCTGCCGGGCGCCGGCGAGCTCCGCCTGTGCGTCCTGGATCTCGCGCTCGGCGACGGTGCCGCGCAGCGAGTTGAGCCGCCGCACCCGCGCATCGAGGATGGTGATCTGCGCGTCCAGCTCGGCCGCGTTCTGGATCAGCCCGCCGCGCTCGGCCGCCGTATAGGTGGGCGTGACGTAGGCGAGGACCTGGCCGCGCTCGACGCGCTGGCCGAGCGTCGGAAAGCCCTGGTCGCCGGGTTCCAGGCGACCGGTCTGGCTGGGCTGCACGCGGCCCGAGGCGTTGGGGTCGGGCACCAGGGTTCCCACCATGCGCAGGGCGGCCGAAGCCTCGCTCGCCTCCGTCACCTGGGTGCGGATGGCCAGCAGGCGCTGGGAGGCCTTGGGCAGGAAGATCGCTCCGTCCTCTAGGCGGCGGGGCGCCTCGGCCGGAGCCGATGCGGGCCTAGCGGTCTCCGCCCGGGCGGGCGCGCCCACGCCGGCGAGGGTGACGCTCAGGGCGAGGGCAGCGGCGCGCCGCGGGAGGGCTGGCTGCGGTGACGGAGCAGGCTGGATGGAGGCGGGTTCCTCGACCAGCGGCGGGAGCGGGCGCCGGACGGAACCCCGGCCGAGCAGCACGCCCAGAAGCAGCAGCGCGATCCCCCCGCCGACCTGCAGGGGGGCGCCCAAAAGCCAGCCGGGCAGGGTGGCGCCGCCTCCTTGAACGGCAGGGTGCGTGGGGACATCGAGCGTCGCGGTCAGCAGGTCCATCTCCTCGCCCGCTGTCACGGTAAAGACGATGTCCCGTCGCCCGGCCTGGGCCAGCGCCGGATGCCGGGCGACGAAGAGCCCGATGCCCTGTCGCTGGGCGGCGACCTCCTGCCCCTCGATCGTGAGGGTCACAGCGCCATCCACCGGCGCATTGTCCGCCCAGCGATCGAGCCAGAGGGTCAGCACGCCGCCTGGCCCAAGGACGGCAACGATTTCGAAGGCCTCGCTGTGCGCCTCGGTGCGGGGTAGGGCGGCGGCAACAGGCGGTGTTTCCTCATCATGGCCCGGATGGGCCTGGAGAGGCGCGGCGAGGCCAAGGGAGAGGGAGAGCAACAGGAGAAGACGCATCAGGGAACTCCGGAGAGTCCCTCGTCTAGCTGTGGGTCTGCGACAGGGCTCCTCCGGTACGTGACAAAGTATGTCGGATCGCGAGGTCCGCTCCTGACCTTCGGGGAGAGATCGTAGCTGGACGCGTCAAAGGGAGACGTTGATGTAATGGCGTCGTCGGTTGCGGGTCCCGGCATACAACAATTCCGATACACGACCAAAACGCCCGCAAGCCAAACAGATGACGGACGTTTCGCCGTTGTGAGCCACGAGAACAGCCGAGGAACCAGCCGCTCCCCCAACCTGGAGGAAGGCCGCCAACTCATCCACCAGGGCAAGACAGGTCCGAACATTGTCCCGCAGCTCCCCGTCGCCGACGGATTTTCAGAAGAACGTGATTGACACGTCCGCCCACGCCGACAGCATGGACGTCGCAGCCCTATGGCGGCAGGGAAGAAATCGTTGGAAGAGTCCTTGTTCCGGAGCACGCGGCCATTCTGCTTCTGGCTCCTCGCCGCCGCGTTGGCGTACGCGCCGTTTGCGCCGCGCGTCGCTGCGGCCTGCACCCCCGCCCCCTGGGTGATCGAGGAACGCGTGCTGCATCTGGCCGGCGGAATCAGCGGGCTCGGCGACATGGACACCTATTCCGGTGGTCGAGGCCGCCCGGGGCGCCCGCTCACCGCACGGGATCGGCAGACCCTGCTCGATGCGGCCACCGCCGCGGAGCGCGCCTATGTCTGCGAACTCGCCCTGCGTATCGATCGGAACACGGCGGGGCCGGGCGGCGCGCCGGCGATGTTCTGGTTCGACTTCGGCAATGACGATCGCGGCGGCCGCGGCTATTTCGCACTGGGCTTCATGCGTCCCGGCTTTGGCGCGATCGCCCTGAACGCGGCGGCCTTCCCCACGATTGATGAACAGGTGCAGCACACCGTCGTGCATGAGGCCTGGCATGCCGTGCAGGGCGCGATGTTCCCCGCCACCTATCTGCCGCACTGGATGCTCGAGGGCCAGGCGGACGCCATGGCGATTCGCGCCATGGAGCGCGCGGGGCTGATCAACCATCCCGCGCGGCTGCGGCGACTGGCGCGGCAACCGGGCGAACTCAACAGCTTCGTCCGCTTCGCCGGCGCCCGGCGCTACGACCGCACGCTGGCGATTGACATGGATCCGGCGCGCTACCCCAACGAGCTGACCGAC
Source organism: Sediminicoccus rosea (assembly GCF_033547095.1). Lineage (NCBI taxonomy): Bacteria > Pseudomonadati > Pseudomonadota > Alphaproteobacteria > Acetobacterales > Roseomonadaceae > Sediminicoccus > Sediminicoccus rosea. The sequence continues at coordinate 3,714,112 of NZ_CP137852.1, read as the reverse complement.
TTCGCCTATCCCTCCGTCAGGCTGCCGATCTGGGTTCCGGCCTATTGGCTCGCCCCCCACGGCGGCGCCGTGCCGGACCGTCCGGTGTTCCAACGCGGCATGGCCTGGCGCAGCGGCTATCTCACCCAGTCCTTCTGGCATTGGCTGGTGCGGCAGCGCGGTGGCAACACGGTCATGAACAGCGTCATGACCACCCCGCCCGCCGGCACCACGGAGGCCGACTGGGTCACCTGGCTCGACCGCGGGCTGCGCGCCAGCGGCGGCTGGCCCGGCGGCGTGGCCGAGGCCTATGGCCATTTCATCGCCGAAATGGCGGACCTGCCGGAACGCTACGTCCATTCGCGGTCCGGCCACCTCGCCTTCCCACTCTGGGAAGCATTGCTCTGGCAGGAGGGCTGCACCAGGGTTCTCTTGCGCGCCGAATACGGGGAAAGCACGGCGACGCACCGCCTGCGCGTGGATCCCATCGCCGCGCGCTGCATCCATGTGAAGGTCGAGGGTTTCGGCCCCACCGCGCCCGATATCGCCGGCCGCAACAGTGTGCTGCTGCCGCAGACGGTCGCCGCGCCGGATGTCCTGGCCGCGCAGTCCCTGCCGCCGCCACCGCCCCTGGTGGGCATCACCGCGCGCGTCATCAACGGCGAGCGCGATCGCTGCGATGCCGCCGCGCAGCTTGGCCTGGGCTCGCGGGGCACGCATCTGCTCTCCTTCCCGCGGCCAACCCCCGGCAGCGGGCCCGAGGCCGGCCGAGTCTGCGATCGCCGCTGGAACGTGATGTATGCGCCCCTGACCCTTCCGGGCGGCGGCCAGGCGACAGGCGGCTGGCAGACCGTGCTGCTGAGCAATGTGGACCCCCGCAACCCCGCCGAGACCGGCCCGGTGGAGGTGGAGCTCTTCTTCTCCCTGCAATTCTCCAGCATCTCGGCCAGCGGCACGGCGACGCCGGGCCAGCGGCCGGAGGAGGCTTCCCGGCCCGCGCCGCGCCGCCTGCCGCCCGGCCGCCCGCGCGAAGCCCCGCCGATCCCGCAGCCAACCCCGGTCACGCATGAGGATCCTGCCGAGGCCGGCGCCTGCGACGCCCCCCGCCGGGCCGCGATCGCCTGCGGGCCGCTCACGCGCATCCGCCTTGTCGGCGGCCGGCTCGGGGAGCTGCTGGCCGCCGCCGGGGCGTCCTCCCTCGGCGGGGCATTGGCTTCGACGGTGGGTGATCTCGGCACCCTGCAGCTGGACGGGCTCACACCCGACCCGATGGATGGCCCCCGCCTGGCCGCCCAGCGGGCGGCGATGCAGGCGTTCAGCGCGGCGGCACAAGCCGCCATGCTGCGTCAGCCGGGGGGTGCCGCGCCGGAGAGCATCGCGATCAATATTGAAATGCCGCGCCTGCCGCCGGGCTTCACCGGCGTGGTCGAGCCGGTGGTGGTCGCGCTGGAATGGAGCGACGGCACGCGCGAGGGCGTGCTGGAAAGCCGCGGTCCGCTTGGGGTGCTGGCGCTTGGCCTCTATCCGCCGCGCGGCCGGCTGGAGATCACGGCGAATTCTCCCGAAGCGGGCCTCGCTGGGCGGTTCGAGGCCCCGCTGTTCGAGGACCGCAATCCAGAAGGGTCGGCCGGCGCCGCCGCCGCGATGCCACCCTTGACCGAGGTGGCGCGCATCGCCGGCCGCTTCGGCGCCATCCCCGCGACCGTGCGCGACGAGACCGACAAGACCGATCCGGACGAGCATTTCTTCCGCGCCTGGCCGCGCTGGTGGGAGACGATGCCGCGTCACATGCGCCCGATGGCGGCCGCGGCGGGCTGGGGCCAGTCGGCCGGTGGCGGCCCGCCCCCGGCATCGGCCCCGGCACCGGCCAGCACGGGCGGGGGCGCAGCCCTGCCGCTTGGCCCGGGCTGCGATTGTAGCTGCGGCGCACGTGCCACCACGCCAGCGATCCGCCGCCTCGCCTGCCTGCCCGAATGCCGCGCGGCCTGGGCTGGCTGCGGCACCCCTTGAACCCCTGATCGAAGCGGATGCGCGCATGACACGTTGCCATCACCTGGCCCTGCTGCTGACCCTTGGCACGGCGCTGCCGGCCCTCGCCCAGCAGGCGCTCCCGTTGCCGCGCGTCGAGTTCGAGCTGGAGGCCCGCGTGCCGGAGATGGACGGCGCGGTCACTCTCCGCCACCGCGGCGGCGTGCTGCGCTTCGAAGGGGCCGCTGATGGCGGTCGCATGCTGCTGCTGCAGAACCTCGCCAGCGGCGAAGTACGCGGCGTCCTCGAGGAGGGCGGCCAGCGCATGGCCCTGCCGAGCGCCGAGGCCATGTTGCCTTGGGCGGGCCTGCGCGCCCGCCGCGAGGGCGAGGCGCGGATCGCCGGCGAGAGCTGCACCCTCTGGCGCGTGGAGGAGACCTCACCCGGCGTGCTGTGCCTGACGGCGGATGGCGTGCCGCTGCGCTACCAGCAGCCCGCCACGCCGGGCATGGGGGGCGATGCGCAGCACTTCGATCGCCGCCCACCCGGGCCGCGCCCGATGGAGACGATGTTCGAGGCGGTGCGCGTCATGCGGCGCCCGCAGGCGCCGGCGCTGTTCGACATGGCCTCGCTGCCGCAAGGCCCGGCCATGCCCGCCGCGCCGGCCGGTGCCGCGATGCCCGGCATGCCACCCGGCATGACGATCCCGGGCATGCCACCTGGCATGACGATCCCGGGCATGCCATCCGGCATGACGATCCCGGGCATGCCACCCGGCATGTCCATCCCCGGCATGGCCAGCCCGGCCCCCGCCGCCCCGCCGGCCGCTCCGCCGGCCGCCTCCGTGGCCCGTGCCGCCTCAAATCCCGCGGATTTCGCCCGCTACCCGCGCCCCGCCCGCAGCCGCGGCAGCCTGCCCCCCAACGTCACCGCCGCCGAGGCGGGCGAGGCGATCAGCGCGCAGATCGGGCAGATGGTCATGATGCTGCGTCTCTGCGGCTGGGCCGAGCAGGAAGCCGGGTTCAAGGCCGCCTTCGGCTTGCAGACGCATGAACGGCTGGGCTTCACGCCCCAGGACGCCGCGCGCGCCTACGACCAGGCCGCCGCCGCGGCGGCCGAGATGACGCAGGCCTTTGGCGCCGATCCCCAGGCGCTGACCCTCATCCGGGTCCAGATGTGCCAGCCCGCGCTGCGCGACAATCTCAGCCAATCCATCGCGAATGGGACGGTCTTCTGATGCGCCTCCTCCTGAGCCTTGCCGTCGCCCTGGCCGGGCTGGTGGCGCCGCCCGCCCGCGCCCAGCCCGCGCCGCCCCAGGGCGAGACCATCGTCATCCTCGACATGTCCGCCTCCATGTGGGGCCGCATCGGCGACCAGCCGAAGCTCGAGATCGCGCGGGAGGCGGTGCGGGGCATGTTCGCCCGTTTCCCGGCCGGCAGTCGCGTCGGGCTGATGGCCTATGGCCATCGCCGGGCGGGGCAGTGCAGCGACATCCAGATGCTGTTCCTGCCCGGCCCGGTGGATGTCGCCGCGGCGGGCGCCGCGCTCGACCGGCTGACCGCGCGCGGCCGTACCCCGCTGACCGACTCCGTCCGCCAGGCGGCGGCCGCGCTGCGCGTCGCGGAGCGGGGCGGCACCATCATCCTCGTCACCGACGGCATCGAGACCTGCGGCGGCGATCCCTGCGCTCTGGCCGCGGAGCTCGAGGCCGCCAATGCCGGCTTCACCGCCCATGTCATCGGCTTCGACCTGCGCACGCCCTCCGAGCGCGCGCGCGTCGCCTGCATCGCCGAGCGGACGGGGGGCCTGTTCGTGCCCGCCGCCAATCCCGAGGAACTGGCCGACGCCCTGACCCGCGCCACCGAGGCGCGCCCCGCGCCTCCACCCGCCGCGGCGCCACCACGCGGCATCGGCCTGCGCGCGACGCAGGGCCCGGGCGGGCCCACGCTCGGCGATGCGACCTTCACCGTCCTGCGCGAAGGCGAAGAGACGCCGCTGCATGAAGGCGGCGCGCTGCGCCTGCCGCTGCCGCCCGGTCGCTATGTCGTGACCGCCTCCACCGCGGAGCGCATCGGCAGCGTCACGGCCCAGATCACCGCCACGCCGCCCGACGAGATTGTCGTCCCGCTCGCCGATGCGCTGCCGCGCGCGACGGTCACGCCCGCGCAGCCCAGCGCCGCCGCGACCGGCACCGTCGGCGTGGCCTGGACCGGTCCGAACGAGCCGGGCGACTACCTGGTGATCGTGCCGACGGGCCAGGGGCAGGAGGAGCCGGAGACACGCCACTATGCCTGGACGCGCGTCGGCAGCCCCGCGACGCTGCGCCTGCCGGCCGCGGCAGGTGCCTATGAGGTCCGCTACATCCTGGCGCGGGCGGCGCGGCCCATCGGACGGGCGCCGCTGACCGTCACGCCGGTCACGGCCACGCTGGAGGCGGCCGCGGACGCGCCGGCGGGCAGCGAGGTCTTGGTGCGCTGGACCGGGCCGCGCGCCCCGGGGTCTTGGGTTGGCATCGTGCCGGCCGGTGCGGCACCCGGCGCCTATGTCAGCGGTGGCTTCGTCTATGTGGAGGATGCCGCGAACCCGCTGCCGCTGACCGCGCCAGCCGCGCCTGGCGCCTATGAGATCCGCTTCGTCGAGGGGGTGGACGGCACGCCGCTCGCCGCGCGGCCGATCGCGGTGACGGCGGCCGCCGCGACCCTCGTCGGGCCGGATGGGGGTATGGCGGGCAGCCCCGTCGCCATCCGCTTCACGCCGGACCGGGCGCCCCAGGGCAGCTTCATCGCGATCACCGCCCCCGATGCCGAGGCCTCGGCCTATGTCCAGGGCTCCTGGGCCTATGCCGATGGCGGGGAGGTGACGATCCAACTGCCGCCGGCGGCGGGCACGTATGAGTTACGCTACGTTCTTGTCGCGCCCGGCGATGCCGAGGTCGTCGCCCGTCGGCCGATCACCGCCACGCCGCCCATGGCCACACTCGACGCGCCCGGCGCCGTGGCGGCCGGCGCCCGCGTGACGGTGCGCTTCAGCGGGCCGCGTGGCATTGGCGACTATGTCGCCATCGTTAGCCCGGATGCGCCGGGCGACCAGTATCTCGATTATTTCAGCGTCTCCGCCGAGGCGTCGGAAGGGGAATTGCCGATGCCGGCCACTGCCGGAATCTACCAGCTGCGATATGTAATGGCCTCGGCCGAACCGGAGAAGGCGGTGATCGCGCGCCGTCCCATCGTGGTGCGATAGGCCCAGCTGACGGAGATTGAGGGCGGCGGGTGCAGGCGCGTCATGCCCCTCCCGGTCCCGGCTGATCCGGTCCAAGGCCTCGGCCAGCACCAATCCGAATCGCCCCAACCGCGCGTCCGTGACCAACTGCTGGAAGCGCGGCCGCGCGGCAGTCGCCCCGCTGATGGCATAGTCGGCGTAGACCTCGCCCACCTCCCAGCCCTCGCGTGACCCCTTGTTTGGCGCTGGCCGAGCCAGGTTAGACCTTACTAGGCTGAGGCCACTTTGCGCCCCGGCGTCGAGAGCATGCCGGTTCTGCTGCATGTTCTCCGGGGGAGAGGCCTAGGCTTCACCGAAATTCGTCTGAGCTCAGCCTTAGATTGCGAGGGCGATGTAATGGCGCCGTCGGTTGCGTGTCCCCGCATCCACTGATACAGAACGCGAGAACACATCAAGCCCACCGGCAATCGTCGGTGGGCTTTTTGCATTTCCGCCCCTACCGGAGCGCAGCGACAGAGGCGGGCCTTCCAGCGATACAGCTTAGTCATGAAAGCATGAGGGTTCTGGCGCGGCGCCACGGGATCAACCCGAGGATTGTCGCCAAGTGGCGGGCACGAGCCTCGGCCAGGGACTTGCCAACGGGCCCAGGAGCCCAGCATCGACGATGCTGACCATGAAGGAGGAGGCAGTGGTCGTCACCTTCCGCCGTCACACCTTGCTACCGCTCGACGATTGCCTCTTCGCTCTGCAGGCCACCATCCCGGACCTTACCCGCTCTTCGCTGCATCGCTGCCTGCGGCGGATCACACACCGCCGCGTCGAAGTGCGAATTGATGGGGGGGAGTCTACAGGCGCGGCAAGGCCAGGCCGGTGGCGGGATCGAAGAGGTGCAGCCTTGCCGGATCGAAGGCGAGGGCGGCGGGGGCGTTGAGCGCCGCGCGGATGTCGCTGCGGACCTCCGCGGTGATCCGCAGCCGGGGCGCGATCTCAACCTCGATCAGGCGCTCGGAGCCGATCAGCTCGGTGATCCAGACCTTTCCCGGCACGGCATGTGGGTCGTCCAGCGCGGCCATCGTCACATCCTGGGGCCTGACACCCAGCACGAGGCTGCGCGGCGCGCGGCTGAGGTCGAATTGCAGCGGCGCCGGCAGGGCGCGGCCCGCCAGGCGGAGCACGGGCGCGCCATCCAGCCCGTCCAACTCCACTTCGGCGAAGTTCATCGGCGGGCTGCCGATGAAGCCGGCGACGAAGAGATTGGCCGGGCGGTCATAGACCTCCTCAGGCGTGCCGAATTGCTGCACCACCCCCTGGTTCATGACGGCGACGAGGTCCGACATGGTCATCGCTTCCAGCTGGTCATGCGTGACGTAGATCGAGGTGGTCTCGAGGTCGAGGTGGAACCGCTTCAGCTCGCCACGCATGGTGGCGCGCAGCTTGGCATCCAGGTTGGAGAGCGGCTCGTCCATCAGGAAAATGTCTGGCCGGCGCACCATCGCGCGGCCCAGTGCCACGCGCTGCCGTTGCCCACCCGAAAGCGCCCGCGGCTTGCGCGTGAGCAGTTGCGCGATCTCCAGCACGCGGGCGACGACGCCCACCTTCTCGGCGCGTTCGGCCTTCGGCGTACCCCGCACCTTCAGGCCGTAGCCGATATTCGCCGCCACATCCATGGTCGGGTAGAGCGCGTAGGACTGGAACACCATGGCGATGTTGCGGTCGGCCGGCGAGAGGTGGTCCACGCGTCGCCCGCCGAAGTAGATCTGCCCCTCCGTCGCGCGCTCCAGCCCCGCGATCATCCGCAGCAACGTGGTCTTGCCGCAGCCCGAGGGCCCCAGCAGGGTGACGAACTGCCGCTCGGGGAAGGTCATGTCGAGCGACTTCAGCACCTGGTTCGTGCCGAAGGACTTGGAGAGTCGTTCGATGCGGACATCCATGGATCTCAGCCCTTCACCGCGCCGGCGCCGAAGCCGGCGACGAGGTGCCGCTGGAACGCCATGAACAGGATCGCCATCGGCACCGTCATGAGGACGGAGGAGGCCATCATCAGCCCCCAGTCCACATGCGTGCCGTCGAAGAAATGCATGACGCCGACCGTGAGCGGCAGCTTCTCCATGCTGTTCATGAAGACGCGGCCGAACAGGTAGTCGTTCCAGGACACGATGAGTGTGAAGATAGCGGCCGCCACGATGCCGGGCCAGGCCGTGGGCAGCACGATCTCCCAGAAGACGCGCAGGCGTGAGGCGCCATCCACCAGGGCCGCTTCCTCGATCTCGACCGGGACACCGCGGAAGAAGGCCCACATCAGCCACATGGAGAAGGGCAGGGTGATGCAGACATAACCCAGGATCAGGGAGAACAGCGTATCGGTCAGGCGCAGGTCCACCATCACGAGGAACATCGGGAAGACGAAGATGATGGAGGGCACCATGTAGCCCACCAGCGCGAGGTAGGGCACGGAGCGCTGGCCCGGGAAGGTGAAGCGTGTCAGCGAATAGGCGGCGAGGGTGGAGACGATGGTGGTGATCAGCGTGGTACAGAGTGTGACGATCACGCTGTTCCAGAACCAGTCGAGGAAGAAGGCCGAGGGTGGCGGCGTGGCGCCGCTGCTGCCGCCGGCCTGGAAATAGGCGTCGCGGCCGACCAGCAGGGCGCGGTAGTTTTCCAGCGTCCAGGTGCTGGGCCAAAGGGTGGGCGGCCAGAGGAAGATCTCCTCCTTGGGCTTCATGCTGGTGAAGAAGGCCCAGATCAGCGGGAAGCAGACCAGGAAGGTCACCGCCGTCAGCGCCGCGTAGAGGAAGAGGCGCAGCGTCACGTCGCGCGGGGTCATGCGGTCTTCTCCTCGCGCCCGAAGCCCGAGACGCGCACATAGATGATGGTGCCCACCAACAGCAGGCCGATCATGACCACCCCCGTGGCCGCGGCGACGCCCAGGCGCAGGTTCGCCATGCCTTCCTCGAAGGCGTAGACGGCGAGGTTGAAGGTGGAGGTGCCGGGCCCGCCACGCGTCAGCAGGTAGATTTCCTCAAACTTGTTGAAGGTCCAGATGGTGCGGAAGACGATCACCACCACCAGCACCTCCTTCAGCATGGGCAGCGTGATGTCCATGAAGCGGCGCCAGGCGCCCGCGCCATCCACCTTGGCCGCGTCATAGAGCTCGGTCGGGATGGTCTGCAGCCGCGCCAGCACGCAGATGACGACGAAGGGCGTGTACTTCCAGACGTTCAGCAGGATGGCCGAGAGCATTGCCATGTCCGGCGTGGAGAGCCAGGCGATGTTCTCCGAGATGAGGCCCATGCTCAGCAGGGCGTGGTTCACGATGCCGATCTCGGAATTGAAGATCCAGCGCCAGTTGAGCGCAATGACCACCGTGGGTACGATGTAGGGAAACAGCAGCAGGCCGCGATAGATGGCCATGCCGGGCAGCGTCAGGTTCAGCAGCAGCGCGAGGGCTACGCCCAGCACGGTCTGGAACAGGATGGACCATCCGGTCCAGATCAGAGCCTGGCGGAAGCTGTCCCAGAACAGCGGGTCGTCGAAGATGCGCTCGAAGTTCTCCAGGCCCACCCAGTAGATGTCGTCGGGGCGGAGCGGGTTATAGGCGTAGAACGCCATCCGCACCGCTTCGACCACCGGCCACACCATGAAGAGCGCGGCCGTGACGATGAAGGGCAGCATGAACAGGATCCCGACCTGGCGGTCGGAGAGAGTGAAGCGGCGCCTTTCGGGCGCCGCGGGCCGGGTTCCTGCCATGCGTCAGCGCGCGAGCATGCGGGCGTTGTCGCGGCGGATGCCCTCGAACTGGCGCTGGCCCCACTCGATCGCGGTCTTGGGCGCCTCGTTGTTCAGCAGCATGCGCTGCACCGCCTGCGCCCAGACGCTCCGGCCATGCGCGACACCCGCCAGCGGGTTCACGCCGCGCTTCTGTTCGAGGCCCGTGTTGCAGGCATGCGGCACGCTGTCCTTGAAGATGACATCCAGCGAGCGCCGCTTCGACTGGTAGAAGGGGTGCGCCAGCATCGCCGGCGCGCTCGCCACATCCTTGAAGACCGGGCCCACATTGGGCATCAGGCTCTGACTGTAGCGCACCATCCAGTCCACGCTGTTGGAGACGTAGGCCACCGCCTCCTTCGTCTCGCGGATGAAGGGGTTGTCGCGGCGGGGAATGATCCAGCCATTGATGTCCGTCCAGGACCAGCGCCCGCCGGTGCGCGGGTGCGCCGGGTTGAGGTAGTATTCCATGTTGTTGAACAGCGCGGGCGTCTCCTCCGCCGCGCGGCCCATGGTGCGGCCCCAATAGGCCGACATGGCGGTGCGGCCGGCGACGTGCTGGTCCACCACCTGCAGGAAGCTGAACTCGACCGCCGAGCGCGGCATGGCGGGCTGCAGGCGCCGGATCATCTCGAAGGCCTCGAGCGTGCCGGCGCTGTCGAACACCGTCCGGAAATTGTCCCGCGCGTCCCAGGTCAGGCCGCCGGCCTGCCAGATAAACTGCGTGATGTGATAATCGGCGCAGAGGTTGCGTCCCAGTGCCATGGTGTAGCCGGACATGCCGGGCTTGCGCTCGGCGATGGTGCGCGCGGCATTGGCGAACTGGTCCCAGTTCCAGGTGGCGGGGTCACCCAGGCCCAGCTCGTCGATCACATCCTTCTGCACGACCAGGAGGCAGGGTTGGTGATGCACGGGCACGGCATATTGCACGCCCTTCCAGGCGCCGAACTGCTCCAGTGTGAAGCCATCCACCAGGCGTTCCTGTGCGCGGATCGCGCGGTTCACATCCTCCACCGGCTCCAGCAGCTCCTCGGCGGCAAGCTGGTAGGCGATGGGGCTTTCCACGCTGATCAGCGCGGGCGGGCGGCGGGCGGCGAGGTCTGTGGTCAGCTTCACCGTGACGCCGTCCCAGGGGATCTGCTCCACCTCGAAGCGGATATTGGCGTTGTTGCGCTGCGCCCATTCGTTCATGCCCTGGACGAAGACGCCGCCATAGGGGCCGGGTTCGCCCCAGACGCGTGCGACGCGCACGCCGCCCTGCGCCAGGGCGGGCGCTGCAAGGCCACTGGTCAGGGCGATGCCGCCCACGCCCTGCATGAGATGTCTGCGGGAAGTGCTCATTGGACCGTCTCTCCCTTTGCGCGAGCCTCTGTCGGGCTAGCTGCGTCGTTGTCGGAACCAGTTTCCGCCGGAAGCCGCCGGGCCAGCGGAAGACCCGTGTCGCTACACGTTCTTGGGCGCGTAGCGCGCGAAGCGGACATCGGCCGTCTTTTCATGGGCCAGCATCCCCTCCTCGTGGCAGATGCGGCCCATGATGGGCGCGATCCGGCGCGAGGCTTCGTCTGTCAGGCGCTGCCAGGTGACGGTCTTGATGAACTTGCCGACCCAGAGCCCGCCCGTGTAGCGACCAGCCCTGCCCGTCGGCAGTGTGTGGTTGGTGCCCACGCCCTTGTCGCCATAGGCGACGGTGGATTGCTCACCCAGGAAGAGGCTGCCGTAGTTGGTGAGGCGCTGGAGGTACCAGTCGTCGCGCGCGGTCTGCACCTCCAGGTGCTCGGGCGCGTATTCGTCGCTGACGGCCGCCGCTTCCTCGTCGCTGTCCACGACGATGACCTCGCCGAACACCTCCCACGCCTTGCCGGCGACGGCGGCCGTGGGCAGCGTCTCGAGCTGCAGCGCGATCTCGGCCAGCACCTTCTCGCCGAAGTCGCGCGAGGTGGTGACGAGCCAGGCCGGGCTGTCCGGCCCATGCTCGGCCTGGCCCAGCAGGTCGGTCGCCACCAGCGCGGGGTCGGCGGTTTCATCCGCGATGACCATGATCTCGGTCGGGCCGGCCAGCAGGTCGATGCCGACGGTGCCGAACAATTGCCGCTTGGCCTCGGCGACGAAGGCGTTGCCGGGGCCGGTGATGATGTCGCGCGGCGTCATGCCCACGCGGCCATAGGCCATGGAGGCCAGCGCCTGCACACCGCCGATGCAGTAGATCTCATCCGCGCCCGAGGCATGCAGCGCGTAGAGCGTCTGCGGATAGATTCCATCGGCATCGCGCGGCGGTGCCGCGCCGATCACATGGCCCACGCCCGCCACCTTGGCGGTCGCCACCGACATGATGGCGGCCGAGATGAGCGGATACTTGCCGCCGGGGATGTAGCAGCCGGCCCGCGCCACGGGGATGAGCTTCTGGCCCAGCACGATGCCGGGCTCCACCTCCGTCTCGAATTCGCCGATGGAATCGCGCTGCGCCTTGGCGAAGTCGGTCACGCGGGCGTGGCACCAGGCGAAATCCTCCTTGAAGGTTTCCGGCAGGGCGCGCTCCACGCGGCGGATCTGATCGGGCGTCACGCGGAAATCGGGCGCGGTCCAGCGGTCGAACTCGCGGGCGTAGCGGCGCACCGCGTCGTCGCCGCCTGTGGCGATGTCATCCAGGATCGCGCGCACGCGATCTTCCAGCGCGCGGCGGTCGGCGGGAAGGACGGGCTTTGCCTGCTTCAGGTGGTATCTGGCCAAGTCGGCGTTCCTGCTTTTGTTTTAATGACGTTGGCGCGGAAGCCTAGGTGTCGGTCAGCCGGCGTGTCAATCAGCGTGGCCGCAGAGTCCGGATGGCCTGCCGTTCCCATACATGGGCCTCCAGCCGGAGCCTCGGCACGCAACGCGCGGCCGGTTTCGTCGTTGGCATGGCAGAGCAATGTCCACACCGCACTTGCCTTTGCGCCATGGAGGACGAAACGCGTGCCATTCCCATTCCGCGCGTTCGTGCCGACATGCCTGGCCCTTGGGCTTGGCAGTCTTTCGTCGGGCTGGGCGCACTCCCCATGTTCCAACCGCGGTGACCGTGCGGAGCCCCGCCGCAGCCTGCCCTTGGTGATCCGTGACGGTCTCGGCAGGCCCGCCACCCCAGCCGCCAGCGGCCTGCGTCCAGGGCAGCGACCCGCGCGCCTCGCCTCTAACCCAGGGTGATCCCGGAGGCACGGATCACCTCCGCCGCTGTCCGGCGCTGGATGGTGAGCCAGTTTGCGAAGGCCTCCGGCGTATTGCCGACCATGATCGCCCCGGCTGGGTCCATGCGCGCGCGGACGGCAGGGGCGCGGGCCGAGACCGCTGCCACCGCCGCCAACCGCGTGATGGCCGCCGCAGGCGTGCCGGTCGCGGCGAAGAGGCCGTTCCAGTCGTTCATGTCGAAGCCGGGGAATCCCGATTCCGCGATGGTCGGCACATCGGGCAGCGAGGCGATGCGCTCCAGGCTCGTCACCGCCAGGACTCGCGCCCGCCCGGCCTGCACGGGCGGGCGGATGGAGGAGGTGGTGATCAGCGCCGCCTCGATGCTGCCGGCCATGATGTCGCGCGCCGCATCCGCGCCTCCGCGGTAAGGCGCATGCACGAGGCGGATGCCGGCCTTCTGCTCGAAGGCAGCGAGCGCCAGATGCGCCATGCCGGCCGCCGGCGGCGTGCCGACACTGATCGTGTTCGGCCGCGCCTTCGCCACGGCGATGAACTCGGCCAGGTTCCGCGCTGGGAAGTCATGTCGCACCGCGATCACCTGCGGGAAGGAGGAGATCTGCGTCACCGGCACGAAGGATTGCGCGTAGTCGAAGGGCAGGTCGCGCATCAGGATCGGGTTGGTGAGCTGGTTCGCCGCATCCACCAGGAAGGTGTAGCCGTCCCGCGGCGCCTGCAGCGTGGCGCTGGCGGCGATCACGGCGTTTCCGCCGGTGCGGTTCTCGATCACGATGCTCTGGCCCAGCGCCTCCTGCATGTCCGCGGCCATGGCGCGCGCCGCCGTGTCAGCTGCGCCGCCGGCCGCGAAGGCGACGATGAACCGGATGGGCCGGTTGGGCCATTCCGACTGGGCCAGCGCCAGGGAAGGCGTGGCCAAGGTGGCCGCGAACAGGGCGCGACGCGAAATCCTCTGGTGCATCTTCGTTCCTCCCGTGTTGGTTCGCCGTCAGTCGGCGAGGCGCAGTATCTCCTTGGCGACGGCATCGCCCATCGCCTCGGTGCCGAGCAGATGGGCGCCATCCTCCATGATGTCGGCGGTGCGATAGCCTTCCGCCAGCACGCGGCGCACCGCGCGCTCGATGCGTGCCGCACCCTCGGGCTGGCCCAGCGACTGGCGCAGCATCATGGCGGCCGACAGGATGGAGGCCAGCGGATTGGCGATGTCCCGGCCCGCGATGTCAGGCGCTGAGCCATGCACCGGCTCGTAGAGGCCTTTGCCCTCGGCGTTGATGGAGGCGGAAGGCAGCATGCCGAGCGAGCCGGTCAGCATGGCTGCGGCGTCAGACAGGATGTCGCCGAAGATATTGCCGGTGACGATCACGTCGAAATCGGCCGGCTTGCGGATCAGCAGCATCGCCGCCGCATCCACGTAGAGATGCGACAGCTCCACATCCGGATACTCACGGCCGACTTCGGTGACGACCTCGCGCCAGAGCACCATCGTCTCCAGCACATTGGCCTTGTCCACGGAGCAGAGCTTCTTCTTGCGCGCGCGTGCCGCCTGGAAGCCCGCATGCGCCACACGGCGGATCTCGCTCTCCGTGTAGCGCATGGTGTTGATGCCAACACGCTCGCCACCCTCGACATGGATCCCGCGCGGCTGGCCGAAATAGATGTCGCCCGTCAGCTCCCGCAGCACGACGAGGTCCACGTTCTTCAGCACGTCGCGGCGCAGCGTGGAGGCGCCGGCCAATTCGGGGATGGCGAAGACGGGGCGGAAATTGGCGAAGAGGTCCATGCGCTTGCGCAGCCGCAGCAGCGCATGGCCGCCGCGCTGCTCGGGCGGGCGCAGGTCGCTGTCGAAGGTGCCGGCCGCGCCGAAGAGGATGGCGTCCGCGCGTTCGGCCAGCTGCGCCGTCCGCTCCGGCAGCGGGTCGCCCTCCGCGTCGAAGGCGGCATCGCCGATCTTCGCCTCGGTCATCTCGAATTGCGGGCCATTGGCGGCCACGGCGCGCAGGGCCTTCACCGCCTGCGCCGTGACCTCCGGGCCGATGCCGTCCCCACCCAGTACCGCGATGTGCATGAGGTTCTCCGATCAGAAATTGTCACGGCCGAGGCGCCGCTCGAAGGCGGCGATCTCCTCGGCATGGGTCAGGGTGAAGCCCAGTTCGTCGAGGCCCTCGAGCAGGCTCTTCTTGGCGAAGGGGTCGATCTCGAAATGGTGGACCGCGCCATCCGGGCCCGTGACGGTCTGCGCTGGCAGGTCAATCGCGATCTCGGCCGCCGGATCGGCGATGCTCTGCGCGATGAGAGAGGCCACCACCTCCTCCGGCAGCGTCACGGCCAGCATGCCGTTCTTCACGGAATTATTGGCGAAGATGTCGCCAAAGGAAGGCGCGATCACCGCCCGCACGCCGTGGTCGTAGAGCGCCCAGACGGCATTCTCGCGCGAGGAGCCGCAGGCGAAGTTGCGGCCGCCGAGGGCGATGCGCGCCTCGCGCCAATGTGGCTGGTTGAGCGGGAAATCCGCGATCTCATTGCCGTCGGGATCGAGGCGCAGGTCGCGGAAGAGATAGGCGCCGTGATTGTCGTCCCGCGGGCGGGAGAGGAAGCGCGCGGGGAGGATCTGGTCCGTGTCGATGTTGGAGCGCGCAAAGGGCACGGCGGCGGAACGCAGGGTGCGGAAAGGCTCCATCGCCTCAGCCCCCCGCCATGATCTGGCGGACATCGGCGAGATGCCCGGTCACGGCCGCGGCCGCTGCCATGGCGGGCCCCAGCAGATGCGTCCGGGCGCCCGGCCCCTGCCGCCCGCGGAAATTGCGGTTGGAGGTGGAGGCGACGCGCTCGCCCGGGGCTGCGATCTCGCCATTGGTCCCGAGGCACATGGAACAGCCAGCCTCGCGCCAGGCAAAGCCCGCCTCGGTGAAGACGCGGTCCAGGCCCTCCGCCTCCGCCTGGCGCTTCACGGGCGCGGAGCCCGGCACCACCCAGGCGGTGACGCCCGGCGCCACGCGGCGGCCGCGCGCGACCTCCGCCGCCGCGCGCAGATCCTCGATGCGGCCATTCGTGCAGGAGCCGATGAAGACGCGATCCACCTTGATGTCGGTGAGCGGCATGCCGGGGGCGAGGCCCATATAGGCGAAGTTGGCGCGGATCGTGGCGGCGCGCTCGGCATCCGCCTCGCGCTCCGGATCGGGCAGGCTGGCGGTGATGGGCAGCGCATCCTCAGGGCTGTTGCCCCAGGTCACCATGGGCGCGATGGCGTTGCCATCCAGCACCACCTCGCGGTCGAAGACGGCGCCCGGATCGCTCGGCAATTCGCGCCAGCGGGCCACGGCCAGGTCCCAGTCGGCGGGGGCGTATTCGCGGCCTTTCAGGTAGGCGAAGGTCGTCTCGTCCGGCGCCACCATGCCCGCGCGGCCGCCGGCCTCGATGGACATGTTGCACAAGGTCAGCCGGCCTTCCATGGAGAGGCCCGTGATGGCGCTACCGGCATATTCGATGACATGGCCGGTCGCGCCCGCCGCGCCGATCTCGGCGATGATGGCGAGGATCACATCCTTCGCCGTGACGCCGAAGCCGAGCGTGCCGTTCACCGTGATCCGCATGGTGCGCGGCTTGCGCTGCCACAGCGTCTGCGTGCCCAGCACATGCGCCACCTCGGTCGAGCCGATGCCGAAGGCGAGCGCGCCCAGCGCGCCATGGGTTGAGGTATGGCTGTCGCCGCAGACGATCAGCATGCCGGGCTGGCTGAGCCCCGTCTCGGGGCCGACGACATGCACGATGCCCTGGCCGCCATCCTTCAGCCCAAAGAGGCGGAAGCCGCTTTCCGCCGCGTTGCGCTCCAGCGCCTCCACCATGCCGCGGTGCTCGGTGTTGGCGATCGCGTCCACATCGCGCGTGTCGGTCGGCACGTAGTGGTCCGGGGTGGCGAAGATGCGGTCCGGCGCGCGGGGCGCGATGCCGCGCTTGCGCAGCATCTCGAAAGCGGGGGCCGAGCCGTCATGCACCAGGTGGCGGTCCACATAGAGCAGGGTCTGCCCGTCCTCGCGCTCCAGCACGCGGTGCCGCGCCCAGATCTTCTCGAACATCGTTCGCGGATCGCTGGCCATGTTTCCCCCGGTCAGAACGCCGCTTGCAGCAGGGCGAGATACTCGGCCTCGCTGGCGCGGCGCGGATTTGTCAGATGATGGTGATCCCGCGTCGCCGCGGCGGCAAGGGCGGGAAGATCGTCAGCCGTGACACCCAGCGCGGCGAGGCGCCGGTGCAGGCCGATCTGTTCATGGAGTGCGGCGATCGCATCGGCGATCGCTTCCGCGCGGTGGTCGTCGAGCCCCATCGCATCGCCCAGCAGCGGCAGCACCGCTGTGAGGCTGGGTGCGTTGAAGCGCAGCACATGGGGCAGCAGCAGGCCGTTCAGCGTGCCGTGATGCGGCGAGACGGCGAGACCGCCCAGCGGATGCGAGAGGGCATGCACCGCGCCCAGCCCCTTCTGGAAGGCGAGTGCCACCTCGACCGAGGCCAGCATCATCTGCTGCCGCGCCGCGCGATCCGCGCCATCGGCCACCGCGCGCGGCAGGTTCGCCCAGGCGCGCCGCAGCCCGTCACGCGCGATGGCGTCGGCGATCGGGTTTTCGCGCGGCGAGCAGAGCGTCTCCACGCCATGGGTCAGCGCATCCATGCCGGTGCCCGCCGTCAGGCCGGCCGGCAGGCCGAGGGTGAGGTCCGGGTCGCAGATGGCGGCGCGTGGGATGAGGTACGGACTGCCGATGGAGAGCTTCCGGCCATCCCGCATCACGATGAGCGCGCCGCGCGAGACCTCGCTGCCCGTGCCGGCGGTGGTGGGCACCGCGACGATGGGCGCCGCGCGGGCGGTGATGCGCGCGAGTCCACCCTCGACCACGGCATATGGCGCGAGGCTCGCGTCATCATGCGTCGCCAGCAGCGCGACCGCCTTGGCGAGATCCATGGGCGAACCACCGCCCAGCGCCAGAACGCCATCGGCGCCATGCGCATGATAGGCGGCGACCGCTTCGCGCACCGCGGCTTCGGTCGGATTGGGCGGCACCGCGGAGAAGACCGTGAGCGGCATTCCGGCGGGTAACGCCGCGCGCAGCTGGTCCCAAAGGCCCGCCGCGATCACGCCCGCATCGGTGACGATGAGCGGGCGCGTGATCCCGGCCAGCGCCAGTTCTCCGGCCGTCTCCACGATCGCGCCGGACGCGAACTGGATGCGGTTCAGCAGGACCATCAGGGCCAAGGCGTCACTCCGCCGTGATGCCGGCGCGCCGCAGCGCCGGGCCCCAGCGCTGGGCATCCGCATCCAGCGCCGGGCCGAGCTGCGCGCGGTCGAGGAATTCCGGATCGAAGCCGCGCTCCATGATCAGCGAGAGGAAGGTCTGGTCCGCCATGATCTCGCGCGCGGCGGTCTCGATGGCGGTGATGGCGGCTTCCGGCGTGCGGGCGGGCGCGGCCAGCGTGTACCAGAGCTCGGCCGCGTAGCCGGGCAGCACCTCGGCGATGGCGGGCAGCTCCGGCCAGGCGCGGGCGCGGCGTCCGGAGGTGGTGGCCAGCGCGCGGATGCGGCCATCGCGGATCAGCGACTCGACGGCGCTGACGGAGGCATACATGACCTGCACCTCGCCCGAGAGCAGGCCGGCAACGGAGGGGCCGGTGCCGCGATACGGCACATGCACGATGCGGGTTCCCGCCATGTCGTCGAACAGCGCGGCGGCCAGGTGCTGCGAGGTGCCCGCGCCGGGCGTGCCGTGGTTCAACTGGCCCGGATGCGCCCGCGCATAGGCCACGAACTCCGTGAGGTTCCGCACAGGCAGCGATGGCTGCACCACCAGCAGCATCGGCGTGGAGGCGATGCGCGTGATGTGCACGAAATCCCGCTTCCAGTCGAAGCCGGGATTGCGGAAGAGGATGTCGCTGATCGCGATGCCGTTGCCCGTGAAGAGCAGCGTGTAGCCATCCGGCGGCGAGGTTGCGACCAGCGCCGCGCCGATGTTGCCGCCCGCGCCGCCGCGATTCTCCACCACCACGGGCTGGCCGAGCCGGTCGGAGAGCGCGCGCGCGACGAGGCGCCCGAGATTGTCGGTGCCGCCGCCGGGCGGATAGGGCACGACCATGCGAATGGGGCGCGACGGAAAGGCCTGCGCACGCGCGAGCCGGGGTGCGGCCAGCACCGCTCCGAGCACGAGGCCTGCCCGGCGCGAGACCGGAAGCCGCCATCTTGTCGCATCCATCCTGCGTCCTCCCTTCGCCGGGGGGCATTGGCGCCCCCCTTTTTCAGTCATTCCGCCGCGCGGCGCGGCCGCGTGGCCAGCACGCCGTCCTGCTCCAGCGCGGTCACCTCGTCTTCCGTCAGGCCGATCTCCCGCAGCACGGCGCGGTTGTCGGCGCCGAGCGGATGGCAGCCATCCTCGACTGCCAGGCGCTGCTGCGCGAAGCGGAAGGGAATGCCCTTGGCCGGGCTGCCATCGGGGCAGCGCAGCACGGCGGTACCGCGCGCGAAATCCGCGGCGGCGGCGAGGTCCGCGCCGTCGCGCACACGCAGGCGGCTGGCCGGGCCACCATGGCCGTGCAGCACCTCCCAGCCGCCCATACCGTCGTTCTCGAGGCGTTCGCCGGGCTCCGCCGGGTCCGTGTTGCCGCGCCGGGGTGAGGGGGCGCCGGCGGCGGCGGCGAGCAACTCCTCGCCCAGCAGGAAGGCGGTGAGCTCGCGCTGCGAGAGATCCAGATGCGCGCCCTGGCCGCTGCGCCGGCGTTCCTCCAGCGCCGCGATGACGGCGCCCGCGGCGAAGAGGCAGACCACCTGATCGGGGTAGTTCACGTCGCGCCCGGTGATCATGGGCGCCTCCCCGGCGCCGGTGAGGGCGGCGAGGCCGGAGCTCGCTTCCAGCGTGGAGCCGTAGGAGACCATGGCGCGGTCCGGCCCGGTCTCGCCTTGGCTCGAGATGCTGGCGATGACGAGGCGCGGGAAGCGCTGCCGCAGCATCGCGACGTCGAGCCCGAGCGCGGCCATGACGCCGCGTCGGAAATTCTCCACCAGCACATCGGCATCTTCCAGCAGGCGCAGCAGCACCGCGCGGCCGCGCTCATCCTTCAGGTCGAGGCAGAGCGAGCGCTTGCCGCGATTGGTGAAGTTGAAGAAGGGGCAGTGGTTCCACCAATCCGTGCCGGGCTTGGCGCCCTCCCAGTTGCGGAAAGGGTCGGGCGCGCCGGGGCCCTCGACCTTCACGACATCGGCGCCGAGGTCGAGCAGCAGGGTGGAGGTGGCGGCCCCGGCGGTGATCCAGCCCAGATCCACCACGCGCAACCCGCTGAGCGGGCGTCCGGCCACGCGGCGCCCGGGCGGCGCGGCGGTGGCCCTGCCCGGCGCGGGAGCGAGGCGCTGGCCGTCCCACGCAAGAGGCAGCGCCGGCATCCCGTCGGCGCCCAGGAAATCGCGCGCGCGGAACTGCGCATCCTCCAGCAGCTCGATGGGCCAGAGGACGGGGCCGGTCGGGATGCGGTGCGCCTGCACGGCCTGGGTGATCTCGCGCCGCGTGCGCGCGGCGAACCAGGGGCCGAGCACCTCCAGCATGGCGGCACGGTTCGCGCCGCGCCGCGCATTGTCGCCGAACAGCGCGTCATCCTTCAGGCGCGCATCGCCGATCAGGTCGCGCAGCGGCGGCCAGTCCTTCTCCTGATAGACCAGGGCCATGTGGCCGTCGCGGCAGGGCAGGGTGAACCAGGTGACGCGCGCGGCGCTGCGGGTGGGTGCGCGCCCCATCACCATCACTCCGGCGGCGACCTTCCAGTTCAGCCAGGCTGCGACGTCGAGCAGGGAGACATCCGCCACCTCCTCGCCACCGCCATGCAGGGCGGCGAGCAGGGCGGTGCAGGCGGCGAGGCCGGCCGCATAGGCCACCTGATGCCCGGCGAGGCGCGAGGGTGGCGCGGGCATCGCCTCGCCCACAATGCCGAGCAGACCGGCCAGGGCGGCGATGCCGAGCTCGGTGACGGGCGGGTCCTCCTGCTCCGGGCCATGCAGCGAGATGCGCGCCTGCACCGGCACGCCATGCGCGTGCGCGACGAGCGCGTGGCGGTCGCCGATCGCCGCATCGAAGGTGCCCGTGGCCGCACCGCACGACTTGCCGGCGGAGAGGAAGCGATCGAGCGCGGAACGGCCATCGGGCAGCAGCGGCGCGTCCTGCGCGAAGGGTTCGCCGCCGGGTGGCAGGGGGCGGATCACCTCGGCCCCATAGGCCGCGCAAAGCCGCGCCGCCATGGAGGCGGCCAGCGCATGCGGGCGATGCGCGCAGAAGGCGCCCAGGTCCAGGATGCGGCGGCCGGCGAGGGGATGCGGGCTGGGAGTGGCTTGCGTCACTGGCGCAGATTCCCGCGCCGCACGACGAGCTCGCATCGCGCGCGATCCTCGCGGATCAGCGTGTCGAAATAGGCGGGGCCGGGATCGGGCGTGACATCCACCCCCGCCTCGCTGAGCCGCGAGCGCATCACGGGGTCGGCCACCATGCGCGCCACCGACTGGCTGAGCCGCGCCAGGCGCTCGGGCGGCGTGCCGGCGCGCGCGACCACGCCGAACCAGCTGGCGGTGATGATGCCGGGGAAGCCCTGCTCCACCGTCGTCGGCAATTCGGGCATCACCGGGCTGCGGGTGGTGGAGGCGATGGCGAGCGCCCGGATCCCACCCGAGCGGACATGCCCGAGGATGCCGGGCAGGGCGATGGCGTAGGACTGCACGCGCCCCGCCAGCAGGTCATTCACGACGAGGCCGGTGCCGCGATAGCGGATCTCCTCGATCTCGATGCCCATCTCCTGCGCGTAGAGCGCGCCGGAGAGGTTGGTGCCGGGCGAGCCCAACCGCAGTGGCTGGCCCGAGGCGCGGACGTAAGCCTGCAATTCGCGCAGGTTGCGGGCCGGTACGCCGGGATGCACGACGAGCGCGATGGCGCTGGTGCCGATGAGGCCGACCGGCGCCCAGGCGGCCACCGCGTCGAAGGGCAGCGGCGTGCCCAGCGCCTCGGCCTGGTTCAGGCCGCCCGATTGCAGCATCAGCACATGGCCATCGGCCGGCGCCTGGAGCACGGCCAAGGCGCCTGGGACGCCGCCCGCGCCGCCGCGATTCTCCACCACGATCTGCTGGCCAAGATCCTGGCCCATGAATTCGGCCGCGAGGCGCGCCACCAGATCCGTCGTGCCGCCGGGCGCATAGCCCACCACCATGCGCATCGAGCGGTCCGGGAAGCCCTGTGCGGCGGCGGCGCCGGCGAAGCCCACCAGGGGGATCACGCGGCGGGAGATGGATCGGGCCATCGCGCCTTTCCCCGGCCGGTTCAGCTCAGACGCCCTGGCCGGGGTTCTTCACCCCGGCGGCGAAGCGCGCATTGCCCTCGGCCTGGGCGGTGGTCTTCGAGCGGATGGTGAGGTTCACCATCTGCCCATGATCCATCGCCTCCTGCCAATCGGTGATGAAGGCGGGGATGCGCTCCAGCGCCTTCTTGCTCTCGCTGAGCGCGACCGCGTCGAACTGCGCGATCTTCTGCGCCAGGGCCTGCGCCGTGGGCAGCAGTGCTGCGGGTTCCACGCATTGGTTCACCATGCCCCAGCGCTCGGCCGTCGCACCATCAATGCGGTTGGTGGTCAGCACCAGCCAGGCCGCCTGCTTGCGCGTCACGCCGGAGAGCTGAATGGCGGGGCCGGCCATGCCGGGATAGGTGGAGAAGCCCATCTCCGGGCAGCCGATGCTGGCCTCCGTGCTGGCGATGGCAAGGTCGCAGCAATTGATCATCGTGGCGCCGCCGCCCAGCGCCAGGCCGTTCACGGCGGCGATGAAGATGGCGGGATGTGCCTTGATCGCCATGTTCACGGCGATCCACTCCTCGCCCGCGCCCTCGATGCCCTGGGCACGGTCGGCCTCGCGCTCCTTCAGGTCCATGCCCGCGCAGAAGGCCACGCCCGTGCCCGTCAGGATGATGGCCTTGGCCGCGCCGCGCAGCTCCTCGAAGGCGCGGAGCAGGCCCTGGCGCGTGGCGCGGTTCATGGCGTTGCGCTGGCGCTCACGGTTCACCTGGATCTGCGCCCAGCCTTCGCCGCGGGTGATGATGAGCTCGTCGGTCATGCTCATGCCTCTGGCCCGAATTGCGGCAGGACGAAGCCCTCCGGCCCGCCGGGAAAGCGCACGGAAAGGCGCTGGCCGATCTTCGCGTCGGCGGCGCTCATGCCGTCGAGATTCGTGAGCAGGAAGGGGCCCTCGTCCAGCTTCACCATGGCGACGGGATAGGGCAGCTCGTCGCGCATCCCGGGGAAGTAGTTCTGGTGGAAGACGACGAAGGACCAGAGCTCGCCGCGGCCGGAGGCGATGATCCATTCCCATTCCGGCCGCCCGGTGAAGGGCGAGACGGGGCCGGGCGGGAAGAAGCACTGGCCGGTGCTGGTGCAGCGCTGCAGGATCAGGCGACCCTCCTTGCAGGCCTCCCAGAAGGGGCGGTTCCAGTTGTCCACCAGCGGCTTGGGGCGCGTCTGCAGGCTCATGCGTCGTCCCTCCGGAAGAGGATGCTTTGCGCGATGTGGGTGGCGCAGATGTATTGCATCGCCTTGGCGTCCGGGATCTGCCGCGCGCCGCAATCGCCGCGCAGCTGGCGGATGCATTCGGCGATGACGCCCCAGCCCTGCATGTAGCTGTCGGAGAGATGCCCGCCCGAGGTGTTGGTCGGCCAGCGCCCGGTGCCGAGCTGCAGCGTGCCGTCCTTCACGAAATCCCCGCTCTCGCCCTGGCCGCAGAAGCCCAGGCCCTCCAGGCTGAACATCACGGTGGGCGTGAAATTGTCGTAGATGCCGAGGCCCTGCACATCCTCGCGGCCGAAGCCCGCGCGGTCATAGACGCTGCGGCAGGCGGAGAGGGTGGGGTACCAGTAGTCGTCGGCCGGCGCGCCGCCATAGGAGAAGCGGTCCTGCCGGGCATAGCCCGAAAGTAGGACGGGCGGGCGCTTCATGTCGCGCGCACGCTCTGCGCTCGTCATGATCCAGGCGACGCCGCCATCATTGATCAGGCAGTAGTCGAGCAGCTTCAGCGGTTCGCAGATCGGCCGCGCGGTGGCGTGTTCCTCGAGCGTGATCGGCTTGCCATGCATCACCGCGTCGGGGTTCAGGCAGGCGTGGTTGCGGAAGGCCAGCGAGACATGGCCGAGATCGGCATGCGTCGTGCCGAAATCATGCATGTGCCGGCGCCACATCATGCTGTGGATGGCGCCCGGGCTGGTCATGCCCCAGGGGCTCCAGAGGCTGTCGCCGCCGCCATAGTTCATGCGCACGCTGCGGCCATTGTTGCCGTAGACCAGTGCCACGGTCTTGGCCGCCCCCGTCGCGATGGCCTGCGCCGCGAGGGCCAGCGAGACGCCGGAGAAGCGCCCGGGAGTCTCGGTCAGAAGGCAATATTGCGGGTTGATGCCCATCATCTCCGCGAAGCGCTCGTAGGAGGGGATGCGGCTGACGATCAGGCCATCAATGTCGCCCGGCGTGAGGCCGGCGTCGTCGAGTGCCGCGTTCAGCGCCTCGCAGCCCAGGCCGTAGCTGTCGGTGTCGGGGAAGTTGCCGTAGCGCGTGGTGCCGATGCCCGCAAAGGCGATCTTGTCCCGCATGGGCCATGCATCGCTGAGCGCGGGCGCGGCGAGGGTGTCTCGGCCGGTCATGTTCCTGGATGTTCCTCATCGTGGCGGGCTGTGTCCGTCCCGCTTGGCACGGAGCCTGGACGCCTTCGGCCAGGAACCCAAGCGCGGGATTGGCACCCTACCCAAACCTCAGGTATGGCTGTGCAAATGGCCGTCCCGCTCCCGCCGCTGAACGCGCTCCATGCCCTCGCGCTGATCGGCGAGACGGGCAGCCTCTCGGCCGCGGCGCTGCGGCTCAATGTGACGCAGCCGGCCATCAGCAAGCGCATCCGCGTGCTGGAGGCGCTGCTGGGCCAGACGCTGCTGCATCGCGGCGCCAACAGCGCGACGCTGACCGAGGAGGGTGCGCGCTATGCCGAGGCGCTGCGCAGCGCCTTCGCGGCGATGCAGGCGGCGACGGCGGAACTGACCGCGGGCGGGGCGCCCTTGCGCGTGCGGGCCTATACCACCTGGGCTATGCGCTGGCTGATCCCCCGCCTGCCCAGGCTGCGGGCGCTGCATCCGGGACTGCAGATCGAGGTCAGCGCCTCGACCGCGCCGGTGGATTTCGCGCGGGATGCGGTGGATGCCGCGATCCGCACCGCGGAGCACCGGCCGCCCGGCGCGATCCTGCTGCAATCCCTCAGCGTGGCACCCTTCGCCGTGCCGGCCCTGGCGCGCCAGGCGAAGCGCCAGGGCCTCGGCGGGCTTTCGCTCTTCGGCAGCGTGGTGCGCCCTGAGGATTGGCGCGTCTGGGCGGATGCGACCGGCACGCCGCTCTCGGCCACGCCACTGCTCTTCGCCAGCACCTCGCTCGCGATCCAGGCCGCACTCGAGGGGCTGGGCGCGGTCATCGCCTCGCCCGACTTGGTGGCCGAGGATGTGCGCCGCCGTCGCCTCATGGCCATCACGCCGCGCGCCGTCCAGACAGGGGACCACTACTGGCTGCTGCTGCCGACCGGAGCGCAGCGGGCCGATACACTGCTGTTTCGCGACTGGCTGCTGCGCGAGATGGGCGTGACGGGGTGAGCGCCGCGTCAGCGGCTGGGGGTCCCGCGCGCCAACGGCAGGGCGCGCTTCGGGTCGCCGCGGCTCCGTGCCGGGCATCGCGCCCGATCGGACACGCTGAAGCTCGTCGGGGTTGGCCTCGACGTTGTCGCGCTCCAGGACGGGATGGCCGGGCGCCGGGAAGGTGCGAGCGGATCACGGGTTCTGCGCCGCGCCTTCCCGCGAAGCTGCTGTAAGCGATCAATCAACGCGGGGTTGCTCTGTCCAGGGATGGCGCGGCGGATGCGGCTGTCTGTGGCGACATCAAGCGCCTGGAGCCCTCGGTGTTGCGGCACCTCGGACGTGTATCGACCTCCTCGATCGAGGGCTCGGGAGACCCGCGCATGGCGTCTGCCGCCTTAGGGGTGTGTTCCTTGAGGAGGACGCATCCGCGGATCGCTGATGGCCGGGCCGGACAGCCGGGCTGGGCGCTCTCCTGACCGTCCGCGATCCGGCGAGGGCTCATGCAGACCACAGAAATCCCGCGCTGGTGGTGGATGAGAAGAGAAGCTGAACCGACACGACACGGGGCGGAACCGCCTTCTCCATAAGCCGAACCCTGTCCCCGCATCCCAACAAATCCGTCAAATCAAAAGATTGTCGAGTTTCGTGCTACCAAATCAACGCTTGGTATCCCGACTGCCCGGGCAGGGTCTCGCCCTGCGCGCCTATATGCACGTCTGGTGCGGATGGCCGCCGAGCAGCTCGGTCAGGCCGCCTGCGTCTCCACACCCTCGATGGCGGACAGGGTGACCCTGCCCCCTGATGTTCCCGGTCGGAAATACAGTTCGTCGACAGGAGACGGACGATGAAGCGGTCAAGGCTCACGCAGGAACAGATCATCGGGTTGTTCAAGGAGCATCAGGCTGGCACCACAGTAGTGGATTTGTGCCGCAAGCACGGCGTCAGCGATGCGACGTTCTACATGTGGCGTCCGAACTGCGGCGGCATGGCAGTGTCGGACGCCCGCAAGCCGAAGGGGTTGGAGGAAGAGAACGCCCTGCTGAAGAAGCTGCTGGCTCAGTCCATCCTCGACGTGTCGACGCTGCGGGTGATGTTGGCAGAAGCTTCTGACGCCCCGCTCGCGGCGTGCAGCCGTAACCTGGACGATCCGGGAAAAAAACGATGCGCAGCGTCGCGCCTGCAGCTCGGTGGGCATAGCGCAACGGATCTACCGCTATGCGTCGCGGCGGTCCCCGGCTGCGAGCTCTGGCAGGAGAGCGGCGACGGTTCGGCTATCGCCGCCCTCACATTTGCTCGCTCGAGAGGGCCAGTGTGAACCAGAAAAAGCTGTTCCGGCTATGTTGGTCGGAGCGGCTCGGCGTGCGCAAGCGAGGATGCCGAAAGCGCGCCCTGGGCAAGCGCGTGCCAATGGCCTTGCCGCAGGGGACGCATCAGCGCTGGTCTCCGGACTTCGTCTCCGACGCGCCGGGTTGCAGGCACCGGTTCCGGATCCTGGGCGTGGTGGACGACTTCACGCGGGAGCGCCTGGCGCTTGTGGCCGACACGTCGCTGTCGGGACCGCGGGCCGCACGAGAACTCAACCGGATCGTGGCGTTGCGTGACGCTCCACCTCCGGATCGAGGGACCGATCGATCGGACGCCAAGACAAAGACTGTCGCAGCATGCCCTCTCTCCCGAGGAGGAAGCGGATCGGCTTGCTTCCGTTGGGCAAGAGGCTCACCACCGCGACGCAAGCAAGCAGCCCGCCCTTGAGGAAGACGAGGCTCAGAAGGTGTATCGGAGCCTGGCCGTCCCGGCGAGCTGGGTGACATTGCCGGAGAATTCGCCATCCACCCGCGCCCCCAGCGTCCAGCCTCGCGTGAGGGGCATCTCCACCCCTGCCGAGACGAGCGCCGCATTGGCATCCGCCCGGGCGCCCCGCACCACGAAGCCTGCATCCGGCAGGCTCGCGAAGGTCACCGTCATCGCCGCATCGCGCACCAGGTAGCTGGCCCAGGCCGCCCGCAGGAAACTCTGCACCGGCAGCGTGCCGAGCTGCACCGAGCCCCGCAACTGCCCACCCAGCTCCGTCCGCAGCGAGGTCTGGCTTTGCCCGGCCACCGTGAGGCCCGTCGCGGTGCCGGCCACGAGGCCGCTTTCGGTGTAGCCCTGGTTGTTGACCTGCTGCCACTGGATCGCCACCAGCGGCTGGAGCCGGAAGCCGCCCGCCACCAAGCCATCCTGCCGCGCCTCGGCCCGCAACGAGGTGACGCGCGCGCTGAACCCCGCCCGCTGCTGATCGCTGCCAAGGGCATATTGCGTGCGGCTGCTGTCAACATCCATGAGCGTGACGGCGCCCGCGCCGGCCAGCGTGAAGCTGCCAAGGCGCGTGCTGCCATAGGCGCCGATCTGGCCCAGATTGGCCGAGGCGCTACCCTGGCCGCTCGCCAGCGCGGCGCTGCTCTCACCCACCGCGATGGCCAGACCCAGCATGCCCTGCGCGCCGATCAGATGGTCCATGCCGAGCACGAAGCCTGTCATCCGCGTGGTGCGGCTGGCCGAGCCATCCTGCGCGTCGCCCGTCGTGCGGTTGTAGGCGCCCATCGCGCTGCCCCAGACGGCGTATCGCTTGCCGTCTGAAGGGAGGGCATCGGACCCATCGCTGCCGGCACTCAGCCTTCCGCCAAGCTGGCTCGCACGCCCATGGCCAAGCGGGTCCAGCAGCGCGGCGAGGAACTGCTCACCCGCGGCGAAGCCCATGGCGCCGATGCTGGTCGCGACCTCGCCCGAGAGTTGGTTCACCGCGAAGCCGATGGTGGCGGCCGGCTGGCTGTAGACGGGGAAGAGCGGATTGAGGTTGCCGCCGGCGCGGTTGGCGGCATCCAGCGCGGCTGCCGTGGCGCGCAGATTATGGGTCAGGAAGCCGGGGATGCCGGGCGCCCGCGCGACGGTGGGCGCAGCCGGGTCTGTGGCTGTGGGCCCAGGGGTGAGCTCTGGCGTGGCCAGCAGGATTGCTGGCGTCAGGGCCAGCTGGACCTGGGTCGCGGTGACGCTCACCGTCGGCGTGACACCTGCGCCGAAACTGCCGGCCGTCGTGACCGTCGCGAAGCTCCCGGTGATGCTGCCGGCCTGGATGATGACGTAGGTGGTATCGAACCTGTAGCTCCCGCCGAGCGGCAGCAAGCGCAGCGTGCCGCCGAGGGACGCGTTGCCCGTCACGTTGATCCGGTCGATCGCGCTGCCCTCGATCTCGATGGCGGTGGTGGAGCCGCTGTCCAGGGTAAGCCCGGCCAGGTTGATCGTGCCGATGGAATTCCCCGGCGCCATGGTCCCGCCTGCCGGTACGGTGACCGCGCCCATCTGGCCCGAGCCCCCAAGCGTGGCGCCGGCAGCCACGGTGATGACCGAGGCGCTGGAGATGGAGCCGTTCACCGAGAGCGTGCCGGAATTCACCACGGTCGGGCCGGTATAGGTGTTCGCCCCGGTCAGGATCAGGTTGCCGGTGCCGTTCTGCTGCAAGCCGCCAGGGCCGGAGATCGCGCCGGCGAAGGTCACGTTGTCACTGCGGGCGAAGCTCAGCGTGCCGTTGTTCACGACATTCCCCGCGAGGCTGCCGGTTGTGCCGCCATTGCCGATGTTCAGCCGTGCCCCGCTGCCGATCGTGGTGCCGCCGCCATGGCCGAGGCTGCCTGTCGCGGTCACCGTGCCCGAGGCCAGGCTGAGCGCGCCGGTGCCGGTCATGTTGTTCGGAAGGCTGATCGCATCGGGCCGGGCGAAGCCCAGCGTGCCGTTGTTCACGATCGCGCCGGCGCCGAGCGTCCCGCTGGCCGCGCCATCGCCGACCCGCAATGTGCCGCCCGCGATGGTCGTGGTGCCCGCATAAGTGTTGGCGCCGGTCAGGGTCAGCGTGCCCGGTCCCATCTGGACGAGGCTGCCCGTGCCGCTGATCGCCTCCGCCATGCTGACGGCGTCACTGCGGTGGAAGGCCAGCGTGCCATTGTTCTCGACGGCGCCGGGCACGGAGCCCGTGGTGCCGCCCTGGCCCAGTTGCAGTGTGGCGCCGGCCTCGATCGTGGTGCCGCCGCTGAAGGTATTGCTGCCTGAGAGGATGGTGGCGCCACCCGCGAGCCGCAGCGCGGCGCCGCCCGAGATCACGCCCGAGAAGCTGCTGTCGCCGTTCAGGCTCAACCGCCCACTGCCCGGCAACTGGACCGCGCCGCCGCCATCGAGCGTGGCGGCCGCCAGCACGCCGCTCAGCCCGGTGAGGTTCAGTGTCGCGCCGCTGGCCACCTCGAAGCGCGCGGTGCCGCCCGAGAACAGCCCGGCGGTGGTGAGCACCAGCGTCCCCGCCTGCACCCGGGTCGGGCCGGTGTAGCTGAGCGTGCCGCCCAGCGTGGTGGTGCCGGTGCCGTTGTGGATGAGGCCGCCCGTGCCCGAGATCGCATTGTTCATCGTGAGCGTGTTGGAGCGGTTGAGGATGAGCGTGCCATCATTGGTGATCGGGCCGGTGCCCAGGCTGCCCGTCGTGCCGCCGGCGCCGATCTGCAGCGTGGCGCCCGTGTTGATGGCCGTCATGCGGGGCGCGCCGGTGCCCGTGTAGATCAGCGTGCCCTGGCCCGCCACCGTGAAGCCGGCGATCGGGGTGCCACTCTGGGTGATGCTCCCGGTCAGGGTCAGCACCGTGCCGAGCGCGGGGGCGAAGACGCCGCCGTTGAGGGCGCTGAGGGTGATGACGCGGCTGCTGGAGAAGCTCGCCGTGGTGATCAACCGGCTGTTGCCCGTCACCCGCAGCCCCACCCCGCTATTGACCTGGCCGAGCGCCGCATCCGCTGCCACCGAGACGGCGCCCGAGAGGAGGATCGTGCCGCCCGAATAGGTGTTCGCCCCGCTCAGCGTCACCATGCCCGTGCCATCGATTTCCAAGCTGCCCCCACCGGAAATGACGTTGGAGATCGTCACATCCGTGGCCTGGGCGAGGGTGAGGCTGGAGCCGGTGCCGATGCTGATGCCGCCGTTCAGGGAGCCGCCCGGCGCGATGGTCAGGCGATGCGCGCCGGTGGTGCCGGTGCTGAGCGCGAAGCCCTGCGCTCCGCCATTGCCCGCCAATCCGCCCGAGACGGCCGCGCCGATGACCAGGTTCGTCGTGAAGATGGTGCCGATGGCGATGCCCGCGCCGCCGGCGCCGGCCGCGGCCGGCGAGGTGGCATTGCCGCCATTGCCGCCGGTGACCGCGGCATTGATCGTCACCCTTGTCACGGCGGATCCGAGATGGAGGCCGGTGCCGCCCGCGCCGCCACCGCCATTCAGCCCGCCCCCGCCGCCGCTGCCACCATTGCCGCCATCGCCGCCGGTGAGGGTCGCGTTCAGGGTTGCGGTGCCGGGATTGGATGTCACGGCGGCCCCCCAGCCGCCCGCGCCGCCGCCGCCGCCGCTGCCACCCGCGCTGCCTTGGCCGCCCTGACCGCCCTGACCACCCGTGGTCGGCGCGCTGGGCAGGAGCATGCCCACGGCGCCATGGGCGCCGCCGCCGCCGCCCGAAGCGCCAACGCCGGCCCCATCCTGGCCGGCCGCGCCGGCTGCACCGGCGGTGGCGCCGCCAGCCCCGCCCGCGCCCGCGCCTGCCGAGCCACCGGCGCCGCCCGTGGCGCCGGCCCCGCCGCCACCACCACCAGCGGTTCCAGTCCGGTTGCCGCCGGCGCCCCCGGTTGCCGTGGCGCTGTTCGTCCCGCCGGCGCCGCCATTGCCGCCCGCGCCGCCGGTGCTCCATGCCGGTTGTGCCAGGGACATCACGGCCACCAGCGCGGTGGTGGCGAGCAGAGCGGCAGGCAGGCGCTTCATCGGATTCTCCGAAACATGCGCTGGCGATGGCCCGAGACTCGGGCCTCAACCAGTTCGCACCTTCGGGTACGCTCAGACCTGTAAACACCGGATGACCGGCCGCACCGGTTTCATGAAAGGTGATCGACACGCGCGGGGCATCATCCGCCCGAGCCGTTCAGCCAACACGATGAGGGGATTTCCGCTCCGAGGGACGGCTAGGTTCCGCACTCTCAAACCTTGTGTCGCGCGTGCCGGATTGATTCAACGCTTCTGAATGTTGGGAGCCCTGGGATGGCGCGGTTCGACCTGACAGATGGGGAATGGGCGATCATCTCGCCCCTGCGGCCGAACAAACCACGCGGCGTCGTGCGAGTGGACGACCGGCGCGTGCTGAACGCGATCTTCTACGTGCCGCGTACCGGCTCGCCCAGGCGGGACCGGCCGGAGCGCTACGGCCCCTACACGACGGCCCAAAACCGCGACAACCGCTGGGCCAAGGCGGGCGTGCGGCTTCGCATCTTCGAGGCGCTTGCGGCTCGTTCGCCGCAGTCCCTACATCTGATCGACAGCTCGATTGTACGCGCCCACCAGCGTGCGGCAGGCGGAAAAAAGGGGGGCGGATCACGCCATTGGTCGCTCCCGTGGGGGACTGAGCACGAAGACCAACGCCGTGGTCGACGGGTCTGGGCTACCCATCGCGCTCTCCATCGCCCCGGGCCAGCCCTCCGACAAGGCTACCGTGTCCGACCTCGTCGAGCGCTTCTTCAACAAGCGGAAGCACTTCCGACGTATCGCTATCCGCTTCGACAAGCTCGCCCGCAACGACCTCGCCGCCGCTCGCCTCTGGGTGCGGGCCGACGAGTCCACGACCTAAGCGGCCAGCCGCAAATCAAGCCGTCTGCGTGTCTCCGCATCCATCTTGATCTGCACACACAACGCCTCAGCCAAACAGCTGAAGCGCTTTGCATTTCCAGCACCCGAAACAGAAGGAGCGCCCTCCGCCAAGGCGAGGATCGCTCCCAAGGCACCGCGCACCTCAATCCGAAGCTCGCCCGGGCCTACAGCCAGATGCTACTCGTGGTCAGCGTGGCGACGCCCAGAAGCATGATGCCGAAATCGGCCACGCCATCGCCATTCACGTCACCCTGAAGGGCACCATCGGCGAAGCGTAGCTGTCCCGCGACACCGCCGAACCGCGCGCCGCCAATCCAGGCGAAAGCTTGGTTCCCGGCCAGAAGCGTGTCCGCGTCAATGGCGCGAAGATCATACCGATCGCCGTCCGCCCGGCCAAAGTCGGTCACCACGTCTCCGTCTGCTTCGGCTATGCTGCGGAAGACGAAGACGTCAGCGCCAGTGCCACCCGTCAAGCGATCCCATCCCAGGCCGCCATCCAGCCGGTCTGCTCCTTCGCCGCCGAGCAGCGTGTCGCTGCCGGCGCCACCATAAAGCGAGTCGTTGCCTTCTCTGCCATCGAGGATGTTGCCGCCTGCATTGCCGTCCAAGCGATTGGCCAGTGCGTTGGCGGTGCCGTTCGTGTCGCCCGTGCCCGTCAGACTTAGCCGCTCCATTTCGGCGGCCAACGTCCAGCTGAGCGAACTCATGACGCGGTCAAGGCCCCCACCCGCAGCCTCGACCGTCTGATCGCCCGGGTCGTCCACGATGTAAGTGTCATCATTGGCGCCACCTAGCATCCGGTCGGCGCCCAGCCCGCCATCCATCAGGTCATGGCCTTCGCCGCCCAACAGGGAGTCGGTCCCTGCGCCGCCATAGAGCGAGTCGTTGCCCTCTCTGCCATCGAGCATGTTGGCGCCTGCATTGCCGTCCAAGCGATTGGCCCGCGCGTTGCCGGTACCGTTGATGTCGCCCGTGCCCTTCAGACTCAGCCGCTCCACTTCGGCGGCAAGTGTCCAACTGAGCGAACTCACGACGCGGTCACGGCCTTCACCCGCCGCCTCGACCGTCTGATCGCCCGGGTCGTCCACGATGTAGGTGTCATCATTGGCGCCACCTGCCATCCGGTCGGCGCCCAGGCCCCCGTCCAGCCGGTCGGCGCCGTTGCCGCCGAGCAGCGTGTCATTGCCGGCGCCGCCATACAGCGAGTCGTTGTCCTCTCTGCCATCGAGGATATTGGCGCCGCCATTGCCTTCCAGCCGATTGGCCAGGGCATTCCCAGTGCCGTTGATGTCGCCCGTGCCCGTCAGGCTCAGCCGCTCCACCTCGGCCGCCAGCGTCCAGCCGAGTGAACTCACGACGCGGTCAAAGCCGCCGGCGGTCAGCTCGACCGTGGCGTCGGCCAAATGGTCCACGACATAGGTGTCGTTCCCTGTACCGCCTTCCATGCTGTCGGCACCCAGCACGCCATTGAGCAAGTCATCGCCCCCGCCGCCGAACAGGGTGTCATTCGCGTTCGTTCCGACCAGCCTGTCTTTGCCGGGGCCACCCAGGCGGATCACACCGTCGGGAACATCCGTGACGGTGATGGTCAACGCCTGCGTGGTTCCCACCGTCCCGTCGTTGGCGATGAGCGTGACGTCATAGTCGTTGTCGCGATCGGCATCGCCGGGCGCTTCGAAATCGGGAGGAGTGGCGAAGCTGATCGCCCCGTTGGTCGGGTTGATCCTGAACCTTGCCGCGTCGGCGCCGGAGAGGGACCAGGTGAACTCCGTGGTGCCGTCGCGATCGTGGGCGGAGGCCTGATGAATGACGCCCCCTGCATCCTCGCGGACGCTGACGCGGGCGGCGGAGGTGATGGTGGGCGCATCATTCTCCGCGGTGACGGTGACCGTGATCCTCGGCAGTTGCGACGTGTTCCGCCATGTGAGGAAGGTTCCATCGAACATGCCCGAGACGAGGTCGAGGTCGTCATCGCCGTCGAGGTCGGCGAAGGTTGCCGCGCTGAACTCCCCGCTGGTGAGTCCGTTGAAGGGATTGTCGCTGCCGGTGAGTTCGATGAAGACAGGTGCCTCGCTGTCGCCGGTGTTTTGCCAGGCCCGGATCCCTTCGAAGTAGTTGCCCGAGACGAGGTCGAGGTCGAGATCGCCGTCGAGGTCCAGGAAGCGGGGCCCGGCGAAGATGCCGCCGGACAGGCCGGCGAGGGGATTCGCGCTGCCGGCCAGCGGGGTGAAGACCGGCGCCGCATGGCTGCCGGTGTTGCGCCAGAAGCCCAGCTCCCCGAACAGGCTGCCCGAGGCGAGGTCGAGGTCGCCATCGGCATCGAGGTCCACGAACTCCGGTGCGGTGTATCCGATCACCATCTGGAGACGGGCGAAGGGGTTGTCGCTGTCGGTGAGGGGGTTGAAGACGGGCGCGGTGGTGCTGCCCGTGTTGCGCCAGGCGAGGAACTCGCCGGCGGCATTGCCCGAGACGAGGTCGAGATCGCCATCGCCGTCGAGGTCGACGAAGCTTGGCGCGCTGAATTGACCCGCATCCAGGCCGTTGAAGGGATTGTCGCTGCCGGTGAGAGGGGTGAACTCGGGCGCGCTGGCGCTGCCCGTGTTGCGCCAGGCGCGGAACTCGCCGCTCGCATGGCCAGCGACCAGGTCGAGATCGCCGTCGCCGTCCAGGTCCGCGAAGACCGGCCGGCTCGCACCGCCGCCATCCAGGCCGACAAGCGGATTGTCACCGCCCGTGAGCGACGTCAGGACGCCGATGCCTCGGCCCAGCTCTCGCCCGGCGCCGTCCACGACGTTGATCGTCAGGTCGCGTGTGGTGGTCGGCGTGTCGCTGACATTGGCATAGGCGAGGCGCTGGATCAGCGCATCCACCGCCGCCCCGGTCGCATCGGTGTTGAAGGTGACGGTGAAATCGGCGCCGACCCCGCCGGCGAAGCGACCGATGGTGAGGCCGCCATGGAGCACATCCTGGCCGCGCAGGCTGATCTGCCCGCCACCGCTCTCTTCCAGGATCGAGATGCGATCTTCCGCGAGCAGACCTGAGACCACCAGCCGTCCGCCAGCCAGCGGGAGGTCGAGCGTGGTGATGACGTCCGCGTCCAGCAGTTGCGGCGCACCGTTCACCGTGTTCTCGGCAAAGGCCGCGGCGGGGCCGAGGCCCGTCAGCGCGGAGCGTTCGATCACATTCGTCACTGTGATCGCCACGGCCTGCGGCAGTCCGTCGGTCGTGCCGTCACGGGCGGTGATGGTGATCTCGTAGACGTTGTCGCCATCCGCATCGCCTGGCGCCTCGAAATCCGGCGCTGCGCGGAAGGTCACCTCACCGGTGGCGCTGATGGCGAACAGAAGTGCATCCGGGCCACCGAGCGACCAGGTGAAGCTGCCGCCCCCGTCGGCGTCCGTGGCGGCCGCCTGATAGACGGGGCCGGTGGCGTTCTCGGCCCAGCTGGCCGTCGTGGCAGAGGTGATGATGGGCCCATCATTCTCCGCGGTGACGGTGACGGTGATGCGGGGGACCGGCGTTGCACCGTTGCGCCATGTGAGGAGGGTCCCGTCGAACATGGCTGCGACGAGGTCGAGGTCGTCATCGCCGTCGAGGTCGGCGAAGGTTGCCGCGCTGAATTCCCCGGTGGTGAATCCGTTGAAGGGATTGTCGCTGCCGGTAAGCTCGATGAAGACGGGTGTCGCGCTGTCGCCGATGTTTTGCCAGGCCCGGATGCCTGCGAAGTAGTCGCCCGAGACGAGGTCGAGGTCGAGATCGCCGTCGAGGTCCAGGAAGCGAGGCCCGGCGAAGATGCCGGCGGACAGGCCGGAGAGGGGATTTGCGCTGCCGACCAGCGGGGTGAAGACCGGCGCCGCATGGCTGCCGGTGTTGCGCCAGAGGCCCAGGTCCCCGAACAGGCTGCCCGAGACGAGGTCGAGGTCGCCATCGGCATCGAGGTCCACGAACTCCGGTGCGGTGTATCCGATCACCATCTGGAGACGGGCGAAGGGGTTGTCGCTGTCGGTGAGGGGAGTGAAGACGGGCGCGGTGGCGCTGCCGGTGTTGCGCCAGGCGAGGAACGCGCCGGCGGCATTGCCCGAGACGAGGTCGAGATCGCCATCGCCGTCGAAGTCGACGAAGCTAGGCGCACTGCGTTGACCCGCATCCAGGCCGTTGAAGGGATTGTCGCTGCCGGTGAGAGGGGTGAACTCGGGCGCGGTGGCGCTGCCGGTGTTGCGCCAGGCGAGGAACTCGCCGGTAGCGTTGCCCGAGACGAGGTCGGCATCGCCGTCACCGTCGAGGTCCACGAAGGCCGGCCGGCTCGCATCCCCGCCACCTCGGCCGGCAAGCGGATTATCACCGCCCGTCAGTGATGTCAGGGGGCCGATCGCGTTCAGGCCCCGGCCCGCGGCATCGAACAGGTTCACGGTAAGGGTGCGCGTGGCGGTCGGCGTGTCGCTGACATTGGCATAGGCGAGGCGTTGGATGATCGCATCCACTGCCAATTCGGTCGCGTCGGCGTTGAAGGTGACGGTGAAATCGGCGCCGACGCCGCCGGCGAGGCGACCGATGGTGAGACCGTCATGGAGCACGTCCTGACCGAACAGGCTGATCTGCCCGCCGCCGCCCTCTTCGAGGATCGAGATGCGATCCTCCGCGAGCAGGCCAGAGACCACCAGCCGTCCGCCAGCCAGGGAAGCGCCCAGCGTGAACGTGACGTCCGAATCCAGCAGCCGCGGGGCGGCGTTGGTGTCGCTCTCGCGGAAGTTGATGGCCCCGGTCAGGCCGGTAAGTTGCGAACCAGCCATGGCTTTCGCCCTGCGTCGGGGTTAACGGAAAATGATAATATTCAAATTATAGCTGCGGTCCCTGGGCTGTCCATTCCCATGCCTGGAACCTGAACCCTCGGTTCGGAGCAGACCCCGCTGCGGCAATCATGTTCTGGCACCCCCGTGGGGTGACGATGTCCAGCCATGATCGCCCCGGCTGGGTCCATGCGTGCGCGGACGGCAGGGGCGCGGGCCGAGACCGCGGCCACCGCCGCCCACCGCGTGATGCCCGCTGCAGGCGTGCCGGTCGCGGTGAAGAGGCCGTTCCAGTCGTTCATCTCGAAGCCAGGGAACCCCGATTCCGCGATGGTTGGCACATCGGGCAGGGAGGCGATGCGCTCCAGGCTCGTTACCGCCAGGATTCGCGCGCGCCCGGCCTGCACGGGTGGCCGGATGGAGGAGGTGGTGATCAGCGCCGCCTCGATGCTGCCGGCCATGATGTCGCGCGCCGCATCCGCGCCTCCGCGGTAAGGCGCATGCACGAGGCGGATGCCGGCCTTCTGCTCGAAGGCGGCGAGCGCCAGATGCGCCATGCCGGCCGCTGGCGGCGTCCCGACACTGATCGTGTTCGGCCGCGCCTTCGCCACCGCAATGAACTCGGCGAGGTTCCGGGCGGGGAAGTATCGACGAGCTGTTCGACGTGGCGGCCCTGCCGGGGGGGCGCAACCCTTCCGCCATCGGGATCTGGGGCGCGGAAATCCGCCGCGTGCTGTCGATCGAGCCGGGCTGAGGCGGCACGCGCCGCTATCGCGGTTGCCCCGTTAGTCTGTGCCCCGTTCAGATGCAGACGATGGTGGGTTGGGATCGTCGCTTGCGCGTCGCCGCATCCAT
This sequence comes from Sediminicoccus rosea, assembly GCF_033547095.1. Lineage (NCBI taxonomy): Bacteria > Pseudomonadati > Pseudomonadota > Alphaproteobacteria > Acetobacterales > Roseomonadaceae > Sediminicoccus > Sediminicoccus rosea. The sequence goes on along the minus strand of NZ_CP137852.1, from coordinate 3,677,022 downwards.
CTTGATCGACACACACAACGCCTCAGCCACACAGCTGAGACGTTTTGCGCTTAAGGGCCCCGACACAGAACGAGCACCCGCCGCCAACGCGATGATCGCGCCCAAGGCACCACGGACTTCAATCTGAAGATCTTCGCCCCAGGAACCAGGCGGATCACCGCAACCAGCCCAAGGACCAAGTCCTGAGCCGGGCCGCCACGAACCGCTCCATCCCCCGTTCCGGTCGGCCCTTGGCCTGCGGGGAGGGGCGCATCCCCGCATCGCCGGCAGCGGCGCAGCGGCTTTCCTCATGCCAGGGATGCAGCCCCTGGCGAGGCAGGGTCAGCGCCAGACCAGGAAGCCGCCCGCGCGCCACACCGCGCGCGCATTCTCGGCGAGCGAGGGGCCGACGCCGGCCTCGATGCCGAAGGAGAGCCGGGCCTCATCCCGGTTGGTGGCGCGCAGCAACGCGACCGGGCCGGAGCCGCCATAGCGATCCCAGGCATAGCCGCCGAGCAGCGTGACCTGGGCGGGCCCAGCCGGACCCGAGAGCGCGCCCTCCAGCCGATGCACCTCACGCGTGCGGACATCGAGCAGCGGCATGGAGGGCCCCTGCGCGGTCGGGGCCTGCGCGACGCCCGAGAGATACTCGGCGAAGAGGTGATAGCCGAGGCGCGCGCGCCATTGCTCCACCGGCATCCACGCCTCCGGCGCGGTCCAGTTGAGCGTGGCGTTCACCGTGCCGCCCTGCGCCACATCGGCTCGCGTGGGCAGGCCGTAGCGCACGAAGCCGCCGCCGACGCGCAGGCCGATGCCCTGGCCGGTGACCGTCCCGAGATCGAGCACCGCATGGTCACGGACCGCGTAGCCCGCGAAGGCCATCATTGTTTCCCAATAGGGCTGGTTCCAGGCGCCCGAGGCGGCGATGTCCGCCTCGCCCAGCCGCTGGCTGTGCCGGGCGGAGACGCCCACCGCGCGCGGGCTGCCCAGCACGGCCAGCCGCGTGCGCCCCATGCCGTCCCACTGGCGCTCGATGCCGAATTCGCCGCGCATGGCCTCGCCCGACCAAGGCGCCGCCACATCCTGGCCGGTCTGGCGCAGGCTGCGCGACTCCCCCTTGCGACCCTCCAGGCGAAAATCCGCGACCCAACCCTCCGCAAGCCTGGCCGAGCCAGCGAATTGCAGCGAGACGATGCGCTCGCCGCCGGGCCCTGCGGCCCAGAAGCCATCGCTGCGGAGCGTGTCGGCCGCGCCGCCGGTCAGGAAGCCGCGCGCCGCAACAAGTGGCGAGGCACCAGGCTCGATCGCAAGCGCCCTTTGATAGACCTCGGCCTCGGCCCGGGCACCTGGCGAAGGGGCTTCCGCGGCGGCGAAGCGCGTGATGGGTGGCGCCTCACGCGGGGATTCCCGCAACACGGGCAGATCCATCGCGGGCGGGGCCGGCTCGGGGGTAGCCGGCTCGGGGGGGGCTGGTTCGGGCGCGGCCACCGGCACGGGCGGATCCTGCGGGCTGACCATGCTGCGGCCGACCGATTGCAGCACCAGAAGGCTGCCTTCGCCTTGCGGCACAAGGCGCGGCTGGGCCGGGCGCGCCAGGCGCAGTCGCGCCGCGCCGCGCGCGATGTTCAGTCCCTCGATCAGCCCGGAGGCGGCGGCGCGCTCCAGGGCCGCCGCATCGGCGCGGGGGACCGCCCCGGGAAAGATCAGCACGATCTCGCGCCCGCCAGGTTCGGCCAGTGCCGCGGTCGGGCTCTGGCTGAGCGGGATCTGCAACATGGCGGGCGAGGCGGCGGGGGGAGACTGCGCCGCCGCGCCCTCGGGCCGCAGCAGGCTGAGTGCCAGGCAGAGCGCCGCTGCGACGGGCCTGCGCGAATGCGGATCGGGGAGGGGGAAGGGCATGTTCAGTTGAAGACCGCCGTGGAGACTTCCGTGATGTCGCGCTGCTGCGCACCGAAGACGTTCAGGAGGAAGCTGAACGGATAGGTCAGCGTGACCGTCACGGAGGTGACGCCCAGCAGGTTGGTCTGGCAGCCGCTCATGCTGATCCGGACCAGAGCCGCGCTGAGGAACCGCACCCGCGTCGCCGGGAAGGCCAGCGTGCCGGTCAGGCCCTGGCACGCCGGACGCCCGGCATTGAGGTTGGCGCCGCCAGCCAGCGTCACCATCCGCGCCGCCTCCGCGCTCGCCACGCGGACGGAACTGAGGGTGACCATGTAGCGGCAGAAATCCGCCGCACCGACCAGGAACGCCATGAGGATCGCCCCCGTCAGCGCGAATTCGAGGCTGGTCGCGCCGCGTCGGCCGAGCCGCCTAGTTGAGCCGGGCGACGGCATGGCCAACCCCCTGGGCATAGCTGCGGAGCAGCAGCGGCGAGAGCTGCCGTGTCGCGCGCACCGTCACCGTACGGATCAGGCCGGAGGCGCAGGTGGCGGTGCAGCTCACGCTCGTCGTGCCGCATTCGCAGCTCAGCACCGGCAGCGGCACGTCGCTCGCGCTCAGGGCGGGCCAGGCGCTGATGACGGCGCTCTGCACGGCGGTGAGGTCGGTCGTGCCGCTCATGGCCACCTGCGCGCCGGCGCGCGCCGCCCGCTCCAGGCGGATCGAGACCTGGAAGCCGTCCGCCAGGTCATGCACGCAGAGCATCAGCGTGATGAGGACCGGCGCAACCAGCGCGAGTTCCGTGGCGGCGATGGCGCGCCGGCCGAGGCGGGGAACTGCCATGCTCGCTACTCCACCAGCCTTACGGTGCGCAGCAGGCCGTAATTCGTGTAGCCGGCACAACCCGCGACATCGACCGTGGTGCTTTCCTGGCCCGAGAACGACATGTTCCACGCGACGAGCGAGAGGCAGTTCGTCGTCAGGCTGGTGTTGCCATTCACGATGACGTCGGAAGTGGGCGCATAGACGGCGCCGCGCAGCGTCATGGTCGAGCCGCCATTGAGCTGCAGCTCACGGGTCGAGCCGTTCGCGGTCGAACGCGCGTCGCGGTAGACCACGACGCCCTGGGCCGCGCTATGGCCCGGGATCAGCGAGGAGGTCGGCCCGGTCAGGGTGCCGCCGGTCTTGTCGCTGATGCGCAGCGTGCCGACGCGGTCCGGATCGCCGGTGAAGACCATGGTGACGCCCGGCGCGTTGATGCGGCCCTGCAGCGTGAAGTTGGCATTCCTGAAGTAGTAGAGCCCGGGCGCCATGGTCAGCGTGTCGTTCACGCCGACCGACAGGTCGGTGCAGATCGCGCCCTGGGCCGGCGTGATCGAGACGTTGCCCTTGCCGATCGGCACGGTCCGGCAGGTGGTCGGGGTCGGCGTCCAGCTGGCCAGGCTTTCGAAGGGATCGGTGACCGGCGTCGCGCGGTTGGTGATGATGACCGGGCGCGCCGACCGGCTGTTGTCGGCCCAGACATTGCCGGTCGTGCAGTTTTGGCACGCCCCGGTCGTCACCAGCGTCGCCGCGCGCACCGTTGCGTTGCTGAGCACATTGATGCCGCCCGCGCCGGCGGCGAGCGCGCAGCGCGTTGCCTGGGTGGTGCTGTTGCCGCCGAGGTCGAGCTGGTTGAGCGCGAGGATGCAGACCTCCTCATCGGCATTGGCCAAGGCCACGGCGCGCGCCCGCACCACCGGGGCGGAGGCCAGGAACATCCCGGCCAGGCCGAGGCGCGGCGTCTGCGCGATGCTCACCTCGACCGCGGCCGCATTGCCAGCATAAGCGCCGGTGACGGGAGGGCTGTACACCTGAACGGGGCTGGCGGCGCTGAAGCCGTTGCGGCTGGCGGTATCAAGCGCCACAGGAGAGGGCTGGGCGCCACGCGTCAGGGCGCCCGCCCCGGCGAGGGCGGCGAGGTCGGCCGCGGTGGAGGCGTTGCGCGCGGCGAGATACCAGGAGGCGCCCTCCGTCGCGAGTGCGGCCATGCCGATGATGATGCTGCCGCTGGTGGCGATCACGACGGTGGTCACGCCACGCCGGTCGCGGCCAGCGCGCGCTATTCTTTGCCAGAGGGATAGCCGGGGGTGGTGCATCAAGATTCGCTCCGATCGGGGGCGATGAAGCGCCAGCCAGGAAGCGGGGTTTTCTCGCCGGGCTCGCCCGCGGCTTGAATGCATCACATTTTGCGCAGTGGCTTCGCAATATCCCGATCGCGCTCAATAGAAAACTACACAAAATTCTACAGAACGACAAAAATCGACGAAAACACGGAACGTTTTCGTTTGTCGTGTTGAAAAAAAGACCGTATCGGATTTTTATCCTTCGGGTGACCTGAGTTTTTACTTAAGTCGCTAGAGGGCAATGCGCTACCTTCGGTGGTGCAAAGTATTTTTTTTCACAATCCTTGAGCGTTTAGGAGAATCATCATGCTTTCTGTCTTGATCCAGTCGGTTTCCAGCGCCGTTACCGACCGTCGGGGCGTGACCGCCGCTGAATACGCCGTCATGGCCGTCGCCCTTGTCGCGGCGGTGGGCGCTGCCGTCGCCGCCTTCGCGCCGAAGCTGCTGGCCGCCTTCACGGGCCTGCTGCCCTGATTTCCGTTGGTCAAATTTCTCGAACGTCCAGGAGAATCATCATGGCTTCTAGCTTGATCCAGTCCGTGTCCCGCGCCATCGCCGACCGCCGGGGTGTGACCGCCGCTGAATACGCCGTCATGGCCGTTGCTCTCGTCGCGGCGGTGGGCGCTGCCGTCGCCGCCTTCGCGCCGAAGCTGCTGGCCGCCTTCACGGGCCTGCTGCCCTGATCTCCGTTGGTCAAGGCAGTCAAGCGGTGGTCACCGACGGCCCCGGCCAGCGCGAATTCGAAGCTGGTCCTACCGCGGCGGCCAGGGCGCCTGGTTGAGGCGGGCGACGACATGGGCAACTCGCTGCGCTGGTGCTGCATTCGCAGCGCAGCGCCGTGAGCGGCAAGTCGCTCGTGCTCAAGGCCGGCCGCGCGCTGATGACGGCGCCCTGCATTGCGGCGAGGTCGGCCGTGCCGCTCATGGCCATCTGGACGCCCGCGCGCTCCAGGCGAATGGAAGCCTGTTAGCCGTCTGCAAGGTCATGCACGCGAAGCATCAGGGTCATCAGGACCGGCGTGACCAGCGCGCGTTCTGCTGTGGCGATACCGCGCCGGCCGATCCGTGAACTGCCAGGCCCGTCACTCAATCAACTGCACAGAGACCCACGAAGCCCTCTCTCCGACAAATCCTGACATTCGCCGAATGTCGATGAAGGTCGCCAGAATTCGGCAAGTGTCGTGAATAAAGGCAAACTTATCCGGACAGGTATTCCGACTGTATCTGCTGCAGTTTAGGGGTCGTTCAGAGCGCTTCAGAAAACCAGGAGTTAGCCTTTGTCCTCCGCCGATCTCCGCCTCCCCGTCCGGGCTACCCAGGGCGACAAGCAGAGCGTCAGCGGCAGCCAGACCCGTAGCATTGGGCTTTCGCGGCTGGTCCAATTTCCTGAACGTCCAGGAGAATCATCATGGCTTCTTTCGTGATCCAATCCGTGTCCCGCGCCGTCGCCGACCGCCGGGGCGTGACCGCCGCTGAATACGCCGTCATGGCCGTCGCCCTCGTCGCGGCGGTGGGCGCTGCCGTCGCCGCCTTCGCGCCGAAGCTGCTGGCCGCCTTCACGGGCCTGCTGCCCTGATTTCCGTTGGTCAAGACTGTCACGCAGCGCCAACAGCGTTGGCCGGTGTCCTTGCGGCGCCGGCTGTCGCTGATTTCGGGCATGTCTTCGGGTTACCCCAATCACGGAAGATGGAAGGTCTTGCTGAACCTGCTGCCCGTCCTGGGTATCGCCGCCCTGCTGCTGCTTGCGGCCTGGCGTGACCTCGCGACCCGCATGATCCCGGATGGTATTCCCGTGGGCCTGGTCATCCTTGGCCTGATGCTGCGCCTGCCGGAGGGCTGGAGCGCGGTGCTGGCTTCGGTGCTGGTCGCGGTCCTGGTGTTTGTCGTGCTGCTGGTCCTGGCGATGCGCGGCTTTCTCGGTGGCGGCGACGTGAAGCTCGCCGCGGCGGTCGCCTGCGGCTTGCCCCCTGCCGCAACCTGGGACTTCATCTTCGCCACGACCGTGGTCGGCGGCCTGCTCGGCCTCGGCTACATGGCGCGGCCGCGCCTCGTCCTGCCAGGCCGTGTGCTCGCGATCGAGGCTTGGCGGCTCCGCCGTGGGGGGCCTGTGCCCTATGCGGTGGCCATCGTCGCCGGCGCGATCCTGGTGCTGCTGCGGGACCGGGTGGCCTAGGCCATGTACCTGCGCAGCCTCGTGATCCTCTCCATGGTGCTGCTGGCGGTGGCCTTCGGCTCGCTCACCTGGTTTCTCCTCGTGCCCGCCGAGCCGCGCCCCGTGCCCGTGGCGAGCACGGCGGAGGTTCCGGCCCTCGCGCCCCGCGCGCGCGTCCTGGTCGCCGCGCGCGCGCTGGCTGCCGGCAGCCTGTTGAGGGACGAGGATTTCGTCGCACGCGAATTGCCGCCCGAGGCCGCATCCCTCGCACCCGTGCCGGCCACGGCCGAAAGCCGGAATGACGTTCGCGGCGCCCTGCTGCGGCGCTACCTCGACTCCGGCGCGGTGCTGGAGCGCGATGACGTGCTTCGCGCGCGGGATCGCGGATTCCTGGCCTCGGTGCTGCGGCCCGGCATGCGGGCCATCTCGGTCGGCGTCGATCTGGTGACGGGCACGGCGGGGCTCATCTGGCCGGGCGACCATGTGGACCTGATCCTGACGCAGGAGCTTCAGCCGGGCGATGCGCCGCTCGGCCGGCGCGTCATCGGCGAGACGGTGCTCGCGGATGCGCGCGTCGTCGCGGTGGATCAGCAGCTGACCCAGGGCGCCGGGGCGGAGGGCGCACCCTCGCGCGTGGCGCGGACGATCACCCTGGAAGTCCGCGCCGAGCAGGCTGAGCGCGTCGCGGTGGCGAGCCGCCTGGGCCGCATCGCCCTCACTGTGCGGTCGAGCGAAACGCCCGAGGCCGAGGCCGCCAGCCCCGCGCGATCCATCTTCGGCGCCGATGTCTCCCAGGCGCTCTCGGCGTCCTCCCACACGCAGGGCGCCCGCATGCAGGTCATCCAGGGGGATGAGCGGGTCGAGGTCACCTTCCGTTGAAGCATCTGCCCCTCCTGGCCGTCCTGCTGTGCGGTGTGGCCCAGGCCCAGACCAACATCCCGCAGCTGCCCCGCGCACCTGCGGCCGCGCGGCAGACGCCGCTCACGCCGCCCGGCGCCCCCGCCCGGCCGGCGCCGGCCGCGGCCCCCGCCGCTGCGGTGCCGCTCGTTCTCGAGGCCGGCGCGGGCCGCCTGCTGCGCCTGCCGGCCCCGGCCGTCGCTGTGCTGGCGGCCGATCCGCGGATCGCGCGGGTGCAGCCGGCCTCGCCCGACAGCATCTTCCTCATGGCCGTGGGGCCAGGCCGCACCACGGTGATCGCAACCGGCGAGGGTGGCGTGCCGGTGGCCGAGTATGACGTGGTGGTGCAGCCGGGCCGAGCCGCGCTGGAGACGGTGCAGCGGCAGGCGCAGCGCTTCGGCGGCGGTGGTGGTGGCGGCGGCGGCGGTGGCCCGGGCGCGCCCGCGGTGCAGAACATGATCCGCCGGTTGGTCCCGGGCGCGGAGGGGCTGACGGTGACGCCGTTGGGCTCGGGCGGGCTCGCGCTGTCCGGCACGCTGCCCACGGCCGAGGCCGCCACCCGCGCAGAGGCGATCGCCCGCGCCTATGGCGGGGAGGGGCGCGAGGTGACGAACAACCTGAACCTGCTCTCCTCGATCCAGGTGAATCTTCGTGTCCGCGTGGCGGAGATCTCCCGCCAGGTGACGCGTGAGCTGGGCTTCAACTGGCAGGCCCTGGCGCATGACGGCGCGAACTGGGCGATCGGGCTGCGCACGGGCACGGCCGGCGGCATTGCGGGCGCCATCGCGGGTGCCATCAGCAGCGCGGCGACCAACGGCCAGGTCGCGCGCTACGGGGTGCGCTACAGCTCCTCGCGCTTCGACATCAATGGTGTCATCGACGCGCTGGCGGCGGACCAGCTGATCACCATCCTGGCCGAGCCCAACCTGACCGCGCAGTCGGGCGAGGTGGCGAGCTTCCTCGCCGGCGGCGAATTCCCGGTGCCCGTCGCCGCCAGTTCGCTGACCAACAACATCACCATCGAGTTCAAGCAGTTCGGTGTCAGCCTCGCCTTCGTGCCGACCGTGCTGGGGCCTGAGCGCCTCAACCTGCGGGTCAGGCCGGAGGTGAGCGAGCTGTCGGACAATGGCGCCATCAACCTGCCGGTGGCCGGTGGCGTCGTGCGCGTGCCGGCGCTCACCGTCCGCCGCGCCGAGACCACCATCGAGCTCGGCAGCGGGCAGAGCTTCGCGATCGCGGGGCTCCTGCAGCGCAGCACGACGACCAGCAACCAGGGCCTCGCCGGCCTCGGCGACATCCCGGTGCTCGGCGCGCTGTTCCGCTCCGACCGATACCGCCGCAACGAGACGGAGCTGGTGATCATCATCACGCCGTATCTGGTGCGCCCCGTCTCCGACCCGCGCGCGCTTGGCACGCCCAATGACAGCATGCGGCCCGCGACCGACCTCGACCGCATCCTGCTGCGAAGGCAGCTCGATCGCGGCAGCCCGCTGCCGCAATTCCAGAGCCGGCTCGACGCCGGCTTCATCCTGGAGTGAACACCATGCGCGCCCTTGCCGCCCTTCTCTGCCTGGCGCTGCCGGCCTGCGCGCCGACCGATTTCGACCGGCCCTACACCTGGCACGCCACCGGGGTTAACGACGTGAACCTGCGCGCCATGCTGGCCGATCCGCGCCATGCGGTGAGCGGCGTGGCCGCCGCGACCGACCGGGCCCGGCCCGGGGTCGATGCCATCCAGCGGTTGAACGAGGACCGCCGGCGGCCGCTGCCCGACAGCCGCGCCGCGCAGGTGGGGGCGGCGGGCAGCGCGCCCGTCGCGGCGCCGCCCGCGGGAGGAATGGATGCGAACTGAGCAGCGCCCGGTCCACGAAGCCCCCGATATCGCCCGCGGCGGCGCTGCCGAGGGGCGCGGCGCCGGCCGCCGCGCGCAGCTGCTGGCCTTCGTCACGGATGAGGAGAGCGAGGCGGCGCTGCGTGGAGGCCTCAACCTGCCGTCCGGCCAGCTGCAGCTTCGCCGTGGCCATGCATTGGTCGCGGCGGCCATGCTCGAACGCGAGCCAGCGCCCGAGACGCTGCTGGTGGACATCAGCGGGCTGGCCGACCCGCTGGGTGCGCTGGAGGCGCTGGCGCATGTCTGCACGCCCGATGTCGGCGTGATCGTCATCGGCGAGCGGACGGATATCGGCTTCTATCGCCAGCTGACGCGCGACCTGATGATCGCCGAATACCTGGCCAAGCCGATCACGCGGGACCTGGCGGCGCGGCTGGTCGCGCCGCATCTGCTGCGCGATGCGGGCCAAGTGGCGGCGGCCCGCCGCAGCGGGCAGGTGGTGGCGGTGTGCGGTGTGCGGGGCGGGTCCGGCGCCACCACCGTTGCGGTGAACCTCGCCCTGCAGATGGCCGATGTGGCGCGCGGCCACGTCGCCCTGCTGGACCTGCATCTGCGCGGCGGAACGGCCGGGCTGATGCTGGGCGTGCAGGCCAGCACCGGGCTGCGCGTGGCGCTGGAGGATCCGGAGCGGGTCGACTCGCTGTTCCTGGACCGCGTCGTGATCCCGATCGAAGAGCGGCTGCGCCTCATCGCGGCGGACGAGCCCCTGGAATCCGCCCCCGCGCCGACCGAGGAGGGCGTGCGCCGGCTGGTCGAGATGCTGCAGCAGCGCTTCAACCAGGTGGTGATCGACATGCCGATGCCGCCCGGCAAGGCGGAACGCGCGGCGCTCGACATGGCGCGCCACGTGGTGCTGGTGATGAGCCCCGATGTCGCGGGCATCCGAGATGCGATCGCGGCGCGCAAGCTGCTCCCGGCCGAGGGCGCCCTGCGCGCGATGACGGTGCTCAACCGCGCCGGGCTGCCCGGAGGGCTGACGCTGAAGCTGGTGGAGCAGGGGCTCGGCGCGGCGCCCGACCTCGTCATCCCCGACCTGCCGCAGCTGCTGCCCCGCGCCGCCAATCTGGGCCAGCCGGCGCTGCGCCAGAGCGTTCAGCTGCGGCGCGCGCTGGCGCCGCTGACGCGCGAGATCACGGCCGTGCGCGCCCCCGCCGAGGGGGCGGGCTCCTGGCTGGCGCGCCAGTTTGCGCGCTGGAGGGCCGCATGAAGACCTTCGGCCGGCGCCCGCTCGTCATCGAGGAGGCCCCCACCGAGCCGCTCACGCCGGCCGAGGACGTGGCCTCCCCGCGCGTCCAGGCGGTGCGCCCGTTCTCGCCGGGCCATGAGGCGGCGGTGGAGCGGCTGCGCCTCAAGGTGCTGGACCGAGTGGATCCTGTCATCGCCTCGGACCTGCCGCAGCCGGCGCTGCGCCAGCAGCTCGAAGCGCTGGTGAACGAGGTGGCCAACCAGGACCGCATCGAGATCTCGGGACGCGAACAGGCGCAGATCGCCGAGGAACTCGCCCATGACATGGTGGGCTACGGCCCGCTGGAGCCGCTGCTGGCCGATGACAGCATCTCCGACATCATGATCAACGGGCCCTACAACGTTTTCATCGAGGTGCGGGGCCAGCTGCGGAAATCGCCGGTGCGCTTCCGCGATGGCGCGCAGGTCGCGGCCATCGCGCAGAAGATGGCATCGACCGTCGGCCGCCGGGTGGATGAATCGAGCCCGCTGGTGGATTGCCGGCTGGCCGATGGCAGTCGCGTCAACGTCATCTTCCCGCCGCTGGCTATCGACGGCGCCTGCATCTCCATCCGCAAGTTCGCCAAGCGCAAGGTGGACTTCCAGGGCATGGTCGAGGGCGGCTCAATGTCCGCGCCGGTCGCCCGCATCCTGGAGATCGCCGCGCGCTGCCGCCTCAACGTCGTCATCTCGGGCGGCACGGGCTCGGGCAAGACGACGATGATGAACGCGATGAGCCGGCTGATCGACGGCCGCGAGCGGATCGTCACCATCGAGGACGCGGCCGAGCTGCAACTGCAGCAGCCCCATGTCGTCCGCCTGGAGACGCGCCCGCCCAACCTCGAAGGCCGGGGCGAGATCACCCAGCGCGACCTGATGCGCAACGCGCTGCGCATGCGGCCCGATCGCATCATCGTGGGCGAGGTGCGGGGCGCCGAGGCCTTCGACATGCTCCAGGCGATGAACACCGGCCATGACGGCTCCTACTGCACGGTGCACGCCAACACCGCCCGCGATGCCGTGACCCGCATCGAGAACATGGTGCTGATGGGGCAGGCCGCGCTGCCCGCGCGGGCCATCCGGACGCAGATCGCGAGCGCGGTGGACATCATCATCCAGGTCGAGCGCATGCGCGACGGTGGGCGCCGCGTCTCCCAGGTGTCGGAGGTGCGCGGGCTGGAGGGGGAGGTGATCACGATGAACGACATCTTCGCCTTCGAGTACCAGGGAGAGGATTCCACCGGGCGCATCCGCGGGCGCTGGAACAGCCCGGCGATCCGCCCCGGCTTCTACGAGCGGCTGGAGTATTTCGGCCTCGGCGAGGCCTGGATGCGCGCCTTGCAGGGCGACACGGCGTGACGCGGACCGGCATCTTCCTCATCCTGGCGCCGCTGCTGCTCGCGGCGATGAGCGCGGGTGCGGCGATCCTGGTCGGCAGCCGACGCAACCAGCGCCTGCGGGAGCGGATCTCGGCCCAGACGACGCGCGGCGCGAGCCTGGCCGCGATCGCCGACCTGCCCAGCATCCGCGTCGGCCGGCGGGAGACCAGCCCGCTCGTCGGCCGCATCTTCCGGGTGCTGCGCTACCACCCCGACATCCCGCAGGAGCATGTGATCCCCTGGGTGGTGGTGCTGTTGGCCAGCCTCGTGGTGGCGGCCTTCGCCGGCTTCCGCGCGGCCGATCTCATGGGCGGCCTTCTTGCGGTGCCGGTTGCGCTGCTGGCTGGCCTGCTGGTCGCGCGCGCGATGTTCGGCTGGCAGCACCGGCGCTACTGCGATGCGGTGTTCCAGCAGATTCCGGAGGCGCTGGGCCTCATGGTGCGCGCCATCCGCGCTGGCCTGCCGCTGGCCGAGGCGCTGCGCAGCGTCACGCGCGAGCTCGCCTCGCCCACCCGCGATGAGTTCACGCGCGTGCTGGGCGACATGACCATCGGCCGCAGCGTGGACGTGGCCCTGATGCGCGTCTACGAGCGCACGGGCCTGACCGAGTTCGCCTTCCTCGCGGTCACGCTCGGCCTTCAGTCGCAGACCGGCGGCAGCCTGGCCGAGACGCTCGACAACCTGGCCGACACGGTGCGCAAGCGGGTCAGCCTCGCCAAGCGGGCCCAGGCCTTGGCGGGCGAGGCGAAGGTGCAGGCGGGGCTGCTGATCGTCCTGCCGTTCATCGCCGCCCTCGCCATGTCCTTCAGCCAGCCCTTCTACGTCAGCGCCTTCACCGAGAACCCGACCGGCCAGAAGCTGCTGATGGCGGGCCTCGGCCTGATGGCGCTCGGTGTCGTGACGATCCGCTGGCTGATCCGCAAGGCGGGGGAGGACTGATGGCGGTGCCGTCCGATTTCGGCGTGCTGCTGCTGGCGACGGCCGCCTCGGCCGGCGCCATCGGCTTGGCGGTCCTCGCCGCGGCGTTGCTTGCCCGCAGCGCGGAGGAGCGCGACCTGGGCGGGCGCCTGAAGGGCCTGGCGCGGCCGGTGGACCGCGCCGCCGGGGACGAGGCGCGCGCCAGCATCGGCCTGGCCGTGCTGCGGCCGATCCTGCGCCTGGGCGAATTGCTGCGCGACAGCGCCTTCACCTCGGCCAAGGATCTCGCGGAGTTCCAGATGGCGGTCGCGGCGGCGGGGTTGAACCCGCGCCAGGCCGTGCCGGTGCTGCTGGGTGCCAAGGCGGCGCTGGTGGTGTTGCTGCCGCTGCTCGCGATCACGCTGGCCTGGATGCATGATTACGATCTTCCACAGGCGGGGCTGCTGCTGGCGGGGGCGCTGGTGCTCTCGGTGACGGGGCCGAACTGGATCGTCACCCGCCTGCAGCGCCCCTTCCAGAAGCAGCTCCGTCGCGGCTTGCCCGACGCCATCGACCTCATGGTGGTGGCGGCCGAGGCCGGGCTCGGCCTGGAAAGCGCGCTGGAGCGCGTGGCGCGGGAGATGGAGCGGTCCAACCGTGCCATCGCGGTCGAGCTGAATGTGCTGGTGCAGGAAATGCGCATGCTGCCCGACCGCCGGCTCGCGCTGCAACGGATGGCCGACCGCACCGGCGTGGATGGCTTCAAGCAGCTGGCCGGCACGTTGTCCCAGACCTTGCGCTACGGCACGCCGCTGACCCAGGCGCTGCGGGTGCTGGCGGCCGAGATGCGTGCCGACCGCCAGCTCCGCCTGGAGGAGAAAGCCATCCGCCTGCCGGCGCTGCTGATCGGGCCGCTGATCCTGTTCATCCTGCCCGCCCTGTTCATCGCCCTGATCGGCCCCTCCGTCCTGGAGATGGGCCGCACCTTCGGAGGCCCCTGATGCGTCTTCCCCGCCCGCTGCTTGCCCTTCTCGCCAGCCTCCCGCTCACTGCTTGCGGCGGCTCCTCCGACGGTCCCACGCGCCATGCCGACAATGCCTCCCGCCTGCGGGTCGCGGCGGCGGCGGACGCGTCCGGACACAGCGACATCGCGCTCTCCATGCTGGGGGCGGCCGCGGCGGCGGACCCTGGCAACGCCACGGTCCAGGCCCGCTTCGCCGCCGCGCTGCAGCGCCAGGGCGGCACCCCCCAGGCCGAGGCGGTGCTGCGGCAGGCGCTGGAGCGCCGCCCCTCGGATGCCACGCTGCTCGTGCAGCTCGGGCGGATCCGCCTGGCCGCCGGCCAAGTGGAGCAGGCACTGCCGCTGTTCGACCAGATCCTCGCCGGATCCTCGCGCGATGTCGGCGCGCTGACCGGGCGCGGCGTGGCGCTCGACCTGCTTGGCCGGCATGAGGAGGCGCAGCGCAGCTACCGGCAGGCGCTGCTGGTCAATCCCGGCAGCGTGCCGGCGGGCAACAACCTGGCGATCTCCCTGCTGCTGACCGGCCGCGCGGCGGAGGCGGCGGCCATCCTGCGCACGCTCTCGCGCTGGCAGGACGCGCCGGCGCGGGTCGGCGTCAATCTCGCGATCGCCGAGGCGATGATGGGCGACCAGGGGCCGGCGCGGCGCCTGCTGGCCGAGAATGGCGGCGCGGAGCAGCTTGACCGGCTGCTCGCGGCGCTGCGCCAACCGGCATTGCGCAGTTAGGGGCCGGCGAGGGTGTCATCCGCCCTCACGGGATCACGATCCAGCTATTCCGGGAGGCTGATCCACCGCTTCGGTGATCCCACCCCAGCGGATCACGCTCCAGGCGAGTGGTGAAGACCGTGGTGTCGGCGCCAGCCAGCCGGTGCTCAAGCTCCGCGCTGCGGTTCGTCAGCCCATGAAGCCGCTTCTGGAGAGCCGGCGCATGCAGTTGATCGGCGATCACGCCGATGAGATCGGAGAGCTTACGCTCCACTTTACCCAGCTTACGCTGAGATTGGCCCGCTCGGTTGAGCGGTCACCCGAGAGCCGATGCCACTCCCCTGTCAACTCCCTCACGAAGGTCGCCACCGGCTCGGCACGCATCGCCGTGACCGAGCGTGCTCGGTCAGCCGAAAGCCGTGATGCCCGAGCAGGCAGGCACACGCTGCTGCGAGGATACCGATGGTCGGACTTACGTCCGCGGCGTCCCTCCGCGCAGATCGCTTTCAACCGCCTCGCGGCGTGCTTGGAACCTGATCGCTCTGGAATCTTGGCCAAGGCAAATCTCAGGCTGGTTCTGCGTAACCCGAACGCGGTCCTCGCATCCCAAAAGCCCGTCACCTCGCACGGTTGGCGGTCTTCGTGCGTTTAGGCCCCGAAAGCGAACCACATTCAGCAGGCGCGGTGGAAGCAAAACGGCATGAGCTCCGGTCGCACTGCAACTCAGACCGTCATTCCCAGCCCGGGTCGAATTCACGCCTCGATCGGCATTGGCTTGCCCCTGCTGATGAGCCGGTTGATCTGGCCCTGGGCAAAGCCCACCAGCATCGGGCTCTTGTGGCCGGGCAGCAGCGCGATGTCATAAAGCTCCCGCACCACCCCGCCGAGGCGCAGCCAGTGGACGACCGCGCCCGTCGCCAACTCCACCACCAGCATGGCGCATTCCGGCTCCCGCCCCGCAGCCTTGAGCCGATCCTCGAGCGGCAGGCCGGTGAACACCTGATTCGCCCGCGGCAGCGACGTCCCGACCAGTGCGTAGCCGCCAACAAGGGCGAGCCCACGCGCGAAACCCGGCACAAAGGCGATCGGCTCGAAGCGCTCCGCCCCACGATCCACGATGCCGAGCTCGCCGGTCCCCGCATTCAGCACATGGAGCGTCCCGCCATGGAGTCGCGGCGAGTGCGGCATGCTCAACCCCCGGCAGATCACGGCGTTGCTGGCGAGGTCGAGCACGACGCCATGGCCATCCCGCTTGTCGGCCCAGCCGCGCGGCGTGTCGGTTTCCGCCACTGCAGTCATATAGGCCGGGCGCCCCGTTGCTTCGTCCATCGCCAGCCCGTTCAGGTGGCAGCGGTCCTGTGGCGCCAACTGGCTGATGAAGGGAGGAGTCCAGACCGGGCGGAAGCTCGTCGCCTCGTCCACCGTGGCCAGGCAGCCGAACAGCGTGTTGACGAAAAGCGGCCGCCCATCCGGCCGTACGCCCACGTCATGGGCGAAGACGTCGCCCGTATACCAGGCCACCTGCGGGACATAGACGGCGTCATGCCCTTCGAGTTCCTGCCCCTTGGGAACGACATTGGCAAAGCGATAGATCGCGTTCAGCCCGGCAAGGTAGAGGCTGTCTCCCTTCACGGCCACACCGAGGCAGCGCTCGAAGGTGCGCTCCGTCACGTTGAGACGTGTCTCGTCCGGGGCGCCGACGAGGAAGAGCTTCCCGATCTGATAGGTGGTGAGGGCGAGAGCGACGTCATGCTGTCGCAGCCACGTGGCCATGCCAGGAGACGCGTCCACGCGATAGGGCGGCGCACTGTCCCCATGGGACTGGATGTTGACGGCTCCGGACGACATGGGATGCAGCGCGCTCCTTAGCCAGGCATGGCAGCGCAACGATCACCCGCCAGTCCGTGCCGGGCAACCGCCGGCAATCTCGAAAAATGCGAAAGGGGCGGGTTTTCAACCTAAGTTTTGAATGTTTAACTTCTTTTTCGAAACGAATTTGTCGAACAACGCAGGTTATTCGGCATGCAAGGTTGAGGGCTTCCATGGCCAACCGGATCCTGTTCAGCGCCGATGACGGCATTGATGGTGATGCGCTCTGGATCTCCGACGGCACCGTGCCGGGCACCAGCCTCGTGGCCGACATCGGTCCCGGGACCGACTCGCCCGAGATCGGCAATCTCACGATTCTCGGCGGCGGCCGTGCGCTGTTCAGCGCCGATGACGGAACGGCCGGCGCGGAGCTCTGGATCACCGACGGCGGCCCGGCCGGGACCTTCCTGGTCAAGGATATCCGGCCGGGCGCCGAGCCATCCGCCATCACCAACATCACCGCGCTGGGCAATGGCCTGGCAGTGTTCCAGGCCAATGACGGAACGACGGGCCGGGAGCTCTGGGTGACGGATGGCACCGAGGCCGGCACCATCCAGCTGGCGGACATGGTGACCGGTGCGGGCAACGGCCTCAGCACGACCTTCGAAGTGCTCGGTGACGGACGCGTGCTGTTCGCCGGGACGGACGACACCAATGGCACCGAGCTTTGGGTGACCGATGGGACCCTGGCCGGCACCAGCTTGCTGACGGACATCAGGACCGGGGGGGTGGGCAGTTCGCCGAACAGCTTCACCGCGCTGGGCGACGGCCTCATCCTCTTCCGGGCCAGTGGCAGCGCGGCGCAGGGCCAGGAACTTTGGATCAGCGACGGCACGGCCGAGGGCACCACCCTCCTCCGGGAGATCCGGCCCGGAAGCAATTCGGCCTTCATTTCGGATATCACGGACCTGGGTGATGGCCGGGCACTCTTCGGCGCCAATGACGGGACAATCGGGAGAGAGCTGTGGATCACCGACGGCACCACCGCGGGCACGGTCCTGGTGCGGGACATTACCCCCGGCGCGTCGGCCTCCAGCATCGACCTCATCACGCCGCTGGGTGATGGTCGCGCCCTGTTCCAGGCCAATGACGGCGTCCATGGGCCGGAGCTCTGGGTCACCGACGGGACGGAAGCCGGCACGGCCCTGGTGTTCGATCTGCAGCCGGGTGACCAGACCGCCTACCAACCCTCCGTGCGGGAGATCGTCTCGCTCGGCAATGGCACGGCCGTCTTCGCGGGCGATGACGGGGTCAACGGCCTCGAATTATGGGTGACCGACGGCACCACCGGCGGCACCAGCCTGCTGCGGGACTTCATGCCCGGCGGCCTGAGCGGCTCCCCAGGCGACTTCGTGGCCAATGGGGACGGCACGGCCTTCTTCGTCGTGGACGATCCGGTTGTGGGCGCCGAGGTCTGGGTGACGGATGGCACCGTCGGCGGCACGCATCTCGTCGTGGACGTGAATGCCCAGGCCAACCCTTACATCGGTGGCGCCCCTGCCTTCTTCAGGGCCACGGGGACAGGAGAGGCGGTGTTCCTCGCCGTGGACGGCGACGGCATCGGCGCCTGGATCACCGATGGCACGACGGGCGGCACGCGGCGCCTGCTCGATGGCGTGGATGGTGGCTATGACACCGCCGCCTTCCAGCTCAACGCCGGGGTGATGCTGTTCGCCGCCAGCACCGGGGCGTCGGGCCACGAGTTATGGGTCACCGACGGCACCGCCGCCGGCACCAGCCTGCTCAAGGACATCAACCTGGGCACGGCTCCCTCCTATCCCGGGGGCTTCCTGGGCCTTGGCGACGGGACCGCCCTGTTCTCGGCGGATGACGGCGCGAACGGCTTCGAACTCTGGATCACCGACGGCACGACGGACGGAACCACCCTCCTCAAGGACATCAACCCCGGCAGCGGCAGCAGCTACGCCTACGCGCTGACCGCGCTCGGCAATGGGCTCATCGTCTTCGCCGCCGCCGGCGAGACCGACAACGCCGAGCTGTGGGTCACCGACGGCACGGCGGATGGGACGGTCCTGCTGAAGGACATCAACGCCGGCGCGGCCGCCGGCAATCCCTTCCTGTTCAAGGTGATCTCCGGGAACCGGGCGCTGTTCAACGCGACCGACGGCGATGGCTCCGAACTCTGGGTGACGGACGGCACCGCCGTCGGCACGGTCAAGGTGAAGGACATCAGCCCCGGCGCGGCGAGCGCCACGCCTCAGGCCTTCGAGGCCCTCGGCAATGGCCAGACGCTGTTCAAGGCCGATGACGGCGTGAACGGCTTCGAACTCTGGACGACCGACGGCACCGAGGCCGGCACCACACTGGTCAAGGACATCCAGGCCGGCGGCGGCCACGGCCTCGGCAACAGCGGTGCCATCACCGCGCTGGGCAACGGCCTCGCTGTCTTCGCCGCCGATGATGGTACGAGCGGCATCGAACTCTGGGTGACCGACGGCACCGAGGTCGGGACCAGCCTGCTGAAGGACATCCGCGTCGGTGCCGATGGAAGCCGGCCCTACGGGCCTATCGCGCTGGGCGATGGCACGGCGCTGTTCATCGCCGATGACGGCGTGCACGGCTATGAGTTGTGGCGCACGGATGGGACCGCCGGCGGCACCACGCTCGTCAAGGACATCTGGCTGGGCGCGACCGGCAGCATCGTCAGCTTGTTCGACTTGACCTCCCTCGGCGATGGCCGGGTCGTCTTTTCGGCGAATGACGGCAGCACCGGCCCCGAGCTCTGGATCAGCGACGGCACCGAGGCGGGGACCGTGCTGCTGAAGGACATCCTCGCCACCGCCACGGGCAGTGCCGAAGCGCAATCGCTCTTCCTGCTGCCGGAGAACATCGCCTCCGATGCGCCGACCGGCCTCGATATCGCGGCGATCCTCGACACCGGGCCCTCCGACACCGACAACATCACCAGCACCGCGGCCCTCACCATCACGGGCCTCGCCGCCGCGGATGTGCTGGTGACGCTGCGGGATGGCGCCACCGTCGTCGGTCAGGCGCGCTCCGATGCCGTGACCGGCGCCTGGAGCATCACGCCGGCGGCGCTCGCCGATGGCACGCATCACTTCACGGCGACGGCGCTGAATGCGTCGCTCAACACCTCCCCTTCTTCCGCGACGCTGACCGTGAAGGTGGACAGCGCCGACCCCGTGGTGGCGATCACCTCCGGCGGCGGCATCGTGGGCGTGGCGACGCAGACCATCAGCGGCACGGTGGCGGATGCCAATCCGGGCACGCAGGTGCAGCTGTTCGACAATGGCGGCGGCACGCCCATCGCCACGGTCGCGATCGGCGTGGGCGGTCTGTGGTCGGTCAGCGTGGACCTGGGTGACGAGGGCGAGCACAGCTTGGTCGCCGTCAGCACCGACCTGGCCGGCAATGTCGGCAGCAGCGGGGCGGTGATCTACACCGTCAGCACCGTTCTGCCGCCGCCCACGGTCCAACTCGGCCTGGGCTCCGACAACGGCCCCGACACGAATGACGGCGTGACCGGCATCACCGCGCCTGAACTCGTTGGCACGGCGGAAGCCGGGGCCGTGATCACGGTGCGCGACGGCGGCATGGTTCTGGGCACCACCAACGCCGATGGGGCGGGAGACTGGAGCTTCGTGCTGCCCGTTCTCGGGGCCGGCGCTTATGCGCTGGACGTGACGCAGGCGAGTGGCGGCCTCACCTCGGCTGCGGCCACCTTCGACTTGACCATCGACCTGCGGCTGCGGACGGGCACCGCGGCGCGCGATGTCTTCACCTTCACCAGCGCCGCGGATTTCACGGACCCCGTGCGCTGGATCGACGGCCTGGGCGAGCGTGACACCCTGGCCCTGAACTTCGCGGTGAACCTGGACGACGCGTCCTTCAGCGACCTGCACAACCTCGAGAGGATCACCCTGGGCACGGCCGGAAGCCATAGCCTTGTCCTCGGGGCGCAGGCGTCGCTCGCCTTCGGCCCGCTTCTCGAGGTGGTCGCCTCGGCGGCGACCGCGTTGAGCCTGGATGGCTCTGCCTTGGGCGCGGGGGTCGGCCTCAGCGTGACCGCTTCCGCCGGGAATGACAGCCTGGTCGGAGGGGCGGGCAATGACGTCCTCAGGGGTGGCCTGGGAGCCGATCATCTCGAGGGCGGCCTGGGCGATGATCGCTTCAACGTGGATCAGTTGTCGGATGTGACGGTTGAGGCCGCTGGCGGTGGCTATGACCGGATCATCGCGTCGCTCGACTGGGTCCTGGGTGAGAATATCGAGCGGCTGAGCCTGGCTGCCGGTTCGGCGGTGAACGGGACCGGCAATGCGCTGAGCAATCGCCTCGATGGCAATGCAAATGCGAATGTCCTGGATGGCGGGGCTGGCGCCGATCGCCTCTACGGGCTGGCGGGGGCCGACACGCTGATCGGGGGCGGCGGCGCTGACAGCCTATCGGGCGGGCTGGGAGCCGACCATATGGTCGGCGGTGCCGACAACGACATCTATGAGGTCGATGACGCGGCGGACACCGTCCTGGAACTGGCGGCGGGCGGGTCCGACCGGGTGATCGCCTCGGTCAGCTGGGTTCTGGGCGATCATGTCGAGTGGCTCAGCCTTGTCGGCAGCAACGATGTGAACGGCACGGGCAACACGCTCGCCAACCGTATCACCGGGAACGCCGGGGCGAACCTGATCGATGGCGGCGATGGAGCGGATATTCTCTGGGGCGGCGCCGGCGACGATAGCCTGAGCGGCGGCTCGGGCGCCGATGGGCTTGACGGCGGCACCGGGGCAGATCTGCTCGAGGGCGGCGCCGGCGACGACATCTATCGCGTCGACGACGCCGGTGACGAAGTGGTCGAGCAGTCGGGCGGGGGTTACGATCGCGTCGTTGCCACGCTCGACTGGGTGCTCGAAGCCCAGGTCGAGCGCCTCAGCCTGGACGGCATGGCTGATCTCGATGGCACGGGCAATGGCGGGTCAAATCGGCTTGACGGGAATGCCGGGGCAAATCGGCTCGACGGGCTGGGAAATCGCGACGCCTTGTTCGGTCTTGGCGGCACCGACTCCCTGCTGGGTGGCGAGGGGGCCGATAGCCTGGACGGCGGCGCAGGTGCCGATGAACTGACGGGCGGATTGGGCGGCGATCGCTTCATCTTCCGGAGCGCTTCGGAGGCCGACGGGGATGTGATCCTTGACTTCAGCGCGCTCGAGGCCGACCGCATTGATCTGCGATCTGTGGATGCCAACACGGGCCTCGATGGAGATCAGGCTTTTACCTTTATCGGCTCATCGGTGTTTGGCGCAGTCGCAGGGCAACTGAGATTTTTTGGCGGCTTCCTGCAGGGCGACGTGACTGGTGAGGGCGAGGCGGATTTCCAGATCGAGGTCGCAGGCGTGCTCGCTCTGGCTGGCGCCAACATCTGGCTGTAACCCGCCTCGGCGCCCCATCCGCTAGGGCCGGATACCGGCCCGGCTCTCGCCTGCGCCTGATCGGCGCTGACATCACGCCGGCCCTGTGGGATGACCCCGGTGCTGGCGGATCTGCTGGCCCGGCACATCGGCGCCGTGATCGGCACGGTGTGGGCGACGCGGCCGCACCCGATATCCCGCGCACGGCCGAGACGGGCTTTCCGAGCGTGGATGCGCAATCACGGTGGGGTCTCTGGGGCCCGCGCGGCTTGTCGGATGCCGCGCTCCAGCGCCTGGGGGCGGCGTGCCCGGGGTGATGGCCGGTCTGGCTGTGCGCCTTAGGCTCGGCGCGGCGGGGGTGAAGCCGCCTTCGCCGCGACGATCCAGCCAGGGCTGACGCGCGGCGAGACGCTGTTTCGGCTGGCAAGGGTCGAACCGGAGAGCGCGCGCGGTGCCTGGGATGGTCTGGGGCATGCAGCTGACATGCGAGCAGGAAGGTTCGTCCCTCCGCACGCCCGTCGCTTTCATCATAAGCCGAACCCACCAGGCCGGTCCTGCCGCCAGCGAGCACGTCACGCGCCAGCTCAGTCACGCGATGGCCAGACACCATTGTCACGCCCATGATCGGTCCGGGCACCTCCGGCCTGGCGCGCCTCAGGCCGCCCGCTGGTCCTCCAGGATCATGTCGGCGGCCTTCTCTGCCACCGACAGCACGGTGGCGTTGATGTTGCAGATGGGGATGTCAGGGAACACCGAGGCGTCCACCACGCGAAGGCCCTCGATCCCGCGGAGGCGAAGCCGCGCGTCGAGTGGTGCTTCCGGATCGCTTCCCATCCGCACCGTGCCGCAGGGGTGATACACCGTGCCGCCCGTGCGCCGGGCGAAGTCGAGCAACTCCGCCTCATCCTGGATGGCAGGCCCTGGCCGCACCTCGCCCGCGACGATCCCTGCAAGGGGCGGTGCGGCCATCCATCGCCGGACCAGCGCAATGCCCCGCAGCACGGCCGCCGCATCTGCCGGGGCGGTCAGGAAGCGCGGCGCGATGATGGGCGAATCCTCTGGCCTTGCGCTTGCCAGTGTCACGCTGCCGCGGCTCTGCGGGCGGCATTGCCAGACGCCCAGCGTGCAGCCCGGCTCCTGCTCCGGCTCGCCGATGCGGCCCTCGGCCCAGGAGATCGGGCCACCATTCACCTGGATGTCAGGCGCTTCCAACCCAGCCTCGGTGCGCGCGAAAAGGCTCATCATCCCCGGTGACCAGGTCAGCACGCCCGTGCCGCGCGTGGCCCAGCGCAGCACCTCCCAGCCAAGCCGTGGCCAGGTGATGCGGCGGTTGGCGCTGTAGCGGTGCGAGGCCAGCCGGTAGGTGAGGCGCGTGATGTAGTGATCCTGCAGGTTGCGGCCGATGCCCGGCGCATCGAGCACCGGGGCGATGCCGAGTGCCGCAAGCTCCTCCGCCGGCCCGATGCCCGAGAGCAGGAGAAGCTGTGGCGAGCCGATCGCGCCCGCTGAGAGCACCACCCCGGCCCGCGCGCGAATCAGGCGCTCCTCGCCACCGCGCCTGATTAGCACGCCGGTGCAGCGCCCCTGCTCGATCACGAGGCGCAGCGCCAGCGCGTGGTCCAGCAGGGTAACCTGGGGGCGGCGCAGCGCCGGGACGAGATAGGCGCGCGCCGCCGAGACGCGGCGCGCCCCCCGTCGCGTCTGCTGGAAGGTCGCGAAGCCTTCGCGGCGCGGGCCGTTCATGTCGGCGTTCACTGGCAGGCCGATCGCCTCGGCGGCGGCCGCGAAGCCGTCAAGCAGGGCGGGCCGCTCCGCGAGATGCGAGACGGGCTGCGGCCCCGCCGTGCCACGGCCCTCGCCACCCTCGGCGAAGCTCTCATGGCGCTGGAAATAGGGCAGCAGATCCGCCCAGCTCCATCCCGTGCAGCCCTTCTGCGCCCAGAGGTCATAGTCGGACGGGTCGCCCCGCACATGGCCGAGGCCGTTGATGGAGGAGGAGCCGCCCCAGACCCGCCCACGCGGATAGTCGAGCGCGCGGCCGCCGGTCGCGGCGTCCGGCGCGGTGCGATAGCCCCAGGTCAGGCGCTTGTGGTCCAACAACCGCGCATAGCCGGCGGGGATGTGGATATAGGGGTGGCGGTCCGGCCCGCCTGCCTCGATGACCGCGACGCTGGCGCCGCCGGCGGAGAGGCGGTTGGCCAGAACGCAGCCCGCGCTGCCGGCGCCCAGCACGATGTGGTCCACCATCATGCGGGCGGGGTCCAGCCGCGCCCCGGGATGCTGTCGAGCAGCTGGCGCGTATAGGGATGGCGGGGCTGGCCGAAGACCTCCGCCGTCGCGCCCTGCTCGACGATGGCGCCGCGCTGCATCACCGCGATGCGGTCGCAGACCTGGGCCGCCACGCGCAGGTCATGCGTGATGAACAGCATGGTGAGGCCGAGCCGGGCACGGAGATCGGCCAGCAGGGCCAGCACCTGCGCCTGCACGCTGACGTCGAGGGCGGAGACGGGCTCGTCCGCGATCAGCAACTCGGGCTCCATCGCCAGCGCGCGGGCGATGCCGATCCGCTGGCGCTGGCCGCCGGAGAATTCGTGCGGATACCGGTCCATCGCGGAGGGATCGAGTTGAACCAGGCGCAGCAGCTCCCGCGCGCGCGCCAGGGCCGCGGGTCGTGCGAGCCCATGCGTGACGGGGCCTTCCGCGATGATGTCGCCCACGCGCCGGCGCGGATTGAGCGAGGCGAAGGGGTCCTGGAAGACCATCTGGATCCGCTTGCGATACGGCTTCCAGGCCGAGCGCGACAGGCCGCGGAGATCCTGCCCCTCGAAGTTGATTTCGCCGCGCTCCGGCTGCACCAGCCGCACGAGGCAGCGGGCCAGGGTGGACTTGCCGGACCCGCTTTCGCCGACCAGGCCGAGCGTCTCGCCCCGGCGCAGCTCGAAGTCGGCCTCATGCACGGCGCGCACCGCCGGCCCCCGCCCGAACCATCCGCCCGCGCGGCGGTAGGTCTTCTCGACGCCGCGCGCCGTCAGCGCGACCGGCGCCGCCTCCCGCACCGGGCGGGACGGCGGCGCGCCATGTGGGACGGCCGCGATCAGCGCCTGGGTATAGGCGTGGCGGGGCCGGTTCAGCACCTCGTCCACCGGACCCTGCTCGACGATGCGGCCATGCTGCATCACCGCGACGCGATCGGCGATCTCCGCCACCACGCCGAAATCATGGGTGATGAACATCACGCCCGTGCCGCGCCGCGACTGGATCTCACGGATCAGGCGGAGGATCTGCATCTGCGTGGTCACGTCGAGGGCGGTGGTGGGCTCATCCGCGATCAGCAGGCGCGGCTCCAGGGCGAGCGCCATGGCGATCATCACGCGCTGGCGCTGCCCACCCGAGAGGCGGAAGGGATAGGCGCGCGCGGTGGCCTCCGGGTCGGGCAGGTTCACGGCGGCCAGCAGCTCCGGCACCCGGCGCGCGGCCTCACGCCCTGCGCCATGCACGCGCATCGCCTCCGCGATCTGCTCGCCCACGCGCATCAGGGGGTTCAGCGCCGTCATCGGCTCCTGGAAGATCATGGCCAGGCGGCGGCCGCGCAGCCGCCGCATGCCCTCGGGCGGGAGCGACAGAAGATCCTCACCGTCCAGGAGGATGCGGCCCTGGCGCACCGGCAGTCCATGCGGCAGCAGGCCCATCACGGCATTGGCGGTGATGGACTTCCCCGAGCCGCTTTCGCCCACCACGCAGAGGATCTCGCCTGGCTCGACGGCGAGGGTGATGTCCTCCACCGCATGGGGCCGGTCGGCCCCGGGCGGCAGCGCGACCGTCAGGCCCTCGACCCGCAACAGGCTCACGCCGTGCCCCTCCGGCTGCGCGCGAGGCGCGGGTTGAGCGCGTCCGACAGCCCTTCGCCCACGAGGTTCAGCGACAGCACGGTCAGGAAGATGGCAATGCCGGGGAAGACGCTCATCCACCAGGCGATGCGGATGACGCTGCGCCCCGAGCCGATCAGGAAGCCCCAGGTCATGAGGTTCGGATCGCCGAGCCCGAGGAACGAAAGCGCGCTCTCCAGCAGGATGGCCGAGGCCACCATCAGCGAGGAGAGCACGACGATGGGCGAGAGGGCGTTGGGCAGGATGTCCGTCAGCGCGATCGCGATGGGCGATTTGCCGAGCACCTCGGCGGCCTGCACGAATTCACGTGAGCGCAGCGAGAGGAATTCCGCCCGGACCACCCGGGCCACCGGCGGCCAGGACACGACCGCGATCGCGAAGACGACGGAGCCGATGGTGGGCGTGAAGATCGCGACCAGCAGGATGGCGAAGACGAAGGACGGGATGGTCTGGAAAAATTCGGTGAAGCGCATCACCGCGTCATCCACCAGCCCACCCGCATAGCCAGCGAGCGCCCCCAGCGTGACGCCGATGCACAGCGCCGCGGCCGTCGAGACGGCGCCCACCATGAGCGAGATGCGCGCGCCATGGGCGATGCCCGAGGCGACGTCCCGTCCCAGGCTGTCCGAGCCGAGAAGCATCCCGTCCTCGCCGGGCGGGGCGAAGGGGGCGGTCGCCATGTCCCAGGGGCTGCCGGGGAACAGGACGGGTGCGAGGAGTGCCAGCAACAGCACCAGGCTCAGGATGACGAGGCCGACCACGGCCCCCCGGTTGCGGCTGTAGCGTCTCCAGAAATCACGCACGGCTCATCCCTCCACCTCCATCCGCGGGTCCACGACGGCGTAGAGGAGGTCCGTCAGCAGGTTGAGCAGCACGACCATCACCGAGGTGCAGAAGAACACGCCCAGCAGCACGGCATAGTCGCGCGCCAGAAGCGCATCGAAGGCGAGCCGCCCGATGCCGGGCCAGGCGAAGACGGTTTCCACCAGGATGGCGCCGCCAATGAGCTGGCCCGCCTGGATGCCCGCGAAGGTGATGACCGGCAACAAGGCGTTGCGCAGCACATGGCGGCGCACGACCTGTCCTTCGGGAACGCCCTTGGCGCGCGCCGTCTTCACGAAATCCTGGTCGGCCACCTCGAGCATCGTGGCCCGCGTCAGGCGCGCATAGACGGCGAGGTAGAAGAGGCCGAGCGTGAGGGAGGGCAGTATCAGGTGGCGCCCCACATCCATCACCCGTGCAAGGCCGGTGATTTCGACGCCGACGGTCATCATCCCGAAACTTGGCAGCCATTCGAGCCAGACGGAGAAGAACAGCACCAGCATCAGGCCGACCCAGAAGAGCGGCGTGGCGTAGAAGGTCAGCGCGAGCACGGTGATCACGCTGTCGGCCCAGCGTCCCACGCGGCGTGCCGCCATGACGCCGAGAAGAATGCCGGCCGAGACGGCGAAGACGAAGGCTGTGCCGGTCAGCAGCAGCGTCGCGGGCAGGCGCTCGCGGATCAGGGTCCAGACCGGAAGCTGCTGGCGATGCGAGAAGCCGAGATCGAGCGTCAGCACGCCCTTCAGATAGAGCCAGAGCTGGACATGAAGCGGCCGGTCGAGCCCGAACTGCTCGCGCAGCTGCTGGAGGAAGCGCTCATCGGCGGCGCCGGACTGGCCGGCGATCACGCTGGCCGGATCGCCCGGCGCGGCATGGATCAGGAAGAAGTTGCAGATGACGACCGCGAGCACGACGAGCGCCGCCTTGACGCCCCGTCGCAACAGGAAGGCCGGTAGCCGGGCGGCATCCATGCCCCCTGTCAGCTCGCGAAGAAGACGTCGTCGAAGGAGGTATGCACGCCGAGCCCCGTGGTGATGACGTTGCGCAGCCGCCGGTCATGGATGGTGGGAAAGGCGAGCTCCATGAGCCAGATCTGCGGGATCTCGTCGCAGAGGATGCGCTGCACCTCGCTGAAGGCCCGCTGGCGATCGGCCGGCGCGGCGGAATTGCGCGCCTGCTGGAAGAGGGCGTCCACCTGCGGGTTGGCATAGCCGCCGGTGTTGGTGAAGGTCACGCGCTGGATGTTGGTGGAGACGTAGGTGCGCTCCACGCCCAGCGTCGGGTCGCCGAACTGATAGACGAAGTTGATCGTCGACTCGTATTCCCAGTTGCCGACACGCCGCGCCCAGGAGCCGGCATCGGTGCTTTCCAGCTCCAGCACGATGCCGATCTGCCGCATGGCCTGGCGCAGATATTCCGACAGGCGCGTCCAGATCTCGCCATAGGGCAGGACGATGTGCTTGATCGTGGCGCGCACGCCCTGCGCATTGGGTCTGAGGCCGGCAGCGTCCAGCAGCGCATTCGCTTCCCGCACGTTGAAGGCCGGGATCCGTGCTGCGGGATCATGAAATCGCGTGGTGGAGGCGATGGGGTTGGTGGCCGGCTTGCCCACGCCGAACCAGAGGCGGTTGACGATGAAGTTGCGGTCGATCGCCATGGACATGGCACGCCGCACGCGCGGGTCGTTGAGCGGCGCCACGCGATGGTTCAGCTCGACCCAGGAGAGCGGCGAAAAATACTCCCAGCCTGCCGTCTGCACCTCGAGATTGGGCCGCTGGCGGAGATTGGGGATGTCGAAGGGTTCGATGTCCGAGGCCTGGGTGAGCTGGACCTGACCCGTCTCCAGCGCGAGGCGCCGGCTCTGGCTGTCGGGGACGATGCGGTAGATGACGCTGTCCAGGTAGGGCTGGCCTGGCTTCCAGTAATCCTCGAAGCGATCGAGCCGGATGAAGTTGCCGCGCTGCCATTCGGTGAAGCGGAAGGGCCCGGTCCCGACAGGCCGCTGCACCGCGGGGGCATTGCGGAATTCCTGACCGTCGAAGAGGTGCTTGGCGACGATGGCGCAGGCCGAGACGTCGAACATCAGCAGGAAGGGCTGGAAAGGCTGCTTGAGCACGATGCGCACCGTGTGTGGCGACGTCGCCTCGCAGGTCTCGATGAGCGAGAAGATGGCGCGGGCGCGGGGCGCCAGCTCCATGTGGAAGCGCATGATCGAGAAGACCACATCCTCGGCCGTCATCGGGCGG
This sequence comes from Sediminicoccus rosea, assembly GCF_033547095.1. Taxonomy (NCBI): domain Bacteria; kingdom Pseudomonadati; phylum Pseudomonadota; class Alphaproteobacteria; order Acetobacterales; family Roseomonadaceae; genus Sediminicoccus; species Sediminicoccus rosea. Next base: position 3,648,627 of record NZ_CP137852.1, on the reverse strand, counting down.
CCATCGTGGAACTTCACGTTCTCCTGGAGCTGGAAGATGTACTCGCGGCCATCCGGGCTGATGGTCCAGGATTTCGCCAGGACGGGGATGGGCTCCAGCGTCGGTGAGAAGGTGAGCAGCCCCTGGAACATCTTGGGCGCCGCCACCAGGGTCGGCCCCTGGTTGTTCACGCCGATCTGCAGCACGGGCGGTTCCGGCGAGAGGATGGTCTGCAGCGTGCCGCCACGCCGTGGCGCGACACCTTGCGCTCGAGCCTCTGCCAGGGTCATGAGGGCGGGCCCGGCGGCCAGCACGCCACGACGCGTCATTGAAGGTGCGCGATCGACCATTTGTCTTGCCTCAACCTGTCATTGTGCAGACGCTAACAGCGCCACAGCCGCAGCCGCAAGACGCAAAAGGCGCGGCGGCAGCGCTTCATTCGAGAAAGGCGAACCCCATCGTCCGCGCGTGATAGTGCAGCCCGCCATCCTGGACGATCAGGAAGCGCGCCTGCACATCGCCGCCATTATGGTGTGAGTGCGGCTCGCCGGGTGGGGTGACGAGGGTGTTGTACAAGCTCCAGGGCCGCGTCTCTCCCGCGATGCGCGAATGGCAATTCTCGCCCTGCAACACCAAGGTGATGGCGGCGGCATTGTGGCGGTGCGCACGCTGGTTCTCGCGCGGCGGCAGCGTGTTGAGTGAGAGCGTCATGCTGGCGGTCAGATTGCGCCAGGCCTCCAGCCCATCGGACGAGAAGATCAGCGCGAGGCCCGCCGTGCTGTCATTGCTGGTGCAGGCGCCGATGAGCGCCAATTGCCGCTCGATCTCGTCCGCGGGGAAATGGACGGGTGCCATCGCGGTGGCACCGGGGCGCAGACCCTCGAAGGCAAGCAGGGGCTCATTCCCGACCAGCCAGAGCACGGCGTTCTCATGCGCGCGCAGCGTCACGGCGCCGCCGGGCAGCAGCAGCACATCGCCCGCGCCCCAGCCAAAGCCCGGCGCCTCACCCGCGCCGCGCAAGACATAGCCGATCAGACCGGTGGATTGCGTGTCGAGGTTGAGCACATCGCCCGCGCGGATCACGGCATAGCGCGCGAGAATGAGGGGCGTTGTGGCGGGGAAGGCGCAGCCGATGGCTGCGGACTGGTTACAGAGGTGGACGCCGGTCATGGCCTCCGGCGCCAGCGCGGCGGCAGCGACGGCGCTGAACTCCGCCGCCGGCACAGGCGGCAGCTTCACGTTGAAGGCATTGCCCGAATTGAAGAAGCGTGCCCGCGCGGCAGCCGGTGTGGCTGGCGCTTCGGAAAGCTGCACGGGCAGGCTGGCCATGTCCGTCATGCGCAAAGCTCCTTTACGGTCTCGGCCAGCACGGCGGCGCCTGCTGCGACATGCGCTGGCTCGGCCCATTCCAGCGGCGAGTGGCTGACGCCGCCGCGGCAGGGAATGAAGATCATCGCCGTTGGGCAACGCGAAGCCATATGGCGCGCGTCATGCCCGGCGGCGGAGAGCAGATCCATGTGGCCGATGCCAAGCCGCGTGGCGGAGGCCGCGATGCGCGCGCGCAGCCCTTCGTCGAAGCTGTTGGAGGGAGCATGCACCAGCCGCGTCATCCTCACGCCACAGGGGGCGGCCTCGGCGGCGGCGATGGCCTCGAGCCGCGCGCCATGCGCCAGCAGGGCGGCGTTGTCCGGGTGCCGCAGGTCAATGCGGAACACCAGCCGGCCCGCGATGACCGAAGGCGCGTTGGGCTCAACCCGCACCATGCCGATGGTGAATTTCACCACCGGGTCGGCCTCGCCTACCTCGCGCTGCATGCGTGCGGCGATGCGGGCGAAGGCCATCACGGCATCGCGCCGCAGGGCCATGTCGCGCGTCCCGGCATGGCCTTCCTCGCCCTCAAGCACCACCTCATACGTGATCTTGCCCTGGATGCCGGTGACGACGCCGATGGGCAGCTGGGCCTCCTCCAGCAGCGTCGCTTGCTCGATATGCGGCTCGATGCAGAACGCGAATTCGCGGCTCAACGGCAGGCGGGGCAGGGTGGGAAAGGCGGCGTGCAGCGCATCGAGCGCATCGCCCAGGACCACGCCATCGCCATCGCGCAGCGCGCGGATGGTGCTGAGGTCGCGCAGGCCCACAAAGGTCTCGGAGCCCGTCATGCCGGGCGCGAAGCGGCAGCCTTCCTCATTGCACCAGGCGACGACGCTGATGTCGCGCGCCGGCGTGAAGCCGAGATGGCTGACGACCTCCAACGCGGCCAGCACGCCGAAGGCACCGTCGAATTTCCCGCCATTGGGCTGGGTGTCGAGATGGCTGCCGATCAAGCCGGGCGGCAGGGAGCGGTCGCGCCCGGGGAGGGTGAGGAAGAGGTTACCGGCATCATCCGTCGCCGCCTCCAGTCCCGCCTCGGCCGCCCAGCCGAGCATCAGGCGCCAGGCTTCGATCTCACCGGCGGTCAGTGCCTGGCGGTCCACTCCTCCATCCGGCCGCGCGCCGATTTCGGCGAGGCGCATCAGCCGTTCCCAAAGGCGGCTCACCGCTCAGTCGGTCCGCATGATCTGGCCGGGCAGGGCCCGCGGGTCGCGCACCTCCCAGCGTCCGGCTTCCACCTGCGCGATGAACTCGGCCAGGTGCATGTTGAACCAGTCCGGCTCCTCCAGGTTCAGCGTGTGGCCGGTCTTGGGGAAGACGCAGAGGCCGCAGGCCGGGATGGTCTTCTTCAGGAAGATGCCGGGTTGCAGGCAATGGTCATCCTCATCGCCGACGATGACGAGGGTGGGCAGCGTCATCGCCTTCAGCTCGGCCTCGAGGTCCCAGAAGGAGGGGCGGCGGGCCTGCACGCCGCGCATGGTGAGAGCCGCGCCCATATCGGAATGAGTGGCGAGGCGTTCGGCGAATTCCTGCCAGCCGCGCGGGTCCTTGTTCTGGAACTGCACGCGGCTCGCGCCCGCGCCATAGGTGGGCGCGAAGGCGCGCGCGCCATCCGTCTCGAAGCGCCGTGCGACTTCGAGCGAGACGTTGCGGAAATACTCTTCATGCTCCTTCTCGCAGCCATAGCCGGCGCCCGCGACCGTGAGCGAGAGCGCGCGCCCGGGAGCGCGCAGGCCGAAATGCACGGTCGCGAAGCCGCCCATCGAGAGGCCGACAATATGCGCCTTGGCAATGTCGAGGCCGTCCAGCACCGCCACCGCATCCGCCACCGCGATAGCCTGGGAGTAGCGCCCCACATCAGTCGGCACGTCGGAGGGCGGATAGCCACGCGCGGCATAGGTGATGCAGCGGTGGCGCCGGGCGAAGTATCGCATCTGCGGCTCCCAGCTCTCATGGTTGCCACCGAATTCATGGATGAAGAGGATGGGCGTGCCTTGGCCCGCTTCCTCATAATGCAGCGAGATGCCGTCCGGCGTGGTGATGCGGGGCATGGGGCCTCCTTTCAGAATTGCGGCGTGATGTCGTTCAGGCTGCGCGCCGTCTCGACCAAGGCGGGCAGGCGATCGGCCAGTTTCTCGACCCATTCGCCGGGCACGGAGGTGCTGATCTTCACGAAGCGATGCCCGAAGCGCGCCGTGTGATAGCTGCCCTGACGGATCATGATGCCCTCGCGCCGGGCGGCTTCCACCAGCGCCTCGGGGCGGATCTGCGCCGCTTCGGTCTCCACCACCAGGAAATTGCCGTGGCTCGGCCAGACGGGGACGGAAAAGCCCGGAATGGCGCAGGCGGCCGTGTGGATCATGGCGTTGTTGGCGCGCGTCGTGGCGCGCACGCCTTCCATCCATTCGGGCTTCACGGCGAGGCCGGCGAGTGCCGCGCGCTGCGCGATCACGCTCGCCCCCAGCACGCCCGTTGCCTGGTCCGCGAATTCCTCCAGCAGGGCAGCGGGCGCCACCAGCGCGCCGATGCGCAAGCCTGCCAAGCCCAACCATTTGGAGAAGGAGAGCGAAACCACCGCATGCTCCGGCGCTTCGAGCAGCGCGGGATGGTGCCCATCGGCGAAGTCGCGATAGGTGCAGTCATGTACCAGGAGGGCACCGACCTCGCCCGCGATAGCAGCGAAGGCCGCGATCTCCTCCCGCGTGTAACAGATGCCGAGCGGGTTGTTCGGGTCCACGATGTAGATGATCGCCGTGCGTGCATCCACGGCGGCGCGCAGCGCCTCGGGTGTCAACCGATAGGCGCAGGCGGGGTCGTAGATCGGGATTTCGATCACCTCCGCGCCGGCCTGGCGGGCGAAGAGGCAGGGCCATTTCCAGGTGGGGTCGGTGGTGACGAAGGTGGTGCCGGACCTGCACCGCGCGCGGCAGACCAGCGCCAGGGCATTCACCCCGCCCTCGGTCACCAGCGCCTCGGCCCCCGGCAACCCGAGATCGGCGATGATGGCCGCGCGCAGCGCCTCGAAGCCGAGCGGCGGCGCATAGGCGTTGAACTCCAGCCCATCCACGGCCGCATGCATCGCCGCGAGCACGGCCGGATGGGCCGGGATGTGGTTGGTGTTCTGCCCCATCCAGGCGAGGCCCGGCGTGGCGCTGAGTTCGTCGAAATAGCGGTTTCGGAGAAGCGCGCCGGCCATCAGATGACCGAGCCGCGGGCCGAGATGCCGCCATCAATGGTGACAACCGTGCCGGTGATGTAGCCCGCGCGGGGTGAGGCCATGAAGGCGCAGAGATCGGCCGTCTCGCGCGCCGTGGCGGGGCGCTTGCCGGGGTATTTGGCGAAGAGCTCCTCCCAGCGGGTTTCATCGCCCAGCATGTCGCGCGCCTTCATCTTCATGATCTTGATCATGCGGTCGGTCGCGACCGGGCCGGGATTGATGCCGACCACGCGAATGCCGTCATCCAGGCTGCGGCCACCGATTGCCTTGCTGAAGGACATCAGCGCCGCATTGCCGGTGGAACCCGCGAAATAGCTGGCATCCCAGTTTTCGCCGGAATTGCCGATGACGTTGATGATGACACCCTCGCGCCCCTTCATCCGTGGATAGAAGAGCCGGGTGAGGGTGATGTAGCCGAAGACCTTCAGGTCGAAGCCGTTCCGCAGCGCGGCGTCGGTCACCTGGTCCAGCGGCCCGGCGGGGATGTCGCCCGCATTGTTGATCAGGATGGTGGCGTCCTGCGCGGCGTCGGCCAGCTGTTCCATGGCGGCTGTGGTGGAGAGGTCCAACGCATGGGTGGTGACGCGGATCTGGTGCTGGGCGCGCAGGCGTTCGGCCGCCTCGGTGAGCGCCGCTCCGTTGCGGGCGGCGAGGTGGAGGTGGCAGCCCTCCTCGGCCAGGACCTCGGCACAGGCGAGGCCGATGCCCTTGGAAGCCCCGGTGATGAGGGCGGTCTTTCCCGCGAGATCAAGCTGCAAGGGGCGCTCCGTTGGTAATGTTGTATGCAAGGACCAGCAATCTGCATACCAACATGGCGACCTCCCTCAGTCGAGACCCGCGATCAGGTCCAGCAGGTTCTCGCCGAGCAGGGTGAGATGGGCGCGCATGCTGCGATGCGCTGCCTCCGGATCACGGGCCAGGATGGCTGCCATGATCTCGGCATGTTCGCGCAGCGTGTCCTCCACGCGGGTCGGCATATGGGTAACGCGGCGGCGATAGGCCGCCACGCGGTTGCGCAGGCGGCGGGTTTCCTCGGCCAGGAAGGCGTTGTGCGCGGCCTCGTAGATGGCTTCGTGGAACTCCTCGTTGATGTCGTAGAAGACATCGGCGGGGGCGGGCGCGGCCTCCACGAGGCGGGTGTGGATGGCCTGCAGGGCCGCGTTCTGGGCCGGCGTGCTGCGGCGGGCTGCAAGGCGCGCACAGAGGCCCTCGAGCTCGCCCATCACCTGGAACATCTCGATCAGCGTCTGGGCGGAGATGCTGCGCACCACAGCGCCCTGCCGGCCGCGCAGTTCGACCAGGCGCTCGGCGGCCAGCAGGCGGAAGGCCTCGCGCACCGGGGTGCGGGAGCAGCCGTTGCTGTCGGCGATGTCCTGCTCATCCAGCCGTGCACCGGGCTCCAGCCGGCCGCTCGCGATTTCGTCGCGCAGGCGGCGATGCAGGGCATTGGCCAGGGTGCCTGCTCCCGGCACGGCGCGGGCGATGCGCCCGGAAGCTGGCCAATCTGCCTCATTGGATGCCTGTTTTGCGCGCATATGTGTGCAGAAGCCCCTTCAATGTGTGCAAAGACCCGGGCTTTGTATTTCAAAGCCGCGCCCTTGTCGCGAAGATGTTGTGGGGCGCGGCCCCTGGCACCGAAGTGGAACGCCCTTGCCCAACTCGCCTTCCCCCTTGCTCGAATTGCGTGGCCTTTCGAAGCGCTTTGGCGCCGTCCAGGCGCTGGACGGGTTCGGGCTGGATGTGCAGCCGGGCGAGTTCGTCACTGTCGTCGGACCCTCGGGCTGCGGCAAGAGCACCCTTTTCAACATCGTGGCCGGGCTGGATGAGCCGGATGATGGCGGCATCCTGCGCTTCAAGGGCCGCGGCTGCCATGCGAAGGAATTGCTGGGCCAGGTCTCCTTCATGCCGCAGCGCGACCTGCTGCTGCCCTGGCGCAACGTGGTGGACAACGCGATCCTGGCCAACGAGATCGAGGGCGCCAACCGGCGCGAGGCGCGGGCCAAGGCGCTCTCCATGCTGCCGGAATTCGGCCTGGCGGGCTTCGAGAAGCAGTATCCACACCAGCTCTCGGGCGGCATGCGCCAGCGGGTGGCGCTGATGCGGACCTTCCTGTTCGAGCGCGAATTGATGCTGCTGGACGAGCCCTTCGGCGCGCTGGACGCGCTGACCCGCAGCATGATGCAGCGCTGGCTCCTGGATGTGTGGCAGCGCCACCGCCGCACCATCCTCTTCATCACGCATGACGTGGATGAGGCGATCTTCCTGGGTGACCGCGTGGTGGTGATGACCGCGCGCCCGGGGGCCGTGAAGCTGATGCGCGAGGTGAACCTGCCCCGTCCGCGCGCTGCGGAATTGCTGACCTCGCCCGAATTCACCGCCATCAAGCGCGAGGTGCTGGACGCGATCGAGGAGGAAGCGATGAAATCCTTCATCTCCAGCACGGCGGCCGCGCCATGACGGACGCCGAGCGCGAGGCGCGCATCTCGCTCGCCGCCTGCTATCGCATGGTGGCGCGGCTCGGGCTCGATGACGTGATCTACAACCACATCTCGCTGCGCGTGCCTGGGGAGGAGGATGCCTTCCTGCTCAACCCCTACGGCTTCCTGTTCAACGAGATCACCGCCTCCTCGCTGGTGAAGATCGACACCGAGGGCCGCAAGCTGGCGCCGAGCCCGCATGAGGCCAATGTCGCGGCCTTCGTGATCCATGCCGCCATCCACAAGGCGCGGCATGACGCGGCCTGTGTGCTGCACGCGCATTCGGATGCGGCAGTGGCCGTCTCGGCCCAGAAGGGCGGGCTGCGGCCGCTCAGCCAATTCGCCATGTGGTTCTACGAGCGCCAGGCCTTCCATGATTATGAGGGCGTGGCGATCGACCTGGATGAGCAGCGGCGCCTGGTGCGGGATTTCGGCTCGCACCCCATCATGCTCATGCGCAACCATGGCACTCTCACCGTCGGCCGCACGCCCGGCGCCGCCTTCATGCTGCTCTATTACTTCGAGCGCGCGGCGCGCATCCAGCTCATGATGCAGGCCTCCAACCAGCCCATCATCGAACCCGCGCCCGAGGTCTGCGCCCGCGCCGCCAACCAGTTCTGGCAGCAGCAGGGTGACATCCTGGGCCCTGGCGAGCGCGAATGGCCCGCCTTCCTGCGGCAGCTGGACCGCGAGGAGCCTTCCTATCGTGACTGATACCCCGCAGGAGATCCGAGCATGAACAGGCGCCACCTTCTGGCCGTGAGCCTCGCAACCCCCTTTATCCGTCCCGCTGGCGCGCAGACGCTGGTGCGCGCCTCGCTCCGCCTGAAGTGGCTGACGCAGGCGCAATTCGCAGGGTTCTACATGGCTCTGCAGAAGGGCTACTACCGCGAGGCCGGCATCGACCTCACCATCAATCCAGGCGGGCCGAACCTGCTGACGGAAAACCTCGTCGCCTCGGGTGCCGATACCTTCGGACTCTCGGGTGGCACCGACAGCGTCTTCGCGGCGCGTGAGCGCAGCCTTCCCATCGTCTGCGCCGGCGTGATGCACCAGCAGACCCCCTTCGTCTTCGTGGCGCGTGCGGATGGCCCCATCCGCACGCTCGCGGATTTCCGCGGCAAGACCATCACCACCTGGTTCACCGGCGCGAACTTCGTGCTGCTCGGCATGCTGGCCCAGGCCGGGCTGAACCGCGGCGACTTCACCATGCAGCCGCAGCAGGTGAGCGTGCAGCCCTTCGTGGACCGCCAGGTGGATGTGGTCACCGCCACCCGCTACAACGAGTTCTTCACGCTGATGAGCCGCGTCGGCCGGGAGAATTTGCGCAGCTTCGTGCCCGATGAGCACGGCATCACCTTCCCGCGCGACACCGTCATCGTCAGCGAGCAGACGGCGCGCGACCGGCCGCAACTGGTCCAGGGCTTCCTGCGCGCCACCATCCGCGGGTGGCGCGATGCGCTCGCGGACAACAAGGCCGGCGTGGATTCCGTGATGTCCGTGGCCCCCACGCTGAACCGTCCGCACCAGGAATTCATGCTGGTGGAGGCCGGCAAGCTGATGGTGGCGGGCGGCGCCGCGCGCAACGGGTTGTTCTGGATCGACCGCCCGGTGATCCAGGCCGCGCATGACTTCTTCCTGCGCAACGAGGTGATCAAGACGCCGCTTGACCTCTCGGCCGCCTTCAATTCCAGCTTCCTGGAGGCCTTGCCGGCGGCGGACCGCATGGCATGAATGCCACGGCGATGGCCGCCCTCCGCCTGCTGGGTGGGGTGATCCTGGTGGGGCTGGTCTGGGAAGGGGCGGTGGTGGGCTTCGGTATCCGCCCGCATCTCCTGCCGCGCCTGTCGGAGATTCTCGCGGCCATCGCCTTCACCCCGGGTGCTTATTGGGCCGGGCTGCAACGCACCGCCGCCGAGACGCTGATCGGCTTCGCCGCCGGCACGGCGGTGGGCATCATGAACGGGCTGGTCTTCTTCCGTGCGCCCTTGCTGCGGGACATGCTGCTGCCGGTCTTCATCGTGTCGCAGACGATCCCGGTCATCGCGTTCGGCGCGCTGGTGGTGATGTGGTTCGGCAACACGCTCTTCGCGAAGGCCGTCATCGCCTTCTACCTCACTTTCTTCCCCGTGACAGTGAACACGCTGCTCGGCCTGAACAGCGTGGACCCGCGCCAGGTGGCCCTGCTGCGCAGCTTTGGCGCCAGTCCCCGGCAGATCCTGTTCCGCCTGCAATTGCCCATGGCGCTGCCGCAGATCTTCGTGGCGCTGCGGCTTGGTGCCTCGCTCAGCCTGGTCGGGGCCATCGTGGGCGAGTGGTTCGGCGACAACACCGGCATTGGCGTCCTGCTGCTGCAAGCCATGTACAATGAGAGCGTGGTGGCGCTCTGGGCCGCCATCCTTTGCGCCGCGCTGCTGGGCACCGGCTTCTACGCGCTGGTGGCCTGGGCCGAGCGGCACATCGTCTTCTGGGGGGCGGAGCAGTGAATGCCACCTCCGCCGTACGCGGCGCCGTGGGCGCGTTGCTGATCCTGGCGATCTGGGAGACGCTGGCGCGCGGCCTCTCGCTACCCGCCTATACGCTTCCGGCGGTAAGCCAGATCCTCGCCGCCGTGGCTGAGCACCGCAAGGTGCTGCAGGCGGCGGCGCTGGTCACGGGCTTCGAAGCGTTGACCGGCTACGTCATCGGCGCGCTGGCCGGCATCGGCATGGCCACGCTGCTGATCCTCGCGCGGCCCTTGCGCGCGGGCGCGCTGCCCTTGCTGCTCGCCATCAACTCGGTGCCGGTGGTCGCATGGTCGCCGCTCGTGCTGCTGTGGTTCGGGATGGGCGTCGCGTCCAAGATCGTCATGGTGGCGCTGGCGGTGGGCTTCACCGTCTTCCTCAGCGCGCTTGCAGGGTTTGATCGGGTGGACCGGCGCAGCGTAGATCTGATGCGCAGCTTCGGTGCCGGGCGCTTCGGCATCTTCTGGCGGCTGCGCCTGCCGGCCGCGCTGCCGCTGATTGCGGCGGGGCTGCGCGTCGCCACCGTGCGCAGCCTGATCGTGGCGATCGTCACGGAAATGCTGGGCGCCTATGGGGGGCTCGGCTGGATCATCTACCAATCCGTCACGCTGATTGATTTCGTGCAGGTCTGGGCCGCCATCCTCGTCGCCTCCGCGCTTTCCCTGGCCTTTTTCGGCCTGGTCGGCGCGCTGGAGCGGCGGCTGATCTTCTGGCGGTGAGCGACGCCATGCGTCAGATGCATCTGGGCCTGTTCCTGCTCGGCACCGGCAGCCATGTGGCGGGCTGGCGCATGCCGGGCGCGGTGACGAGCTTCCAGGACTTCCATGCCATCCAGCAGATGGCGGCGACGGCCGAGCGCGGCTGCTTCGACCTCATCTTCATGGGTGACAATCTCTACGCCGACCCCGGCGCACACCCTTCCTACACGCTGCGCCTGGAGCCGCTGACCATGCTGGCGGCGCTCGCGATGACGACCAAGCATATCGGCCTGGGGGCGACCGTCGCCACCACCTATAGCGACCCCTGGAGCGTGGCCCGCGCCTTCGCCTCGCTCGATCACATCAGCGGCGGGCGGGCGGCGTGGAATGCCGTGACGGGATCCAGCGCGCAGGCCGCGCCGAATTTCGGCCGCACCCATCCCAACCATGCCGAGCGCTACGCCATCGCCGCCGAGTTCGTGGATGTGGTGCGCGGCCTCTGGGACGGCTGGGAGGATGACGCGCTGGTGGCGGACCGCGCGAGCGGCCTCTATCTCGACCCCGCCAAGTTGCATCCGCTGAACCATGAGGGTGTGCATTTCTCGGTGAAGGGGCCGCTCAACATCGGCCGCGCGCCGCAGGGCAGGCCCGTCATCCTGCAGGCCGGCGGCTCCGAGGCTGGGCTCGACCTGGCCGCGCGCACGGCGGATGTGGTCTTCGCCGTGGTACAGGATTTCGAGGAGGCGCGCGGGCAATACCGGGCGCTGAAATCCCGTCTGCCTGCCTATGGCCGCCGGCCGGCGGATGTGGCCGTGCTGCCCGGCGTCATGCCCATCGTGGGCCGCACCGAGCGCGAGGCGCTGGACAAGCTCGCCCAGCTGCAAGGCTTCATCAGCCCGGGCAATGCGCTGCAATTGCTTCAGGACCGGCTGGGGATCGATCTCTCCGGGCAGGACATGGACGCGCCGCTGGGCGACCTGCCGCTGCATGATGGCGGGCATGGCTTCGCGCGCACACTGCTGAACAAGGCGCGGCGCGACAACCTCACCTTGCGGGACGTCTACAACCTGCTGGGGGCGGCGCGCGGCCATTGGGTCCTCTGCGGCGCTGCGGAGAAGGTGGCCGACACGTTGCAGCAATGGTTCGAGGGCGGCGCGGCCGATGGCTTCAACGTCATGCCCTCCCATTTCCCTGGCGGCATGGACGATTTCGTCAATCTGGTGGTGCCCATCCTCCAAGAGCGCGGCCTGTTCCGCACGCACTATGAGGGGCGCACACTGCGCGACCTGCTGGGCCTGGACCGGCCAGAGCGCCTGGGCGGCAGGAAGCCGGCCTGAGCGCGGCTCTACGGGCGCGGAGGCTCATGCAGTCATGGGCTCGTGGCGACTCTTCCCTGCTTCCTGTGCCGTGGCCCTCGATCTCTGCCTTCCGCGTGCCGAGCCATGCCTGGATCAGTACGGCAACGCTGGCGTTCGGCGTGCCCGCCGCGATCGCTGGCCAATGGGGTTGGGGGCATGCCTCCAGCTCCATTGCCGTCCGATCAACCGCCAGACATCCACGCAGAGGAATCTCCGTCTGAGTGGAGGCATTCAGTGGAGCGCTTGCCTTGCGAATAGGCAGGTGCTGATGCCGGACAGGGCAGGGGCGGCGGGGTCGCTCCGCGACGGTGGCGCTGCGCGCGTTGACGCACCCCGCCGGCGATCGCAGCCTGTGCGAGTGAACTCTTTTCCCAGGCGGGCCACATGAAGCTCGACATCCTCGACGCGGCGGTCCGGCCATGATCATCGACGCGCACACCCACACGCTCTGCCCTGGCGTGAACCCGATGGTGGCCGGGCGGCCTGAGCTCCGCTCCATCCCCTATAATCGCGACATGGAGCCGGAGAGCGCCGCGGTGGATCAGGCGCAGTTCCCCGAACTGTCGCGCCGCTTCCTCGACATCGCCACGCGGCGCGAGGACATGGCGCGGATGGGCGTGGACCACCAGGTGGTGATGCCAGCACCCGGCCAGCAGCATTACTGGGCCGAGCCGGATCTGCTGGTCGCCCTCTCGCGCGCGCAGAACGAACATGTGGCGGGGCTGGTCGCGGCCGGCGCCGGCGCCTTCACAGGGATCGGCACCTTGCCGATGACGGCGCCCGAACGCGCACCCGATGAGGCAGCGCGTGCCGTCGAGGAACTCGGCCTCAAGGGCTTTCAGATCGATACGCGTGCCGGCGCCATGGAGCTGTCCGATCCCGCGCTCGATCCGCTCTGGGCGCGGCTGGCACGGCTCGGTGCGGCGCTGGTGCTGCACCCGCTCGGCTTCTCGGATGGCGCACGGCTCGGGCGGTTTTTCATGGTCAACACCGTGGGGAATCCGCTGGAGGAGGTGATCGCGGCCAATCACCTCACCCTGGGCGGCGTGCTGGACCGCCACCCGGAGCTGCGGGTGAAGATCGTGCATGGCGGCGGCTTCTACCCCTTCCTGGCCGGACGGCTGGACCATGCCTGGAGGCGCCGGCCAGAGCTGCGCCGCCTGACCTCGGAGCCGCCCTCGGCCTATCTCTCGCGCCTCTGGTACGACACGGTGGTGTTCGATCCGCGATTGCTGCGCATGCTGTTCGAGCTGGTAGGGCCCGGCCGCATCATGCTCGGCAGCGACTACCCCTTCGACATGGGCGAGGACGACCCCCGGGCGACCTTGGCTACGGCGGGCCTGCCCGCTGAGGAAGTGAGCGCCATCGAAAGTGGGACCGCGCGGCGCTTCTTTGGGATCTGACGCACGTCCTGGCCCGCCACTTGCTTCGCCATGTGCTCAGCACACCCTCCGGAGAAGCTCATGCGCCGCCGCCACCTCTTCGCCCTCCCCCTCGCCACGCCGCATCTGGCGCGCGCGCAGGCAACGACGCTCCGCCTGATCGTGCCCTTCGCGCCGGGTGGCGCCTCGGACACCACGGCGCGCATCATCCAGCCTGGGCTGGCGGCTGCGCTGGGGCGCACCATCGTCATCGAGAACCGTGCCGGGGCCTCGGGCTCCATCGGCACGCGGATGGTGGTGCAGGCGCCGCCGGATGGTTCCGTCATCGGCATTTCCAACACCTCACCGCATGGCATCGTGCCGCTGGCCATGCAGCCGCCGCCCTATGATGGGGATCGCGACTTCACGCACATCGCCATGGTGGCCGATACGCCGACCGTGATGCTGCTGCCGGGGAACAGTGGCTTTCGCCGCTTCGAGGAACTGCGCGCCGCGGCGGCCGCGCGGCCGCAGGGACTCACCTATGGCTCGTCGGGCGTGGGCGGCATGCAGCATCTCCAGGGGGAGATGATGGCGAAACTGGTGGGCGGGCGCTGGGTGCATGTGCCTTATCGCGGGACCGGCCCCGGGCTGCAGGCGACGATCGCCGGCGAGGTGGACTGCTTCCTGACACCGATGGCCGGCACCACTGGCGCGATCGAGGCCGGCCAGGTGCGCGCCATCGCCGTCTCGACGCCGCAGCCATTCGCCGCGCTGCCCGGCGTGCCGACCTATGAGGCGCTGGGCCTGCCCGCCCTCACCGTCTCCTCCTGGACCGGGATTTCCGGGCCACGCGGCATGCCGCCCGCTATGGTGGCTGAGATGCACGGCGCCATGCAGCGCGTGCTCGCTGACCCCGACACGGAGCGGCGTCTGGTGGCTGCCGGGCTGTACCCGCTGGGTCGCCCTGTCTCTTCGGCCGAATACCAGCAAGTACACGCCGATTTCGCGCGCGTCTGGGGGCCGGTGGTGCGGGAGGCGCGCATCTCGCTGGAGTGATCAGGCGTGCGCAGATGCGCGCCCGCACCAAGGCCGGCGGCCCGGCCTGGCCGTGGGTCGTGTCCACCCGCGCGTCCTCCTGATATGCGATCTTTGCCGACCTCAAGGGGCGGTGACCGCAGGTTCTCTGGAGGTGGCCGGCTTCCTGTGGCGCTGCATGCGTGGCGCGCACCCATACTCCTGTACCGCAGCGACCGCGCAAGTAACGCTCCCTCGCTGCTCCACCCTGGCGTACGGCCCTTCTCAACCCGGCTGCGAATGCCCAGCGTGACGGAGCGGCTGCGCGACCAGGGCGCGGCTTCGCTCCGCGGTAGGGCAGATTCCTTCGAGGTGTTCCTGGAGGGGGATCCTGTGAAACGGGCGCGCCTGGTCCGCGAGCGCGGGATCGCAGCGGAGTGGCTGTGACGCGGGCCAAGAGGATCTCGCGCCCCGGTTCACACCGCTGCGGGCGAAGAAGTCCAAGCCCTCGCCCTCGACCTTGGCATGATTGAGTCAGCTGAATCTTGTTCTTCGTGAGCCGAACCCTGTCCTCGCATCCCAAAAGCCCGTCACCCCACAAGGTTGGCGGGCTTCGTGCTTTCTGCCCCCGAAAGCGGACCACAGCCGGCAAGCGCTGCGGGAGCGAGAGGACGTGACACCCACTCATGCAGCGCCTCCCGGACCTTCGGAGAGGCGCACTTCTGTCCAGCCTTGTCCTAGAGCCAGATATTGGCTGCCGTCAGCGTGGCGATCCCGGTGAGCGTGACCTGGAAGTCGGCCCCGCCGTCGCCATCCAGGTCACCCTCGAGCACCCCTGTGGCAAAGCGCAACTCGCCCACCACCTCGCCAAAATCGGCACCGCCAATCCAGGTGAAGCTCTGGTTGCCCAGCAGGCTGGAATCCGGGTCGATCCGGCGCAGGTCGATCCTGTCGCCCGCCGCCACATTGAAGTCCGCGATGACATCACCATCGGCCTCGGCCGCGCTGCCGAACAGGAAGACATCGGCGCCAAGCCCGCCCTCCATCGTGTCGGCGCCCGTCCCGCCATCGAGCAGGTCCTGGCCCTGGCCACCGACGATGCCGCATTTGCGGCGGATGCATCAGGGGCGGCTGTGGCTGCTCAATTCCGGCACGGGCGAGTTTGGCTGGATTGATCCGGCCGATGGGCGCTTCACGCCGGTCGCCTTCTGCCCGGGCTATGCGCGGGGCTTGAGCTTCATCGGCCAATCGGCGGTGGTGGGCCTGTCGCGCGCGCGGGAGAACCGCACCTTCGGCGGCCTGCCGCTGGAGGGGGCGCTGAAGGCGCATGACGCAGATGCGCGTACGGGCCTTCTGGTGATTGATCTCGCCAGCGGCCAGATCACGGACTGGGTGCGGATCGAGGGCGTGATCGACGAGTTGTTCGACGTGGCGGCCCTGCCGGGGGTCCGCAACCCTTCCGCCATCGGGATCAAGGGCACGGACATCGGCCGTGTGTTGTCGATCGAGCCGGGCTGAGGCGGCACAAACGGGGGGGAAGGGCAGCTCTGATGGCGCGTGAGCTCTTCTCCGTCAGGGCTGCGCGTCGCTCTTGAGCAAGCGCTCCAGAACCTGGCGCGCGGAGAGTTCCGCCGTCTCGCCCGATGTCGAAATGTGGATATCCGGGGCTTCCGGCGGCTCGTAGGGGCTGTCGATGCCCGTGAAATTCTTGATCTTCCCGGCCTTCGCCTTGGCATACAGGCCCTTCTGGTCGCGCTGGATGCAGGTCTCGAGCGGCGTGTCCACGAAGATTTCCAGAAATTCACCCTGACCCAGGAGGTCGCGCACCATCCGCCGCTCCGCGCGGAACGGCGAGATGAAGGCGCAGAGGACGATCAGCCCCGCATCGACCATGAGCTTTGCCACCTCGCCGACGCGGCGGATGTTCTCCACCCGGTCCTCCGCCGTGAATCCAAGGTCGCGGCAGAGCCCGCTGCGGATGTTGTCGCCGTCGAGCGTGTAGGTTTGGCGGCCGGCGCGGTGCAGCGCCTGTTCGACGATGTTGGCGATGGTAGATTTGCCCGAGCCCGAGAGGCCGGTGAACCAGAGCACCATCGGTTTCTGACCCGCCAGCGCTGCACGTGCCGCCTTGTCGACGGTGAAGTGCTCCCGATGGATGTTGTTGGCGCGACGCAGCGGGAAAGCCACCATACCCGCGCCGGCCGTGCGGTTGGTGAAGCGGTCCACCAGGATGAAGCCCCCGGTGGCGCTGTTGTCCTGGTAGGGGTCGAGCGGTACCGGCTGCGCCGCGGAAAAGTTGCAGAAGCCGATCTCGTTCAGCGCCAGTCGGCGCGCCGCGTGCTTCGTCATGGTGTTCACATCCACCCTGTGCCGGATCGAGGTTACGGAACAGGGCGTCCAGGTATGGCCGAGGCGCATGAGGTAGCTGCGTCCGGGCAGCATCGCGTCCTCATCCATCCAGAGCAGGTGGCCAGCAAACTGGTCAGCCACCTCCGGGCGCTCCGTCGGATGCACGAGGAGGTCGCCGCGCGCAACATCCACCTCATCCTCCAGCGTGAGCGTCACGGCTTGTCCGGCCTCCGCCGCGGGCAGGTCACCATCGGCGGTCACAATGCGCGTGACCCGCGTCGCCTTTCCCGAGGCCGTGACCAACACCTCGTCGCCGGGCGCGATCCGGCCAGAGGCAACCGTCCCGGCGAAGCCACGGAAGCCCTGATCCGGGCGGTTGACCCACTGCACCGGGAAGCGGAAGGGCTTCGAGGCGAAATCCTTCGCGGTATCGATGCCTTCCAGATATTCGAGGAGGGACGCGGCGCGATGCCACGGTGTGCGGTCCGAGCGCTGCGTCACATTGTCCCCGAAGCGCGCGCTGATCGGGAGCGGCATGATGGAGCGGAAGCCGAGCGCCGAGGCGAAGGCAGAATACTCGCCGACGATGCTCTGAAAGATATCCTCGCTAAAATGCACCAGGTCCATCTTGTTCACCGCCACCACGACGTCACGGATGCCAAGTAGCGAGCAGATGTAGGAATGGCGGCGCGTTTGCGTCAGGACGCCCTTGCGGGCGTCTATCAGAATGATGGCGAGGGAGGCGCCGGACGCTCCCGTCGCCATGTTGCGTGTGTATTGCTCATGCCCTGGCGTATCCAGCGCGATGAAGGATCGTCGTGGCGTCGCGAAGAAGCGGTAGGCGACGTCGATGGTGATGCCCTGCTGGCGCTCCGCTTCCAGGCCATCCACCAACAGTGCGAGGTCGGTGTCATCACCGGTCGTGCCGTATTTGCGGCTGTCCCGGGCGAGGGAGGCGAGCGTATCCTCGAAGATCTGCTGGCTGTCGTGGAGCAGTCGGCCGATCAGGGTGGACTTGCCATCATCCACCGAACCGCAGGTCAGGAAGCGCAGCGTCTCCAGTCGGACCTCGGCGGCCATGTCAGAAATAGCCCTCGCGCTTTTTCCGCTCCATCGACGCTTCCTCGTCGGCGTCGATCAACCGTCCCTGGCGTTCACTGGTCCTGGCGCCGCGCATCTCCGCGATGATCCCGGGCAGTGTCGCGGCGTCGCTCTCGATGGCACCCGTGAGCGGGTAGCAGCCCAGGGTCCGGAAGCGGACCATGCGCAGCTCCGGCGTCTCTCCCGGTTCGAGCGGCAAGCGCTCGTCATCCACCATGATCCAGGTGCCAGAACGCCGCACGACGGGCCGCGGCTGTGCGAAATAGAGCGGTACGACGGGAATGTCCTCGGCAAGCACGTAGTCCCACACGTCCAACTCAGTCCAGTTCGAGAGAGGAAAGACGCGGACGCTTTCGCCCTCGCGGATGCGCGTATTGAACAGGTTCCACAACTCTGGCCGCTGTGCACGCGGGTCCCAGGAATGCCCTGGCCCGCGAACGGAAAATATGCGCTCCTTGGCGCGCGACTTCTCCTCATCCCGCCGCGCTCCGCCGAAGGCAGCGTCAAAGCCGTGCTGGTCGAGCGCTTGCTTCAGGGCCTCGGTCTTCATCACCTGCGTGTGCAGCCCAGCGCCACTGGAGAAGGGATTGATGCCGCGCGCCAAGCCGTCCGCATTGGTGTGGACGAGCAACTCAAGTCCAAGTCGCTCTGCCGTCTTGTCGCGAAACGCGATCATCTCACGGAACTTGTACGTCGTATCCACGTGCAGCAGCGGGAAGGGAGGCTTGCTGGGATAGAAGGCCTTGAGGGCCAGGTGCAGCATTACGCTGGAATCCTTGCCGATGCTGTACAGCATCACCGGCTTGCGGAAGGAGGCGGCCACCTCCCGGATGATCATGATGGCTTCCGCCTCAAGCCGGGCCAGATGCGGCGTCAGCGCAGTTTTCATGGCCGTACAGCGCCGCCTCCGCAGCGCCCTGAACCCGGGGCGCCGTATGCCGGCAAGCCATGGGGTCTGCGTGGCGGTTGGGTTTCCCTTGGTTCAACCCGCAGCACGGCGGTGCGACAGCAAGGGTAGGATGCGGCAGCCTGCGTGGCCTGGAGCCTCGGCGCTCTGCCTTGCACCCGCGTCCAGGGCTGCTGCTGCGCCATCGGGAGGGTCGGCCAGGTCGCGGCGTCCTCGGCGACATCGAAGCCGGGATTGTTGGCGAGGTCTCGACCCGCGGCAGCGATGATCAGGTGATTGGATGTGTTGTAGATTTCCAGGAAGGCATGGTCTGCGGCCGACCGTCTGGTCATGAGGCGGAGCCTGAACAAGTCGGAGGATGCGCCTTGATTGACCTTGCTGCGGCGCGTCCGCATCTCGCGAATGACGTCAGGCCAAGAAATCGGATTGATCCTCGTGATTCTTCAGGAATATTTCTGGGCCAAGTATAACGCTGCATAATTGACAGTGCAAATCGCGGCGCCGGCAGATGTGAGGGGCCGGCCTGCCCTGTTCAGGGCGTTCCGTTTTTTCCAGGGGACAGCGATCAACGCAACGATCTGATTGGCCGAGCCGGCCAGCGTGGCCTCTTCGGGGGACGCCTGATCTGGCGCCGCCGGGCGGTCGGCCTTGCGATGGCACGAAGCGACAAGGTCACGCCAGGACGCTTGGCCGCGTTGAAATCCGGGAGCGGATGACCCGCGACCCGCGCCTCGCCGATCCGACCCCATGAGGGGCAGCCCCGGGGGGCAGACCACCCTTGAGCATCCAAGGTACTGGAATAAATATAGAGATCAACAACTTATACGTGTATAAGAAACTTTCTAGCAACTTTTGCAAGAAAAATGCTCGCACCCTGCACGCGGCCGAGTTAGGCTCCCTCCACCCGGACACCAAGGCGGGGGGAGGGGCCTCGTGGCGAGCAAGATCCATCCCTTCGGCGTCGGCAATGCGCTCGACGCTTCATTCAAGCTGATCCTGGTCGCCGAGGGTTTCACCGCGGCGCAACGCGGAGCCTTCTCCGCGCTCTGCCACGATCTGATCGAGGCCATCCTCGCCACCACGCCCTTCAACCGGACACGCGTTCGCCCGGAGTGGCTGACCGTGATCAAGGTCTTCATGCCGAGCACGAGTTCGGGCCCGCGCATCGCCGGGGCGCCGGGCCATTCCACCCTCCTCTCATCCTTCGTGGATGGTGCGACGAACCGTCTGGCGGTGGATCACGGGCTGCTCGGCGCGGTGCTGGCAACACAAAGCGTGACGACCGCGGTGGGTGAAGTGCCGCTCGCGGCGCTCTACGGCGCGGGCGGCATCACCTATGGTGTGACGGGCGGGCTCGTCGCCGTGATCGCGCCCGCCATGGCCGATCCGGCTGGCGCCGATGATCACGTGCGGCCCGCGGCCGGCGAGTACCATCTGGTGGCGACCACGGCGAACGGGCTGTGGCACCAGGTGGTGCTGCGCGGCATCGGCACCGCGCTCGGCCTTGCCGACGAATATGAGCGCGAGGGGGCCGCCTTCGCCGCCGCGACCGAGACCTCGCCCGAGCTCGCGAACGCGCCCAACGTCGTCTTCAGCGACGCGCCGCCCGTCATGAATGCTGATTTCATTGCCTGGCGGCATGTCATGTCGCCGGTGGAGGCGCTGGCGCCGGCCGTGGTTCAACCACGCCCCGCGCATGACCTGCCCAACACAGCGCTGCCGGCCGCGCCCTACGCGGCAGGGCGCGTCGCCTTCTGGGAAGGCGGCGCCGGCTACCGTCGCAAGGCCTACCGCCCGGCGGAAGATTGCCTGATGCGCCGCGCGCCGGGCCTCGGCTACCTTCCGGCGCGTGTGGGCGCGATCGGCTTCTGTCCCGTCTGCGTCTCGCACTTGCGCTCGGCGATCGGGTGACGCCATGCGCTACATCGGTGGCAAGACGCTCGACACCCAGACGACGATGTTCGACGAGATCCGGTGGGAGGACGCCCCCGGCGATCTGCTGCTGCGCGACCGTGACACCGCTGTCACCGGACCGCCGCCTGGCCTCCGGCTCGGCATGCCCGCCACCTCCGAGGAAGCGCGTGAGGGGCGCACCCCCTACTGGGAGTTCACTTGGCGCGTGGATTCGGCGCAGGGGCTCGTGATCACCAACGCCGTCGCGCGCGGCACCCAGCCGAGCAGCGGCGGCACGCTCAGCGCGGAGCGCGTGTTCCAGCGCATCGACTTCACCGACCTCATGATCACCTTCGACGACGGATCGAGCGCGACCTTCGACGTGGCCCGCGCCCTGGGCGGCGCGGGCGCGAGCTTTGCGCTGCGCCGCAATGGCCGCCGCTTCACGGTCGATCCGGCCGATCCGCTCATGCAATACGGGTTGCGGCTGCGCCTGACCGACAATGTCCTGTCCGGCACGGGCACCTGCAACGTGACGCTGGAATTCGTGGTGGTGCTGCGCGGCGCGATCAACGACTTCGACCCGGGCGGGGTGCCGGTCGCGATGGGCTGCTACCCGCAGCTCGCCTGGACCTGGTCGGCGGAAGGCGCGACCAAGCGCGTGCAGAAATTCCGCGGCAGCGTGCGGATCACCGCCGACAACGTCATGGCGCACAACCACGCTGGACACGGCGGCGCGCATCCGCCGGCGGCGAACATCCCGGGCTTCTACACCGACAGCAACACCTCCTTCATGTATCTTGGGGACCCGAACAACGTCACGCTCGGTGGGCTCGTCACGAACGGGCGCCAGTCTCTCTACGGCTTGAGCGTGATCGGCGCGCGGATCATAGGGCTGCCGGCCTCCTGGGGCATGGTGTTCGACTACATCCACGCCAATTTCACCCAGGAGAAGGAGATCGTCGGCGTCTATGGGCCGGCCGATGGCAACTTCTACAGGGCGACGCTGCGGCGCCGCGCCAACTACATCTGGCCGGTCGCGGGCGCCATCGCCTACACCAATGCCTACGTGGTCATCAAAGCCGACCGCCAGGGCCAGTACGATAACATCCACCTGCATGCCGATATGGGCCGGCCGGACCGCTACGGCAACACGCAGATCCATGCGCCCTTCTGTGGTCACAGCTGCGTGCACATGCACTGGCGGTGGTCCGGCATCGCCGGACGCGGGGCAGGCGAGCGCGGCTGGTACTACAATGGGTGGTCGCCCCTGACGGGTGGCGCCTCTACCGCGCATTCCACGCCAAATGCGCCGCTGGTTCCGCCGAACCAGCGCGTCAAGGTCGCCATCTGCGCGCCACGCGCCGCCCGCCACAGCGCCGACCACATCATCAACCCCGCCGCCCCCGCCGTGCTGCCAGCGCGGAACAAGATGATCTGGTACAGCACCGACATCCTGGGCCCCGCCGCTGGCCGCAAGCAGGTGATCTGCGAGCACGGGCTCGGCTGGGCCTATCGCTACGCGATGCAGAACGAATCCGATGCCGTGGATGGACTGGCAAGCCGCCGGGCCTTCCTGCCCGTCTTCGCATCCGCGCCCTCGACCCAGGCCGAAATGTCGGACTTCTTCGAGCAGCACGTCTATCCCGGCTTTCGCTACGTCGAACTGGGGGGGGGGCGCATCAACCAAGTGCCGAACGGGGACTACAGCGTCACCCACGTCTGGGGCTCCACCGTCCGGGACCTGCCGATCCGCGCGGAGGATCTATGAACACCCTCCTCGAAGCCGTCCTGCGCGAGTTCCTGGCCGTCATCGCGCCCTTCCGCACCGCCGTCGCGAGCCCGGCCGAGATGGAGGCGCTGCTGGCCCGCTACGGCTGGGACATCGAGGTCGCGGGCGGGCAGCTCACGCCCCTCGGGGCCGCCTTCGCGCTGGAGCCGCTGATCGCGCAGCTCGCCGCGCGGACCGACCAGCTGGTCAGCGGAACCGACCAGCAGCGCCTGCGCGCGCTGGTGGACGTACTGCAATCGGTGAAGGACACGGCGGCGCGCTTCTCCTCGCTGCAGGGCGCCACGGTCTCGGGCGCGCCCTTCGACCAACGCGGCTTCTGGGACGAGCTGGCGGGCGCGATGATCACCGACCTGCTGGTCCTCTACCTCGAGCGCCACCAGCCGCTGCTCTTCGCAGCGACCCACGCGCTGGGTGTGATCCGCTTCGAGCGCGCGGCGCCGGCCGGCGCGCATCGCATGCCTTGGACCCGCACCGTGCTCGATTTCGCGCGCCTCGGCCGTGCGCTGGGGGATCCGGGCGGCGTGCTGCGGGAGAACTTCGGCTGGGGGACGCCAGGCTTCGACCATCGCCGGCTGATCACGACCTTCGAGCGCATCGCGCTCGTGCTCGGACACCAGGCCGAGACGGGGCCGCCGCGCCTCGGCCTCGCCGATGGTCAGATCGATCTTGCCCACGCCGCGGCGCAGGGCGTCCGGCAACTCGACTGGACGATGGTGGATGGCGAGCACCTGGCCGAGCGTGCGCGCTGGCGCGCCGGGCTCTCGCTGCTGCCCGTGCCCCGCAGCCCCGCCGCTGGCGCGCCTGCCGGGGTGGTGGTCGCGCCGATCCTGGCGGGCGGCGCGGCCGTGGACATTCCGCTCGGTGAGGCGGTGACGTTGCGCATCGCTGGGGCCTTCGGCGCCACCGATGCGGTAAAGCTGCGGATCCTGCCGGATGGCGTGACGGCCAGCGCCGGCCCCGGCGTGGAGCTCGCCGCCAAGATCAGCCTGATCGGCGCGCCATCCGAGCCCTATCTCCTGTTCGGCGCGCGGGAAAAGACCCGGCTCGAGCTCGACGGGTTCACCGTGGAAGGCGGCTTCGCCGGCAACATCGCCAATCCGGAGGCCTTCTTCCGCGCAAACACCGGCGCTGGCGGCGGCAAGCTCAAGCTGCATGTCGCCTTCGATGAGGCGGACGGCTTCATCCGGCAGGTGCTGGGCGAGGGCTTCGACGCTGATTTCGGCGTGGACATGCTATGGTCCTCGCGCAGCGGCCTCGCTATCGCGGGCAGTGGCGGCATCGAGTTCCAGATCCCCATCAACCTCGACCTCACTATCTTCGAGCTCGAGACGATCTACGTCAGTGCGCGCGGTGGGACGGATGGCGCGCGGCTGTCGCTCGGCGCCGGCTTCTCGCTCAATCTCGGCCCGCTGCGCGCGAGCGTCGAGAATATCGGCATCACCCTCTCTCTGGTGCCCGCAGCCGATGGACGCGGCGCCTTCGGCCCGCTCGACCTCGCCGTGGGCTTCAAGCCGCCGAACGGCATCGGCCTGTCCATCGACGCAGGGGTGGTGCGCGGCGGCGGCTATCTCTTCATCGATGCGGAGCGAGGGGAATATGCCGGCGCGCTGGAGCTGACCTTCGCCGAGTTCCTGAGCCTCAAGGCCATCGGCATCTTGACGACGCGCATGCCGGATGGCTCCGACGGTTTCTCGCTGCTGGTCATCATCACGGCGGAATTCGGCTCGACGGGGTTGCAGCTCGGCTACGGCTTCACGCTGCTCGGCGTCGGCGGGCTTGTGGGGCTGAACCGCACGATGCGCCTCGATGCGCTAGTGGCCGGCGTGCGCAACGGCGCGGTGAACAACATCATGTTCCCGCGCGACATCGTCGCCAATGCGCCGCGCATCATTTCGGACCTGCGCGCGATCTTCCCGCCGGAGGAAGGCACCTTCCTGATCGGGCCCATGGCCAAGTTGGGCTGGGGCACGCCGACGCTGGTCTCGATCTCGCTCGGCGTCATCATCGAGATCCCGGGCAACATCGCCATCCTCGGCGTGCTGCGCGTGGCGCTCCCGGCGGAGGTCGCGCCGGTCGTGGTCCTGCAGGTCAGCTTCGTCGGCGCCATCGAGTTCGACCGCCAGCGCCTCTGGTTCTTCGCCAGCCTGTTTGATTCACGCATCCTCTTCATCACCCTCGATGGCGATATGGGGCTGCTGGCGGCCTTCGGGGATGACGCGAACTTCGTCCTCTCGATCGGCGGCTTCCACCCGCGCTTCACCCCGCCGCCGCTGCCCTTCCCAGTGCCGACGCGCATCTCGGTCACCATCCTGAACGAGAGCTGGGCGCGGATCCGCGCGGAGGGCTATTTCGCCGTCACCTCCAACACCGCGCAGTTCGGCGCGCGCGCCGAGATCTTCCTCGGCTTCGAGGTGCTGAGCGTCGAGAGCGTGACGAGCTTCGACGCCCTGCTGCAATTCTCCCCGCTGTCGTTCGACGTCGAGATCCAGTCGCATTTCTCGGTGAAGGTCTTCGGCCTGGGCGTCTGGGGCCTCTCGATCCGGCTCCGGCTGGAAGGGCCGACGCCCTGGCGTGCGCGCGGCGAGGCCTCGATCTCGCTGCTTTTCTTCGACATCGGCGTCTCCATCGACGTCACCTGGGGCGAGCCGCGTGGCGCGCCGCTGCCTGATGTGGCGGTCCTGCCGCTCCTGGCCGCCGAGCTCGACAAGCAGGAGAACTGGCGCGCCTTCAATCCCACCGGCCGCACCGGGCTTGTCACCATGCGCAGCCTGCCGCCGGAGGAGGCGGCGCTCGTGCTGCACCCCGCGGGCACGTTGCGCATCGTGCAGAAGCTCGTGCCGCTGGACGTGCCGGTTGCGAAGCTCGGCAACCGCAAGGCCCGCGACGGGCGCCGCTTCTCGATCTCGGCCCTGCCCGGTGGTCTCGCGAAGTCGGCCGATGTGAAAGAGAGCTTCGCGGCGGCGCAGTTCAACGATCTGTCCGACGCGGATCGGCTGGCCGCCCCCGGCTTCGAGCCGATGACCGGCGGTGTGGAGCTGACGCCGGCCGGGCATACCGCCTTCTCCGCTGCCGCCATCAAGCGCGCGAACCGCTACGAGCTTGCGACGATCGACACGCAGGGCGCGCCCGCCGCGCGCCGCCTGCGCGGCCTCGAGGCCGTCTTCTCGCGCCGCTTCCTGGCCGGTGCGGCGGTTTCCCGCTCGGGCCTCTCGGCACAGGCGCAGCGTGCGAAGGTCCCCTTCGCCGACAAGGTCGAGGCGGTGGGTGAACGCTTCGTCGTCGCCTCCGCCCTGGACAATGCGGCCATGCCGGGTGGCGCCTTCGGCAGCGAGGCGGAGGCGCGCGCCCATATGGCCGGGATGCTGCGCGCCGACCCCTCGCTTGCGGGCCGCGTGCAGGTGCTCCCGGGCTTCGAGGTGGCCGCATGACGAACGCTGTCTACAGCTTCCTGC
Organism: Sediminicoccus rosea; assembly: GCF_033547095.1. Taxonomy (NCBI): domain Bacteria; kingdom Pseudomonadati; phylum Pseudomonadota; class Alphaproteobacteria; order Acetobacterales; family Roseomonadaceae; genus Sediminicoccus; species Sediminicoccus rosea. The sequence continues at coordinate 3,623,151 of NZ_CP137852.1, read as the reverse complement.
CCTGGTACCGGCGCGGCCTTGGCGGGCTGATCGGCGGGCCGCTGCCCGCCGGCGCGCTGCGGCCCAGCGTTCAGGTCGGCCTCCAGGTGAGCGCCGAGCCGGTGGCGGGCGGCGCGCCGCTGACCAGCACGGTGACGAAGGGCGTGACGCTCTATGGACCCGGCGACGTGGTCGGCATCGAGCCGCGTGCGATCATCCGCCGCGACCCCAACCATTGGGTGACGAATGCCGAGCCCAACTACCTCGCGCAGGTCGAATTCTATGACGAGGATCTGCCCTGGCGCTATTCGCCTGAGGGCCCGACGCATGGCGGCCTGCGGCTCGCGCCCTGGATCGCACTGGTGGTGCTGGCGGAGACCGAGTTCGAGGAGGGCAGTGACCTCGCCGGCCGGCCGCTGGCCTATGTGCACGCGGCGAGCTTCGATCCCTTCCCGCCCGCGCGCGAGCTCTGGGCCTGGGCGCATGTGCAGGTCAACGCCTCGCTCGCCGGGAGTGAGGCGGAGTTCGTCTCGCCGGAGATGGCGGCCGTGCTGCCCCGCCTTGCGGCGCTGCTCGCCGCTGATCCGGACGTCGCGATGTCGCGCCTGGTCTGCCCGCGTCGCCTGCAGCCCAACACCGCCTACCACGCCTTCCTGATGCCCGCCTACGAGACGGGAAGGCTGGCCGGGCTCGGTGCGACGGGCGCCGTTCCCTCCGGCACCACGAGCGCGTGGGAGGCCTATGCCGGCCGGCCCGAGCCGCTGCTGATGCCCTTCTACCACCGCTGGTTCTTCCGCACCGCGGAGACCGGCGATTTCGAGACGCTGGTGCGCAAGCTGAAGGCGGCAAACATCGATCCGCGGGTCGGCTACCGCGACATGGACGTGCTTCGCCCGGGCCTCAACCTGCCGGCGATCAACCGCCTGCAGCTTGGCGGCGTGCTGAAGCTGGGCGGCGCGCTGCGGGCGCCCGATTCCGTGCTGGATGCGCCCTCGCTCGCGCGCCGCCGGACCTTCGAGGCCTGGGACGCGCCAGCGCCGCAGCCCTTCCAGACGGCACTCGCGGGATTGATCAATCTCGCTGACGACTATCTGCGCAAGGCCGCGCCCGACGCGCATGACGACACGGCGAACGCGGCGGGCCTCGATCTCGGCGCGGTGGCGGAGGACGGGACGGATGAGGATGTCTCGCCCGACCCGGTGGTGGTGCCGCCGCTCTATGGGCGCTGGCACGCAGCGGTGGACCGGTTGCTGGCCACCGCCACCGGTGCGCCGCTGCCGCACACCGACAACTGGGTGCATGGGCTGAACCTCGACCCACGGCATCGCGTCGCGGCCGCCGCGGGCACCACGGTGATCCAGCAGGGCCAGGAGGAGTATATGGACGCCGCCTGGGAGCAGGTGGGCGACGTCGTGAAGGCCAACCGAAAGCTGCGCAACACCCGCTATGCGATCGAGGTCTCGGAGGCGTGGTTCCTTCGTCGCTTCGTGGCGGCCGCGGCGAAGCCCGACCGCTTCCTGCGGCTGACGCGCCCGGCCCAGCGCCGCCTGCGTAGCGGTGGGCGCACGGCGCGCGCAGCGGTGGATGCGAGCCGGCTCGGCGCCGGCCTGCTCTCGGCCGCCGCCTCCCGCGCATTGCGGCCAGGCGGGCGGCTGTTCCGTCTGGCCTCGCGGGAGAAGCGCCTCGATGCGGGCGAGATGCTCGCGCGGCTGAACGATGGCGCCCTGCACATCGTGCCGCCCAAGGCCCCGCCGCGCGGCCTGCCGACGCTCGACATCCTGGCGGAGAAGTCGGTGCCAGGTCTCCTGGCGCGGTTGCGCTTCCAGCGGCAGCGCAACCGTGGCGGCCTGGCCCTGGCGAAGCTGCTGGCGGATGCAGAGGCATCGGCGGAGCGCTTCGCGGCCATCCCGAAGCTCGCCACCATCGCGATCGGCGAGCCGGGTGCGGAGCCCCGCGACGGGAAGCGCGGCGCGCGCGAGGAGACGCAGCGCCTGGTCGAGGCCGCCGCCGCCTGGTTCGACCTGGTGGCCGCCAGCCATGCCGCGGCGAAGCGCGAGCCGCGCGCAGCACTCGATCTCGGTGGGCTGGTGGGCGACATCACTTCCGCGCTTCAGCCGCGCGTGACCTTGCGCGCGCGCGCCCTGCACGGCCTCTCGATCCCGCCGCGCATCCTCGCCGCACTGCCGGAGGAATTCGATGAGATCATGCACCATCCGGTCATCGACACGCCGATGTACAAGCCGCTGGAGAAGGTCTCGAAGGAATTCCTGATGCCTGGCCTCTCGCTGGTGAAGCAGAACAGCATCACCGCGGTCGTCACAAACCAGGCCTTCATCGAGGCCTATATGGTCGGACTCAACCACGAATTCGCGCGCGAGCTGCTGTGGCGTGAATATCCGACGGACCAGCGCGGCTCCGTCTTCCGGCAGTTCTGGGACGTACGCGGCCAGGTGGCGCCGCCCGGCACCGATACGGAGGCCTTCCGCGAAAGCCTGCGCGACATCCCGAAGATCCACACCTGGCCCCGGCGCTCGCGCCTCGGTACGCATGACAACCGCGAAAATCCGGCGCGCCAGGGGGAGAACCTCGTGCTCCTGATCCGCGGCGAACTGCTGAAGAAATATCCCAACGCCGTGATCTACGCGCATCGCGCCGTGTGGGACGTGGACGCGTCGGGCCGCCCCGACCCGACGCGCGAGCGCCGCCTGCTGGACGTGCCCGAGAGCGCGCTGGCCGATCCGCCGCGCGATGCGATGCGCTTTCCGCTCTTCGAGGCGCAGGTGGAGCCGGACATCACCTTCTTCGGCTTCGACCTTGACGAGGAGGAGGCCAAGGGACGTGTCGCCGGGCCGGCCACCACGGACAATGCCGGCTGGTTCTTTGTGCTGAAGGAGCGTCCCGGTGAGCCGCGCTTCGGCTTCGATCCGCAGCGCACCGGCGCGTTGCAGACGGTGAACGACATCGTCTGGACGGACCTGATCCCGTCCGGCTCGACGCGGCAGTTCATCGACCCGGCCGTCACGATCCCCGCGCTGGCGCCGCTCGGCGCCGCTGACATGGAGAAGGCACGCCAGCGCGAGGACGATGGGAAGGTTCTCGCGGCCGGCATCTCCGCGGCGCGCTGGGCCTATCTGCTCTACCAGGCACCCGTGATGGTCGCGATCCACGCCGCCGAGATGTTGAAGCGGAGCTGAGGGAACTCGCCATGCCGGGCTTCGAGAATAGCGCCGCCACCCTGGCCAAGGCCCGCCAGGCCCTCGCCGAAGCGGAGGCAGCCGCGCGCGATGCGCGCGCACGGCTGCGCATGGCGGAGCGCGGGGCGGGCGATGGCGAGGTGCCCCGGAGCCTGCGCCGCGCCGACAAGGCATCTCTGGGCCGGATGGAAAAGGCGAGGGAGGAATTGCGCACGGCGGAGGCTGCCTTCGCCGCCTTCTCCGATCCTCGCAAGGCGGTCGGCGCCATGCCGGACAGCGACCCGCTGCTGCTGCTGCCGCTGCGGCTTGAAACGCGCTTCGGCAGTGGCCCGCGGGGCGATCCGCAGCTCTGGGTCCGCGTCTATCCCGACTCCTGCCTGGTGGATGCCTTCCAGCCGGGCCTCAGCGCCACAGAGCTCGCCGGCGCCAAGACCTATTGGACGGAGCGCTGGTGCGCCGCCGGATCGGAGGCGCGGCATCGTGCTGCCTGGCGCGCTCTGGTCGCAAGCCATGGTGCCGGCCGTGCGCGCCACATCGTCGCCAGCTACGCGCCGCTGAACCCGGCGGACGAGCCGAAGGCCGCCGAGGTCGAAGTGGTCCTGGTCATTCCCGTGCAGGCCATGCCGGCCGAGGCGCAGGAGATCAGCGGCTTCTGGAAGGCGATGTGGCATGCGGGGAGTGACGCCGCCCAGCAGCAGGCCGCCTTCGACGCGCTCGCCGCGCGTCTCGGCGAAGCGGTGGCGGCGGAGGTGGTGCAGACCCATGTGCCCCACCGCTTTGCCGATTTCGGACCCGAGGGCGGTGCGCGCCGCTGGGCCGGCGTCGTGTTCCTGCAATGGCCGGAGGATCCGCCGGCCGCGCCGGCCTCCTGGAACGCGGCCGCCGTCGCTGACCCGCTGCCGGAGCGCTTCGTGCTGGTGCTCTCCCGCGCCGGCACGCGGCGCGAGGTACTGGGAGAGCCGGTGGCGCATCCGTTGCATGTCGGCTTCGATGCTGGCGGGCTGCTCGGCGGGACGCCGGTGGCGGATGGCGCGGCGCTGAACTTCCCGGAGGAGACCGCTTGGCTCGCCGATTTCGATACGGCGGTGAAGCTGGGCATGGGCTTCCGCGTGGATCTCTCCGCCGAGGAGGCGCGCGAGGGTTTCGACCGGCTCTATGTCATCGGCGTCTGTGCCACGCCCGACCCGGCCGAGGGCGCCGCGCGCCTCGCGCGCTTCGTCACGCACCGCCTGCACTCCAATGCGGATTTCGCGCTGGTGCCGCACGGCACGCCCACCAACAACACCGAGGAGGGTGATTCTGGCTTTGCCCGCCGCGCTGATCCGGACCGCGTCTTCGACGCCGTGATGGGCGAGGGCCTCTTCGCGCCCACTGCGGATGCGTCGCAGAAGCGCGATGGGCAGGTGCTGGCGGAGGCGCTGGGCCTGGACCCGGCCCTGGCCGCGCGCCTGCTGAACGCCGATGGGCAGGACCAGGCGGTGGCGCGCGCGATGCGGGCCGCGCTCTGGCCGGGGACGATCGGCTATTTCCTGGGCACGCTGCTGAGCCCCGTGGTCGGCCGCGCGACGATCGGCGAGGTGCGGCGCCATTTCATCGCGCATGTGGCGGGCGGCGGGCGGCTGCCCGCCATCCGGATCGGGCGCCAACCCTATGGCGTACTGCCGGTGACCGCCTTCGACCGCATCGCCTGGCTGAAGCGGGACGGCCGCCGTGGCCGGGAGGATATCCTCGCCCGCATGCATCCGCTGCTGGACGAGATGCGCCTCCGGTGGCGCGCCTATGCCGACGGGGTCGCGCAGGTGGGCGCACCCGGTGATGCCGGGCAGGCGCTGCTCGACGTGCTCGGCCTGCATCCCGCCTCGGCGGAGTTCCACTTCCGCTACGCCCAGGCTGACCGGCAGTTGGCGAACCTGTTCCGCCTCGTCTCCATCGCCTGGACCGACCTGCCGGAGCCGGAGGAGCTGAAGCGGGCGGTGGTGGATTTCCTCGCGGCCCTCGGCGCCGCGCCAGCGGAGGTGCCGCAGATCGCGCGGCTGATGCTGCAGGGCCCGCAGGGCGTCCTGGATGGCGGCACCGTCGCCTCGGAGCCCTTGCAGCCGGGCTTCGAGACGGAGCACCAGCGCTACATCGCCTGGCTCGCCGAGGCAGCGGAACGATCGGTCGAGATGGTGCGCGACCAGACCACCCTTCCTGATGGGCGCGTGCCACATGCGCTGCTCTACATCCTGCTGCGCCATGCGCTGCTGCTCGGCTACAGCGATGCGGCGGTGGCGATGCGGCTCCGCTCGCGCGACTTCACTGAGGATGCCGCGCGCGCCGCCCTTCGTGAGGAGGCGCTGCCCCACATCACCGCCAAGCGCGCCTTTCCGGTCGAGAGCCGCTGGGAGAGCCTGTTCGAACCCGCACCTGACGTGACCGGGGAGCCGCTGCAGCCAATGGCCGAGTTCCTTGCCAAGGAGCTTGGCCGCAGCAAGGAGACGCAGGACCTCGCCGAACAGATCGCGGCGCTGCGCCTCATGTCGGGCGCGAGCCAAGGGCAGGCGGATCGCGCGCTGCGCCATCACCTCGACAGCTGCTCGCACCGGCTGGATGCCTGGCTGCTCGGGATCCCGAACGCGCAACTCGCGCGGATGAAGCGCCGGGGCATCCATCTCGGCGCCTATGGCTGGCTGCAGGATGTGCGGCCGCGCGCGCGTCGCCTCTCGCCGGCCGAACTGAGCGACGCCGAGGCGAAGCTGCTCGACCCGCAGGGCACCTTACCGGAGCTGCTGGCCGACACGGCGAATGGCGGCCTTGTCCATGCGCCCTCGCTGGATCACGCGGTCACCGCTGCCATCCTGCGCAGCGCCTATATGAGTGCGGAGAGCGATGCCGAGCGTGCGGCGGTCGGCGTGAACCTCTCCTCCGAACGGGTTCGTGCCGGGCTCGCGCTGATGGACGGGATGCGGACAGGGCAGAGCCTCGCGGCGCTGCTCGGTTACCGCTTCGAGCGCGCCCTGCATGACCGCTGGGCGGAGGCCGAGACGGACGACTTCCTGCTGGAGCTGCGCCGCGCCTTTCCGCTGGTCGCCGGCGGCCTTCCCGAAACCGCGGCACCCGTGGCGGACCAGGGCAAGGAGGCCGCGCGCAATGTGGTGGACGGGCTGAAGCTGCTGGCGCAGATGCGCGCCAGCGGCCAGCGCGACTATCCATTCGGGCTCGGCGCCACGCTGCCGGTGGCCACGGCTGAGGAGGCGCGCGTGATCAGCGAGGAGGCGCAGAGGCTCGAGGAGCTGCACGACGCGCTGGGCGACCTCGCGTTGGCGGAGTCGGTGCACCAGTCCGTGCAGGGCAATTTCGACCGCGCCGCCGCGGCGCTCGACGCCTTCGCCAAGGGCGAGCCCGCGCCGGAGCCCGAGGTGGTGCGCACGCCCGCGAGCGGCATCGCGCTGACCCTGCGCCTCGCCGTGCATCTGAAGGAGGAGGTCGCTCCCGCTGCTGGCGCCACGCCGCGCGCGCTGGCGGAGCCGGAGCTGGATGAGTGGCTCTGCCGCGTGCTGCCGCCACTCGGCCAGATCGGCTGTCGGGTGCGCTGGCTGGATCCGGTGGACGGCTCGGCGAAGGATGCTTGGGTCACGCTGGCCGAACTCGGCCTCGCACCGCTCGACCTCGTGCATCTCTGGCGCTCGGAAGAGCTGGAGGGCGCCTTTGCGGCGCTGTCCACCCTGGTCGCCGAGCATGTTCTCACGACTGAGCCCGCGCGCTTCCGGCCCGATGCGAAGCTTGCCATCGCTTTCGCCGAGGGGCCGGCCGGCGGTATCAGCCTGCTCGAAGCGGGAGCCCTTCTGCGACCTGTCGCGGCACTGCTGAAATCCGCGCGCCCGCTGCGCCCGACCGACCTGATCCCGGAGAATGCGACGACGCTCGCGGATGCGCAGGCGGTGACGGAGGAGGGCGCGTCGCTCGCCGCGCCGCTCGCCCGCCTTGTCGCGCTGGGCGATGCGGCGAGGCTGCTCGCCACCGACTGCGCCGCCGCGCTTGAAGATCCCGCGCCGCGGCTGGGCGGCGCCCTGATGGGGATCGACGCGCTGATCGGGACCGCAGCCGGGCATCTGATCGAGGCCGGGCGCTTCGGCATCGCGCAGAGCAGCCCGGATCGCGTCCGCGACATGCAGCGGCGCCTGCTCGACATGGTGATGACCCAGGCGCGGAGCCTGCTGGAGGGCTGGACGGCGCGCCTTGTCCGCTGCGACGCCGCGCTGGCACGGCTTGCCGCGGCGCCAGCAGGGGCCGCGGATGCTATCCTGCGCGAGGCCGACCTGGAACTGCCGGCGAAGCTGCCCGCGGCCGGCGCCGACACGGCCGCGCTGGAGGCAGAGGTGCGCGCGCGCCGTCTGGCCTTCGCCGCCCTGACCGATCGCTTGCGCGCCGTCACGACGGCCCGCGCGGGTGCGATCGGCGTGGCGGCGACCGCGCTCGACGCCATCCTTGACGACACCCGCTTCCCGACCGGCGATGTCACGACGGAGAAGCTGCGCGCGGAGGCGGCGGCCGGTGTCACGGAGGTTCAAGCCCTGGCGCGGACGCTGGCCGATGTGGCCGGCCGCCGCGCGCGGGCCGCGGCGGAGAGGCTGGCCGAGGCCGCGACCGCGCCCGATGCGGCGCGCCGCGCGGAACTGACGGCCGCGGCCGCGGAGGCGCTGTTCGGGGAGGGCTTCCTGCACCTGCCGCGCTTCGCACTGGCCGGCCCGCCGCTGGCCAGCTTCGAAAGGGCCCTGGCCACCGCGCAATCGGGCGAGACCCTGGAGCACCTGACCATGACGGCCGGCATCCCGCTGCCGGTCGAGGAGTGGCTGCACGGTGTTGCGCGGGTGCGCCCCGCCGCGCAGGAGCTCGAAGCCGCCATGCTCTACGGCGAGGCGCTGGGCGTGGCGGAGATCGCGCTGGCGCCGGTGCAATTGCCCTATCGCGCCAAGGATAGCTGGCTCGGCCTCGAATTCCCGGAGGATTACGACCTGGACGGCACGCGGCTGCTCCATACCGTGCATCTCGCCGCGCCGCCCGATGGCAGCGGGCGCTTCAAGGGCCTCGTGCTCGATGAATGGACCGAGGTGCTGCCCGGCGCCCGCCGCGCGCCCGACACGAAGGTGGAGGACCTGCACAAGCAAGCCTCCGGCGTCGCCTTCCACTTCGACCGGCCGAATGCGGAGGCGCCGCAATCCTTCCTGCTCGTCACGCCCGCCACCGCAGATGGCACCTGGCACTGGGAGGATATCGTCGGCGCGCTGGATTCCAGCTGGGAGCTGATGCGCATCCGCGCGGTTGAGCCCGAACATCTGGATGACCCGGTGCTCGGCCAGATGCTGCCCGCGACCTACATGGCGGCCGCGCCGCGGGACGTCACCATCTCCGCCGTGCTGGCCGCGAATGTCGGCGTCGCGCGATTCATGAAGGTGCCGCCATGAGCGACCGCTTCGTCACACCGCGCCTCGCGGAGCTTCTGACCAACCGCAAGCTGCCGACCCTGGTCGGATGGAACCGGCTGGAGGGGCGGCCGCGCACCGATGACATCAAGGGCGCGCTGCGCGCCGAGGTGCACGACGCGCTCTTCATGCTCACGCGGCAATGGCAGATGGGCGAGTACAAAGGTGACGACGCGGGTTCGCCGATCTCCGCCTCGCCGGTCCATGCCAGCGCCCCGGTCTCGCGCTTTCGCTGCGGTACCGCCCCCGCGCTCGACCTCGATCCCGCCATGCCGCTCGAGGCCCGGGTGGAGGCACGGCCCATCCCCTTCCTGCGCGCGGGCCAGCCCATCTCGCTCGACATCCGGCTGCAGATGGGCCGCTACTGGCTGAAGCTCGCGCGCGGTGTCGGCGACTTCGCCTTGCGCTACACGGAGCTGTATCGGGTCGAGTTGCCCGATCGCGCCGATCCGCGCCATGCGCCGGCGGCAGCGCATCCCGATGTCGTGCAGAGCTTCGCCGCGGCGGCAGGGCGGGCGATGGATGGCTGGAAGCTGCTGCGCCACCTGGAGGAGGGCGGCGCCGCCTCCGACGGGATGAATGCCGGCGCGGCGGCGCCGGCGCTGGATGACCTGGCCAAGCCCTTCCGCGCCTGGTTCGCGCGGCAATACGTCGCCCCGCCCGCGCCGGAGGAGGATGCCTGGCACCCCGAGCGGCTGGAATACCGCTTCGCGCTGGCCAGCGATTCACGCGCCGGCGAGAAGGTTCTGGTCGCCGCTGAGCATCACGGCGGTGAGCTTGACTGGCACGGCTACGACCTTGACCCCAAGGCGGCGCCGCTTGGCGCGCCCGCCGCGCTGCGCGAGACGGCAACCGCGCTGCTGCCCGTGCCGCTCACCTTTCCCGGCATGCCCGACACGCGCTGGTGGGCCTTCGAGGATGGCCGCACGAATCTCGGCGGCATCGAGGTCTCGACCACCGATCTCGGCCGGATGGCCTTTCTCGAATTCGCACTGCTCTACGCGAATGACTGGTACCTCATGCCGCTCTCGCTGCCGCGGGGGGAACTGGCGGAGCTTTCCGGCATCGCCGTGACCAATGTCTTCGGAGAGCGCTTCTGGGTCCGCCCGGCAGGGGCGGGGCAGGATGACGACCGGAACCGCTGGACCATGTTCACCAACAGCATCCGCGGCCGCGGGCGGCAGACGGCGGATACCGGCCTCTTCGTCGCGCCGGTGACGCCGAAGATCCAGCAGGGCCGGCCGCTCGACGAGGTGCTGCTGATGCGCGACGAGATGGCGAACCTCGTCTGGGGCATCGAGCGCACCGTGCCGATGCCGGACGGCCGCACCCGCCCCGGCGCCGAGGCCGCGCGCGAGTTGCGCCGCCATTTCGAGCAGCAGGTGCGCCCGCCGGTTGTGCCACCGCCCGCGCCCACCGCGCCCACCGCGCCGCTGCGCTACGACGCGATGTCGCCGGTGGCGGAGCATTGGATTCCCTTCCTCGCCGCGCGGGAGCCGGGTTCGACGCGCCAGACGCTGTTGCAGCGCGGATCCATGCTGCGCTTCATCGAAGGCGAGGCCGGACGGCCCCGGCGCATCGTCCCGCGCACCGCAACGCTGCGCGAGGGGCTCGACCAGGCGAAACCCGCCGCCTACTTCCTGGCGGAAGAGGAGGTGCCGCGCGCCGGCGTGCAGGTCACTCGCGCATTTCGCCGCACGCGCGGGCGCTCCGGGCGGACCTATGTCTGGCTGGCGATGCGGAAGTGCACCGGCCGCGGCGAGGGGCAGAGCGGGCTGACCTTCGACCGGCTCGTGCCGCAGGACGACTGATCCGCGCATCACGCGCGGGCCTTCGATCAGCCATGGGCAGCGCTTGGCAGGCGCCTTGACCTTTGGGCTTGATGCATCGAGGTACAAGGTATAGTCTTCGCGTATGGACCTCACCCGCCGAACCGCCCCGCCCCGCGTCAACTACGCCTCCCGCGACTACTGGGCGGGTACGATCAAGATGGGCCTCAGCAAGTTCTTCATCCTGCGTGTCCTGCATGACGGGCCGCTGCACGGCTACGACATCGCCCGCCTGGTCGAGCGCACCACCAATGGCTGTTGTTCCCCCACCGAGGGCACCATCTACCCCGTGCTGCGCGAGTTCGAGGCCGGCGGCTTCGTCACCGCGACGGAAGAGGTCGTGGGCGGCCGCCAGCGCCGGGTTTATGCGCTGACCGATGCCGGCCGCGCTGCCTTCCGTGTGGCGCTGGAGGCCTGGATGGAAGCGACGGCCGCCCTGCAGGACACCGGCCGCGCCTTCGCCGCCGCCGACCGCGTGCGGGCGGAGCAGCGCGCCGGCGGGGCCTGCTGCCCGTGACCCGGACCGTGTCTTTTCAGATCCTGATACCTCACCCCTCGATGCATCAAGGAGCATCCACATGAGCGCATCCAGCCTGCCCATCATCGTGATCGGCGCCGGCCCCGTCGGTCTTGCCGCCGCCGCGCAGCTCCTCGCCCGTGGCCTCGAACCTCTGGTGCTGGAGGCCGGGTCCGATATCGGCGAGGCGGTCCGCGCCTGGGGTCATGTGCGCATGTTCTCGCCCTGGGCCTTCAACACCGACGCCGCGGCGCGCGCGCTGCTCGAGGCCGAGGGCTGGTCGGCGCCGGACGCCGCGCATTACCCGACCGGCGCCGAGCTGGTCGCGGACTACCTGGCGCCGCTGGCCGCGACCCAGGCGCTCAGCGGCCGCATCCGTACCGGCTCGAAGGTCGTGGGCGTCGCGCGCCGCGACTTCGGGCGGCTGTATGACGGGCCCGGCCGTGAGGCGGCGCCGTTCGTTCTGCATGTCGAGACCTGCTGCGGCCTGCGCGCGGTCGAGGCGCGCGCGGTGATCGACTGCTCGGGCACCTGGCATGTCCCGAACCCCGCGGGCAGCCATGGTATGCCCGCGCCCGGTGAGCTGCGGCACGCGGCCCGCATCGCCCATGGCATCCCCGACGTGCTGGGCGCCGAACGTGAGACCTATGCGGGCCGGATCACGCTCGTTGTCGGCGCCGGCCACTCGGCAATGAACGCCGTGCTCGACCTGGCCAAGCTTGCGAGGGAGGCGCCGGGCACGCGGATTCTGTGGGCCTTCCGCCGGCCGCTTGGCGCGGTGAATTTCGGCGGCGGCGCGAGGGACGGCCTTGCCCAGCGTGGTGCGCTCGGCGCGCGCGCGCAGGCGCTGGTCGAGGCTGGTGCCGTCACCGCCCTCGCGCCCTTCCTGATCGAGCGCGTGGCCGAGGCTGAGGGCGCCCTCGCGATCACCGGACGGCAGGAGGGCCGCATGACGACCGTCCAGGCCGACCGGATGGTGGTCGCCACCGGCTTCCGACCTGACCTGTCCTTCCTGCGCGAGGTGCGGCTCGGCCTGGATCCCGCGGTGGAGGCGCCCCCGGCGCTCGCGCCGCTGATCGACCCCAACCTGCACTCCTGCGGCACGGTGCGCCCGCATGGAGAGGCGGAGCTGCGCCATCCGGAGGCGGGCTTCTACATCGCCGGTATGAAGAGTTATGGCCGCGCGCCGACCTTCCTGCTGGCGACCGGCTATGAGCAGGTGCGCTCGATCGCTGCCTTCCTGGCCGGCGACGTCGAGGCAGCGCGCCGGGTCGAGCTGGCGCTGCCGGAGACAGGCGTCTGCGCGACCGACCGCGCGCCCGACGATGCCGCGGCGGCATGCTGCGCCCCGGCAAAGGCGCCGGCGCCGCAGGGCACCGGCTGCTGCGGCTGAGGCCGTGCAGGTGAGCACCGCGCCGCGCATAGGGCCCTTCGCCGCACTCGGCCTCGCCCCGCCCTTGGCCCGCGCGGCCGGCTTCGGGCCGCGCGCCGGGGTGGCGGTGCCGATCCGGCTTGTGGGCATCGCGCTCCGTCTCGCGTGGCACCGGCTTCCACGGATGGCCCGGGCATGAGCGGCGTGCTGGATGTCGTGGTGATCGGCGGCGGGCAGGCGGGGCTCGCGGCGGGCTATTTCCTGCGCCGCACGCCGCTCTCCTTCCTCATCCTCGATGATGGCGAGGCGCCGGGGGGCGCGTGGCGTCACGCCTGGGATTCGCTCACCCTGTTCTCGCCGGCGGAATGGAGCTCGCTCCCGGGTTGGCCGATGCCAGTGCCACAGGGTGGAGGCTACCCGCCGCGCGACGCGGTGGTCCGCTACCTCGCCGCCTATGAGGCGCGCTACGCGCTGCCGCTGCTCCGCCCCGTGCGCGTGGGGGCGGTGCGGCGCGGCGCGGGTCACCTTCTGGTCGAGGGCGCGGATGGCCGGTCCTGGCGTTCCCGCGCCGTGCTCAGCGCGACAGGCAACTGGGGCAGTCCCTGGATCCCCGACATGCCCGGGCGCGCGGTCTACCGGGGGCGGCAGGTCCATTCCGCGCATTACCGGCGGCCCGAGGACTTCACCGGCCAGGCGGTGCTGGTGGTGGGCGGCGGCAACTCGGGCGCGCAGATCCTCGCCGAGGTCTCGAAGGTCGCGCCCACCACCTGGGTGACGGAGCGCGAGCCGGTCTTCCTGCCGGACGACGTGGACGGCCGGGTGTTGTTCGAGCGTGCGACGGAGCGTTGGCAGGCGGAACGCGAGGGCCGCGCGCCAGCTGAGCCACGCGGCGGTCTGGGCGACATCGTCATGGTGCCTCCGGTGCGGGAGGCGCGCGCGCGCGGCGTCCTGTCCCACAGCCTGCGGCCCTTCGCGAGCCTCGAGGCCGATGGCGCGGTCTGGGCCGATGGCAGTCGCGTCGCAGCCGGGGCGATCATCTGGTGCACGGGCTTCCGCCCAGCGCTCGGCCATCTCGCGCCGCTCGGGCTTCCCGGGGCGGATGGTCGCGCCCAGGTCGGGCCCGAGGGGCGCGCGACCGCCGAGCCGCGGCTCTGGTTACTTGGCTACGGGGACTGGACGGGGAGCGCCTCCGCGACGCTGGCCGGCATCACCCGGGCCGCGCGGGGTGCCGTGGCGGCGCTCTCGGAGGCGCTGGCGCGCGACGCCGAGCCGCCCGGAGCTGCCGCGGGGCCGCCTTAGGCTGCATGGGCGCCGGTGTCGTCAGCGGGGCTTCGCGCAGGGAGCGCGGCGCGTCCGGTTGTCGTGCCACCCGGCCAACGGGCCGGGCGCCCTTCAAGCCTGCGTGACGGGCTCCAGCGGCCCATAGACCTCGGGCATGTCGCCCAGGTCGTGCGGTCGCGCTAGCGGGATGTCGCGCAGCACGCAGTCATGCGTGCCATCGGCATGGAAATGGTGCTCCACCCAGCCGATCCGCTTCTCGCCGAGCGCCTCCTGCCAGCGATCACCCACGACGAAGCCGGTCGAGGGCGCCCAGACCTGTCGGATTCCGTCGCCCACGCGATCACGCCACATGTGCAGATGGCCCGAGAGCACGAGGGCAGGGCGCATCCCGCCGAGCAGCGCGAGCAGCCGCCCGCGCGGCGCGGGCAGCACCGGCCAGTAGTTCACTGCGTCGTCCGAGAGGCCCTGCTCCGTGAGGGGCTTGTGCTGGACCAGCGCGATGGCGCGCCCTCCCGCATCCGCAAGCGCCCCGGCCAGGAAGTCCCACTGGCCCGCGTCGCTGATGAGGGATTGGGTGTCGAGGCCGATCAACCGCCAGCCCGGCAGGTCATGCAGCCAGCAGCGTGGCCCGGCCACCGTCGCCCACCGCGCTGCCCGCGCGCCGTTCCAGGGCTGCCGCCCGCCCAGCGCCGCCTCGTCGCCGACATCATGGTTGCCGGGCACCGCGCGCCATTCGACGCCGATCGCGGCATGGCGCGCCCAGGCGGCGGCGAGGTCGGCGTCGCTGTCGGCGCCATCGAGCGAGAGGTCACCGGTGGCCAGCAGCAGGTCCGGCCGCGCGTCACGGATGTGCTGCGCGGCCAGGTCGAAATTCGGCCCGAAGGGATCGCGCGACGCGCCGAGATGGGCGTCGCTGATCTGGGCGATGCGGACCGTCATGCCTCAGCCCCGCGGGCGCGGCAGCAGGCGGCGCACCTCGCTCGCCATCTCGGCCAGCACCTGCTCCGGTGTGGCGCGCTGCTCCACGATGCGGGCCTGCTGGTCCACCATGGTCTGCGTCACGCGCACCGAATTCGCACCTGGGAAGGCGTACCACGGGATCATGATGTTGGCCTGCCGCGTCGCCGCCTGAAAGAGCGGGTTCTGGCGGTAGAACTCCGCGAGCCAGCGCGGCTCGTCAATGGCGAGCTGGTTGGTGGGCACATAGCCGGTGTTCTGCACCATCAGCGTGGTGCCCTCGGCGCTGGTGGAGAAGCGCAGGAACTTCCAGGCGGCCTCGCGCTTCGCCGCATCGCGCGCGATCAGCATGCCGGCGGCGCCGCCGGTCGGCAGGCGGCCGCGCTCGGCATTGATCACCGGCATCACGGTCGTGCGCAGCTCGAAGTTGCGGCCGACCTGCTGCATGGTTCCGCGCAGCGCGGCGGTGGTCCAGAAGAACATGCCGAGGCGGCCGGCGGCGAAGGCCTGCTGCGCCGCATCGCGCGCGAGGTTGGGCATGCCGCCCTCCTTCACCATGCGGTCCAGCAGGCGCAGCGCGCCCAGACCCTCGGGGCCGGCGAAGGCGATGTCGCGCTCATCCTCGGAGAGCATGCGCCCGCCATGGCCGAAGAGCAGGGCCGAGAACATCCAGTCATCGCCCGGCCAAGCGTACCACATGCCCTCCGTGCCGCCTCCCAGGGCGCGGATGCGCTGGCTGAGCTGGAAGATGCCGGGCCAGTCGGTCGGCATCGCATCCGGGTTGCCGCCGGCGCGGCGCACGAGATCGGCGTTGAAATACATGATGGGGTTGGAGGCCGCATAGGCGAGGCCCGACTGGAAGCCGCCGAAATGCGCGAGCGAGAGGATGTTGGGCGAATAGCCCATGGCGGCCGGGTCGCCCTCGGCCCGGAGCAGCGGCATCAGGTCCTGCGCGATGCCGCGTTCGGCGAAGAGGCGCAGCCGGTTGAAGCCCTGGTAGCTGAGATCCACGGTGAGGTTGGTCGCCGCCTGCCGGAGGATGAGCTGCATGCCCTCCTCGTAATTGGGCGTGGTGACCCAGTTGATGCGGATGTTGGGCTCGCGCCGGGCGAAGGCGCCGGCGATGGCGTCATAGCTCTCCTTGAAGATCACCGGCTGGGCGTAGTGCACGGTGATTTCCACATTTTGCTGCGCGCGCGCCAGTTGCGGCGCGAAGAGCGCCGCCGAGGCGGCGAGGGCACGGCGTTTGATCAGCATGGTCCTATCCTTTGAGGCCGGTGGTGGAGATGCCCTCGACGAAGCGCCGCTGCGCCAGGAGGAAGGCGAGAACGAGGGGGGCGGTCATGATCGTGCAGGCGGCCATGAGGGCGCCGAAGTCGTCGCCGGCCTCCTCCGTGCGGAAGTAGAGGACGCCGAGCGCCGGCGTCGCCCGCTCATGCCCCGTGGTCACGATCAGCGGCCAGAACAGGTCATTCCAATGCGCGACGACGGAGAAGATCGCGAAGGCGGTGGCCGCCGGCCAGGCATTGGGAAGCGCCACGCGCCAGACGATCGCGGCCTCGCCCATGCCGTCCAGGCGGGCGGCGTTGATCAGGTCCTGCGGCAGCGATCGGAAGAACTGCCGGAACAGGAAGATCGCGAAGACGCTGATGGTGGAGGGCACGATCAGCGCGGCATAGGTGTTGAGCCAGCCGCCGGCCGAGAGTGCCATGTAGAGCGGCAGCGCCGGCACATGGGCCGGCACCAGAAGGCCAAACATGACGGCGCCGAAGAGCCAGTCCCGCCCGGCGAAGCGAAGTTTCGCCAGCGCATAGCCCGCCGGGATGGCGAAGAGGAGCTGGAAGACCAGGATGCCGCCGCACATCACGAGGCCGTTCCAGAGGTAGAGGCCGACCGGCACCTCGCGCAGCACGCGTCCGTAATTGGTGATGGCCGCCCAGCTCTCCGGCAGGAGCGCCATGGGCGCGCGGAACAGCTCATCCGTCGCCTTCAGGCTGGCCGCGAGCATCCAGACATAGGGCGCCATGAAGAGCAGCCCCAGCGCCGCCAGCGCCATGATCCTGAGACCGCTAGCCATAATGCACCCGCCGGTCGAGCACGCGCGTCTGCAGCAGCATCAGCACCAGGACGATCGCCAGGAAAACGAGCGTGATCGCGGCGGAGTAGCCGAGGCGGAGGAAGGTGAAGCCCTCGGTGTACATGGTGTAGAGCAGCACCTCGGAGGCCTTGTTCGGCCCGCCGCGCGTCAGCACCGCCACCGTGTCGAAGACGCGCACGGCACGGATCAGGCTGATGGTGACGACGAAGAGCGTGGTCGGCCCCAGCAGCGGCCAGGTGACAAGGCGGAAACGGTCCCAGCCGCCGCGCGCGCCATCGACCAACGCCGCCTCGCGCAGCTCGCGCGGGATGGCGGTGAGGCCGGCCATGAACAGCACCATATTGAAGCCCACCCCCTCCCAGATGCCGATGGCGGCGAGCGAGAGCAGCACCGTGTCGGAGGAGGAAAGCCAGGCAGGGCCCGTGACGCCGATCATGCGCAGCGCGGCGTTCACCGGGCCGATGGTGGGGTGCAACAGGTATTGCCAGGCGGCGGCCATGGCGACCGTCAGGCTCACCACCGGCAGGAAGAACACCGCGCGGAAGAGGGTGCGGCCGCGCGCGGCCCCCTCGATCAGCAGCGCGAGGCCGAGGCCGCCCAGCACCGAAAGGGGTGCCACCAGGCCGACATAGACCAGCGTGTTCACGAAGGAGGTGCGGAAGCCGCGATCGGTCCAGAGCTCGCGGAAATTCTCGAGGCCGATCCAGGCGGGCGGCCATTGGCCCAGCTCATAATCGGAGAAAGCGAGGGCCACGGCGGCGAGGGTCGGCGCCAGCACCAGCAGCAGGAAGGCGAGGGCGGCGGGCGTGGTCAGCAGCCATCCGGCCAGCGCCTCGCCGCGGCGGCCTGGCTCACGCATGCTGGACCTCCAGCGCCGGCACGCGCGCGCCATCGGCGCCGAAGAGCAGCGCCTCGCGCGGGTCGAAGCACAGATGCAGGAGCGGTGCCTCGGCGAGGCCTGGCGGCACGCGCAGGATGATGGGCTGCGGGCCGATGCGGGTGTGCAGCAGCTGGGCCTCGCCCAGGTATTCGCGCGCTTCCACGCGGGCGGGCCAGCCCTGCGCCGCCACCTGCAGCGCCTCGGGCCGGAGGCCGAGCGTCAGCGGCCCGCGCTGGCGGGTTCGCAGCCCGGTGGTGCGCCCTTCCAGGCGCACCATGCCATCCTCGCCCGCCTCGGCCTGCAGCAGGTTGATGGCGGGGTCGCCCAGGAAGCGGGCCACGCGGATATCGGCCGGCTGCTCGTAGACCTCGCGCGGGGTGCCGCATTGCAGGATGCGCCCGGCCAGCATGACCGCGACGCGGTCCGCCATGGTCAGCGCCTCGGCCTGGTCATGCGTGACGTAGAGCGTGGCCGCGCCGGTGCGCCGATGAATCTCGACGATCTCGCGCCGGGTGGAGCTGCGCAGCGCGGCGTCGAGATTGGAGAGAGGCTCGTCCAGGAGGAAGACGCTCGGATCGCGCACCACGGCCCGCGCGAGTGCGACGCGCTGCCGCTGCCCGCCGGAGAGCTGCGCGGGCTTGCGGGCGAGCAGATGCGCGAGGCCAAGCGGCTCCGCCACGCGCGCCACATCCTGCGCGATGGCGCGGCGGATCGCCCGCGCCCCCGGCAGCAGGCCGCCCAGGAGCGGCATGCGCTGCCAGGCGGAGAGCCGGCGCATGGCGAGTGGCACGGCGATGTTCTGCGCTGCCGTGAGATGCGGGTAGAGCGCATAGTTCTGGAAGACCATGGCGACGTTGCGCGCGGCCGGATGGGCTTGCGTCAGTTCGGAGCCGCCAATCAGGACCTGGCCGTGATCAGGCGCCTCGATGCCCGCGACGATGCGCATGAGCGTGGATTTGCCGCAGCCCGAAGGGCCCAGCAACGCCAGGAATTCACCCGGCCGGACCGCGAGGTCCACCTTGTGCAGGACGGTTGTCTGGCCGAAGGCCTTGCCGATTCCGCGCAGTTCCAGTCCCGTCACAGTCCCTACCTTTCGGCAGCGGGGCGTAGCGGGCTTTCATGCCGGACGGATGACGCGGGGATGACGTTCTGAAGACGACGTCAGCGGCGCGCTCCGCACGGGCGCTTTCGGCTTGCCGTGCAAGCCCCTCTCGTCTCGGGCAGGTCTTCGCTGCCGCCGTGCGCAGGATGTCGGCGGCTGACGCCGCTCAGCGCGCCACGGGCAGGAGGATGCGCGTGAGGCATCCGCCATCCCGGTTGTTGGCGGTGATCGTCCCGCCCATGTCGCTGATGATCCCATAGCTGATCGAAAGCCCCAGGCCGGTGCCCTGGCCGACCGGCTTGGTGGTGAAGAAGGGCTCGAAGATGCGCGGCAGGATGTCCTCCGGGATACCGCCGGCCGCGTCCTGCACCTCGATGATCACCCAATCCGCCTCGGCATGGGCGGTGATGCGGATGGCGCGCTGCGCGAGCGGCACCGGCTCGGCCAGGCCGGCATAGGCGTCACAGGCATTGCCGATCAGGTTCATGATGACCTGTTCGAGCGGGACGGACTTGCCGAGCACCGGCGGCAGCTCCGCGGGCAGGGTCACGTCGAGCCGCACCTCGGCCGCGCGCAGCCGGCTGGCCATGAGCTTCCCGGCCCCGGCGAAGACCTCGGGCAGGGGCACCGCGGCGCGGGCGGCGGAATCGTTCCGGCCGAAGATGCGCATGTGGTCGATGATGTCGGAGGCGCGTTTCGTCAGGTCCACGATCAGGCCGAGCTTCTGCTGCGCGCGCTCCGGTGGGTCGGGCAGGCGGTCCAGGCTGAACAACGCGTTCTCGGCGGCGAGGCTGATGCCCGCGAGGGGCTGGTTCAGCTCATGGGCCATGCCGGTCGCCACCTCGCCCAACTGCGCGAGCTTGGCCGATTGCGTGAGCTGCTCGGTCAACCGCTTCTCATGCGTCACGTCGTTCCAGATGGCGATGATCTCGCGCCGGCCATCTGGCCCGCGGTTCCCGCGCGTGAAGCGGCGGATCCAGATCCAGTGGCCCTGCTTGTGGCGGAAGCGGAACTCGACCGAGTGCTGGAGGTCGGGGAAGGGGCCGCCCATCTGCGCGTCGATGAGGCCGGGTTCCGCCGGGTCCAGGTTCTCGTGCAGCCATTCGGGGCGCAGCGCCTCGGCTACGCTGTGGCCGGTGAGGGCCTCGATCCCGGGCGCCACATAGACGCGCTGCCAGGAACCCCCCTCGGCCTCGCGGATGCGCATCAGCACGCCCGGGATGGCCTGGATCACGGCCTGCAGATCGTTCGCCAGCTCCTCGCGATCGAGCAGCAGGCGCTTCTCCGCCGTGATGTCGCTCCAGACGCAGATCAGCTCGGCCTGGCCGCTCGCATCGACGTAGCCGCGGGTGGAGCAATGCACCCAGATCATGTGGCCCTGGCTGTGGCGGAAGCGGAAATCCGTGGAGGTCGGCAGGGTCGGGTCGCTTTGGCACAGCATGTTCCGCAGGCGCTCACGGTCCTCGGGGTCCGCCCGCTCCTGCCACCAGCCGTGTCGCTTCGCCTCCTCCACCGTGTCACCCGTCAGCGCCTCGATGCTGGGCGAGATGAAGTGCGGGGCCCAGCGGCCATCCTCGCCCCGGCGCAGGCGGACCAGCACGCCGGGCATGGTGGCGATGACGCGCTGCAGATCCGCCGTCAGGGTCTCGCGCTGCAAGCGCAGGTCCCGCCGCTCGGTCACGTCGTTCCAGACGCTGATCATCTCCAGCTGGCCATCCGCGCTCGCATAGGTGCGGGAGCGATGGCGGATCCAGATCCAGTGGCCGCGCTTGTGGCGGAAGGCGAATTCCCGCTCCGTGGTAGGCTCCATCTGCGGCGTTGTGCCGACGGCCCAATCGCGCTGCGCCACGGCAGGGTCCACATTGGCGGACCACCAGTCGTCCCGCAGCGCCTCCTCGACCGAGTGGCCGGTCACCTCCGTCACGGCGGCACCGACGAAGCTCCGCCGCCAGATGCCGTCCTGCCCGCGGCGGGAACGGATGAGGACGCCCGGCATCGCGGCCAGCACGCCCGCCGTGTCCTCCGCCCAGCCGGCCAGCGCCTGGTTGGCCTTGCGCAGCCTTGTCCGGCTGATCAGGACCAGCGCGACGTAGGTCATCAGCAGGACGAGGGTCGTGCCCAGCAGGGCGCGGATCAGGTAGGGGATGAAGGCGGTCTCGGCCAGCCGCGTGCCGTAGCGCGCAACCGCCTCCGAACTGCGCGCGACCAGCACCAGGATGTCGCCCTCCAGCCTGCCGATGCGCTGCGGCAGGAGGGTGGCCGCCCCGGGGGCGGCGCGCAGCTGCCGGACATCCTCCAGCACCTGCGGGATCAGCGCGCGCAGGGCCTCCACCTCCGGCCCGCCCGGCGGATAGTCCGGCAGCGCCGCGGGGCGCTCCGGGTCGGACAGCGCTGACAGGGCGGCCAGGGCCTGGTCCATGGCGGCCTGCGCCGCCGGATCATCCAGCTGGACCGCCAGCGTGTGCAGCTGGACCGCGGCGTACAGCGCGTTGCCCAACAGGTGGTCGGCCGCCATCGCGCTGAAGCCCGCGTCGATCACGCTGATGCGCGTGTGGATCAGGACGGCCGCGCTGAAGCCGATGACCAGCAGAAGCAGGGCGAACAGGCTGAGCCAGATCCATTCGCGCCTGCTGTTCCAGGGCCGTGCCCGTGCCAGCGGCACCGAGGGGGCGGCGGCCAGGCGGGTCATCGCGGGACGAGACCGCCCGGGGCGGCCCCGTGGGGGGGGCGATCGGCGTTGAGGGGGCACCGCGTCATCCCTCCAACATTCGGCCTATATGCGCGTTTGGGAAGCCCCAGGTCACGTTGCCCGACAAGTTCCGACTTTCGCCGGACAAACCGCGAAATTCGCCGAAATCCCGGATCTGTTGCCAACCAAAGCCGAACCATCCAGACGGGTATTTCGCCCAGCCCTGCTTCAGTTTCCGGGATGCCCGGAGCGCATCGGAACCAACGCGCTCCACGCCGGTAGCAGGAGCGTCACGATGTCCCGGAACAGTGAAGTTGAGACCACCAGCCAGGCTTCGGCACCGCTTCGCCGTCTCACCTTCCTGCGCGGCATGCTGGGCATGGCCGCCGCCGCCGCGATGCCGGGCCTGGCGCTGGCGCCGGCCAGCAGCCATGTGCTGGGCCCGATGCTCCCCGCCCCGCCGCAGAGCAGCGCGACCGAGGCCGACCTGGCCGAGTGGCACGCCTTCCGCACCCGCTTCATCACCGCCGAGGGCCGGGTGGTGGACACCGCCAACAACGACATCTCGCATTCCGAGGGCCAGGGCTACGCCATGCTCATGGCCGAATGGGCCAATGACCGTGCCACCTTCGAGCGCCTGCTGGCCTGGACCCGCGGCCATCTCTCCCGCCCGCGCGATGCCCTCTTCGCCTGGCGCTGGTCGCCGAGCCCGCTGCTGCCGCGTGACAGCAACAGCGCGACGGATGGCGACATCGTGATCGGCTGGGCCCTGCAGCGCGCTGCCGAGCGCTGGTCGGTTCCCGCCTGGCGCAGCCAGGCGGAGGCCATCGCGCGTGACATCCTGCGCCTCACCGTGCGCGAGGTCGCCGGCCGCACGGTGCTGCTGCCCGGCCCCTATGGCTTCGAGAAGCTTGAGCACGTCGTCCTCAACCCATCCTACTACAACACGCCCGGCCTGCGGGCTCTGGCGCGCCTGGTGCCGAGCCCGGCCTGGGCGAAGCTGGAGGCGGACGGCCAATGGCTGATGACGGTGGCCCGCTTCGGCCGCTGGGAATTGCCGGCCGACTGGGTGGAGCTGAACCGCCGCAGCGGCACCGTGACCCCGGCCGCCGAATGGGCGCCGCGCTTCTCCTGGGACGCGATCCGCGTGCCGCTCTTCCAGGCCTGGGCCGGTGAGGGCGAGGCCCCGGCGCTGGGCGCCGCCCTGAACTTCTGGACCCATGCGACGCCCGGCCGCCTGCCCGCCTGGACCGATCTGCGCACGGGCGCGCTGGCCCCCTATGCCGGGCATGCCGGCGTCTCGGCCGTCGCCATGGTCAGCTACGAGGCGCGGACCGGCTTCAACCAGCGCGTCGCCATCCCCACCGTCAGCCGCGCCACCGACTATTACGGCGCGGCTCTGGTCATGCTGGCGCGCATCGCCCGCCAGGAAGGGCCGGTGGCCGCCGCTTCGGCGCAGCGCCGGATGGCGTCGCTGTGAGGGGGGATCAGGCCTCGGGAAAGCCGCTGAAGGCGTAGCCCTGGTTGCGGACGGCCGAAATCACTTCGCCGGCGCCGCGGCGGCCAAGCTTGCGCCGGATCTGGTGCACGAGGTTGTCCAGCGCGCGGTCCTCCGCCCGGAAGGGGCGGCGGAGCACCTGCTGGGTGAGCGTGTCGCGATCGATCGGCACGCCGGGCTGGGCCGCCATGATCGCCAGCAGGGTGAATTCCGCCGCCGTCAGCGGTACCGGCGTACCATCCGGCCGCAG
Organism: Sediminicoccus rosea; assembly: GCF_033547095.1. NCBI lineage: Bacteria > Pseudomonadati > Pseudomonadota > Alphaproteobacteria > Acetobacterales > Roseomonadaceae > Sediminicoccus > Sediminicoccus rosea. The sequence goes on along the minus strand of NZ_CP137852.1, from coordinate 3,600,043 downwards.
CAGGCGGCGCTCCGTCTCCAGCATGCGCCATTCGCCGGTGACATGGGCCGGCCGGCGCATGGCGCGCCGCAGATGCGCCCTGACGCGCGCGACGAGCTCGCGTCCCGCGATGGGCTTCAGCAGAAAGTCGTCGGCGCCGAGCTCCAGGCCGATCACCCGGTCGGCCTCGTTGCGGTTGCCGGTCAGGAAGAGAATGGGCGCGGCCGTCAGGTTCCGGAGGGCCGGCAGCATCATGAGCGTGTCCACCGCGCCCAGCCGCTGGTCGAGCAGGATCAGGTCGGGCTGGTGCACCTCGAGCAGCTTGAGCGCCGCCGGCCAGTCGCCGATCGCGCGCGCGTGGATGCCGTGATCCTCGAAGATGTCCACCAGCTCGCCACTGAGGATCGCATCATCCTCGATGAGCAGGATCTGCGCCTGGTTCGGGTCGAGCGGGGTCGTGGGCGCAGTCTGCATGGGCCGGCAGCCAGGATCCGGAGGGCGAAGGGATGAACGCGTTCTTCTTCCCTTACCATCGATGCAGGGTTGCACCAATCCGCTGGTTGAAAGGTCTTCCGGGGCGCTCAAGCTCCGCGCGCCGCCACATGCAAAAATGCAAAACAGGGCGCGCCGCGGACCTTACGCGGCGGCATTGCCGGCCGCTGCCGCCTCCACCCCGACGAGACCGCCCAGGCCTGCCATCAGCCCGCCGACATTCGTCGCGTTCCAGTAGGCGCGTGTCTTCTTGTAGGGCAGCGGGATGTGGAACTGCACATGCCGCGCGGCATGGTGCCGCGGCAGGATGGTCACGCCGGGATCGGCGCCGCGCCGCGCGGCCTCTTCGCAGGCCTGGGCGATGGCGCGCGTCAGCAGTCCAGGCCCGGTCTTGGCCCAGATGCTGTCATTGTCCCGCCGTTGCAGGGCCTGCTTCGCCGCGACGGCGGCATAGGCCAGGACGTGATGCCGTGGCTCGGCCAGGATGAGGTTGTTGGCGATCGCCCCCATGGGCTCGCGAAAGACGACAAGCCCCGAGGCTCCCGCCGTGAGCCTGTCGAGCGAGCCGACCAGCAGGTCATCGCAGTCGGCATAGATCCCACCCCTGACGGCCAGGAAGCTGAGCCGGAAGAAATCGCTCTCCTCCGCGGGATGGCGCGCCATGCGGAACGCAGCGGCCCAGTCCGGCCCGAGCTCATCGGCCAGGAATCGCGTCGCGGCGCGCCGATCGAAGAGCTGGTAGGCAAAGCCTTCCGCCGCCTGCCAGCTTCGCATGATGGCCTCCAGGGCTTCTGGCGGCTTGCCGATGTTCCAGTACTGGACGACGCTGCGCGGGATGTGGCTTGGCCCTGCGGCACTGTCCTGGCCGCGCGGCGGCAGGCGGGCAAGATGGGCATCGAGCGCCTTGAGGCTTGGCCCGATGAACTGCCCGTTCCGCAGCAGCCTTCCCGCATCATCGGAGGCGGCCTCGGCAGTGCTGCTGAGGCCCAGCTCGGTCATCCACAATCCGTCCAGCGTCGGGCCAAAATGCATGTCGCGCTTGGCCGTGCCCAGGCTGGCACGCTCCACCAGCATGGCCTGTGCCTCGTCGAGGCGGCCGAAGCGCAGCAGCAGCCGGAACCGCATCGAGCCCAGCTGCTTGCGTGCCTTTGGATCCTCCGTCGCGTCAATCAGCCGCAGCGCTTCCTGCGCCTCGCCGAGTTCCTCCAGCGCGGCGATGGCGGCCTGGCGGTCCGGTTGCGAGGGCGGTTGCGGCCCTTGCAGGATCTGCGCGATCTCCGCGCGCACGCGCTCGGCCTCGCCGCTCTGGACGAGGCCGAGCAGGTGGCGCCGCCGAAGCTGGGCGTGATCCGGGTGGAACCGGCGCGCGAGCGCAAGATAGCGCAGTGCCGCCTCCCGGCGCCCGGCTTCCTGCAGCAGCTGGAAGATCAGCAGAATCTCCGGCGGCTGGCGGTTCGCCACGCGCCGGCGCTGGCGCAGCGCACCCGCCGCCCCGTGCTGCATCGCGTCGAGCTCCAGGTCGAACCTCGGCACGGCGGGCCCCGGCACGCGGGCGCGGAGCAGCGACGCCAAGGCTGGCCAGCGATGGTCGCCCGCATGATAGGCGCGATGGATGAACTGGAGGGCAAGGCCCTCGGGCAGCACCGGCTTGTCCAGGATCGCCGCGAGCAGGCGACGGCAGTGCAACTCGAGCCCCTGCAGATCGGCCACGCCGTAGAGCTTCCAGAGCGCGTCCGCGCCCACGCCCGCCGCGTTGCGGGAGACGGCGTCGATCCAGCTCCACATCTCGTCATTCCAGGACGAGAGGTCGAGGTGAGGGAGCATGCGCGCCAATGGCTCGGCACCTGCGGCACCGTCGGGTTGGCTGGCCAGGGCGAAAGCCTGCCGGCACAGGCGGATCAGCGCGGGGATGTCTTCCCGGTCGATCGCCATGTCGGCCCTGGCGTTCAGCGCCGCGCGGTGGGTGGGATCGGCCGCGAGGATCGCCTCCAGCATGGCGAGATGCGCCGCATGGTCACCAGCGTCTCGATGGGCCCGCGCAAGTTCCAGCGCCACCGCGAGGTCGGCCGGATGGGCCTGGCGCAGCGCGGCCAGGACCCCGACCGCCTCCTGCGCGCGGCCCAGCAGGCGCAGGAAGCCGCCCTGCTTGTGGGTCAATGTGAGGTCGCCTGGCAGCAGGGTGAGCGCGGCTTCGGTCACCGCCAGCGCTTCCGCGCGGCGCTCGCTGGCCCAGAGAAGATCGATCTTGGTGGTCAGCGCCCCGCGATGCCTGGGATCGGTCGCGAGGATGCTGTCCAGCATCGCGAGACTGGCGGCGGGATTCTCGGCGTCGCGAAGCGCCCGTGCGAGTTCCAGTGCCACCGCGAGGTCAGCCGGCTGAGCCTCGCGCAGCGCAGCCAGGACCGTGACAGCCTCCGGCGCGCGGCGCAGCAGCCGCAGGAAGCCGCCTTGCTTCTGCGTCAGCGTGGGGTCGCCTGGCATCAGGGCGAGTGCGGCCTCGGTCACCGCCAGCGCTTCCGTGCGGCGCTGGCTGGCCCAGAGAAGATCGATCTTGGCATTCAGCGCCGCACGATGCCTGGGATCGGCCGCCAGGATCGCATCCAGGACGGCAAGGCTGGCGGCGGGGTCGCCAGCGTCGCGGTGCGCCCGTGCGAGTTCGAGCGCCAGTGCGAGATCATCCGGATGGGCCTCGCGCACCGCGGCCAGGACCCCGACCGCCTCCGGCGCGCGGCCCAGCAGCCGCAGGAAGCCGCCCTGCTTCTGCGTCAGCGCGAGGTCGCTGGGCAGCAGGGCGAGTGCGGCTTCGGTCGCCGCCAGCGCCTCTGCGCGGCGCTGCGTCGCCCAGAGAAGATCAATCTTGGCGGTCAGCGCCGCGCGGTGGGCGGGATCGGCCTTGAGGATCGCGTCCAGCATGGCGAGGCTGGCGGCGGGATTCTGGGCGTCGCGATGCGCCCGCGCGAGTTCCAGCGCGACCGCGAGGTCACCCGGATGCGCTTCGCGCAGCGCGGCCAGGATGACGACCGCCTCTGGCGCGCGGCCCAGCAGGCGCAGGAAGCTGGCCTGCTTCAGCGTCAGCATGACGTCCCCGGGCGACAGGGACAGCGCCGCCGCGAGTTCAGCCAGTGCCGCATCCTGCCGTCGCGATTTCCAAAGCCCGCTGGCACGCGCCACCACGCCGCTCCGCCAGGACGCGATGGCCTTCGCATCCTTCGAGGGACGGGTCACGGCTTCATCCCGGGCTTGACCGTCAGGCTGCATGCAGTCGCCGCATCAGCGCGTCGTGCTCGGTCTCGATCACCGCCCCTTGGGGCGCGCTGCCGGTTCGCGTCCTGCCACGCGCCTTGGCCCTGCGGGTGGCGGTCCTGCGGCTGACGGACGGGATCGCGCCGAAATCAGCGCCTGCCATGACCTGTTCCTCTGACGCCATGTTGTGAAGCCGACCGATCGGGAGCGGATGCCATGGCTGCCTATCGGATGTTTTGTAAAGTTTGCCTGAGCTGCCAGGCAACCCCGCCCTGGATCGCGTCACTCGGCGGATCCTGGCCCTCGCCGTTCCGCCCTCGGGCATCCACGGAGCGGCCGTGGCTGCCCTTCGGCTATCGCATGCCCTGCGCCGCGCTGCCCGGAATCAGGCCGCGCAGATAACCCGTGAGGTCGGCCAGCTCGCGCTGCCGCCCGGTATCGATGGAGACCGTCGCGGTGATTCCCGCGCGTAGCGGCGGCTCATCCGGCCGCGGCAGCAGGCGGATGCGGACCGGCAGGCGCTGCACCACCTTCACCCAGTTCCCCGAGGCATTTTGCGGCGGCAGGATGGCGAATTCCGCGCCGGTCGCCGGGCTGATGCTCTCCACCTCGCCCTGCCAGACCAGGCCTGGATAGAGGTCCAGCACCACCTCCACCCGCTGGCCGATGCTGACATGCGCCAGGGTGGTCTCCTTCAGATTCGCATCCACCCAGGGTCTTCGGTCGGATACCAGGGCGAAGAGAGGCACTGCGGCGCGCAGTTGTTCGCCCCGCTGCACCCGCATGTTCACCACCGTGCCGGAGACCGGCGCCTTGATCTGCGTCCGTGCCAGGTCGAGCGCCGCGCGGTCGCGTTCCACCAGCCGTTCCCGCACATTGGGATGGTCATCCACCGGCAGCTCGGGATCGCCCTTCAGCGTGGTCAGCAGCCGCACCAGGCGCTGGCGCACGACGTTGATCCGCTCGCGCGCCACATCCGCCTCGTTCTGCGTCTCCTCCAGCCGCGTTGCGGGCGAGACGCCGCGCGCCGCCAATTCCTGCTGGCGCCGCGCCTGGCGCAGCAGGTGGTCGGCGCGGGCCTGCAATTCGCCAAGCTCGCTCTGCGTCTCGCGATAGGTGGCGCGCGCCACTTCGACCAGCGTGCGTGCTGCGTCCAGCTCGGCCTCGGCCCGGGCGACGGCGAGGCGGAAGGGCTCGGGATCAATCCGCAGCAGCACCGCGCCGGCGTCCACCCGGGCATGGTCGCGCACCAGCACCTCGACAACGCGGCCCGTCACCTCGGGGGCGATCTGAACGATGTCGGCGCGGACATAGGCGTTCTCGCTGGTGATGTAGCGGCCGCCCTGCTGCCAGATGAACAGCCCGCCCAGCACCGCCAACGCGGGCACCACCAGCAGCAGGAGCGTCCTGAGGCGGGATCGTCCCGGTGCGCTCATGCGGCATCCTCCCGCGCCCCGCGCGGGCCCATCGTCTGGAGCTGCAGCTTCACGCGCTCCATCATGGCGGTGAGGATGGTGCGCTCCTCCTCGGCCAGGCCGCTCATTGCCTCGTCCAGGAATTCGGTGGCGATGCGGCCCATCTCGGCCTGGATGCCATCGGCCTCGGCGGTCAGGTGCAGGCGGTTCACCCGGCGGTCGGCCGGGTCGGCGCTGCGGACCAGCCAACCGCGCCGCTCCAGCCGGTCCAGCATGCGTCCGGCGGTCGCGCGCTCCATCTCCAGCATCTCGGCCAATTCGGTCTGGGTGATGCCGGGATAGCGGTGCAGCCGGCTCAGGACCTGCCATTGCGGGCGCGTCAGGCCGATCTGCCGGGCGCGGCGGTCGAAGGCGGCACGCATCATGCGCGCCACATCGGTGATGAGGTAGCCGATGTGGCGGCGGTCATCCTGCCGGGCGACCTGGTCGGGCGGCATCAACAGCCTCGCCTTGGATTGTTGTTGTGGTTATTATCGTCCGGACAACCATCGTCAAGTTCTTTAAAGGGAAGGGGCGGCGTGTCCGGTGTGAGCAGCGAGGACCTCTCCGTCCCGCGCCGGATCGCGATCCTGGCGGCGGTGGTGCTGGGCTCGACGCTCTACGCGACGACGCTGCTGGTCGCCTCGTCCCTCCTGCCGCAGATGCAGGGCAGCTTCGCCGCGACACCGGACGAGATCGCCTGGACGACCACCTTCAACATCCTGGCCACGGCCATCGTGACGCCGACCACGGGCTTCCTGGTTGCGCGATTTGGCCGCAGGCGCGTGATGATCGTCTGCGTCACCGGATTCACCATTGCCACCTGGCTCTGCGGCCAGGCCGAATCGCTGGAGGCCATCATTCTCTGGCGCATCGTGCAGGGCGGCATCGGCGCGCCTGTCGTGCCGCTCTCCAACGCCATCGTGCTGGACAGCTTCCCCCGCCACCAGGCGGGGCTGGTGAGCTCCATCTACGGCATGACGGTGGTGCTGGGCCCGGTCATCGGCCCCGTCCTCGGCGGCGTGCTGGCCGAGACCTATAATTGGCGCTGGGCCTTCTACATGATCGTCCCCGCCGGCGCGCTGGCCGCCGTGGCGCTGCATTTCGCCCTGCCGCCGGACCGGGCCGAGCCGCGCCAGCCCATGGACTGGCTGGGCTTCCTGCTGCTGGCGACCGCCATCGCCTGCGTGCAGCTCGTGCTCTCGCGCGGGCAGCGGCTCGACTGGTTCGAGTCCACCGAAATCATCCTGGAGGCCTGCATCGCGGTCCTCGCTTTCTATGCCTTCGTCGTGCATTGCCTGACGACGGAGCGGCCCTTCCTGAACCTGCGGCTGCTGCGGCACCGCAATTACGCGCTCGGGCTCATCCTCGTCTTCATCTACGGGATGGTGAACTTCACGCCGATCGTGCTGCTGCCCACGCTCCTGCAGCAGCATGCGGGCTACCCGGACAGCATCATCGGGATGATCGTCGGCTATCGCGGCCTGGGCGGTGTCATCGGCTTCGGCCTCACGCTGCTGATCGGCCGCTGGGATCCGCGCATTGGCATGAGTATCGGCTTCGGGCTGCTCGTTGTCTCGGGGCTGTGGCTGATGAGCCTGGACCTCAATGCCGGGGTGAACCTGCTGCTGGCCAATTCCGTGCTGCAGGGCATCGCGGTCGGCATCATCTGGGTGCCGCTGACGGTCCTCACCTTCGGCGACCTCGACAGCCGTGACACGCCGGAGGGCATGTCGGTCTTCCATTTGCTGCGCAACATCGGCTCAAGCCTTTTCATCTCGCTCAGCGTGACGGAGATCGTGCGCTCCAGCACGATGAACTACAGCCGCATGATGGAGATGCTCTCGCCCTACAACCGCGCGCTGCTCTGGCCCGGCACGATGGGCGGCTGGGAGACGGAGACGGCGCAAGGCCTCGCCCGCCTCTCGCGCGAGGTGGACCGTCAGGCGGCGATGATTGGCCACCTCAACGCCTTCGGGATGTACATGGCGGTCTCCGGCCTCGCCATCCTCTTCGTCCTGCTGGTGCGCGGACGGCGGCGCTGAGGTGTGCGCCGCTCAGCGGATGCGCACGCCCGTATCCTCGATGATGCGGCGCCAGATGGGCGCATCATGTGCGATCATCGCCGCGAATTCCTCGGGGCTGCTGCCGACCGGCTCATAGCCCACGCCGCGGATGAGGTTCGTGGGACCCGGGCGGCGGACCGCCTCGCCCATCGCGCGGCCGATGGCGGCCACGATGGCGGGTGGCGTGCCGGCCGGGAGAAACACGCCCTGCCAGATCTGCGGGTCGAAGCTTGTCAGGCCGAGTTCCGTGAGCGTGGGCACATCGGGCAGGTCCCGGATACGGCGTGGCCCGGTGACGCCGAGCGGGCGGAGCTGCCCGTTGCGGATGAAGTCGCGCGCTGACCCCGCATCAATGAAGCCGCAGCACAGCCGCCCCGCGATCAATTCGGAGATGAATTGCGCGGTGCCGCTGAAAGGGACGGGTTCCGCATCCAGCCCCAGCTGCCGGGCCAGCAGCATCCCCTGCAGATGGCTCGCGGAACCGTAGCCGTAATTGCCGAAGGCCAGCGGCTCGCGCGTGCTCTTCGCGCGAGTGACGAACTCCTGCAGCGTGTTGACGGGCAGGCCCGCGCGCACGACGAAGACCGCCATCGCCGCCGTTATCTGCGACACCGGCAGCAGGTCCCGCCCGATGACATAGGGCAGGTTGCTGTCGAGCATCGGCCCGATCAGCGAACCCGAGACTGCGGAGAGTATGGTCATCCCGTCGCGGCGCGACTGCATGACGCGCGTGGCGCCCAGGACGCCGCCGCCGCCCGGGACATTTTCGACGACGACCGGCTGGCCCAGGATCTCCGCGAGCGGTTCCGCCAGCACGCGGGCCACCGCATCGGCGGCGCTGCCGGGCGCGCCGGCCAGCACGAGGCGCACCGTCCCGCCGCCGGGCTGCAACGCCTGCTGTGCCAGGGCCGGCGTCGCCACGAGCAGGAACGTCAGGAGCCCCAGCCAGGATCGTGCCTTCATCATGTCCTCCCCGCCCGGATCTTGCGCCGGGCTGTTGCGTCAGGCCGGAACGGCGCTGATCTCGCGCAGCGCCGGCATCACCTCGGCCGCGTAGAGCCGCACCGAGGCCTCGACATTCGCGGGCGCCAGGCCGCCAAAGGTGAAGTTGCCGATCAGGTAGTTGAGCCCGCCGGCCCGCACCTGGCCCAGCAGCGCCTCGCGCACCGTGGAGGGCGAGCCGGCGACGGCCTGGCCGGCCTCGACCAGCGTGTCGAAATCCGGCGGGAGCTTGGCGTTCACCGGCTGTGTGCCGTGCTTGTGCCAGAGCTTCATGAAGTGGCGGTAGAAGGTGGGCCAAGCGGCGCGGCCCAGCTCCAGCGCCTCGGCATCCGTATCGGCTACAAGGATGTAGCGGTTCACGCCGATCAATGGCTCTGTCCCGCCCTGCGGGTGGGCGATGCGCCATTCGGCACGGTAGCGGTCGGTCACCGCGCGCACCCGCGCCACCGGGCCGCCGCAGAGCACGTTCACGCCGTTCTGCGCGGGCCATACGGTGGAGTCCGGGGAAGCCAGCGCGTACCAGATCGCCGGATGCGGCTGCTGCAGCGGCGCGATCTCCTTGGGTACGTCATGGATCTGCCAGAATCGGCCCATGTGCGTGAAGGAATCCCCAGCGGCGAAGAAGCCGCGGATCACCGCCAGCGCCTCGGTGTACATCTCCCGGGCATCCGCCACATCCACTCCGAGCGCGGCCAGCTCATGCGGCGAGGCGCCGCGGCCAATACCGAATTCGAAGCGGCCGCGGCTGAGATGGTCGAGCATGCACATCTCCTCCGCCAGGCGAAGCGGATGGTAGGTCGGCAGCAGATAGACGAGTGGGCAGAGGCGCAGTCTCCGCGTGCGCTGGGTCAGTGCTGCGATGAACACACTGGGCGAGGGCGCGGTGCTGAGCGGCGTCGCGTGGTGTTCACTCATGTGGTAGCGGTCGAAGCCCAGCTCGTCATACAACGCGGCCAGGCGGAGGCGATGCTCGTACTGGTCTGCCAGCGGCAGGCGGCCGCGGTCATTCTGGTCGAAGATGCCGAACTGCATGGGCCTGTTCCATTGTCGCGATGCGGCTGTCATGGTGCCAGCCCATCCGTCCGCACCGTGATGGCCAGGCGCGTGGCGATGCCGCCATCGCCTGCGCAACGGCATGTTGCTACGCGCCGGATGGCGGCGCTGCGGCCCGCCATGCGGATGGAACGCGCCATGGATTTCTCCTCCCTCGGCCGTTCAACGCGATCGGCTGAAGCCTTGTTGTTGCGGGCAGCGTGAAGCGTGCATGCTCGGCCTGTCAATGCGGCTTGCGGATGAGTGGCGTGATGCGTGCGCGCCGCAACCCGAACCGGTGGCCATGGCCGGGGGGCATTGCATCTGCCTGGCGGCCAGCTCGCGACCCCCGGCTGTCCCGCCCGCGGCCTTCCCTTGCCTGGAAACACCGGCCGCCGCATCCTCTTCGGAGCGTTGCCCTCAACGTCTCGGAAAGCATCGGGGCCGGCATGCCCGTGGCCTGCGTCATGCCTCCGGCTGAATGCGCCAGATGTCGGAGCTGCCGATGATCGCCAGGACCATCCGCGCCTTTGTGTTGTGCCTTGGCTTCGCGCTTCCGGCGGGTCTGCCCTTTGCCAGCGCCGAAGCCAGCCCGGCGGAGCTGCGCCTGTGGGTCGCCCGCCTGATCGAGACGCTGGACGCGGGCCTGACGCGGCCCGATCTGCGCAGCCTGCGCATCGAGATCGGCGCGCAGATCCGCGTCATGCGGCTCGGCGCGCCGACCGCCGGCTACGAGCTGGACGAGTTGAACCGCGCCATCGTGGCGACCGACCAAGCCTGGCAATTGCTACAGGGCCTGCCGGCCTGCCAGCCGGCGGCCGCGGGCGGTCCCGTCTCCCAGCCCCCGGCCTGCCTCGCGCAGTTGCGGCCGAACCTCCTCGTCCTCGGCGTGGACGGCAGCGAATGGGGCAGCGCCTTCACTCAGGGGGCGGTGGTGCAGCCCATCCTCGTCGCCCTGCGCCGCCAGGCTGAGCGGAGCCTGCGGAGCCTGCGCTGAGATTCGCAGCCTGCGATGGCACGCGCCTTGCGCTGCCCGGGGCCTGAGCCCTCGATGAAGGGGGCCTTGCTTGGCGAAAGGCCTGTCGGATGCAACGCAAATACCGCTGGGGGATCGCGCTCGCGCCCTGCGCCCTGGCCTGGCAATGGGGCCTGACCCAGCAGGCGGTGGCCAATGACGATGTCATCATGTCCACGAGCCTCACCAGTGTCGCGCAGTCGGCGACGGTGAACCTGCTCGACCTCGGCGCCGGCGAGCGGCCCGGGCTGGTGAGCCAGGAGACGGTGCGCTTCGGCAGCGACGCCAGCGCCGGCGTCATCACCTATTCCGGCACCTCGGGCATCTACATGGGCAATGTGGCGGGCACCACCGCGGCGCCCTGGACCCCCACCGGGCTCGAGACCCGCAACTACTTCTCCACGCAGCCCCGGGGCGACATCACCATCAGCTACGGCCAGAACCAGCAGTATTTCGGCATCATGTGGGGCTCGGTGGACAGCTACAACACGCTGTCCTTCTACAACAATGACCGTCTCGTCGAGCAGGTCACCGGACGGGACGTGACCAGCAACCCGAATGGCAGCCAGGCGGCGAAGGGCACCTATTTCGCCAACTTCAACTTCAATGGTGACACGGGGTTCAACCGCGTGGTCTTCGCCAGCAGCTCGCCCGCCTTCGAATTCAACATGATCGCCTTCTCGACGCGCACCCAGGCCATCACGCCGACGGATTTGGCGAAGCTCGGCCCACAGCCCGGGCCGCAGACCGTCACCGTTCCGGTGAATGCCGCGCCGGTGGCAGGCTCCCCGCTGCTGCTCGGCCTGCTCGGCCTCTTGCGCCGCCGGCGCCGCAAGGCCGCCGGCTGATGTTGGCCACCTCTCGCTCATTGCCTCGCTGGTTGCGAAACGCCCGGCCCGGCCTCGGGCGAGAGGCCGGCATGACCTTCACGCTGCTGCTGGTGGCCTGGCTGAGCCTGCAGCTCGGTCCCATGGTCCTGGCCCTGCGCGAGGCCGGGCCGGCCGCATGGCTTGCCCTCAATGGTCTCGGCCCGCTGGATCTCCTCGCCCTCTGGGTGTCGCTGGAGGCGCTTTGGCGCGGCGCACGGGCAGGGGCGCTGCGCCTGCCCGCCTGGGCCGCGACGCTGTCCGCCGGCCTGCTGCTTCTGCCCTCCACGCTGGCTGCCGCCGTGGCGCTGATGTTTGCGGGCCTCGTGGCCGCTTGGCGCAGCGCGGGTGCGGCGCGATGGGGGGCGTTCGGCATGGCCGGGCTGGGCACCATCCAGCTGGGCCGCGTGCTTGGCGAGGAGGCGCTGGCCGCGCTGACCCATCTGGAGGCCTTGGCCGCCCATGCCCTGCTCTCCCTGGTCGAGCCAGGGCTGACCCTGGCGGGGCCGGTGCTGCGGATGCCTGATGGCCACGGCATCGCCGTGCTCGCGGGCTGTTCCATCGCGCATGTCCTACCGCCGGCCTTGCTCGCGCTGGTTGTGATGCGCCGCTCGGCGAGTCCGGGCCTGCCGCTCACTCGGGCTATCCTGGTGCTGGGCCTCGCCCTGCTCGCGCTCAACCTGCTGCGGCTGATGCTGCTGGCCTGGTCGCCCTCCGCCTATGGCTGGGGGCATGGCGTACTCGGCACCAATCTGTTCGGCCTGCTCTGCGTGGCCGTCCTGCAAGCCTGCGCCGATGCCTAGGTCGTTCCCCTGGCTCATGGCGGCCGTGCTGGCGCTGGGCCTCGCCCTGAAGCTCGACCGTGCGCTGACCCAGGCGCTGGGCCCGCAGGCCGCGGCCGCGGGCAGCCTGGCCCGCAATCTGTCCCTGGCGGGCTGGCAGCCCCTGGGTGAGGCGGCTTTGCTGGCCGATGGCTCCTTCACCGCGCAGGGCTTCCGGCGCGGCGCCTGCCACCTCCAGCTGGCCCTTTTGCCGCCAGGGCCGCACTACCTCGACGTGCTGCGCGAGGCCTGGGGCGAGCGTGCGCGCTTCCTGAATGCAACCGCGTTCGGCACCCTGCCGAGCGGGGAGGGGCGCTGGCGCCGGCTCGGCCGCCACCTGCGCCACGCCCTGGGCCTCGGCGCGCCCCCGCCCCTGTTCGGCTTGGCAGGGGCGAGCGCGGGGGCGTGTCCGCCGCAGCTCTGGCAGGAGCTGGAGCGGCTCGTCAGCTGAGCGTCGGCTGCGGCGCCGTCCAGCCCGTGCTGGTGCAGTCAGCCCTGGAACAGCGCTGCCGGCAGCGCGCCCTTCGCCACCGCTGCCACGGCATGGTCCAGCTCTTCCAGGCTGGAGGTGCCGATGATGTTGGTCGCGATCTCCGGCGCGCCGATCACGAAGCGCAGCGCCAGCTCCACCAGGTCCGCCGCGTGGCCCGCCGCGATCAGCGGTCGGAATCGCTGCGCCGCCGCCACATCCGCGGCGTAGCTCGCGCCGGAGGCGATCGGCTCCACTTTGGCCACGCCCAGCGGGCTGCGCGCCGCCGTCCCGCTCAGCGCGCCGCCGGCCAGGATGCGGATGGCCATGACGCCGACATCCCGCGCCGCCGCGTGGCGGATGATGCCGCCGAGATCCGGCGCATCGGGGCGCGCGGGGGCGATGCCGCTCGGGTTCAGCAGGTTGTAGGGGATCTGCGCGGTGGCAAAGCCGCCCACATCGAGGACATGCCGCAGCGCTGCGGCATCCCCGAGGCCCGTGATCCCGAAGAAGCGGAACTTCCCCGCCGCACGGGCGCGCTCCAGGGCCGGCACCGCCTCGTTCAGGATCTGCTCCGGCGTGAGGGCAGGCTCCTGCCCGGCCAGCGTGATCGGGTTGTGCAGCTGGAAGATATCCACGCTGTCCGTGCCCAGCCGGGCAAGGCTCTCCTCCAGCGAGGCGGTGATGCGGCCCGCGATGTCGCCCCGCTGTGCGGTGAAGACGCGGACCTTCGTGCCGATGACGGGCCGGGCCGAAAGCCCGCGCAGCGCGCGGCCGAGATTGCGTTCGGAGGCGCCGTCGCCATAGACGGCGGCGGTGTCGAAATAGGTGATGCCGTGGTCCAGCGCGCGGCCGATGGCGCGGTCCTGCTCGGCCGCCGTGCCCTTGACCATCAGGCCGCCGATCGCCCCGCACCCGTAGCCGAGCACCGAGACAGACAGCCCCGTCCGCCCCAATCGCCGCTGTTCCACCGCGCATCCCCCGCCTGTTTGCGGCGATGCTGGGCCACCTCCGTGCTTGCGGCAAGCGCGGGCGCTGCGTCATGCTCCGATCCAAACCGGCCGCAGATGCCGGGTTGGAGGATGCCCTGCCCATGTGGTCACGCCGCCTGCTGCTCATCGCAGCGCCCAGCCTCGCCGCCCCGCGCGTGGCCCGCGCCGCCTACCCGGACCGTCCGATCCGCGTGATCGTGCCCTTCGCGGCCGGCGGCAACACGGACATCCTCGCGCGCATCCTGACCGCACGCATGGCCGAGCGGCTCGGCGTGACCATGGTGATCGAGAACCGTGCCGGCGCGGGCGGCAGCGTGGGCGCCGAGCTTGTCGCGCGCGCCACGCCGGATGGACACACGCTGCTGTTCGGCGCGGGCGGCCCGCTGACGGCGAACCCGGTGCTGCAGGCCCGGCTGCCCTATGACGTGGAGCGCGATTTCCGGCCGATCGGCCTGGTCGGCATCCTCCCGATGGTGTGCCAGGTGACGCCGCGCCTGGCCGCGCGGAGCCTTCCAGAGCTGCTCGCCCTGATGCGCGCGCGGCCGGGTCAGGTGACGGTGGCGACGCCGGGCAATGGCAGCGCCGCCCATCTGGCGCTGGAACTGCTCATGGCGAATGCGGGCGTTCGCGCCTCGCATGTGCCCTATCGCGGTGGCAGCGCCATGATCCCGGACCTGATCAACGGGGCGGTGGAGGCGGCGCTGGTGGAACTGCCCTCCGCCTATCCGCTGCACCGGGACAACCAGGCGCCGATCATCGCGATCGCGACGGAGCAGCGCTCGCCGCTGCTGCCGAGTGTGGGCACCTTCATCGAGGCCGGACTGCCCGGCTTCACCGCCGGCAGCTACGGCGGATTGCTGGCGCCGAGCGGGGCCTCGCCCGAGGTGGTGGCGCGCCTGCATGCGGCGCTGGCCGCGACGCTGGGTGAGGCCGCGGTGCTCTCCCGCATCGCCGAGGTGGGGGCCATTCCGTCGAGCGAAAGCCAACGTTCGCCCGACGGCTTCGCCGCCTTCCTGCGGCAGGAACTGACCAAGGCGCGGCGGGCGGCCGAACTGGCGGGCCTGCGCCCCGCGTAAGGCGCTGAGCCAGGGGAAGGCGGCCTCAGCGCATCCGGCGATTGCTGCCGGGGGGCGGCCTGCTCTCCGGCTTCGATCAACCGGTGGCGGCGCCGAGAGGCGCGCCAGGAGCTCTCGACCAGCGCGCGGCGAGGGAAGTTGCTGGCCGAAGCCATTCCCCTCTACGCGGGCGAAGCTGACAAACGCGCCGGATCGTCGCCTCGCGGAAATTGGAGCCACAGCACGCGATTCCGTGAACCAGAGCGAGCTGCGGCACGACGCCCACCCGAAGCTCCTGGCATCCGTCAGCCCGCCGGCATGCGCCAGAGTGCCGCACGCCAATGCCAGGCGATGGCCAGCGTCGCCAGGAGCCCGAAGCCCGCGAAGAATGTCGCGGTCGCGGTGAAGCCGATGTTGGCGATGCCAAGCCCGGTCAGCAGGAGCCCCACCGGCAGCCCGTAGATGGCGAGCATGCGCAGGCCCATGACCCGTCCACGAAACGCCGCGGCGGTGATGCGAAGGATCAGCACCGACATCGGAACCATGCACAGGCTTTGCAGGAAGCCGGTGATCATCAGCAACGCCATGCCGATCCAGACGCTTTCCACCTGCGCGAACACGATCAGCAAGGCGAACCAGAGTGCAGCCGATACGATCATCACCCTGGCTGGTTGCGGCCCGACGCCGCGCAGGCTGACGAGCAGCGAGCCCAGGACGGCACCTCCTGAAAAGCACGCGAAGAGCGTGCCCAGGCCGGTCTGGTCGATCTGGTACACCTCGCGCGCGACATGCGGCAGCAGGCCGCCCGTCAGCGGGTAGGCGGCGAAGTTGGCAAGGCAGGCGAGGAACAATGCCGCCATCAGCGCGGGCGTCCTGCGCGCATAGGCGATGCCCGCGCCCAGCTCCTGGCGGATGGAAATGATCGAGGCCGGTGTGCGCGCGCCAGCATCCCTGGGCGGCTCACGGATTCCGAAGGTGAGCGCGAAGCTGACGAGATAGAGCAGCGCCACCACCACATAGGCCTGGCCCATCCCCAGAACGGCCACGATGCCCGCGCCGGTCAGCGCGCCGACGACGCGCGCGGCATCCATGCTGACGCGCTCGATCCCGATCGCCTTGGCCAGCAGGGGCGCGGGCATGGTCGCGGCAATCAGTGCGTTGCGCACACCGATGTCGGAGGGCCGCACCAGCCCCATGAAGAACGCGATGGTGAACACCGCCACCACGCTCAACTGGCCGCTGAGCGCCAGGGCAGCGATACAGCACGCCTGTACGACATAAGCCGCCCGCATGGCCGACAGCACGCGCCGCTGTCCGAGCCTGTCCCCCGCCACGCCGTAGAGTGGCGAAATCAGCGTTCCGACGAATTGCAGCGCGCCAAACGCGGTGAGCCAGATGACCGAGCCTGTCTCGACCAGCACGAACCACGCGAGCAGCAGAGTCTCCATCTCGAAGGCCCAGGAGACGGTGAGGTCCGACGGCCATTGGAAGCGGAAACTGCGCTGGCTGAAGGGCGAGGTTCTGGCATCGGAAGGCCGCAGGGCCGCGGAGTCAGGTTCGGGCGCAGGCGCGTTCATGGGCGCACGCGGCAATGCGGCATCGGTTTCCTCCGTGGCGCCGGCTGGCCCGGGGTCTCTCCCGGCGCGGCGCCTTGGCTCCACTATGCGGCAGCCCCGGGTGCTTCGCCATGGAGGCGGGATTGGTTCGGACCGCCCGGACGCCGGTTTTTTGGCCTGATCTTGGTGAGGGGATGACCTCGCCCGCCGCAGGGCATGTATCGGGCAACCCGGATCCAGCCTCCGCGCTTCGGCGGGACGCGCCATGTCCCGGCTTGCCCCCGCGCGCCACTGCCGCAACACTCCGCCCCAAGAAATCGAGGAAACCCAAATGACCCACGTCGCTCGCCGTGCCGTGCTGGCCGCGCCGGCCATGGCCCTGTTGCCGCGCGCTGGCCTGGCCCAGGCCTGGCCCAGCCGCACCATCACCATCATCGTGCCGAATCCGCCCGGCGGCGGTTCCGATTTCGCCGCGCGCCTTTTCGTCGAGGGCCTGTCGCAGGCGCTTGGCGTTCCCGTGGTGATCGACAACCGCCCGGGGGCCAATGGCAATATCGGCATCCAGGCCGCGGTGCGCGCCGCGCCCGACGGCCACACGCTGCTGCTGCAATACTCCGGCTATCACGCCGGCAATCCCGCGATGATGCGCAGCATCACCTGGGATCCCGTGCGTGACCTGGCGCCGGTGGCGATGGCGACCATGGCGCCGCACGTCATCCTGGCGGCGCCCAACCTGCCGGCCAATACGCTGGCCGAGTTCATCGCCTATGCACGCGCCAATCCGGGGCGGGTGAACTACGCCTCCTCCGGCAATGGCTCCATCCAGCATATCGCGGGGGAGGTGCTTTCGCGGGCGATCGGCGCCCCCATGGTGCATGTGCCCTATCGCGGCGCCGCACCCGCCTTGCAGGATGTCGCAGGTGGGAGGGTCGAGATCTTCATCACCACGCCCTCCTCGGCGATCGCGCTCGTGCAGGCGGGGCGGGTCAAGGCGCTTGCCATGGCCAGCGCCACCCGCAGTGCGGGCCTGCCGGACGTTCCGACGACGGCCGAGGCCGGTCTGCCGGGCTTCACCATGGATGCCTGGTTCGCCTTCTTCGCGCCCGCTGGCGTGCCGGCCCCGATCCTGGAGCGGCTGAACACCGAGTTCCGGCGCCTCGCCGTGGACCCGAACATCCGCCGCCGTGCCGAAGAGGGCGGCGCTGCGACGGCGGCGATGACCATTCCTGAACTCGACGCCCTCGCACGCCGCGAGATCGAGACGCTGGGCGCCGTCATCCGTGGCGCCAATATCGTGCTCGACTGACCGCTTGCGCGGTCAGCGTGCCACGGCGCGGACCATGGCCGGATCGTTCCGCTCATCCGAGCGGGCTTCGAAGGTGAGGCCCGCCCGCATCGCCCAGATGGCATTCTGCAGGTAGAGAGGCAGGATGGCGCGATCATCGAGGACGACCTGCGTCGCTTCGCGCAGCAGCGCCTCCCTGCGGGCATTGTCCAGTTCGGTCTCGGCGGCGGCCAGAAGGCGGTCCATCTCCGCGTTCGAGTACTGGATGCGATTGGACGAGCCATGGCCGCGCGCCCGGTCCACCGTGCGCAGCACGGAGTTCAGCAGGACCGAGACCTCGCCCGTGGAATTGCCCCAGCTCAGCAGGTTGGCGGGCGCCTCCCGCCGGGAAGCGCGCCCGATGAAGACGGCATAGGGCTGCGCCTCAACCGTCGTGCGCACGCCGATGCGGCTCCACATCTGCCCGACGGCCTGCACGATGCGCGCATCATTCATGTAGCGGTCGTTCGAGGCGGCGAGGGTGATCTGGAAGCCCTGCGGATAGCCGGCCTCGGCCAGTAGGCGGCGGGCCGTGGCGGCGTCCGCCGCGGGGACGGGAAAGGCGGGGATCGCGCTGAAGCTTCCCGGCGGCATGAACTGCCCCGACGCCAAGGCGGAGCCCTCCATCACCCGGTCCACCAGCATCCGCCGGTCAATCGCGAGGGAGAGCGCCTGGCGCACTCGCGGATCGGCCAGCGGATTGCGATCGAGCGGCGCACCCGTGCTGCTGGCCAGGAGCGGCACCGGGGGCGCGCGTGTCGCATCGAGCGTGAGGTACATGCTGCGCAGGCTCGTCGTCTCGGCGATGCGGAAGCGCGCATCCTGGCGCAGCCGCGCGAGGTCGCTGGTCGGCACCTGGTCGATGATGTCGACGTCACCGGCGAGCAGCGCGGCGGCGCGGGCCGTATCATTGGTGATGATACGGTAGGTGACGTCCGCCCAGGGGGCCTTCTCGCCCCAATAGGCCTCGTTGCGGGCGAAGACGATGCGGTCCCCACTCGCATAGCTGACCAGCCGGAAGGGGCCGGTGCCGATGGCCGCCCGACCGCTGTTGAAGTCACCCGTCGAGGCACCTTGATGCAGGGCACGGCCGAGCATCGGCACCTGGCTCATATAGGTCGGCAGCAGGGGCGATGGGTTGCTGGTGTAGAAGCGGATGACGCGCGGGCTGACCACCTCCACCCGGCTGATCGGGCGGATCAGGCCGGTATAGGAGGCGCCGGGACCGGTCACGCCCGGGATGCGCGCGAGCGTGAAGGCCACGTCGTCGGCGGTGAAGGGACGGCCGTCATGGAAGGTGATGCCCTCACGCAGCGTGAACTCCCAGCCCTCCGTGCCCATCGCACGCCAGCTCTCCGCAAGCCCGGGGCGGATGCGCGCCTGCGCATCGGTCATCACCAGCGTGTCGAAGATGGCCTGGGAGACTTCGCTGTTGGAGCGCAGCTGGTGGTAATGCGGATCGAGCGAAGACACGGGCGAGCCGACGCCCATGGTCAGGCTCTGCGCCATGACCGAGGCGCCGCCAAGGGCGGCCAGGGCGAGGGCGAGCGGAAACAGGCGGGGAGGGGCCATGGACATGTTCCTCGGCGGCGGTGCCTGTGCCGACCCCGTCCGCAATCTGCGTGCGCCGACCAACCGTTCGGTCGGTTGCGCGAGCCTAGGTCGCCGGAAGAGCCGCGGCAAGCGCCCGACCGATCGGTCGGTCTGGACAGGCGCTGCGCGGCACGACTAGCATCGGCCCCAGGGAAACCCAGGGGAGGACAAGGCCATGAAGGCATTCCGTGACCGCCATGCGCCCACCCGCCGCATGACCTTGCTGGCGGGCCTCGCTGCGCCCGCGCTGCTGGGCGGCGAAGCCGCCGCGCAGGCCTTCCCCACGCGCTCCTTGCGCATGATCGTGCCCTTCGTGCCCGGGGGTGGCGCGGATACGACCGCGCGCTTCGTGGCTGAGCCGCTGGGGGTCGAGCTCGGCCAGAGCGTGGTGATCGAGAATCGTGGCGGTGCGGGCGGCACCATCGGCGCGGCGGCCGTCGCGCAGGCCCCGGCGGATGGCTACACGCTGCTCTACGGCACGCCCGGGCCGCTGATCACCAACCCCTTCCTCATGGCGAACATGCCCTATGACGCGCAGCGCGATTTCGCGCCGGTCAGTCTGTTGACGCGCGGGGCGTATCTGCTTGCCGTACACAAGGACGTGCCGGTGCGGACCATGTCCGACCTTCTCGCGCTGGCCCGTGCCCGGCCGGGCGAATTGACCTATGCGAGTGCCGGCATCGGCGCGGGCAGCCATCTCTCCGGCGAATTGCTTTCCATGGAGACCGGCATCCGCATGACGCATGTGCCCTATCGCGGCACAGCCCAGGCGGTGGCGGATGTGGCGGCGGGGCGGGTCAGCATCTCCATCGACACCTATGGCGTGATGATCCCGATGATCCAGGCCGGCAATCTGCGGCCCATCGCCGTCACCAGCCTGCAGCGCTTCCCGGAGCTTCCCGATGTCCCGACCATCGCGGAGACGATCCCGGGCTTCGAGGTCGGCGTGGTCAACTACGTCTGCGTCCGTTCCGGCACGCCGATTCCCATCATCCGCCGGCTGAACGAGGCCTTCGTGAAGGTACTGGGCTCGCCCGTGCTGGCCGCCCGCATGCGCGAGGCAGGCAGCAGCCCGCCCTTGTCCAGCACGCCGGAAGAGCTGGGCGACATCCTGCGCGCGGAATCGGCCAAATGGGGGGCGGTGATTCGCCGCGCCAATATCCAGCCGGGATAGCCCTGGCGACTTGCGATCCACCGGACGGCATGCGACTGCGCGCCATGGACGACATTTCCGACCTGCTGGAACTTGATGCCGCGGGCGAGCCGCTGAGCGGGCGCATCGTGCAGATCTTTCAGGTGGCGTGCCGCCTCTTCGCACAGCGCGGCTTCGATGGCGTCTCGATGCGGGACATCGCGCTGGAGTGCGGGATCTCCAAGGCCACGCTCTACCATTACTTCCCGGACAAGGACTCGATCCTTCGTCCACTCGCGATCGGCACCACCAAGTCGCTCTGCCTGCACGTAAGCCGGCATGACCGGCCCGATGCGCCGCCGCTGGAGCGCCTTCGCAGCTTCCTGACCGAGACCGCCAATTTCTTCGAGAAGTTTCGCTGGGCCTGGATCGCCGCCTCCACCGTCTTTTGGAGCGACCCCAAGACGCGCGCCCGCAAAGAGCGCATCGAGTGGCGGGACCGCTATGAGCAGCTGCTGCGCGACATCCTGCAGGCCGGCATGGATGCCGGAGAGTTGCGACCCATGGACGTCAAGCTCGCCGGTCATTTCGTGCTGGGCTCCATCAACTGGATGCCACGATGGTACAGGCCGGAGGGAGCGCTCTCCGCCGCCGGCATCGCGGATCGCTTCTGCGACATGATCATCGAGGGCATCCGCGCCGAGCCTCCCGCCAGCACCCCGCCCAGGCGCCGCTGAAGGTGTGGCGGGGGTGCCTTGTCGCCCCCTCTCGTGCCGCCTAAGCTCCCAACCGATCGGTCGGTCGGGTCTCCTGCAACCTCGCCCGGCCGCCACGAAGCCAGCCAATGGCAAGAGGAAGCGAAGCCCATGTCATCCGATGTCGTGACACTCGAAGTGTCGAATTACATCGCCGTCGCCACGCTCAACCGGCCGCCGGTGAACGCCGTCAATGCCGAGATGCGGGACCGGCTGATCGAGATCTTCGACGCCGCGACCGACCGGGATGACATCCGGGTCGTCGTCCTGACGGCTCAGGGCCGCATCTTCTGCGCCGGCGCCGATCTCAAGCAGCGGCCGGACCCCAGGGTTCCCGGCCAGTACTGGCACCACAACCGCATCACCCGCGAGACGGGCAATGCGATGAAGGAGTGCACCAAGCCCATCATCTGCGCGGTGAACGGCGCGGCATTGGGTGCGGGCTTCGGCCTCATGGCCTCCTCCGACATCATGATGGCGTCTGAGAACGCGGTCTTCGGGATGCCCGAGATCGACGTGGGCCTCGCCGGCGGCGCGGCGATGATCCGTGAATTGTTCGGCAAGTCCTGGACGCGGCGGCTGATGTTCACGGGGGACCGCATCCCGGCTGCGGAGCTTTATCGCCTGGGCGTCATCGACTCCGTCTGGCCCGAGGCGGAGCTTCTGCCGGCGGCGATGAAGATGGCCGAGCGCATCGCGTCCAAGAGTCCGCTCGGGATCAAATACGCGAAGAACAGCTGCAATTTCGTCGAGCTCATGTCGCCAAAGGACGCCTATCGCTTCGAGCAGAACTTCACCTATGAGCTGTCCAAGACGGAGGATGCCCAGGAGGCGCGCCTCGCCCAGCTCGAGAAGCGGAAGCCCAACTTCAAGGGGCGCTGACCAATGGACGCCGCCACGATCGACTACGACGCCTTCCGCGAGGAGGTTCGGGAATTCGCGCTGACGCGCTGCCCGGCCGAGATCCGTGCCGTGGTGGCGACCTATCGGAAGCTCTCGCGCAAGATCTGGTATCCCTGGCAGCGCATCCTCTTCGAGCATGGCTGGGGCGCGCCCTCCTGGCCGCGGGAATTCGGCGGTACAGGCTGGGATCAGCGCCAGCGCGTCATCTTCGACGAGGTCATGGCCGAGTGCGATTGTCCGCCGCAATACCATCACGGGCTGCGGCATCTGGGCCCCGTCATCATCGAGTTCGGCACTCCCGAGCAGCAGGCCCGCTTCCTGCCCGGCATCCTCAATGGCGAGGATTGGTGGTGCCAGGGCTACTCCGAGCCTGGCGCCGGCTCCGACCTCGCTTCCCTGCGCACCACGGCGCGGCTGGAGGGCGATGAGTATGTGGTGGAAGGCCAGAAGACCTGGACCTCCCACGCGCATGAGGCTGACTGGATGTACACGCTGGTGCGCACCTCCAAGGAGGCGAAGAAGCAGCAGGGCATCAGCCTTCTGCTGATCCCCCTCAACTCGGCCGGCATCACCATCCGGCCGATCCGCACCATCGATGGCTGGCACCATGTGAATGAGGTGTTCCTCGATCAGGTGCGCGTGCCGGTCGTAAACCGCATCGGCGCGGAAGGGCAGGGCTGGACTTACGGAAAGTTCCTGCTGGAGCGGGAGCGGTTGGGCGGCGCCAACATCGCGCCGCACCACAAGGCGCTCGAACGCGTGCGGGCCCTGGTGGCGCAGGAGCTGAAGGGCGAGGGGCGCCGAGCCGAGCGCGAATTGCTGCAGCACCGCCTTCTGCGGGCCGAGGCGGAACTGCTCGGCGCCTCGGAACTTGGGCGGGAGTCCGTGGAGGCGGTGATCGAGGGGCGTTCGCTCGGCATGCTGCCGGCGGTCATCAAGCTCAGCACCAGCGTCACCATGCAGACCATCAGCCAAGTGGCGCTGGACGCGGTGGGCGAGCGCCTCGCGCCCCGCTTCCGGCGCATCGAGGGCGAGGGCCCGAATGCCGAGGCACCCGGCATCGAATGGGTGCAGAACTATATGTATGCGCGCGTCCGCACGATCTACGGCGGCAGCAGTGAAGTGCAGAAGAACGTCATCGCCAAGCAGCTTTTCGGGATGTGACGGCCATGACCTTCCAGACCACGCCGATTGTCTCCGGCGAGACCTATGAGATGGCGCATCGCTTCGCCCGCGAAGCGGAGCAGGAACTGGCGGGCGTCGCCGATCCCGCGGCGCAGGCCGCGATCCTGGAGAGGCGCTGGGTGCAACTGACGGCGCTGGGCTGGACCGTGACCGCAATCGCCGAGGAGGCTGGTGGCGCAGGCGGTGACCTCGCGGAACTCGCGGCCCTGGCCGGTGGTGCGGGGCGGGCGGGGCTCGCCCTGCCCATCGCCTCGGCCTGCGGTGTCGTGCCCGCGCTGCTGGCGGGCCATCCGGCCCTGGCCGATGTGGCGGGCGGGGCCATGCGGGTCGCGGTGATCCTGCCCGGCGCCGCCCAGGATGATCCGGCCGATGCGCCGCGGGGTGGCGCCCGCCTGGAGGGCGCTGTCGTCGGGGTCGAGACGCCGCCCGCGCCGACGCATCTGCTGATCGTGCTGGAGGAGCCGGAACCGCTGCTGCTGCTGCTGCCTGCGGCGACACAGGGCATCGAGAGCGCCAGCTATCTGCGGATTGATGGCCGCATCGCCTCCGATTTCCGGTTCGCCGCCGTGCCGATCAGCCCTGGCTGGGTCCTCGCGCGCGGTCCACAGGTGCTCGAGCGCGCCGCCGCGGCGCGGGACCTCGGCGCGCTGCTCACCTGCATCGAGTGCGTGGCCGCGATGGGCGCGCTGCTGGAGCAGACCATCCAGTACCTGCTGAACCGCGTGCAGTTCGGCGCGCCGCTGGCCAGCTATCAGGCGCTGCGACACCGCGTGGCGGACATGTATGTCGAGTATGAGAGCCTGCGTGGCATCACCGCACGGGCGCTGCGCGCGGCCACCCAGGGTGAGGGCGAGCCCTGGCAGGCCATTGCCTTCGCCAAGCTGCGTCTCGGAGAGGCGGGACGCGCCGTGGCGGAATCCGCCATCCAGGCGCATGGCGGCATGGGCATGACGGAGGAGCTTCCGGCCATTCGCCTCTGCAAGCGGCTGATGATGGCGGATTTCGAGTATGGCAACCGCGTCTTCCAGGCGGCGCGTCTGCTGGCCCATGCGGCCTGAGGAGAGCGTGATGCACCCGCTGGAGAAGATGTTCCGCCCTGCCTCGATCGCGGTGATCGGGGCTTCGGCCGATGCCGAGAAGCTGGGCGGTCGTACGCTCTGGCACATCAAGGAACTGGGCTTCCAGGGCCGCATCTACCCGATCAACGTGACGGCGCGCGAAGTGCAGGGGCTGCCCGCCTGGCCCAGCGTGCTCGACCTGCCGGAGGTGCCCGATAGCGCGCTGGTCGTGCTGCCGGCGCCACTGGTGGAGAAGGCACTCAGGGAGTGCGCCGCCAAGGGCATCCTGCATGTGCAGGTTCTGTCCTCCGGCTTCGCCGAGGAGGGGGGCGAGGGGGTCGCCATGCAGGCGCGCCTCATGGAGATCGTGCGCGGGAGCGGCATGCGCATCACCGGTCCCAATGCGCTCGGCAGCATCAGCCCACCGGACGGGTTTTTCGGCACCTTCTCCAGCCTGCTCGCCACCGCGCGCCCGGGGCCGGGTCATGTCGGCGTCGCCACACAGAGCGGCGCCTACGGCTCGCACATCTACGCGGTCGCGGGATTTCGCGGCATCGGGATCAGCCGCGCCATCGCGACGGGCAATGAAGCCGATCTGGATGTGGCCGCCTGCATCGACTACCTGGCCGATGATCCGGGCACGCGCGTCATCTGCGCCTCGCTGGAGGGGTGCAAGGATGGGGCTGGGTTGCGGCACGCCCTGCTCAAGGCCGCGGCGAGGCGCAAGCCCGTCATCATCATGAAGGTCGGCAGCACCGAGGAAGGCGCCGCGGCTGCGGCCACCCATACCGGATCGCTCGCTGGCGAGGACCGCATCATCGATGCCGTGTTCCGCGAATGCGGCGCCTGGCGCGCCTCCTCCATCGAGGAGATGCTGGACATCGCCTATATCTGCTCGATCGCGCCACTGCCGCCCTGCGATGGCGTGGGCATCCTGAGCGTCTCGGGCGGGCTTGGCGTGCTGATGGCCGATGCGGCGATCCATGCAGGGTTGAAGGTGCCGCCCATGGCGCCCGAGGTGATGGCGCGCATCCTGGAAATCCAGCCCGTCGCGGGCGGGCGCAACCCGATCGACACCACGGCCCAGCTCAATGGCCGCATGCACATCTTTGAGAGCATCAGCCAGGCGATGATGCAGGGCGCCGAACTGGGTTCGGTGATGTTCTACCTTGCGCATCTCGGCCGGAACGTGCCGCGCTTCCCGCCGCTGGAGCAGGCGCTGACGGCGCTCCGCCAGGGCTTCCCCGATCGCCTCGTCGTCGCAGTGATGACGCATGTGGATGAAATCCGGCTGAAGCTGGAGGCCGTCGGCATTCCGGTCTTCGAAGACCCGACGCGCGCCGTGCGCGCCGTGGCGGGGGCCGCGCATCTGCGGCGCCTGCAGGCCGCCGCCCTTGCCGCGCCCGAAGTGCCGCGCGCCGCACGGCGCCTGACCGGGCCTGTGCATGAGGCCGCGGCGAAGGCCCTGCTGGCAGAGGCTGGCGTTCCGGTGCTGCCCGAGCAGGTCTGCGCGACGGCGGAGGATGCGGTCCGGGCGGCGGGCCGGCTGGGCTATCCGCTGGTCATGAAGATCCTCTCGCCGGACATTCCCCACAAGACGGAGGTGGGCGGGGTGCTGCTGAACCTCACGACGGCGGAGGCGGTCGCGGAGGGTTTCGCCGAACTGATGCGGCGTGCGCGGCTTCACAAGCCGGAAGCGCGGCTGGAGGGTGTGCTGCTCACGCCCATGGTGTCCGGCGGGGTGGAGACCATCATCGGCGTGCAGCGCGATCCTGTGTTCGGGCCGATGGTGATGTTCGGCCTGGGCGGCACCTCGGTGGAGCTGTTCAACGACGTGGCCTTTGCCACGGCGCCGCTCACGCCGGAGCGGGCCGAGGCCCTGGTCGCCAGCGTTCGGGGCGCGCGCCTGCTGGAAGGCTGGCGCGGGGCTGCACCGCTGGACCGCGCCGCGCTGGTGGCGGCGCTCTGCGCCGTCAGCTGCTTCGCGGTCGCGCATCGCGACGAGGTTACCGGCGTCGAGGTGAATCCCTTCCTGGTTCAGGTGAAGGGCGGCCAGGCCCTGGATGCGCTGATCGCCCTCGAGGATGACGCGGCACGGCATTGAGCGCAGGTGCCGCCCTGGCGTGCGGGTGCGAAGGAAGTGTGATCCGCGCGCCCGGATCGCGCTTCGGCCAGCGGCGCATCGATCGGCACCGGGGGTCAGGTTCAAGGACTGCGGCCGCCAGCCCGGCGAAGTAGCTCAGAAGGTCCAGCGGCCGCCGAGCATGCCGCCCTGCAGGGTCAGGCTGCCGCCCAACTCCGCCGTATAGCGCAGGAAGGCCTGGCCACCGCCCAGCGGCAGGCTGAGCCCCAGGCCGAGCAGTGCCACATCGCGCGGCACTCGCGCGCCGGTGACCGTGAAGCCGGCACCCGGCACCGCGGCGAGGGACGCTTTCATGCTGCGCGTCGTCTCCTGGAACTCGTGGCCCCAGCCGAGGCGGCCGGTGACGCCGAGCCCGGAGCCGGCGACGCGGTAACCTGCCTCGAGCCCGAGCACACCCTGGAGCGAAGCCGTGGTCTGGCCGGACACATTCAGATTGGCCGGCGCCAGACCCTGCTCCGTGAAGCCGCGCTGGGTGAAGACTAAGCTGTTCAGCGCCAGGAATGGCGTCAGCGCCAGCCCTCCCCATTCCTGCAGGCGATAGCCGGTCTCGATGCGGGAGACGAAGCCGCTCCCTCGCTGCAGGCCGCTGGTGGTGCCGGAGATGCTGTCATATCCGCTGCTGAAGCCGATGGAGCGGCTCACCCTCGCCTCGTTGAAGGCGTAGCCGGCGGAGGCGTCGAGATACCAAGCGCCGGACGCGTAGCGGAGATAGGGAGCGATCGAGTAGCTGTCCAAGCCACCGCTGCCCGATAGGCCCTTCGTGCCGTAACTGCCCCGCGTATAGCCCAGTGCCACGCCGACCAGGAGCGATGGCGCGACCCAGCCGTCGAGCCCGAAGGCCGCGCCGCCGGCGCCAAATCCCACGCTGCTGGCACCATTCCCGCCGCCGAGTGATCCGGCTGCGCCCACGGCCGTGATCCAGGGGCGCAGGGGCCCTGCGGCCTCTGCCGGGGGCGCGCTTTGCTGCCGCTCGCGAAGGGCGTCGAGGAAGAGCCGCCCGGAGTTGAACACTGCGGTCTGGGTGTCGGCATAGACCTCGCCCGTCAGTTGCGCCAGCGCCTGCTGCAGTGCCGGTGAGGTGCCGAAATTCAGGCTGTCCAGCACATTGAGCAGCCGGTCGCCGCTGCTGAACATTTGCGGCGGTACGGCGCGGTCCAGCGCACGGGCGAGGGCGCCGGTGTTGCCGACACCGGCCGCCGGCGCATAGGCGAGGGCCAGGGCGCCGAGCCCTTGCTGGTTGGTATAGGCGGCGGCGGGCAGGAATTGCGGATCCGCGCAGTTGGGCGAGCGCGAGGCGCCGACGATGTAGGACTGGTAGGTCCCGCCATTGCCCCAGGGCCCGCCGACCGGGATGGAGGGTGGTTGGGCTGCGAAGTTGCTGTTCACCGGCGCGCCGGTGCCGGTCAGGATGCAGGTGCCGGCCGGGATCTGGACGATGGTCACCGAGGTCGGCAGGTAGGGCAGCGCCAGCACGTCCTTGATCTGCGTGGGCGTCAGGCCGCGGATAGTGCTGGACCCGGCGATGAAGGCGCGGTTCGGCGCGGTGATGCCCTCGGTGAAGACCCGGACGTATTGCGTGGGCGCCGCAGTAAGCACGACATTGGCGGGTGCCCCGGCCAGGAAGGCCGCGGTGGGCGGCGTGCTGTTGATGTAGGCGTTGGCGTCGGCGCCCGTGGCGACCTGCGGCACGAAGGTGCCGTTGCTGCGGAAGACCGGCCCGGTGACGACCTGGCCCGGCGGCGTCGGGAAGGTGGCTTGGCTGAACTGCGCCCATGCCGTGCTGGCCCCGAGGCAGAGCGCGAGGGCCAAGGCTGGGACTGCCTTCCGCCGTGGGGCCATGAGCATGTTCAACTCGTTGAACCTTCCTGCGCGCAGCGTGACGGTCTGAGCCGTTTCCGGTCAAGCTTTCCCGCAGCGGCGCGTTCGGAGGTCGGCTCGCGGGCCAGGCGTTCCCTGGCTCGCGCGAAGTGACCGATGCTACCGACGGGGCCTTGGCCGCGCGCTGCCACGACCGGGCAGCTTGAGCGCCGTCGTCGTCCGGGTTGGTCCCGCCTGCGGCGCCCTAGCCATCCGGTTCGTGCCCTGGTGGCGCTGAAGACCGTCCTGACCGGCCCAGGGCGATTGGCCTGGCCGCGCGATCTCACGGGCTAGCCGGCCGTCGCGCGGCCGCTCAGACCGGATCGTAGCTGTGGCTCTCATAGAGGATGCAGCCACCCTCGCTGCGGAAGGGGCCATGCCAGGCGCCTGGCGGGCGCGAAGCATAGGTCATGGGCAGGAACTTCTCGCCGCCCTTGCCCTCCGCGTCATTGCCGACGAAGAGATCGCCGCTGACCAGAAAGACCTCCTCCCAATAGTCATGGACGAAGGGTGCGGTGGTGAAGGCGCCGGGCGCGAAGCGCAGCAGGCGGGTGCGGCAGCCGCGCTTGCCCACCTCATCCAGCGCGCCGGCCAGGATCTTTTGCTGGATGCCGGGCGGATAGCCGGGCGGCGTCTCCCAGCCGGCCGTGAGATCCAGCGTGTGGAATTCGAGATGGGCCTTGTTGATGGGCATGACTGCCTCCCCCTGTCTGCGCAAAATGCTGAAGAAACTCAGCTCTGCTGTCCAGTAAGATCGGCGGAAGGGCAGGGGAGAAAAGCGTTGCAATGGTTAATCTACTTAACCTACGCTTTTGCTCATGACGAAACGCCGTGCCGCCACGCCGAGCTCTGCGCCGCTGACCACCTCACGGGCGGCGCTGCTCGAGGATGGCACGGACGCCGCGTTTCGCCGGCTGGTGAATGGGCTTCTCGCGCTTTCCCAGCGGCACCAGGCGCTGCGTGATGGGCATGCCGCGCGCATCGGTCTTGCCGGCCCGGCCTATTCCATCCTGATCTCCGTGCTGCATCTGGGCACCCAGGGCGCGGTCTCGGTCAGCGATGTCGCGAGCCACATGAAGGTGAGCGCCGCCTTCATCACCGCCGAGACGAACAAGCTCGAAGGCGCGGGATTGCTTGAGAAGCGCCGAGACCCGGCCGATGGCCGTCGCGTGCAGCTTGCCGTCACCGCGGCCGGCAGCGCCCGCCTCGCCGCCCTGGCGCCGACGCAGCGGCTGGTCAACGACATCGAGTTCGGCCCGCTCAGCCGCGCAGAATTCCGCACGCTGCTGCGCCTCGTCGAAAGTCTGACCGGCGCCGCCGACCGCGCGCTCGAACTGCAGCAGGCGTTGGCTGCCGAAGATCAGCGCGGCGCCGCATGAACCCGAAGGGAGGGCCGATCCATGGCTGACGTGAAGACCGGTGGCCAGCACATTGCGAGCCTGCGCGATGGCCGCAGCGTCTATCTGGACGGCGCGCTCGTCGCGGACGTGACGACGCATCCAGCCTTCCGGGGCGCGGTGCAATCGGCCGGCATGCTCTATGATTACCAGGCGCGCCCCGAGCATATCGAGCGCATGACCTTCGATTGCGGCGGTGGCCGGCGCGTCAGCCGCGCCTGGCAGATGCCGCGCTCGCGCGAGGAACTGGTGGCGCGGCGGCAGGCGCTCTCCTCGTGGTCGGCGCAATCCTGCGGCTTCATCGGGCGCAGCCCGGACCATGTCGCCTCGGCGCTGATCGGCCAGGTCATGGGCATCGAGGTCTTCGAAAAGCACGGCCCCGCGCGCGCCAAGGCGCTGCGTGACTATGTGGCGGAAGCCACGCGGCAGGACTGGTTTCTGACCTATGTCATCATCAACCCACAGGCCGACCGCTCCAAGGCCTGGGGCGAGCAGGCAGAAGCCGATCTCTCGGCCCGCATCGTGGATGAGGATGCAGGCGGCATCACCATCCGCGGCGGCAAGATGCTCGGCACCTCCTCCATCATGGCCAATGAGGTGCTGGTCGCGAATTTGCAGCCGCTGAAGCCGGGCGAGGAGAATCTCGCCTTCTCCTGCGCCCTGCCGATGAACACGAAGGGGCTGAAAGTCCTCTCGCGCAAATCCTACGAGGCGCATGCGGTGAGCGAGTGGGACAATCCGCTCTCCTCGCGCTACGACGAGAATGACGCCGTCGTCTGGTTCCAGGATGTGAAGGTGCCATGGGAGCGTGTCTTCGTGCACCGCGACACCGACATGTGCCGTGCCCAGTTCCATGACACCTGGGGCCATACGATGCAGAACTATCAGGCGCAGATCCGCCTGACCGAGAAGCTGCGCTTCCTAACCGGCATTGCCCGCCGCGTGGCCGAGACCATCGGCACGGTGAACATGCCGCCGGTGCGCGACGCGCTGGGCAAGCTCGCCGCCCAGGCTGCGGGTGTCGAGGCCATCCTGCATGGCATGGAGGCCTCGGGCACGCAGCAGGGCGAGTGGTTCGTGCCCAATAAGCACATGATGTACGCGGCCCAGGTGCTGACGCAGGAGCTCTATCCGCAAATCGTCTCCACCATCCGTGACCTCGCGGGCGGCGGCATGATCATGCTGCCCTCCTCGGCGGCGGATTACGGCAATCCGGAGCTGGCGCGGATCATCCGCACGACCCAGCAATCGCCGGTCGCCACGCCGGATGAGCGGGTGAAGTTCATGAAGCTCGCCTGGGATGCGGTGGGCAGCGAGTTCGCCAGCCGCCACCTCCAATACGAGATGTTCTACGCCGGCGCGCAATTCGTGACGCGCGGGCATTCCTGGCGCACCTATGACTGGGACCGCGCTCTGGGCATGGTGGATGGGCTGCTGGACAGCTACACCATGCCGGAGAACGCGACCGCCGGTCGCGCGGCATGATCGCACAGCAGCTCGTCAACGGGCTGATGCTGGGCGGCATTTACGTTCTGGTCGCCGTGTCCTTCACGCTTTTCTTCGGCTGCCTGAACTTCCTCAACTTCTCCGTCCCCGCGCTCTTCATGCTGGGCGGCTTTCTGACCTGGGCGGGCGTCGCGGCCGGGCTTTCCTGGCCGCTCGCGGTGGTGTTGGCGCTGGCGGTGGCCGCCCTGGCCTCTCTGTTGGTCGAGCGGTTGACCTGGCGATTGCAGCGCGGCGGGCCGCCTCTGATCCCTCTCGTCTCCTCGCTCGGCTTCCTCATTCTCTTCGAGAATCTCGTGCTGGTGCGCTGGGGGTCGGACGCGCGAGCGATCCCCTCGCCCTTCGGCGATGCCAATTGGCGCATCGGCGAGGTCGTGATCGGCCTGCCGCAACTCTTTGGCCTGATCCTTTCCATCAGCCTTGTCTTTGGCCTCCAGGCGCTGCTCAAGCGCAGCAAGCTCGGCCGCGGCATCCGCAGCCTCGCCGAGAATGCCGAGACGGCGACGATGCTTGGCGTGGAGGTGGATCGGGTGGCGCCGCGCCTTTTCCTGCTCGCCGGGCTGTTCTGCGCGCTGGCGGGTGTGCTCTTCTCGCTCTCCTACCAGCTGGTCTCGCCCTACATGGGTGACCAGGTGGCGCTCAAGGGGCTTTCGGCGATGGTGCTGGGTGGCATGGGCAATATCTGGGGCGCGGTGATCGGCGGGCTCATCATCGGCCTGGTCGAGATCTTCGCCGTTGGCGCGCTCTCGGCTGATCACGTGAATGTGGTCGTCTTCGGCATCCTGCTGCTGAGCCTGATCGTCAAACCCACGGGGCTCTTCGGGGACCCCGCGCTGGGCCAGCAGAAACTGTGAGCGGCTACACTGCCGCCATCCTGACGCTGCTCGCGATCAACATCATCGCCGCCTATGCAGCATGGCTGCCGCTGGCGGCGGGGCAGGTGAATCTCGGCACGGCCGGCTTCATGGCGATCGGCGCCTATTCCTCAGCCATACTGAGCAACGAGTTCGAATGGTCGCTGCCCATGGCGATCGCGGCGGGGGCGGTCTGCGCGGGCGGGCTCGCCATGGCCATTGGCGGGCCGGTGCTGCGCACGCGCGGACTCTACCTGGCCCTGGCGACGCTTGCCTTCAACGAAGTGGTGCGCGGCATCCTGATCAACCTTGACGTGGTGGGCGGCGCCGCCGGCTATCCGGTGATCGGCCATATCGGCCTCGCACCCATCGCCGCCTGCGCGGCGGGCGTCTTCCTGCTGGCGCTCTGGCTCGGGGCGAGCCGCCTGGGGATGAACCTGCACGCCATCGAGCAGGATGAGACGGTGACGGCGCTCTTCGGCGTGCACGTGCCCTTCACGCAGCTCGCCGCCTTCACCATTGGTGGCGCGATGGCCGGGCTCGCGGGCGGGCTCTACGGGCATCACTTCTCCTTCATCGAGGGGCAGCACTTCAACGTGCTGCTCTCGGTCACCATCGTGCTTTCCGTAGTGTTGGGCGGCACGCAGACGGTCTGGGGGCCGGCCATCGGCGCCGCCTTCTTCACCCTTCTGCCGGAGATCTTCCGGGGTGCGGCCGCCTGGCGGTACGTGCTTTTCGCCGCGGCCGTCATCCTGGTCATGGCGGTCCGCCCACAAGGGCTGGTCACGCGCGCTGACCTCATGCGGCTGCGCCGGGCGGTACGACCGGCATGAGCGCGCCGCTGCTCGACATCCGCGGCCTGCGAAAGAGCTTTGGTGGGCTGGATGTCGTGCGGGGCCTCGATCTGCAGGTGGGGGCGGGTGAGCGGGTCGCGCTCATCGGCCCCAATGGCGCCGGCAAGACCACCGTCTTCAACCTGATCAATGGCTACTACGCGCCGGATACGGGGGAGATTCGGCTTGCGGGCCTGGACCTCGTGCCCATCGCACCGCGTCGGCGCATCCGCCACGGGCTCGCGCGCTCTTTCCAGAACATCCGTCTGATCGGCCATCTGACTGTGCTGGAGAATGTGCTGCTGGGCGCGCATGTCCATGCGGGCGGGCCGCTCGCCATGTTGCTGCCGATGGCCCTCGGCCGTGGTCGCGCCCTGCGTGAGGAGGCGCGCGCGCGGCTGGCGGAGGCGGGGCTTTCCAATCATGCCGGCAGCCTCGCCGCCGGCCTCGCCTACGGTTTGCGCAAGCGCGTCGAGGTGGTGCGCGCCCTGATGGCGCGGCCGCGCCTCCTGCTGCTGGACGAACCCTGCGCCGGGCTGAACACGCAGGAGCGCAGCGCGCTTCTGGCAGAGTTGCATCGCGTGGCCGAGGGCGGCGTCACTTTGCTCGTGGTGGAGCATGACATGCATTTCGTGGGCGGCCTCTGCCAGCGCGCCGCGGTGCTGAATTTCGGCGAGAAGATCGCGGAGGGCACGCCCGCCGAGATCGCCCGCGAGCCTGCCGTGATCGAGGCCTATCTCGGTCATGCGCCGGAGCGCTACGCCCATGCTTGAGGCGAATGGCCTTTCCGCCGCCTATGGGCCGGTCAAGGCTCTCGCCGAAGTGTCGCTGCGTGTGGATGAGGGCGACGTCATGGCCGTGCTCGGTGCCAATGGCGCGGGCAAGACGACGCTGCTGCGCACGCTGCTCGGCCTGCTGCCCGCACAGGCGGGCCACATCCGCTTCCTGGGTGAGGACATCACCCGCCTCAAGCCCGCCGAGCGGGTCCGACGCGGGTTGGTGATGGTGCCCGAGGGGCGCCGCGTGCTGACCAGCCTGACGGTGGAGGAAAACCTCCTCATGGGCGCCTATCCGCGCCGCGATACGCCCAGTGTGGCCGAACTCGACGCCATCTATGGCCGCTTCTCCAATCTGGCGCAGCGGCGGCACATGAAGGCGGCGGTTCTCTCGGGCGGGGAGCAGCAAATGCTCGCCATCGGCCGCGCGATGATGGCGCGCCCCAAGCTCATGATGTTGGACGAGCCCTCGCTCGGCCTCTCCCCCCGGCTGACGGCCGAGGTCTTCGCGCTGATCGCCAGCCTCAACGCCGAGGGCATCGCCATCCTGCTGGTCGAGCAGAATGCCATGCTGGCACTGGAAGCGAGCCGGCACGCCCTGGTGCTCGAATTGGGCCGCACCGCCTTCGACGGCCCTTCGCCCGCCCTGCTGCGGGATGACCGCGTGCGTCGCGCCTATCTCGGCGGCAGCGCGCCCGAGGATGCGCCCCACCACACCCCACCGGAAGGAGTTTCCCCATGATCCGCCGTCGCCCCCTGATGCTGGCCGGGCTTGCCGTGCCGGCCATTGCCACCGCGCAAGCGGGCCCGCTGCCGCTGGGCTTCACAACGGCGAAATCGGGCAATTGGGTCTCGCTCACCCGCCGCAATGAGATCGCGGTGAACCTCGCGGTCGAGGAGGTGAACGCGTCGGGCGGCATTCATGGGCGGCCTATCGCCATCCGCACCTTCGACACCGCCTCGCGCCCCGAGCAGGCGGCCATCGCGACGCGCCAGTTCGCCGAGGATGACGGCGCGCTGGCGGTGATCGGCCCCTTCAGCAGCAGCGAATGCCGCGTGGCCTTCCCGGTAGGCGACCGCCTGGGTATCGCGCAGATGGCCATCGCCAGCAGCGCGCCGGGCCTGGCCGCGCCCTTCCGCTTCGCCTTTCGTAACACGTCCGATGAGGCCTATCTCTTCGAGCGCCTGCTCTCCGTGGTGCGCGAGAAGGGCATCGAGACGCGCAACGCCGCCATCGCCTACACGACGGATGAGGTGATCGGCCGCTCGATGGGCACCTCGGTCTTTCCGAACCTGTTGCAGGCGGCGGGCATCCCGGTCACAGGCACCGTCTCCTTTCCCGTTGCCGCCTTCGACATGTCGGCGCAGGTCGCGCAGATGCGTGGGGCAGCGCCGGACCTGGTCTGCATGGGCGGCCCGCCGGAGCCCGCCATCGTCCTGGTGCGCGAAATGCGGCGCCAGGGCATGCGCGGCCGCATCGTGGGAGGCACTACCATCGTGGATGTGAACCTGCCCGCGCGTATGGGTGCCGATGGCAACGGCACGCTCGTCTCCTCCACGCATTTCTACAATTTCGACAGCCCGCGCGCGATCGCTTTCCGCGACGAATTCGTCCGCCGCGCCCAGGCGGCCGGTGAGACCGGCGACCTCAGGCCCGGCATGTATGACGCGGCCGCGCACAGCATCGTGCATTTCTACGCGGCCGCGATGCGCCAGGTGCGCGTCACCGGCGAGCGTGCTCGCCTCGCCGCTGAGCGCGCCGCGATCCGCGACGCACTGCGGGCCATGCGCAACGTGGAGACGATCGAGGGCACGCTGGCGCGCTTCACCGAGCAGGGCGACGCGCTGAAGACCACCTATGTGCTGGAGGTGCGCGATGGCAATTTCGTGCTCGTCGGCAGCCGCCCGCCGCCGGGTAATGCCTGAGGCAGCGGGCATGCGCCTCGAATTGCGTCGGTCCTTCGTGATGGTGGACCAGATGGAGGTGCCAGCGGGCAGCCCGGATCCCGGCCCGCCGCTGCGCCGCGTGGCTGTGACAGGCGTGGTGGTGAACCCCTATGCCGGGCAGGGCTTCGTAGCGGACCTTTCGGCCAGCATCTCCGCCAGCGAGGCGGTGGGGCGCGAACTCTCGGCCATGGCGGTCGCTGCGATGGGGCCGCATGCGGTCGAGAGCTATGGCAAGGGCGCGGTGGTGGGTTTGGCGGGCGAGCAGGAGCACGCCAACGCCATGCTGACCACCATCTTCGCCGAGCCCTTGCGCGCGGCGGTTGGCGGCGGGCTAGCCTGGCTGCCCTCCTTCACCAAGCGCGGTGCGCCGGGCACGATGATCGACGTGCCGCTGGCGCACAAGGATGCACTCTATGTCCGCTCGCACTATGACGGCATGACGCTGATGCTGCCCGATGCCCCGCAGGCCGATGAGGTGGCGCTCATCATCGTCATCGCCAATCGCGGGCGTATTGACGCACGGGTCGGCGGCCTGGCGGCGAAGGATATCAGCCGGCGCGACGGGCTGCGCTGATGCGCTGCGCCATCACCAACCTCGGGGGCCTCGCCACGGGCGATCTCGCCGGCCCGCTGCGCGAGGCCGAGGCGATCCTGATGGAGGCGGGCCGGATCAGCCGCATCGGCCCGCTCGATGCGGCCACGCTGGAATCCTGCGACGTGGTGGTGGATGCGGGCGGAACGCTGGCGGCGCCGGGGCTGATCGACAGCCATGTCCACATCACTTTCGGCGATTATACGCCGCGCCAGCGTACGGTCGGCTTCCTTGAGAGCTACCTGCATGGTGGCGTCACCACAGCCATCACCGCTTCCGAGGTGCATGTGCCTGGCCGGCCCAAGGATCCGGCAGGCGTGAAGGCGCTCGCGCTCGCGGCCGCTGCCTGCTTCCGCGACTACCGGCCTGGCGGCATGCGGGTGCATGCCGGCTCGGTGATCCTGGAGCCGGGCCTGACGCCGGCCGATCTGCAGGAGCTGGCGGCCGCCGGAATCTGGCTCGCCAAGGCGGGCTTCGGCGCCTTTCCGACGCCTTTCGACTACGCCCCACTCATGCTGGCGGCGCGTGAGGCGGGCATGATCACGACCATGCATACGGGTGGCTCCTCGATCCCTGGCTCCTCCGGGATCTGGGCGGAGCATGTGCTGGCGAGCCGCCCGCATGTCAGCTTCCATGTGAATGGCGGCCCCGTCGCCATGCCGGAGCCCGGCTTCGCGCGGCTGGTGGCCGGGAGCGACATCGCCCTGCAGATATGCACCGCGGGCAATCTGCGCACGGCCCTGCTGACCGCGCGGCTCCTGGCCGAGGCCGGGCAGCTCGCGCGCCTGCTCATCGCCACCGACACGCCGACCGGCAGCGGCATCATGCCGCTTGGCATGCTTTACACCATCAGCCATCTCGCGAGCCTGGGCGGCATGGCCCCGGAGATCGCGATTGCCGCCGCCACGGGCAACAATGCGCGGGTCTACCGTCTCAACTCCGGTGTCCTGGCGGAGGGCCGCGATGCGGATGTCATCCTGCTGGATGCCTGCGCGGGTGGGGCTTGCGAGACGCCGCTCGCGGCACTGCGCAACGGTGACATTCCCGCCGTGGGAGCGGTGTTCTCCGCGGGTGTGCCCCGCTTCGTCGGGCGCAGCCGCAACACGCCCGCCACCATGCGCAACGTGCGCGTCGTGGCCTGCCGCTTGCCGATGGATTTTTCCGGGGCTGCGCATTGAGGCGCCCTGCCGCGACGGAACACCGACGCCGGGCAGGGCCGTGGTGGTTAGTCGGTCGCAACGCGTGGCCTGGGGAGCCCCGTGGGAGCCGGTCGTCACGCTCGAGCCACGCCGCACCATCCGCATCGCGATGATGCGCCGACCTTCACGCAAGAGTTGAACCGCAGGGGGTTCCCGGCGGTGGGGGACCAAGGCGGCCACCAGCTGGGACGCCCGTCCCGATGGAAGAGCCTCACGCGCGGCTATAGCCGAGGACGGCGTCAACGGCATCCAGCAGTTTCCTGCGCGTGAACGGCTTGGCGACGACGCTGATCCTCAGCCCGTCTATCTGTTCGAGACCTGGTGCGTAGCCGGACATCAGCAGCAGCCGGACCGAGGGATCGAGTGCCCGTAGCCGCCGGGCCAGGCTCACGCCATCCACGTCATCCGGCATCATCACGTCGGACAGCACGAGGTCGAAGCCGCGGTCTTCGCGGAAAATCCGCATGGCCTCATCCCCGCCATCGGCCAGGACCACGGAAAAGCCGGCCCGCGTCAGGATGTGCTCCACCAGGCTGCGGATCTCGGCTTGATCGTCCACCACGAGGACACGCGCCGAACGGCCGGTGGGGGGAGCTGGATCAGGCGGGGTCGGTTCGGCCGGCGGGTGAGGGGGTGCGGCGGCCGGTGCGGCACCCGCCATGACCGCCGGCAGGAAGAGGGTAACGGTGGTGCCGGCGCCCAGCGCGGAGCGGATCGTCACATGGCCGCGCAACTGCCGCATCAGGCCGAAGACCTGCGAGAGCCCGAGGCCCGAACCCTCGCCCTCCGCCTTTGTCGTGAAGAAGGGCTCGAAGGCGCGCGCCGCCGTCTCGGAGGTCATGCCCGTTCCATTGTCGCTCAGCGCGATGGCGACGAAGGGGCCGGGCTGGGCCGCGGGATTCTCGGACAGGTCATCCGGGCCGAGCGTGGTGAGCTTCGCCGCCAGGACCAGGGTCGCGCCCGGCTGCGTGGCGTCGCGCGCATTGGCAACAAGGTTGCTGATGCAGGCCGTCAGCTGCGCTACATCCGCCTCGCAATCGGGCAGGCCAGGCGCGATGTCGAGCACGATGCGCCGCGAGGGTGTCGCGATGCCC
This sequence comes from Sediminicoccus rosea, assembly GCF_033547095.1. Taxonomy (NCBI): domain Bacteria; kingdom Pseudomonadati; phylum Pseudomonadota; class Alphaproteobacteria; order Acetobacterales; family Roseomonadaceae; genus Sediminicoccus; species Sediminicoccus rosea. Next base: position 3,561,856 of record NZ_CP137852.1, on the reverse strand, counting down.
CGCAGCAGGCCGGAGAGGTTGGTCAGGAAGGGCGCGATCCCGATCGTCTCGATCTTCAGAACCTGCGTGCGCGCATAGGCGAGCAGGCTCGCGGCGAGATGCGCCCCCGCTTCCGTTGCCTTGCGTGCCGCCTCCAGCGCGCGGATGCTGGTGCCATCGTGCACCTCCCGGCCGAGCGCCTCGAGATTGCCGATCACGACGGTGAGCAGGTTGTTGAAGTCGTGCGCCACGCCGCGCGCCATGCGGCCAAGGGCTTCCAGGGACCGCGCCTCCTGCAGCTTCTGCTGCATCGCCTCACGCAGTTCGCTTTCCGCCTTGAGGCGCACCAAGGCGGCCTGCCGGTCGGCCAGGCTGCGCGAGATCAGCCATGTGATTCCCACCAGCAGCAGGATCACGATCAGCGCTCCCAGCCCGTGCTGCAAGACGCGGATACGCCACGCGGCGAGGTGCATGGGCATGTTCGCGCCATAGCCCACATAGACATCGAATTCGCCGATGCGCCGGTAGGCATAGACCCGCCGGATGCCGTCGAGCGAGGAGACTCCCTGGAATCGGCCGGAGACAGGCTGTTCGGCGATGGCCTGCAGGGTCGGGCTGGCGGGCGAAAGGCGATCGGGCAGGGGGGCCCTGGGGAAGCGGGCGAGCATCACGCCGTCACCCCGGAAGATGGAGGCCGCGCCCACCCTCTCCCGGTCCACCAGCGCGAAATACTGCTCGAAATAGACGGGGCTGATGGCGACGTGGATGATGCCGTTGAAGGACCCGTCGGCGGAGGGCCTGCGGCGGCTGAGGGCGAAGGAGGGCTGCCCGGTGGACCGGCCGATGTAGCGTCCGCTCACGAAGCGGGGCTGCCCCGGCTCGCGATGCGCCTCGAAATAGTCGAAGCCCGTGATGTTCAGGCCGGCTGGCCAGTCGATGCTGCCCGCGACGACGGAGCCAGCGGCATCCGAGATCCAGATGGACACGGTCTGCGCCAGCCGGGCGGCGAGGTTTCGCAGGCTGAGATTGGTGGACTGGCTCGCGACCTCGCTGGGCGGCATCTCGCCGATCATGTCGCTCACGAGGTCCAGCACCAATTCCTGCGTCTCGAAGACCTTCTGTGCATGTTCGTGCATGACCGCGATGGTGCCATCCACGTGACGTTCGGCATCCTGCCAGATGCGCCGGTAGCTCTCGACGCTGGTGGCGATGAACACGGTGGCCGGCAGGATGACCGACAGGGCAAAGAGAAGGCGGAGATAGGCGCGTGCCGTCATGCGCGGGGCGACCTGGGGCATCCCGCGCGCGGCAGCCCTACCTTAGGGTGGGGGGAAGGTTTCTGGCGGGCGTGGTCGGGTGAAGTGTCTGTGCTGGTGGAAGAGCGACGGCGCGATGGCGTCGGTCTAGTCACCGCGGGCCCTCTGGTCGCTCCCGCGGCCCCGTGCCGCCATGGCCGCGGCTTCCAGGGCCGCCGCCAGGCTGGTGCGTCGATAGGGCTTGGGCAGGAGGGTCGCACCCCGGCTGAGCAGGAGGCGGCTCACGCAATGATCCGCGTTGTGACCGCTGGTGAAGACGATGGGGAGATCCGGCCTGATGCGCTGCACATGCTCTGCCAATTCGCCTCCGCTCATGCCACCCGGCAGGATCACATCCGTGAACAGGATGTCCACCTGCGCATCATCGCCCACGACACCCAAGGCCGCTTCGGCCGTGGGGACCGAGATGATGCCATAGCCGAGGCTTGTGATCACGCGTTCTGCGTGCTGGCGCACCGGCTCGTCATCCTCGACCATGAGCACGCGGACCGGCGCCGGCGCGGAGCCGGGCGCCGGCGATTGGGCCGGGGCGGGGTGCCCCGGCAGGCAGAGGCGGATCACCATCGGCTGGCCCGGCGTGCCGCCTTCCACCAGGGCATCCCCGCCGGCGGCGCGGCAGAAGCGTTGCAGTGCGCTGCGCCAGCTCTCGCCCAGCGCGCGCTCCCGCCAGTCCGGCTCGGCACAGGGCATGCCCCCTGTGATCCGGATTTCGGTGAAGCTGCCGCTGGGAAGGCCCGCGCATGGCGCCTCGATCATCGCGCAGCGCAGCTGGATGGGGACATCCCCGGCCGCCGTGAGCGCGTCCAGCGCGTTGCCGATGAGATCCGACAGGGCGACCGGGTCGCAGAGCAGCGCCAGGTTCTCCGCCGCGTCGTCAATCGCAATCGGCGTCAGCCCCGGGGCCCGGCGCATCGCCTGCACGCCGCGCAGCACCTGGCCGCTGTCGCAGCGGCCGGCCCGGAAGATCTCGCCGCTCAGGCTGGCCATCATGCCGCGCATGAGGCGCGCGGCGCGCTCCGTCGCGAGCAGGCCGAGGGCCGCGGCCTCCCGGGCATCGCCGGTGTCGGGGGAGGCTTCGTGAATGTCGTCGAGCCGGCCCGCGATGATGGCGAGCAGGTTGTTCATCGCATGCGCGATGGCGAAGGCCTGGTCGAAGGGGATGGAGACGGCGGGCTGCGGCGCGGTCACGGCAGGCTTCCCCCCGCGTCCAGCACGGGCAGGCGCAGCATGAGGCTGGCGCCGCCAAGGGCGCCGCGCCCGCCCTGCAGGCTGCCGCCCAGCGCCGTAGCGAAGGCGCGGACGCTGGCGAGGCCGAGCGGATGCCGCCCACCCGATCGGCCGGAGGTGAGGAAGCCCCCGCCGGGGAAGGCCAGCTCCGCGGGCGGCAGGCCCGGCCCGTCATCCTCCACCGTCAGCCGCAGCCAGGCGAAGCCGGGCCAGGCCGGTACGGCCTCCCGCTCTGCCCGGAGCGCGACGCGCCCGCCGGCGGCCAGGGCATTGCGAAGGAGGTGCGAGGCCGCGGCGTCTAGCGCCGCCGGCTCCACCAGCAGGCTGCCGAGATCCGACGCGACGGAAACCTCCAGCCGCGAGCCCCGTGCCTCGGCCTTCGCAAGGCTCTCGGCGAGGCGGTTCAGCTGGGCCGCGGGGTCGCAGCGGCCAGGCCCTGGATGGCGCGCCCGGCCGAGCTGAAGCGTCTGTCGGGTGAGGCCGTCCAGCCGCTCCCCCGCGCGCAGGATCAACTGGGCGGAGAGCGTCGCATCCTCCGGCAGGCCGGCCGTCTCCAGCAGCATCTCCGCATTGCCCAGCAGGGCGGTCAGCGTGTTGTTGACCGCGTGGCATAGCGCACCGGCCGTAGTGATCATCGCATCCAGTCGCGCCGCGGCCATGCGGTCGGCCCAGTTCGCCTCGCCACTGCCGCGCGCCACCGAGAGCAGCGCATGGCACTCCCGCTCGCCATCCTCCAGCAGCGTGAGAGTCAGCGTGACGGGCTCTGCGGGCGTCGTGATGCTGTGCCAGGCCGTGCCGCCGTTCCTCAGCAGCTCGCTGACCCATGCGGCACAGGAAGGAGCGGCCTCGCTGCCCAAGTCGGCGGCGATCACCCCGAGAATCTCGCCGGCGGCCTGCGCGGCGCCGCCATCATCGGCGACGGGGCGGCGCGGCCAAGGCAGCCGGATGCTGTGCCGCTCAACTCCGTCGGGTGGCGCGCGATCGGCGGGGCGGTTGCTCATCATGCCTTCAGCGGGACGCGGTCGGAGGGGTGTTCACGGTCCTACTCTGGATCGTCTTGTGGCCAAAACGGTGTCGCGAACCGCGATGATTTGTAGGCCAATGTAGGCGTGCGGCCAGCCCCCGGCGGCGCGTGCGGCGAACCCGCGGAAGCTCCGCGCAGCACGCAGCAAGGGCAGGAAATCCGGGCCATTCCGCCCTCGATGCGCGCCCTGGCAGCAGGTCACGCTCGCCCCGTCTCCTGGTGCGGCGGGGCGGCGCATCGGCCCAAGCCCGCGGGTTGGTGGCATGGTGCTGGTCGGGGCCTGGTGCCCCGATTGCCGCCGATCGCGCCGCGTGCCGGCCATCCGGCGGCGCCCCGGCTGCTTCCGCGGCATGCCGAAGTGGAGCGGCCGGTCCCGCACCCTCGGGCCTGAGCTGCCCGATGCGCGTCATTCGGTGCCCTCCAGCGCCTGCCGAACCTTGTCCGCGAGGTCACGCAGGCGATAGGGCTTGGGCAGCAGCAGCGTACCGGGCTTCAGCCATCCCTCATGCGCGCCACTCTGTTCGGTATAGCCGGAGCTGAACAGCACGCGCAGGCCAGGGCGCAAGCGCAGCGCCTCCGTCGCCAATTCGTCGCCGGTCATCTCGCCTGGCATCACGATATCGGTGAAGAGAAGATCGAGCGGGGTGGGGCCCGCGATGATGCGAAGCCCTTCGGCGCCGTTCTGCGCCACCGCGACATCATAGCCGAGGCCGCGCAACTGGCGGGCGGAATGCTCGCGCACCAGCGGGTCGTCCTCCACCAGCAGCACGCGCTCCGTCCCGCCGCGGAAGCCCGCATGTCCGGGCCGGCCCGTGGGCGCGGCGGCTGCCGCCCGCGCGCGGGGAATGTAGATCCGTACGGTGGTGCCCCGGCCCGGCGTGGAGGCGATGCTCGCATGCCCGCCGGACTGCTTGGCGAAGCCATAGACCATGCTGAGGCCGAGGCCGCTGCCCTTGCCGACATCCTTCGTCGTGAAGAAGGGTTCGAAGGCGCGGGCGGCGACATCAGGCTGCATGCCGGTCCCCGTGTCTGAGACCTCGATGAGCACGTAATCCCCGGCCGCCAGCTCGGCCGTGGCTTCGGGCTGCGCGCCCGCCGCTGTGAAGTTGGAGGTTGTGATGTTCATCCGGCCGCCGAGCGGCATGGCGTCGCGGGCATTGAGGCAAAGGTTGAGGATCGCTGTCTCCAGCTGCGGTGCGTCCACGAGCGCGGGCCAGAGCCCCGGCGTCCGGGTGACGACGATCTCGACGCGCTCATCGATCGCGCGACGGACCAGCTCCTTCAGGGCAAGCAGCAGCCCGTCCACATCGGTGACGTGGGGGTTGAGCATCTGCTGGCGCGAGAAGGCCAGCAGGCGGCTGGTCAGGTCCGCCCCGCGCTCGGCCGCTGCCAGGGTTACGGCCGCGATGGTGCGCAGCTCCGCATCATCCTCCAGCCGTTCGTGCAGGATCTCCGCATTGCCCAGGACCACGGTGAGGAGATTGTTGAAGTCATGCGCGATGCCGCCGGTGAGCTGCCCCACCGCCTCCATGCGCTGGGCCTGGCGGAGCTGCTCCTCGAGCTTGATGCGCTCGGTCACGTCGGAATGTACGGCAAGGATCGCGCGAGGGGTTCCATCAGGATCGCGCAGCAGCGTCTTGTGCGCCTCGACGATCATCACCGTGGCATTCTTTCGGCGTTGGCGCAGCGTGCCGGTCCATTGCCCGTCGCGTTGCAGGGCCTGCTTCGCCTCGGGGAAGGTGGCAGGATCGGCATAGAGAAGCTCGACCACCGGGCGGCCCAGCGCCTCGGGCGCGGTCCAGCCATAGAGGCGCTCTGCGCTGCGGTTCCAGTAGGTGATCCGGCCGTCCATGCCGTGCACCATGATCGCGTCGCGCGACTGGTCGAGCAGCGCCGCCTGCTCCTCCAGCTTGATCTGCGCGAGCTTCCGCTCCGTTACGTCACGCTCCACGGAGACCCAATGGGTGTACCAGCCCGTCTCGTCAGCGACGGGCACGATGTCTAGCTCAACCCAGAACTCGCGTCCTGTCTTGGTGCGATTGAGCAGTTCGGCGCGCACCGGGCTCCAGCTCGCCAGGGCGGTTCGGATGCGGTCCAGCTCCGCCCGGCTGGTTCCTGGTGCCTGCAGGATGCGCGGTGTCTTGCCCAGCACCTCGCCCGGCGCATATCCGGTGAGCCGTTCGAAGGCCGCATTGGCATAGACGATGCGCGGGCCCGGCTGGTCAATCGGCTCGGCCTCGGTGATGAGGATCACGTCGTTCAGCTTGTCCACCACGGTCTCCAGCAGGCGCAGGCGGTCCTCGCTGCTGCGCTGGGCAGTGACGTCGCGCAGGTAGACGGTCAGCCCGCCCGCCGGTGTGGGATAGCCGGTGATGTCCAGCCAGCGCTGGCCCTGCCGGTCGTGGTGCAGGAAGCGCTCGCTCACACCCTGTGCGCGGAGGCCGCGCAGGCGCTCGCCCAGGATCGCATGCTTGCCCTCCATCGGCCCGCTGCCGATCTCGGTGCCGACCAGTTCTGGCGCGGTGCAGCCCAGCATTTCCTCGGCGCGCGAATTGACGTAGCGGAAGCGCCATTCCGCATCGAGCGTGAAGAAGCCGTCGCTGATGCTCTCCAGCGTGGCATTGAGCTCATTGGCGAGTTCCTGAGCGGCGCGTTCCGCCTCGATCTGCTCGGTCACGTCCCAGATCACGACGAGATGCGCAACGCGGCCATGCAACCGGATCGCCTGGCCGCGGGTCTGAACCAGGCGCAGCGCACCCGTTCCGGTGATGTGGCGCCAAGGGCCGGAATCCATGTATTCCGGGTTCAGCTTCTCCACCATTGCGAGCGCCGCTGCGCGGTCCTCCGGGGGGCGGATGTCCAGGATGGTCTTTCGTCGGAATTCCTCCCGCGACATGCCATAGGTGCGGATCGCCGCCTCGTTCACCTCGAGGAAATGCAGCGTCTCGCGGTCATAGACCCACATCGGCGCCGGGTGCTGCTCGAAGAAGTAGCGGAAGAAGGCCTCGCGCTCCGCCAGGGCCAGGGCTTCCATGGTCTCCGTCGTCACGTCGCGCTGGATAGCGACCCAATGGGTGAACCAGCCCGTCGCATCCGTCACGGGGGCGATCTGCAGGTCGGCCCAGAACATGCTTTCGTCGCGGCGATGGCTCTGGATCTGCTGCCGGATGGGCTGGCGCAGCTTGAGGGCCGCGCGGACCTCCTCCCGTGCCGCGTCGGAAGGGCCGGGCCCCTCCAGGAAGCGCGGCGGTTGGCCGATCACCTCCTCGGCGCTGAAGCCGGTCTGCCGGGTGAAGGCAGGGTTCACGTAGCGGATACGGGGACCTTCACCACTGGACCGCGTGGTGTCGCAGATGATCACGGCATCGCCGCAGGCATGCACGGCGCGGTGGAAGAGCTGCGCCGCCTCTGCCTCCCGCAGCCGGCGCAGCAGGGGGCGCAGCGTGCTGCCGACTTCCCGCATCAGCTCCTGCACATGTTCGACGTCCGCGGGCTCATCGCGGAAGCCGAGCACCATGGAATAGCGGTCGTCATCCAGGCTGACGGGCGTGATCAGCTGCGCGTGTGCGCCGCGACTGGCGGAAAGTCTTAATCCAGGATAGCGCGCGAGGAGGTCCGGCGTGAAACGGTGGAAAAAGCCCTGAACCTCGCCGCGGATCACCATGCCCGAGAGGGTGTTGTCCAGGTTGAAGTCCATGGCGCGCAGCGTCGCGATATACGCGTCGTCGCCGCCAGGCCGATCGGTCCGGCCCCCGAGGATCTGCAGCTGCCGTCCATCCGGAGCGGTCCGGAACATCAGGCAGATCATGCTGCCGGTCGCCTCGCGCACCACCTCCATGGCGGCGTTGATCGCGTCCTGGGATGTGGGTGCCTCGGCATTGCTGGCGAGCAGCTGCTCGCGCAGTCGGGCGCGGCAGATCAGATGCTCGCGCTGCGCGGTCTCGTGGCGCAGTTCCAGCAGGTCCATCACCATTGCGCCCAGGTCGCGCATCGCGAGGACTTCGGACGGGGAGAGACCGGCGCGTGGCGCCGTGTCGATGACGCAGAGAACGCCGATCGCATGGCCGTCGGCCGTGATCAGTGGCGCGCCGGCATAGAAGCGGATATGCGGCGGGCCCAGCACCAGCGGGTTCGCGCTGCAGCGTGGGTCCAGCAGGGTATCCGGGATGATCGTAATGTCGCGTTGAGCAAGGGCCAACGTGCTGAGGCTTCCGGCACGCGGCATCTCGCTCTCGGTGAAGCCGCTGGCCGCCTTGAACCAGACGCGCTCCTCGTCCACCAGCGAGATGAGGGCGACGGGCGCATCCAACGCATGCGCGGCGAGCCGGACGATCCGGTCGAAGGCAGGTTCGGTGGCGGTGTCGAGAATGCCATAACGGCGAAGGGCCGCGAGGCGCGCCTCCTCCCTATCCTTCCGGGCGATCTCATCTGGCATGGCAAGATGTGCTCTTCCTGCTTCGGTGCCTCCGGCCGGCCGGGCATCCGCCGCCCGGAGACGATCCTGGCCCCTGGTCGATTGGCGTGCGGGCCTGTTTGCCTTGAGACGCACGCAATCTGCCGTCACCCCCCTGACGCTGCATGCCGCCGCGAGCGGTGGCATGTCCGAGCGTCGTGATAACGCTGTCGGATCAATAAAAAAACGCCACTTACCTCGGGATAGGTCGTGAAACGTCCTGCGGTGGAACAAGCGTGCGAAGACGCGGCCTTTGATGGCGCAATGTAGGATTTTGTAGCCGCAGGGCGCGGCATGCGCGGCCACCCATGCGGGTGGACCAGCGCACGTTCGCCTACACTTCTGCGGGCTTCCTGACAGTATCCGACCACTCGCAGCATGCATTTTTGTGTGTGGAAATTATTGTCCGTCGCGTGATGCTTCCCCGGAATGGAGTGCGCGACGTGAAAATTGCTGCTTTGAGGCGACGCGGCGCGCAGCGTCCCATTAAGGCATGTGGGAGGGCCCTGCGGAAACTCGACGGCGGTCTTCCGTCCACGCTTTGCCAGGCGCGCAGGGGTTGCGTCATGGGCCGCAGGCTGCGGCGGGGAGTATCTCGCTCGCGCACTCGATCCGCGCGGCCACTCCTTCATGGCCAAAAAGAAAGCCATGTCGCGCAAAACAAGAGTGCCGTGCCGGCGCAGCCGCTCCGCGCATATCGTTGCAGGTGGTGGAGGATTTCACTAATGCTCGTATCGATTGCACTCAGGGTGAATCGTTACATGAATTTGGGCATGCCCGGTGACCGGCCGATCCTCGTCGTCGAGGATGAGCCGGACGTGGCCGCGACGATCCTGACCATGCTCGAGCGGGATGGCTGGACCACCATCCATGCCGACTCCCTCGACCAGGGGCTGGCCCGCCTTCAGGAGTTCGATCCCGCCATCGTCATCGTGGATCTGGGCCTGCCCGATGGCAGCGGCATGACCATCGTGCGCGAAGCCGCGGCCCGCGCCTTGACCGGCGTCATCGTCGTCAGCGGCCGGTCCGATGAGGTGGACCGCGTGGTCGGTCTCGAAGTCGGCGCCGATGACTACATCGCCAAGCCCTTCTCGGCGCGCGAGATGAATGCACGCGTCCGCGCACTGCAGCGCCGAATGGGGCGGGACAGACCGCCCGGCGCCGGGCCTGGCCCCACGCTCCGTGCGCCGCGCAAGCCGCTGACCGTCCAGGGCACCACCCTCGATCCGGCCCGCCTGCGTGTGGTCGGCGCCGATGGCACCAGCATCAACCTCACGAGCGGCGAGGCCGAGTTGCTCGCCCAGCTCATCGAGGCAGGCGACGAGCCGCTCTCGCGCGAGAGCGTGGCCGAGAAGGTGTTGGGACATCGCCTGCAGCCTCAGCAGCGCGGTGTGGACCAGTTGGCCTCGAGCCTGCGGCAGAAGATCGAGCGCGTTTCCGGCAACGCGATCCGCATCGTCGCCGCGCGTGGCAAGGGCTACCGGCTGATCCTTTAGGCGAGGCCTGGTCGTGGAAGCGCCCTCCCGTCTTCGGGACCGATCGGACGTGATGATGCCGACATCGAATTCCCCCACCGTCGCCGGCGCCCGCATTCTCGTCGTTGATGACGAGGACGCGATCGTTGACCTGTTGACGCGCTACCTCCAGCAGGCTGGTGCGGACGTGGTGCAGGCGCGGGATGCCGGCGAGGCCGAGCGCCTGGTGGCGACCGACCCCGGCATCTGCGTCGTGATTTCGGACATCGCCATGCCCGGGAAGAACGGGCTCCTGCTGGCCGAGGGATTGATGGCGGGGCGGCCGGATGCCGAGGCGATCGAGATCATCATCATGACCGGCTACGCGACGACGGAGGCCGCCATCAGCGCCATGCGCGCGCGGGCCTTCGATCTGATCCGCAAGCCGCTGCGCCTCGGCGAGATGATGACCGTCGTCTCCCGCGCCGTCGAATCCAGCCTGACCCGCCGCGCGCGCGCCGCGCGCGAAGCGGAGATCTGGCAGCGAATGCGCGCGGCCGATGACGAAAGGCGCCGGCTGGCGAGCGAACTGCAGGAGACGCAATCGGGCCTGAGGAATACGCGCAGCGCGCTCGAGAATAGCGAGCGGACCCGGGCGGGCATCCTTTCCGTCGTGTCCCACGAACTCCGCACACCGCTCATCCCGGTGATGGGCTTCTCCGAGTTCATCGCCACCTCGCCCGACCTGCCGGCCGAGGATGTGCGCGAATATGCTTGGCAGATCCACCGTGCCGGTGGCGAGATGCTGAAGCTGATCGAGATCGCGCTCGACGTGGTGGCGCTCCAGGATGGCGGCGGGCTGGGGCCACGCGGCGGGGCCTGGGTGACAAGCCTTGTCGCGCGGGTCCTTCAGGCTTTGGGCGACGCGGCGCGCGAGCGTGGGGTCACCCTCATGCCCGAGGGTGACGCGGATGTCGCCGTCTATGGCGATATCGACCGGATCGACCGCGCCTTTTTCCAGTTGGCTGACAACGCGATCAAGGCATCGCCGCGCGGCGGCGTGGTCAACTTGCGCTGGAGTTGCGAGGCGCCCGCGCATACGCGGATCGAGGTGCTGGATCGAGGACCGGGCGTGCCCGAGGCCATCCGCTCCGCGGTCGGCAGCGTCTTCCTCAAGGCCGATACCGCGAATGACCGAGCCTGGCCTGGCGCGGGACTGGGCCTGGCCCTGGTGCAGCGCGTCGCCTCGGCGCATGGCGGCACCTTCCGGCTGGGCGCGCGGCCGGGCGGCGGCAGCGAGGCGATCCTGGTCCTGCCGCACCATGAGCCCGTTGCTTCGCAGCCCAAGCCGTGTTGGTGAGCCGTGATGCGCGGCAGGACGAGTGGCGGCATTTGCGCGCCCGGGAAGCGTGCGGCATCGCCGCCGCCAAGCCGTCTGCATCGCACATCAATCCCGGGCGACTCTGCGCGTGGCGCTACGGCTCGCTCTCCAGCAGTCGGTATCCGACCCCTGGCTCCGTCCGCAGCAGGCTCGCTGCCGGGCCTAGCTTGGCGCGAAGCTGGCCCACATAGACCCGCAGGTATTGGCTGTCCTCGACATGTGCCGGGCCCCATACCTCTCCCAGCAGCCGCCGCTGCGTCACCACACGGCCGAGGTTGCGCGCCAGCGCTGCCAGCAGGTCCCACTCCCGCGGCGTGAGCGCGAGTTCGGACCCGGAAAGGCGCGCCAGGCGGCGTTCCAGGTCCACCTGCAGCGCGCCCGTGGTGATCACCGGCGCAGGGGCCTCCACCAGCAATGCCCGCCGCGTTGCCGCCCGCAGCCGGGCCAGCAGCTCGGCCAGGCCGAAGGGCTTCTCGACATAGTCGTCGGCACCGGCGTCCAGTGCCGCGACTTTCTCCGCCTCTCGGTCGCGTGCGCTGATCACGATGACCGGCACTGTGCTGAAGCTGCGCAGCCGCGCGAGTGCCTCCTTGCCGTCCAGGTCCGGCAGGCCAAGGTCAAGCAGCACACAGGCAGGGCCGCGTGATGCGGCAAGGCGCAGCCCCTCGCGGGCAGTCTCCGCCCGCAGCGCGGCATAGCCGGCGGCTTCGAGCGCGGGCGCGAGGAAGCGATGGATCTGCGGCTCGTCATCCACCACGAGGACCTGGAGTGGTGCTGCCGTCATGTCGGGAAGCGCAGCGTGATCCGCGTGCCGCGGCCGGTATGGATCGGGCTCTCGGCCTGGATGCGGCCTCCCATCGCGCCGACCAGTCCATGGCAGATGGAGAGACCGAGGCCGGAGCCGGCCGCGATGCTGTCGCTGCGCGCGGCGCGGAAAAACGCATCAAAGACGTGGGGCAGCGCCTCGGGCGCGATGCCTGGCCCGTCATCCTCGACGATCAACACGATCTCCCTCCCGTCCAACCGCGCGGCCAGGCGCACCAGGCCATCGGGTGCCGAATACTTCAGCGCGTTGTCGAGCAGATTCTCGAGGATGCGGTCGAGCAGCGCTGGATCGAGACGCGGCTGCGGCAAGCCCGCGAGCAGATCGCGCCGGACCACGCGGTCGGCATGGGTCTGCTCCGCGTGGCTGGCCGCTTCCTCCAGCGCCACCGCGAGGTCCACAAGCTCGCGCCGTGGCTTTACCTGGCCTGTCTCCAGCCGGACGATATCCAGGATGGCGGACATCCATCGGGCGAGGCGTGTCGCCTCCTCCTCGATGCTGGACAGCAGGTCGCTGCGGGTATCCTCGGAGAGCGCGGGGCCGGCGCTGCGCAGCGTCTCGGCCGCGCCGCGGATGGCGGTGAGCGGGGTGCGCAGATCATGACCGAGGCTGGTGAGCAGGGCGGTACGCAGCGCCTCGGCCTGTCCGCGTGCGCGGGCACTCGCGGCGATATCGGCGAGGCGCGCGCGCTCCAGTGCGACCGCCGCCTGGTCGAGGAGCGCGGCGATCGCGCGATCCGCCTCGGGGTCTGAGGCGTTGGCCTCGGGGCGCAGGCCGAGCAGGCCCAGGGTGATCGCATCGCCCTCCCGCTGCGCCACGAGCGGGAGGAAGCGCCAGGCGCTGGCCGGCAGCGTTGCCGTGCCCCGGCCCGCAGGGCGTCCATTCGCGAGGGCCCAGCGCGCGGCCGCCAAGGCGCCGTCATCGGGCGCCGCATCTGGCGGATGGGCCGCACGCAGCACCGGCTCGGCCGGCGCCTCAGCCGTGCGTGTGAACTGGCCGGGCAGGCTTGATGCCAGCGCTTCGTCCAGTGGCAGCAGCAGGCAGGACGGGCCGCCCGCGATCCGTGCCGCCTCTTCCACCACCGCCATCTGCAGTTCCGCCATCGAGGCCTGGGCGTTGAGCCGGCGCGACAAGGCGGCGAGGCGCCGAAGTGCGGCGAGCCGAGATGCGGCGGTGCGCACATTCCGCCCAAGTCGGCCCGTCGTTCCGGCAAGCAGTGCCGCCACCGCGCCGAACACCACGGCGCCCAGCACATCCTGCGCCGAGGCTATGGCCAAGGTATAGCGGGGCGGGAGGAAGAGGAAGTTCCAGAGCAGGAAGGACAGGACCGCGCCGGCCCCCGCATGGGCCGGGCCGGCCAGGACGGCGATGGCCACGGTGGCCGCCAAGTAGACCATGCCAAAGGCGGCATCCGGAACCCGGCCATCGAGCGCCGCGCAGACCAGCGTGGCGCTGCCGACCAGCAGCGGGACCACGACCCAGGAAACCCAGCCGGGCCACTGCCGCACCGGCGCCGGGCTCCGCGCCGCAACCGGGCTCGGCACCACATGCAGGGTGAATTCCGGTGCCGCGCGTGCAAGGGCGCTGATCAGGCGATGTCCCAGCGCCCTTCGCCACGAGTGCGATGCGCCCCGGCCCAGGATGATGTGTGTAACACGCCGCGCGCGGGCATGCGCGAGGATGGCGGCGGGCAGGTCCGTCGCGGCGGTGACCTCGGTCTCGGCTCCGAGCTGCTGGGCGAGTGCTATCCCGAGCCCCGGATCCTCCGTCTGGCCCGGCTGCTCGACATGCAGGGCCAGGAGTGGCGCGTGCAGCGCATCGGCCAAACGGCGGGCCTGCTGGAGCACGGGTTCGGCCGCGGCGCCGCCGGGGATGAGGACCAGCACGCGATCGCCCACCGGCCAGGGGCCGGCGACCGCGTTGCGCCGCATCCAGGAAGTGACGTCGGCATCCACGCGGTCGGCCGTGCGGCGCAGCGCCAATTCGCGCAACGCAGCCAGCGTGCCCTCCCTGAAGAAGCCACGCAGCGCACGCTCGGCCTGCTCGGAGCGATAGATCTTTCCGGCGCGCATGCGCTCCAGCAGCTCGGCCGGCGGGATGTCCACCAGCTCCACCGCATCGGCCCCCTTCAGCACAGCATCGGGCACCGTCTCGGCCACGCGCACGCCGGTCACGCGCGCTACGGCCTCGGCGCTGCTCTCCAGATGCTGGATATTCATGGTCGTCCAGACCTCGATGCCGGCGTCGCGCAGTTCCTCCACATCCTGCCAGCGCTTGGCGTGGCGGCTGCCCGGCGCGTTGCTGTGGGCCAGCTCATCCAGCAGCAGTATGGCGGGGCGGCGGGCGAGCGCGGCGTCGAGGTCGAACTCGTGCAGCACTTGCCCGCGATAGGCGATGGCGCTGAGCGGCAAGCGGGGCAGCGTGCCGATGGCGGCCTCGGTTTCGGCGCGGCCATGGGTTTCAACGAGGCCGATCAGCACGTCCCGCCCGGCCTGGTGCAGGCGGCGGCCCTCGACCAGCATCTCCACCGTCTTGCCAACGCCGGGGGCGGCGCCGAGAAAGACCTTGAGGTGGCCGCGCCCGTCCCGGGCCGCCAGCTCGGCCAGGGCGTCTGGATCGGGGCGCGCGGGCTCGGCGGAATTCATCATGCGGCAAGATAGGCCAGGCGGCGCCGCACGTCAGCGATGGTCCGGTCGCGCCAGCGTCAACGCAGGACGAGGCCACGCTGCGGATGGCTCCGCCGCCGAGCCAGCCACCATAATGACGGGACGGCGGAGGGTGACCGCCGCGGAAGCCCGCAGCGCGAGAGGTCGGGCCCCGGCACATCGCGCCGCCGCAGGTCGCGCAGCACGCGGGCAAGGCCCCAGAGCCAGAGCAGCGCCAGCACGGGCGAGAGGGCCAAAAGCAGATCGTGAAACCGAAAGGAATCGTCCATGGGTCCTGGCAGGTCTTGTGCCTGCAAGTGGGAGTGGGGCGGAAGATGCGCCGTCGCCGCGCAAGCGTGCCATGCGCGAGTGCCCGCTTGGGTGTAAGTGCTGCATCAACGCAGCGCCTCGAGCACCAGGTTCAGCCGCAGCACGTTCACGCGCGGCTCGCCCAGCAGGCCGAAATCCCGGCCTTCGGTCTGGGCGGCGACCAGCGCGGCAACCCGCGCCTCGGGCAGGTTGCGTGCGGCGGCCACGCGCGGCACCTGGGCGCGTGCATTCTTCAGGCTGATGTGGGGATCCAGGCCCGAGCCGCTGGCGGTCACCGCATCGGCCGGCATATCCCGCGCGCCAGCCAGGCGGGAGGTGATGGTCTCCAGCAGCGCGGCACTGGTCGGACCGAGTTGCGAGGCGGCGGAGGAACTCGCGTCATAAGGCGCGGCCGCGGTGGCAGAGGGGCGGCCGTGGAACCAGCGATCCCCGTCGAAATTCTGCCCGATCAGCGTGGAGCCGATCACCTGGCCCTCGCGCCGGATCAGGCTCCCGCCAGCCTGCTCGGGCAGCACCAACCCGGCCAGCGCGGTGACGCCGAGTGGGACGACGACGCCCAGCAGCAGCGTGGCGCCGAGCAGGAGGGAGAGAAGCGGGCGCAGCATGGTTCAGGCCACTCCGATGAAGGTGAGCAGGAGGTCGATGATCTTGATGCCGATGAAGGGTGCGACGAGGCCGCCGAGCCCATAGACCAGCAGGTTGCGCCGCAGCAGCGAGGCCGCGCCGATGGCCGCATAGTCCACGCCGCGCAGGGCCAGGGGCACAAGCGCCACGATGATCAGCGCATTGAAGATCACCGCGGAGAGGATGGCGCTTTGCGGACTCGTGAGGCTCATCACATTGAGCGCCGCGAGGCCCGGATACTGCGCCACGAAGATCGCAGGCAGGATCGCGAAGTACTTCGCCACGTCGTTGGCGATCGAGAAGGTGGTCAACGCGCCCCGCGTGATGAGCAGCTGCTTGCCGATCTTTACCACCTCGATCAGCTTCGTCGGGTCGCTGTCCAGATCCACCATGTTGCCAGCCTCGCGCGCCGCCTGGGTACCGGTCTGCATGGCCAGCCCCACATCCGCCTGGGCTAGCGCGGGCGCGTCATTCGTGCCGTCGCCCGCCATAGCGACGAGCCGCCCCTCGGCCTGCTGCGCACGGATGTAGTCGAGCTTCTGCTGCGGCTTCGCCTCGGCCAGGAAGTCGTCCACCCCGGCCTCCACCGCGATGGCAGCGGCGGTGAGGCGGTTGTCGCCCGTCACCATCACGGTGCGGATGCCCATGCGACGGAGTTCCGCGAAGCGTTCGCGCATGCCGGGCTTCACGATGTCCTTGAGCTCGATGGCGCCGAGGATGCGGCCATCCTTCGCCACGGCCAGCGGTGTGGCGCCGGTGCGCGCGATGCGGTCCATGCCGGCCGCCAACTCGGGCGGGATGGCGATGCCCAGCGTGGTGGCGAGGCTGTCCACTGCCCCTTTGCGATAGGCGCCATCCGGCAGATCCATCCCCGAGACGCGCGTCTGCGCGGTGAAGGGCACGGCGCGCGCGCCCTCGGGCGTCGTTACCGCGATGCCGAAGCGTTCCTTCGCGAAGGCGAGGATGCTGCGGCCCTCAGGCGTCTCATCGGCCAGGCTCGCCAGCACGGCGGCCTGGGCCAGTTCGGCGTCGGTCACGCCTGGCGCGGGCAGGAAGGCGGCGGCCTGACGGTTGCCGAAAGTGATGGTGCCGGTCTTGTCCAGCAGCAGCACATCCACATCCCCCGCCGCCTCCACCGCGCGGCCCGAGGTGGCCAGCACGTTGAAGCGCACCAGGCGGTCCATGCCCGCGATGCCGATGGCCGAGAGCAGACCGCCGATGGTGGTCGGGATCAGCGTGACCAGAAGTGCCGCCAGCACCACCACCGAGGGTGCGGTGCCGCTGTAGCTCGCGAAACCCACCAGCGTGACGACGGCGATGAGGAAGATGAGCGTCATCCCCGCCAGCAGGATATCGAGCGCGATCTCGTTCGGGGTCTTCTGGCGCGAGGCGCCTTCCACCATTGCAATCATGCGGTCCAGGAAGGTGCCGCCCGCCTCAGCGGTGATGCGGACCAGGATACGGTCACTCACCACCAGCGTGCCGCCGGTGACAGCGCTGCGATCACCACCGGCCTCGCGGATCACGGGCGCACTTTCGCCCGTCACGGCGCTCTCGTTCACGCTGGCGATTCCCTGCACGATCTCGCCATCCGAGGGGATGATTTCACCCGCCTCGACCAGCACATGGTCGCCGCGTTTCAGCTCGGCCGCTGGGCGAGGGAGGGTAAGGGTGGGGTCCTCGGGCAGCGGGACGTAGCGGGCCATGGTCTCGCCGCGGGCGGCGCGCAATGAGGCGGCGCGCGCTTTGCCGCGGCCTTCCGCCACGGCTTCGGCGAAGGTGGCAAACAGCACGGTGAGCCAGAGCCAGGCAGCCACGCTCGCCTGGAAGGCGTAGGGGTTGCCAAGCACCACATCGCGTATTGCCAGCAGCGTGACGAGGATGGAGACCACCTCCGTCACGAAGATGACCGGGTTGCGTACGAGGTGCCGCGGGTAGAGCTTCAGCACGGCGTCCAGCGCCGCGCGGCGGAGGATGGCGCCGTCGAACAGCGCGATCTGGGTTTGCATGGAGGGGGCCTTCAGAAGCTCTGCCCGGCGAGCATCGCGACATGCTCCGCGATCGGGCCGAGGGCGAGGGCGGGCAGGTATTGCAACCCGCCCAGGATGAGGATGACGCCGGCCAGCAGTCCCGCGAAGAGCGGGCCATGGGTCGGCAATGTGCCGGGGCCTTCGGTCGCGCGCGGCTTGGCGGCCAGGCTGCCGGCGATGGCGAGCACGGGGATGGCGAAGCCGAAGCGCCCGGCCAGCATGGCGAAGCCCAGCGTGGTGTTGAGCCAGGGCGTATCCGCCGCCAGCCCGCCAAATGCCGAGCCATTGTTCCCTGCCGCCGAGGTATAGGCGTAGAGCATCTCGGTCAGGCCATGCGGCCCGGCATCCTGAAGCGAGGCGGTGCCCACTTCCAGCACCAGCGAAAGGCCGGCGAGGCCCAGGATCGCCGCCGGCAGCACCAGCACGGCAAGCATGGCGAGCTTCACCTCGCGCGCCTGCACCTTCTTGCCGAGATATTCCGGCGTGCGCCCCACCATCAGCCCGGCGATGAAGACGGCGAGCAGCGCGAAGACCAGCATGCCGTAGAGGCCGGAGCCCACGCCGCCCGGCAGCACCTCGCCAAGCTGGATGAGGAAGAGCGGCACGAGGCCACCCAGCGGCGTGAAGCTGTCCAGCATCGCATTCACCGCGCCGCAGCTCGCGCCCGTGGTGGTGGCGGTGAAGAGGGCGGCGAGCGCCAGGCCGAAGCGGAGATCCTTGCCCTCCATGTTGCCTTGCGCGGGGGAGACCCCGGCCGCGATATGCAGCGGGTTGCCCGCGGCCTCGGCGGCGTAGATGGCAAGCGTCGCGGCCAGCAGGAAGCCGACCATCACGGCCAGCAGCGCGCGCCCCTGCCGCGCATCGCCGATCATGCGGCCGAAGGCGAGGCAGAGGCCAAAGGGGATCACCACCTGCAGGATGATCTGCAGGCTGGTGGCGAGCGCGCTCGGCCCCTCGAAGGGATGCAGTGAGTTCACCCCGAAAAAGCCACCGCCATTGGTGCCGAGATGCTTGATGGCGAGCTGGAAGCCGACGGGGCCGAGTGGGATACTCTGCTCGCCGCCGACCAGCGTCGTGGCGGTCACGCCGGCCTCCAGCGTCTGCGGCACGCCCATAGCGATGAAGACGACGGCCGCCAGGACCGCGCCCGGCAGCAGCAGCCAGAGCGTCACGCGCGTCAGGTCGGCCCAGAAATTGCCGAGTTGCGTCAAGCCGCCGGCGGCGAAGGCGCGGATCACGGCGAAGGCGAGCGCGATGCCCGTTGCGGCCGAAAGGAAGTTCTGCACGGCGAGGCCCGTCATCTGGCTGAGATGCGACATCGCCGTCTCGCCCGCATAGGCCTGCCAGTTGGTGTTGGTGACGAAAGAGATCGCGGTGTTGAAGGCGAGGAAGGGCGGGATGCCATCGAAGTGCTGCGGGTTCAGCGGCAGCACCCCCTGCAGGCGCAGCATCGCGTAGAGCAGAGCGAACCCGGCCGCATTGAAGGCCAGCATCGCCGCCAGATAGCCCTGCCAGGATTGGCCGCGCGCCGGATCTACGCCGGCCCCCCGGAGCAGCGCCATATCCAGCCGAGTGAGCGGCCCGAGCCGCCCCTCGGCGATGGCCGCAAGCCAAGCCCCGGCCGGCACCGACAGCAGCAGCGCACAGCCCAGCACGAGCGCAATCTGCGCCCATCCGATGATCGTCATGTCAGAGGCTTTCAGGCCGCAGCAGGGCCCAAAGGAGGTAGCCGAGGAGGCACAAGGCGACAGCGCCGCCGAGCCAGAGGTCGTAGCCCATCGTCACACCCGCCCGATCGCGCGGATGTAGAGGGCAAGCAAGGCAAAGCCGGCGAGGCCGGCGGCGAGAAGGAGGATGTCGAGCATGGGAAGCCCTTTGCGGAACAAAGGAACCCTGCCGCAAAGGCGCGTGATGGCGCGATGCGGAAGCTGAAGCGGACGTGTAAGGATGCCGTAAAGGCTGGGGGCTTAGATGCGCGTCGCCGTGCCTTCGAGCGGGCTATCCACCGGAGCCGAGCGGCGGCGCTGACGCCGCGCGGATCGGTGGTTCAGCCCCCGTCGGTCAACGGCTTGCGTCCGGCCAGGCGCCGGACCAGGGCGCGCAGCCACTGCACCCGCTTCGCTCTCTCGCGCAGCGCGTGACGCGCCGCCTCGGCAGCCAGCACGACACGCCCTGCCGGGCTCAGCGCAAGGTTGAGCGCCAACAGCGTCAGGCGCTCATTCGCCCAATCGGATTTGTAGGCCTCGTCGCCGATGGTGAGGTCGAAGACCTCGAGCCTGTCCTCGATCGCCGCGGCGATGAGCGCGTCGATCAGGATTCGACCGACGGAGTAGCGAAACCACTCGCCCGCCGACCAACCGATCATCAGGTAGTAGAAGCGGCCACGATGGACGACACCCCAATGGGCAGCCACCACCTCGCCGCCCACCCGCAGCACGCTTGCCTGCACAGCGCCGTCACCCGGAACGCGCTGGGACATGCGGTCGTAGAAGGCCCGGAAGGCGGGGCGGGCGAAAGGGTCCTTACCCGTCGTTTCCAGGAAGCGGCGCGACTTGCGGTCGGCCATGGCGGCGACCGCGGCCGACATCTCCTCCGGCGTGCGTGCAACCGCGTGCTCGACCGCGCCGATCTCGGCGAGGCGCCGGCGCTTGCGCCGGGTGTCGGAGGCCAGATTGGACCGCAATCCGCGCCGGAAGTCCTCCACATTGGCCGGCAGGCGCAAGCTCAGGGCGACATCGGAAGGCCGCGCGCCGGGCAGGCTCGCGAAGGGGTTCGGCACGCCGAGGATGTCCTCCGGCATCTGCCCGAGCCGCAGCAGATCCGCGCGTGGCAGCGCGGCCAGGATGCGCGTCCAGAGCGGCGCGAAGCCCGCCGGCGCCAGCCGATCCTGCCAGTCTGCCGCCACAAGCGGCGCGTGGTAATCGGTGACCTCGCCGCCCAGGAAGGTGATGGTCGCAATGCCCCGCCGCTTGGCACGGCCGAGCGGGATCAGCATCACCGGCCGTTCCCCTTCCTCGACCAGCACGATCAGCGGGGTGATCGCGACCTCCGTCCCGAGTGTCTCCACCCAGGTGGCGAGCCACTCGTAGGTCTGGAAGGCGGTGTGGATCAGGCTTCGCTCCGCCGCACGCCACATGGCCTCGGCCTCGTCCATGCTCGTGAAGATGCGGATGCTCGCCGACCCGGGCCCGGCGCCGCGGGACACACCCTCCAGCGATGCGGGCGGGGCGGGGTGGTCCGCGGTCACGCGATGCTCTGCCGATCGACCGGCAGGGCAGCGGCGGAGATGAGCCCCGGCGGGGCCGTCGCGCCGCCCCGAACGGCCGCGTGCGCTTTGGCCATGGTCTGCACCTCGATCCCCCGGCGCTGCACCTCGTCCAGGACGCGGGCGATATCGGTGGGCGTCGTGCCCCAGGGACCTGGGCGAGAGCGCACGTCGTGCGTCACCAGCACCACCCAAGCATTTGTCGCGGCGGCGCGGTCGAGGGCCGCCGTAAACATGTCCCAGTGCATGGCGCATGTCTCGATGGCGAGCGTCCGAAGCTGGGCGATGTCGAGGGCGCCCTCATTGATACCGTGATAGACCCCGCGCGCGACCGGGAAATGGCGGCGCACGATGCGCTTGGTGCGCGGGCAGGTGTCCCCATAGGGGTAGGCGAAGCTGTGCACCGGCATTTCGCCCAGTCGGGAGGCCAGGTAGTCCCGGTTGCGGGCGAGATCGTCCATCACCTCGGTCGAACTCAGCCGGGGCATCGAACGATGGCTGAAGGTGTGGCAGCCAATCTCATGACCATCGCCGGCGAGGCGAAGCAGGTCGTCGCGGGTGAAGAAGGGCTCACCATCCGCCGCGACGCCGCCTTCGAGGCCGCCGGCCACGAAATAGGTGCCGCGCATGCCACGGGCGAGCAGGGCGCGCCCACCCTCCAGCGCGGCGCTTTGGGGAATGTCGTCGAAGACCACGCTGACCAGCGGGCGCCCCGCGTGGTTCTCCGCCCGCGCCGCGCAGAAGCGGCGCGCCAGGCGATCCAGGCTGCGCCGCCTGAGGCCATTCCAGCGATCGCGGATGCTCATTCTGTGAAACGTATCCAAAAATACAGGACAGGTATAGATGGACGTGCGTAAATTTTTCGTCCACCCCGGCCTGCCGCCGGATCCGGCCGCCATCTTCGCGGGGCGGGGGCCGAAGGCGAGCGCGGAAGCGCTTCGCAGGGTGGCACTCGTCGCCGGGACGGAGTCCGGCTTGGCCGTTGTCAGCGCAAGATTTTCGGGTGCCGGTCGCTCCATGCGGCTTGAGCGATGCGAGTGGGCCCGGCAAGGCCATGGCGGATTGGCCCACCGCGCGGCGCTGCGTCGGTGAATTTGCGCCCGTCGCGTCTGATGGATGACTGTAGGGCAACCTCCCGGTCAGCCCCACGGCAGCGCATGCCGGCGCCGCCTCGGTTCCTCAGCCTGTCCTGACCTTGCGATAGGTGTCCTTGCGGGCGATCAGTCCGTCACGAATCTCGAACAGATCGACACCGCGCACCTCGACACCCGACCCTGCCCGATCCGTGCCGCGGAAGGTCCACTCACTGAAGGCGCGGCTGCCTGCGACCACATGCACCGCATCCTCCCAGCGCGCATCGGGCCAGGTCTGCCAGGCGGCGGGAAAGGCTGCGCGCAAGGCTGCCTTTCCCGCGAAGATCGAGCCCTGCGCGGTGGGGCCGGCCGCCGTCTCGAAGACGCAATCCTCGGTGACGAGGGCGAGAAGCCCCTCGATGTCATGGCGGTTCCAGGCAGCGGCGAAGTCACGCAGAAGGGTTTTGGTGTCATGCGGCACGGCTTGCCTCCTATTGCTGCGGGATCACCTGGACGAGATGGTTGGGCTTCCAGCCCGGCACCTCTTCCATCCGCTTCTGCCACCAACGCGGCAGCCCGATGGGGTTGGTCTTGCGCTGAACGTAATAGTCGCCGAGCGGCCGCATGAAATCCCAGGCATGCCGCAGCGCCTTCACCGGCGTGTCGTGCACGTCCACACGCAGATCCACCAATGGGAAGCTGTCATGGCCTGCCACCAGCAGCGCGGCAGAAGTCAGCCCCTCGGCCTGCCCACCGGAGCGTGCGCCGGCCTCCAATGCGCGCACCAGCCGCTCGGCCAGCGGCAGATCGGTGGCCTCGGTGGCCACATAGCCCTCCCAGGTGTCGGCGAGGCAGGTCTCGGTCAGCACATTGCCGGCGACAGCGAAGCCTTGGCCCAGGCGGTGGCCGGCGTGCGGCGGCGCACGCTCGCCCGTGAAGCCGGCGACGCCGCCATAGGCATCAACCAGGATCACCTGCCGACTCTGCCAGAACGGATCGCAGGCAGCCAGCGTGCCGAGCACGCCCTCCGCCGAAGCGCCTTCACCCAGCAGCCGCCCCGCCATGGCGCGGAACGCCGGTGAGGCAACGCATTGATGCGCGACGGCCCCGCGCCCCGGCACCACAAGCGGCACATTGCTGCCGACGACGGGCGAATAGGTGGCGACACCGATGCCGTATTGGCCGCTCTTCGGGCAGCGGGCGACGATGGAATAGGTCATGGACGTGTCTTCCCTGGGTGATGCGGTCAGCGTTGGGCGGCGGCGCGGGCGCGATCCCAGTCGCGCCGGAAGGTGGCGGCGAGGGAGGCGGCATCGGGTGGGCCGGGCAGGGCACCCATGCCCGCGATCCTCTCGCGCATCGCGGGCTCGGCCATGATCCCCGCGACTTCGGCGTTCAGCCGGGCCAGCAGCGGGGCGGGCGTGCCGGCCGGCGCGAAGAGCGCATTCACTGCCAGCCCGTCATAGGGCACGCCCGATTCCAGCAGCGTCGGCAGTTCCGGTAATTCGGCCAGTCGCTGCGCCGTCCCCACGGCGAGTGCGCGCAGCCGGCCCTCGCGCACCAGCGGCATCTGGATGGAGGCCGACCCGAAATTCATCTGGATCAGCCCGGCCAGGAGGTCGATGTTGAGCGGCGGCAGGCCGCGATAGACCGGGAACTCCATTGTGGTGCCGGCGGTGCGCTCGATAGCTTTGCAGGCCTGATGGTCGGTGCTGCCCTCGCCCAGGATGCCGCAATTCACCCGGCCAGGATTGGCCCGCAGCCAGCCGAGCAATTCGGGCATGCTGCGCGCCGGCACGGCGGGGTTCACCACCAGCACGGCAGGAAGCCCCGCGACGAAGCCCACCGGCGCTAGCTCGGTGATGGGATCGAAGCGCAGGTCGGGCGTGTTCGCGGCGACGACCAGGATGGCGCTGCTGTGCATCAACAGCGTTGCGCCGTCCGGTCGGGCGCGGGCCACCGCCTGGGCTGCGATCAGCCCGCCCGCGCCGCTGCGGTTTTCCGCAAGGACGTTCACGCCGAGGCGTGGCGTGAGGCGCTCGGCCATCAGCCGTGCCAGCGTGTCGGTGACGCCGCCGGCCGCATAGGGAACGATGATGGTGATGCCGCGCGCCGGCAGTTCGGCCTGTGCCAGGGCGGAAGCACCGGGCAGGAGGCCGGCGAGGAGGGCGAGGGCAAGGCGAAGCATGGCGGGCCTCCGGCTGTTCGGCGGGGAGGCTAAGGCGACGCAGATCAGCAATCTCTGATAAACGGGATCAATCAGACAGCGAGAAATTCGCGATCGAGAGGCTTCATGGACCTACGCCAGCTGAGAACCTTCCTGGCCGTGGCCGAACTCGGCAGCCTGCGCCAGGCGGCGCTTCGCCTGCGCATCGCCGAGACGGCACTGAGCCGTCAGATGCGGCTGCTCGAGGCCGATCTGGGCCAGCCCCTCTTTCGCCGGCATGGCCGCGGCCTTGCCCTGACCGAGGCGGGGCATGCGCTGCGGGAGCGCGCAGCGCCGCTGCTGCAGCAACTCGACGCGCTGCGTGAAGGGATGCGCGGTCGCCAGGGCGAGGTTTCGGGCGCCGTGAGCATCGGCCTGCCCTGGCTCTTTCTGGAGCGGCTAAGCGCCGGCCTCGCACGGCGCTTCATTCCCGCCCATCCCGCTGTCAGCATCCGCTTCATCGGCGGCTTCGCCGATCACCTGCAGGACGCCATGCTCTCGGGTGCCGCTGATCTCGCCCTGATCTTCGATCCGCCCCCCGCGCGCGCGATCCGCCTGACGCCGCTGCTGCGGGAGGAAATGCGCCTCGTGGCTCATGCCGCTGCTGGCTACCGGGCCGAGGCGCCACAGCTCTTTCGCCGCCTGGGGGAGGTGCCGCTGGTGCTGCCCGGTCCGCGCAACCCCTTTCGCCAGCGGCTGGAAGAGTTGGCGCTTCGCCATGGCGTCACGCTTGATGTTCGCTTCGAGGTGGAAACGCTGGCTCCGCAAAAGGCGCTGGTGGTGGGCGGCGTGGCGCAGATGCTGGCGTCGTCCATGGCGGTCAGCGCCGAGGTCGAGGCCGGCCTGCTGTGCGAGACACGGCTGGCCGATGAACCGATCATCCGCACGCTCTATCTGGCGGAGCCTCGGGCAGGGGCGCGCAGTCTGGCCGCCGCGCGCATGGCCGACGCGGTGCGGGAGGAAGCTGTCGGGTGGAGCGGGGGCGGGGACTTCGGACCCGGGTGAGGCCTGGCGCGCCGGCTGCGTTGGCATTTGCCGGATGACGAGGAGGCCCGAGGCAGCGCGCGGCAGGGCCGGGATGATCGGCGGGCTGGACGCGGCCCATGGTTGCAGCTCGTTCAAGGTCTCCGGGCCGGCCACCCAGGCGACAGGGGCAGCATGCCCGGCCATTGGACTTGCTCGGCCTCGCGGTCGAACTGTGTCCGCCGCATGTCAGGCCTCGCGACGCCGATCCAAGTCAGTCGCACCCGCGCGCGCCTGGTCTTCGTTGGAAGGGAGCGCGGTTCCGCCGTGGCCCTTTCTGCGGTTCCGGGAGAATGAGGCCGGTCATGCTCAGCTTTCTCGGCTTTCGGGGCGGGCCTGCTCCTCGCTGGCGTCTCCATGACGCTTGGTGACAGGAGCTCGTCGCCAGCGAGCGCCGCGCGGCCCGACAACCGGAGACGTATGCGAGTACGGCCCCGTTCAGGCTCATGAGGCGGACAGGGCGGTGCGTCAGCCGTCCACCTTCACATCGGCCGAACGAATGACACCGGCCCAGCGCGTGACTTCCGCCCGCAGAAAGGTCCCAGTGTCGGCCGAAGGTCGGCCCTCGACCACGAAGCCGATCTCCTGCAGGCGCTGTGCCATGGCGGGTTGGCGCACGATGCGCCCCACTTCGGCGGACAGCCGGTCCACGATGGCCTGCGGCGTGCGGGGCGGCGCCAGCAGCATGCACCAGGAGCTCACCACGAAATCCGGCAGGCCGCCCTCGATGATGGTCGGCAACTCGGCTGCGAAGCTCGGCCGCGTGGCGGTGGCGATGCCGAGCGGCCGGATGTTGCCCGCTTCGAATTGCGGCTTCAGCGTGGAATAGGTGTCGAACATCATGCCGATATGCCCGGCCATGAGATCGGCTAGCGCCGGTTGTGTGCCGCGGTAGGGCACATGGACCATTCGCAGCCCGGTCCGCAGCTGCAGATCCTCCATGGCGAGATGGGCGGTTGCGCCGATTCCGCTGGACCCATAGTTCACTTGCCCGGGGCGGGCGCGGGCATAGTCGAGATATTCGCGCAGATTCTGCGCTGGCACATGCCGGCTACCTGCCAGCACCAGCGGCGCTTGCACCACGAGCGAGACGGGCGCGAAGGCCAGCGGGTCGAAGGGCAAGCGCCCGGCCTGGAGCGTCGCGTTGGCCGCGTGCGCTGGAAGCACCATCACCATGGTGTGGCCATCAGGCGGACTGGTGGCGGCGACCCCCACGCCGAGAATGCTGTTCGCCCCCGGGCGGTTCTCGATCACCACCGGCTGGCCCAGCGCGCGTGCCAGTGGCTCGGCGACCAGGCGGGTCGCGATGTCGGTCGTCCCGCCCGGCGTGTAGGGCACGATGATGCGCAGTGGTTTGTTCGGGAAATCGCCGGTCTGCGCCCGGGCGGAGGACAGGCCTGCGGTGGCGCTGGCGAGCGCCAGCGCGGTGCGGCGATGGATGGGGGTCATGGCGTCAATCCTTGTGTTCTTGCTTGCCCCTATCCAAGCAGAGATGGGCCCTGCGCCGCCAGCCGCCCCCCCCTCAGGCCGCGTCAGCCTGATGATTCAGGTGGGAGACGAGCTCGGCCGGTAGTTTCAGGCGATGGGCCAGCGCGTCCAGATAGGCGAGCTCGGCCGGTCCGTCCGGCTCCATCGCCAAGCGCGAGGCGAGGTAGAGCTCCGCTGCCTGCTCGGGCGTGCAGGCAAGGGCTGCGATGTCCGACACGCCAAGCGGCGCCGCCAGCGCGTCGAAGACGAAGGCCTTGCTCTCGGCATCCAGGCCGAAGGCGCCCACCTTCTCGAAGATCCGCCGCTGCTCCTCGGAATCCACATGCCCATCCGCCTTCGCAGCGGCAATCATTGCGCGGATTAGCGCCAACTCGAAGGGCGCCCCATCGGTCGCTGGGGCAGCCGCCGGCAGGAATTGCGGCGCGACGGTGGTGATCTGTTGCGGTGAGGCCACCGGGGTCTGCGCTGGGGACTGGCCCTTTTGCCAGCTTTGATAAGCTTGGCTCGCCAGCGCACCCAGCATGGCGGCACCGCCATGACTCAGCACGCCGCCCAGGCCGCCGCCTTTCTTCTTTTTCTTGCCGCCGACGAGAAGGCCAAGGAGACCTCCGGCGGCGCCCGAGGCCGCTAGCCCTCCGAGCCCGCCTGCCGCGTCCAACGCCTGACGCGCGGCGCCCGCAATGTCGGAGGCGCCTCGCGCGGCGGGGTTCACCCAGGGCGAGGCAGGCGGCTGGGGCGCGGGGGCGGCCGCGTTGTTGCCGAGAAATCGTTCGAGGAGGCTCTGCGCATTCATCATCCTCCTCAGGTTGTAGCCGACGGCTGCCACTGCAAGATGGACGCTCGTCCATATTGCAGTGCGGCTGCGGGAGCCCTGAGCCTATTGACACCCCCTGCGCCCATCACTCTGATATATCGAATAACGGGCCAGCGTGCCCAGGGAAGGAAGCAGAAGCATGCCGGACGCCGCCACGCCGCCGGGCGCCATCCACAATGCCACGGTCGCGATGCGCCTGGCCGAAGCGTTCGCCCGGCATGGCGTGACCACCGCCTTCGGGCAGAGCCTGCCCTCGGCCTTCCACCTCGCCGCCCCCGCCGCCGGCATCAGGCAGATGATGTACCGGCAGGAGAACATGGGCGGCATCATGGCCGATGGCTATGCGCGGATCAGCGGCCGCGTCGGCGTCGTCACCGCGCAGAACGGTCCCGCCGCCACGCTGCTGGTGCCCCCGCTGGCCGAGGCGCTGAAGGCCTCCATCCCCATCGTGGCCCTGGTGCAGGAGGTGAACCGCAACCAGGCGGACAAGAACGCCTTCCAGGAACTCGATCACATCCGGATGTTCGACCCGGTCTCGAAATGGGTGCGCCGCATTGATCGTGCGGATCGCCTGGAAGACTACGTGGACATGGCCTTCACCGCCGCCTGCTCGGGCCGACCGGGCCCGGCCGTGCTGCTGGTGCCGGCCGACCTGCTCTCCGAGAATGCGGCGCCGCCCAGCCCGCGCCGCGCGTGCCTCGGCATCTATCCGCTCGACCGCAGCCTGCCCGACCCGGCCCGCATCGAGGAGGCGGCCGCGCTGCTCGCAGGTGCCAAGGCGCCGCTGATCCTGGCCGGCGGCGGCATCCATTCCTCCGATGCCTCCGCCGCCCTCGCCGCGCTGCAGCAGGGCGCGCATCTGCCCATCGGTACCACCGTGATGGGCAAGGGGGCGGCGGATGAGACGCATCCGCTGACCCTCGGCGTCATCGGCTATGTCATGTCTCCCGGCGCGCGGACGCATCGCCTGCGCGGCATGGTGGAGCGCGCGGATGTGGTGCTGCTCGTCGGTACGCGCACCAATGCGAATGCGACCGACAATTGGACGATGTTCCCGCCCGGCACGCGCTTCATCCACATTGACCCCGACCCGATGGAGATCGGCCGCAACTACGAGGCGCTTCGCCTGGTGGGCGATGCGCGCCTCACGCTGGAAGCGCTCGCCGCCGCCCTCACGCGCCAGGATCTCTCCGCCCGTGCCGCCGCACGCCCCGGCATCGAGGCCGAGATCGCCGGTGCCGTCGCCGATTGGCAGCGCCGCATCGCCGAGGTGATGACGCGCGAGGGTCGGCTGGTGCGGCCCGAGCGCATCATGGCCGAGCTGGACCGCCGGCTCGACCCTTCGGCCATTGTGGTGGCCGATGCCAGCTATTCCTCCATGTGGATCGGCCAGTTCCTGACCGCGCGTCGCGCCGGGCAGCGCTTCCTGACGCCGCGCGGCATTGCGGGGCTGGGCTGGGGTGTGCCGCTTGCCATCGGCGCGCAGGTGGCCGCCCCGGACCGGCGCGTGGTCTGCCTCGCCGGCGATGGCGGCTTCGGCCATTCCTGGTCGGAGCTGGAGATGATGCGCCGGCTCGACCTGCCGGTGACGCTGATCGTGCTGAACAACGGCATCCTCGGCTACCAGAAGCACGCCGAGCTGGTGAAGTTCGGCGACCACACGGATGCGGTGGATTTCACCGATGTGGACCACACGCTGATCGCCCAGGCCTGCGGCGTGGCCAGCCTCAAGGTGACCGAGGCTTCCGGCATCGGCCCCGCGCTGGACGAGGCCTTCGCCGCCCGCCGCCCGATGCTGATTGATGTCCATTCCGACCCCGACGCGCGGCCGCCGATCAACTACTACGCCGGCCATTTCGACGAGCCCTATTGATGCTTACGCTGCGCAAGACCGTGGCGGCCTTCGGCCTCGACCTCGGCGAGGCGCCGGAGCCCGAGGCGCCAGGCCCGGGTGCGGTGCTGGTGCGCGTCGAGAATGTCGGCATCTGCGGCAGCGACGTGCACGCCTATGAATGGAGCGAGGGCTACGGCTTCATGGCCCCGCATCTGCCTGTCGTGATGGGACATGAATTCGCGGGCATCGTCGCCGCCATCGGCCCTGGTGTCAGCACGCTCGCGCTCGGCCAGCGTGTCGCGGTGATGCCCGGCATCCCCTGCGGCCAATGCGCCGCCTGCCTGCGGGGCGAGCCGCGCGGCTGCACGCGCCGGGCCACCATCGGCCTCACGGTTGATGGCGGCTTCGCCCGCCATGTCCGCGCGCCCGCCGCCAATTGCCTGCCCTTGCCCGAAGGGGTGGACACGGAACTCGGCGCCCTGGCCGAGCCGCTGGCCGTGGGCTGCGAGGGGGTGCTGACCGCCGGCATCGGCCTGGGCGAGACGGTGCTCGTCATGGGGCCGGGCACCATCGGCCAGGCACTTGCGATCATGGCGCGGGCGGCGGGGGCGCGCGTCATCATCTCCGGCCGCGCCGATGGGCCGCGCTTCGACGTGCTGCGTGCGCTGGGCTTCGAGGAGATCCTGGATGTGGCGGAGGCGCCGCTCCGCGAACAGGTCCTGGCGCTCACCGGCGGCGCGCCGGTGGATGCGGTGCTGGAGGCCACGGGCATTCCCGCCACCATCCAGGAGGGGCTCGGCGTGCTGCGCAAGGATGGGCGTCTCGTCGCCGTCGGCATCCATGCCGCGCCGCTCACCCTGGCGCTCACCGATTTCGTGCGCATGCGCCACCGCCTGCTCGCCTCGCATGGGGCGGCGCGCGGCACCTGGGACCGTGTCCTTGCGCTGCTCGCGCGCGATCCGGAGGGCTTCCGCCCGATGATCACGCATCGCCTGCCGCTCGCGCGGGGCATCGAGGGCTTCGAACTGGCGCGGCAGCGCGCCGCCAGCAAGGTGATGCTTCAGCCATGAGCGCCTCGGACCGGCTTGCCCTCGTCACCGGCGCCGCGCGTGGCATCGGCGCTTCCATCGCGCGCCGCCTTGCGGAGGGGGGGCACCCCGTCGTGCTCTCGGACGTGCTGGAGGAGGTGGAGGCGACCGCCGCCGCGCTCCGCGCCGAGGGCCATAGCGCGCGGGCCATCCGCCTCGATGTCTCCGATGATGCGGCGGTGGCGGCACTGCCCGAGGTGCTGGGCGCGGATTGGGCGCGGCTTGGCATCCTCGTGAACAATGCCGGCATCTCGCCCAAGCATGAGGGGCGCCGCCGTCCCATCGCGGAGATGCC
Source organism: Sediminicoccus rosea (assembly GCF_033547095.1). Lineage (NCBI taxonomy): Bacteria > Pseudomonadati > Pseudomonadota > Alphaproteobacteria > Acetobacterales > Roseomonadaceae > Sediminicoccus > Sediminicoccus rosea. Next base: position 3,531,484 of record NZ_CP137852.1, on the reverse strand, counting down.
GCCCGCCGAATGGCGGCGCGTGCTGGAGGTGAACCTGACCGGCGCCTTCCTGATGAGCCAGGCCTGCATCCCGCCGCTGCGCGCGCGCGGCTGGGGCCGCGTCATCATGATCACGAGCCAGGCCTCGCGCACGATGAGCCGGATCGCGGGCGCGCATTACGCCGCCTCCAAGACCGGGCTGATGGGCTTCGCCCGCAGCCTCGCTGGCGAGCTTGGCCCGCATGGCATCACGGTCAACAGCATCGCGCCCGGCCGCATCGCCACGCCCATGGCCGCGGGTGCGGCGGCGGGCGCCAACGACAGCTTCCTCGCCAATATCCCGGCCGGCCGCCTCGGCACGCCCGAAGATGTGGCGGAGGTGGCGGCATTCCTCGCCTCGGATTCGGCGGGCTATCTGAACGGCACAACGATCGACGTCGGCGGCGGCAGCTTCATGCCCTGACCGGCACAAGGGGAGACGACATGAAACGCAGGCAGGCCCTCATCGCCTCAGGCTCGGTGCTTCTCGCACCCGGCATCGCCCGCGCCGCCTGGCCGGACCGTGAGATCACTATCCTCGTCGCCTATGGCGCGGGCGGCTCCACCGATGTCTCCACGCGTGCCATGGCGGCGGAGGCCGAGAAGCTGCTAGGCGTGCCCATTCAGATCGTGAACCGCACGGGCGGGCAGGGGACCAGCGCGCCCGCGCAGGTCGCGACGATGCGGCCGGACGGTCACGTGATGGCGACCGCCGGCATGGCCGCTCTCGCCATCCTGCCGCATGTGTTGGACCTGCCCTATACGCTCGACAGCTTCGGCTTCTTGCCAGGCTATGCCCGCTATCTCTATGGCATCGCCGTGCCGGCCGACAGCCCGATCACCACGGCGCAGGAATTGATCGCGGCGGGGCGCCAGCGCCGCGTGACCTTCGCGGCGGCGGGCGCGCCGCAGAATGTCGGCATGTTCGAGCTGAATGCGCGGCTGCGCACGCGCTTTGCCTTCATCCCCTTCCCGGGCGGCGCCGAGGCGGTGACGGCCGCGATCGGCAAGCATGTGGATTTCGTGATCCAGAACCCACCGGAGATGCTGCCTGCGCTGCAGTCGGGCCGGCTGCGCCTCATCGCCTCGGCCAGCGATGCGCGGTGGAAGGAATTGCCGAATGTGCCCACGCTGCGCGAGCAGGGCGTGGAGCTCGCGGTGGACAGCGTGCTCGGCCTCGTCATGCCGCGTGGCGTGCCGGCGGACCGCGCTGAGATCCTCTCGCGCGCCTTCCTCCAGGCGGCCCGCAACCCCGCCGTGGCCGAGACGCTCAGCCGCTTCGGCATGATTCCGGCTCCTGTGCCGGCCGCGGATTTCGAGGCGATGCAGCGCCGCGCCCTTGCCGAATTCGGCCCGCATCTACGCGAAGCCGGCCTGGCCCGCCGATGAGGAGGAACGACATGCAAAGACGCCTGATCCTGCTGGGCGGCGCCACCCTGCTGCCCGCCCCCGCGCTGCGCGCCCAGCCGCGCTGGCCGGACCGCGAGGTGACGATCCTTGTTCCCTTTGGCGCGGGCGGTTCCACCGATGTCTCGGTGCGCGCCGTGGCGGGCGAGGCGGAGAAGCATCTGGGCGTGCCGATCCAGATCGTGAATCGGGTAGGTGGGCAGGGCACCGCCTCGCTCACCGCGGTCGCCCAGGCGCGGCCGGATGGGCATACGCTCGGCAGCGGTGCCATGTCCGGCCTCGCCATCGCGCCGCACACCATGGAGGTCAGCTATACGCTGGACAGCTTCGCCTATCTGCCGGGCGCAGCCCGCTTCCTCTATGGGATCGGTGTGCGGGCCGAGAGCCCATATGGCACGATTCAGGATCTGATCAACGCCGCCAAGGCGCGGCGCATGACCTTCAGCGCGACCGGCCCCCCCAACAACCTCGGCATGTTCGACCTGAACCGCCGCTATGGCACGCGCTTCCAGTTCATCCCCTTCCAGTCGGGGGCCGAGGCGGTAACCGCGGTGCTGGGCGGGCATGTGGAATGCACCTCGCAAACCCCGCCCGAGATGCTGCCCGCCATCCAGTCCGGCCGGATGCGGCTGCTGGCCTCCTCCTCGCCCGGTCGCTGGAAGGAATTCCCGCAGGTGCAGACGCTGCGCGAGTCGGGCTTCGACGTGACGATCGAGAGCCTGCTGGGGTTTGTCGCCCCGCGCGCGACGCCGCCCGATCGGATCGCCACCCTCTCGGACGCCTTCCTACGCGCCGCCCGCGCTCCCGCCGTGGAAGCGACGCTCACACGCTTCGGTATGGTGCCTGAAGTGCTTGAGGCATCCGCCTTCGAACAGGCAATCCGCGCCGGCTTCACGCGCTTCGGCGAGCAATTGCGGGAGGCCGGCCTGGCCCGCCGCTGATGAACTGGACCGCGCGCGCCGTTGCCATCGCGGCACTGGTCTTCTGCGGCCTGGCGGGATGGGAGGCCGCGCGCTTGCCAGCCTGGTCCGCCTTTGACGGGCCTGGGCCGGGGCTGGTGCCGCAGATCCTCGTGGTGCTAATCGCAGTGGCAGCACTCGGCGTGCTCGTGGCACCCGGGCATGGCGAGCCCGAGGGCGGGGCGGAATCCCCGCTGCGGTCTCGTGGCTTCCTCGGCTATGGCGGAGCCATGCTGGGCGTGGCGCTGGCGCTTCCGCATCTGGGCTTTATCGTCTCGGGCGGCCTCGCGACGCTCCTCGTGATGCGTGTGGCGGAGGGTGTGGCCTGGCCCGCCGCCATGTTCTGGGCGGTCATTTTGGTGGGTGCCGTTACACTGCTCTTCGGCACCGCACTCGGCGTGCCGTTCCCTCCCGGGCCGGCGGAGCGGATGCTCGCCCCGCTCGGCGTGCTTCGACTGGGCTGAGGGCACGCGCGCGATGATGGACGGGCTGATTCAGGGCTTCGGCGTGCTGCTCACCGCGCAGAATATGGGGCTCTGCGTGCTGGGGGCCGTGCTAGGCACGCTGGTGGGCGTGCTGCCGGGCCTCGGCCCCGCGACCACCATTGCACTGCTGCTGCCGATCAGCCTGAAGCTCGATCCAACGGGTGCCATCATCCTACTGGCAGGTATCTACTATGGCGTCGCCTATGGCGGGACCATCACCTCGGTGCTGATGCGAATTCCGGGCGAGGCGTCTTCGGTCGTTACCTGCCTCGATGGGCATGCCATGGCGCGCAATGGCCGGGCCGGCGCGGCGCTCGGCATCGCCGCCATCGGCAGCTTCATCGCGGGCACTTTCGGCATCCTGGGCGTGATGCTGCTGTCGCCGCCGCTGGCCGAGTTGGTGATCGCCTTCGGCCCCTGGGAATACGCCGCGCTGATGCTGGCGGGCCTCTCGCTCATTGCCTTCTTTGCCGCCTCGGGCGTTGCCAAGGCGGCGCTCATGGCGCTGTTCGGGCTGTTCCTCGGTCTCGTCGGCCTTGATCCCATCAACGGCGCGCCGCGGTTCACCTTCGGTGTGCCCGCCCTGGTGGACGGCATCAACATCGCACCGCTGGCGCTTGGCCTGTTCGGCCTTTCGGAGTTGCTCTTCCTGGCGCTCGGCAAAGAGAAGCGCGCCGAGATCCTGCGCCCGCCTTCCACCCTGCTCGGCTTCATGCCCAATCGCGAGGAATGGCGGCGCAGCGCCATGCCCATCGCGCGCGGCTCGGTGCTGGGCTTCCTGATCGGCCTGCTGCCGGGCGGCGGCGCCGTGCTCGCCTCCTTCCTCTCCTACGGCATCGAAAAGCGCCTTTCGAAGAATCCGGAGCAGTTCGGCAAGGGCGCCATCGAGGGTGTTGCGGGGCCGGAGAGTGCGAACAACAGCGGCACGGCCGGCGCCTTCATTCCACTGCTGACACTCGGCATCCCGGCCAATGCCGTCACCGCGCTGCTGCTGGGCGCGCTGCTGGTACATGGGGTGCAGCCCGGGCCGATGATCATGGAACGCCAGCCGGAGCTCTACTGGGGTGTCATCGCCTCCATGTACATGGGCAATGTGGTCCTGCTGATCCTGAACCTGCCCTTCGTGGGGCTTTTCGTCCGCGCGCTGGAAGTGCCGCGTCGCTTCATGGCGACGGCAATTCTGCTGGTTTGCGTCATTGGCACCTGGAGCACCGGACTCAATGGCTTCGACGTGCTGCTGGCGGTGATCTTCGGCATCCTCGGCTTTGTGTTACGCCGCGGGGGCTTCGACCTCGGGCCGCTGGTGCTGGCCTATGTGCTGGGCCCGACCCTGGAACGCTCGCTGCGCCAGGCGTTGCTGATCGCCGACGGCGACCTCACGGAGATCGTGAACCACCCTATCGCGCTTGGGTTCCTAGTCGTGGCGCTGCTTGTGCTCCTGAGTGGACTGGTGTTCCGTCGGCGGCCGGCAGTGGTGCAGGATAGCGGGAGCTGAGGGGGGGGGAGATCAGCCCTCCAGCCGACGTAACGGCCCTTCGCCGCCCTCCAGGATATCGCGCCGGATGGCGGCGGCGGCGGCCTGCCCGTTGCGCGCGTCCAGCGCCTGCAAGACCAGCAGATGCGGGTGCGGCTCGGCCACCGTGTGCGGCCAGTCGGCGCGCAAATCATTCAGGAAGGGGCCGCTTTGGATCCACAGCCCCTCGACCAGGCGCAGCAGGCGCGGCATGCCAGCGGCGGCGGCGAGGCCCAGATGGAACTCCTCGTTCCAGCGCAGCGCGCCGGCGAAATCGCCCCTCTCCTTCGCGGCGCAGAGCTTGCGGTGCGCGGTAGCGAGGCGCGTGAGGGCCAGGGGGCTGATGGCCACCGCTGCGCGTTCCGCCGCCATGCCCTCCAGCACGAGGCGCAGGTCGCGCAATTCTAGATAGGCGGCGCGGGTGGGCACCGGCACGGTGAAGGCCTTCCCGGCTTGCATTTCCAGCGCGCCCTCGGCCACCAGTTGCAGCAACGCCTCGCGCACCGGCGTTAAGCTGGTGCCGAGCCGCGCGGCGAGCGCTCGGCCGTTCAGGCGCTCGCCTGGGCGCAACTCCCCGGTGGAGAGCGCCTTGCGCAGCTTGCCATGCGCCTGAGCGCCTAAGTTTGCGCGCACCACCTGTTCCAACGCGGGCGACCGCGCCTTGTCCTTCGCCTTCGTCATGGCGGCCGGGATTGGCATTGTTCCTCAGCTCTTTGCAAGGGGTGATGTCACATCGAGGTAGGACGTGGCGAGCGAAGTGCGCACATCCACTACGGCTGGCACGCCCGCGGTTAGCGCCGCACGCAGCGCGGGCTCCAGCTCAACCGGCTTCTCCACCCGGAAACCGCGGCAGCCCATCGCCTCCGCGATGGCGGCGTGGTCGAAATCCCTGAACTCGGCGGCGAAGGGGCCGCGCGAATGCAGTGACCAGCCGAGCGCACTGTTGTTGAAGACCACGACGACGATGGGCAGATCATGCTCGAGCGCGGTCATCAGCCCGTTCATCGTCATGGCGAAGCCGCCATCGCCGCACACCGCCACCACCTGCCGCTCGGGATGGATCAGCTTGGCCGCGAGCGCGGCGGGAATGGCGAAGCCCATCGGCCCGGCTCCTGCCGCCTGGAGGAAGTGGCCAGCGCGGCGCGCTTGTAGGAAACGCATCATGAAGATGCGGTTCTCGCCCGCATCACAGGTCACCATGGCATCCTCGGGCAGCGTCGCATGCAGGCCGGCGATGATCCGCTGCGGCATGAGCGGGGCGTCAGTGGCGCTATAGGCGGGTTCATCGAACCAGCCATGGGCGTCGCGATGGGCTGTCACCCGCGCCTCGCCCGCTCGCGCCGCCCGTGTGGGCAGGGCCTCCGCCAGTTGGCGCATGATGGCGGCGGCGTCGCCGATGAGCTGGTGCTCGGCCGGGAAGGTCCATGCGGCATTGCGCGGCTCGACATCGACCTGCACAAAAACTTGCCGTGTGGGATCGAGCAGGGCCGGATTTTCGCGCGCGGTGTCCGAGGCGGTGAGCTTTGAGCCGATGACCAGCACGGTGTCCGCGTCGGAGACGGCGGCATTGGCGGCCGGCAGCCCATAGGTGCCGAAGACGCCGAGGGCCAGTGGATGCGTCTCGGCCAGAACGCCCTTGCCGGAGGGCGTGGTGACGACGGGCGCGCCAAGCCGCTCGGCCAGCGCCACGAGCTCCGCATAGCCCTGGGCGATGCGCACGCCATTTCCCGCCACGATGATGGGCTTCTCCGCGCGCGACAGCAGCGCAGCCGCGCGCTCGATGGCGGTCGGATCTGCCCCCATCGGGCGGGGCGGGAGGTAGTGCGCGGTCGGGTAGAGGCGCGGCCGGGTCTCGGGGCCGACCTGCCCCATCAATGCCGCGAGGGAAAGCAGCACCGCGACGGGGCCGGGCTGGCCGGCCATGGCATGCTTGATGGCAAGCTGCGTCGCCTGCACGGCCTGGCCTGGATCAAGTGCCGAGAACACCTGCTTGGTCACGCCGCCGAAGCTCTGGCGTGCATCCCAGGAGCCATAGTCGCCCGTGCCGGACTGGTAAGGACCGTGCAGGGAGAATGCGGGCGTGTCGCTGAAATCGGTCAGCAGCAGCATGGGGGAGGAGGAGAGCAGCGCCTCTATCGTGCCGATCAGTCCATTGCCGAGAACCCAGGGGCCCTGGCCGAGGATGACGCCGGGCTTGCGGGTGAGGCGCCCATAGACCTCTGCCATCACGCCGGCGAGTGATTCCTCGCGCACCAGCACGGTGCGGATGGCATTCTGCCGACGCGAGAGCGCGCTGAAGACCGTGCCGGTATGGCCGCCGGAGATGCCGAAGACGAGATCAATCCCTGCCTCCTCCAGCACGAGGGCGATCGCATCTGGTACAGCCGTAGGTTCCGCGAGCAGGGCTTTGACGGGCATGCGGGGCTCCTCAGCCGATGAGGCGCATAAGATATATCACGTATCAGCACGGTCCAGTCCGCGCCGGGGGCGCAGGGACGCAACCACATCTTCAACCAGGGCAGCGCAAGGTGGTCATGCGTGTCTGGGGCGCGTCATGAGGTGCTGCGGAGCTCACGATGGAGGTGAAGAGAAGCACAGTCCCGCCATCTTGCAGCAGGGCAAGGTTGAGGATGCTCCGAACCGATCCCGGCCGTTCGATGTCCGGTGCAGCGACGTTGCGTACCGAGGCTCCTCGGTGCACTGGGACGAAATCGGTGATGCTGCTGGCCCGCCCCGGCGTCGTTGCCAGGATGCGGCGCACCGACCCATCAAGGATTTCCACCTCCAGGCTGTCGCTCGGGGTGAGGCTCAGATTGCCTTCCGTGGCCACGATAGTGCAGGAAATAAAAGTCGATCGGGCGTGCACGGCCGTTGCGAACGCGAGGGCTGCAGTCACGAAAGCGAACATCCACCGCATCCTGGACCTCCAAGCCTCTGCAGAATGATGCCCGCCAGCGGCAAGCGCTGGAAGACTCGTGCCTGCCGCCCTGGCCATCCCGCCAAGGGATCGGGGCAGGCTGAAACGAAAACTTAATCCTCTCTCGTTACGACCGGCTTCCTCTGCAACGAGGAATCGCCATGCCCTTCATCGCCGCCAGCGGCCACGCACCCTCCAAAACCAATGGCCACATGAACGGCAAGGCGGCGCAGTGGGCGCCCAAGCGACCGACCGCGCCACCCGGTGTCCCGAGGGAGGAGCCGAAGCGTCGTCAGCGGACCTTCGCTCGCCAGCAGAAGGCGGCTGAGCGCGTTGCGTCCGCCACCACTCAGGTCTCGTCCGGTATCGCCGAAGCAGCCTCCGCCTCGGAACAACTGCGGAAGGCAATGACGGAGATCGCTTCGGGTGCGGCAGAGGCAGCCTCCGCCGCCGAACAGTCGCAGCGCGCTGTCACGCAGATCTCAGCTGCCATCCGCCAATCCGCGACAGCTGCCGGGCTTTCTTTCGACAAGACGGAGGCGCTGCGAGACCTGCTCGGCGCGGTGAATGGGCAGATCACAGCTTCGGTCGCCTCCGTGGGTCGCGCTGCTGAGCGCCAGACCGCCTCCGTCGGTATGGTCGAGGAGCTGGACCGCCAGGCCGCCAATATCGGCGAGATCGTCAAGGCGGTCGCCCATATCGCGGATCAGACGAACCTTTTGGCGCTGAATGCTGCCATCGAGGCCGCCCGGGCCGGGCAGCACGGCAAGGGCTTCGCCGTGGTCGCGGACGAAGTGCGCACCCTGGCCGAAACCTCAGAGAAAAGCGCCCGCGACATCCAGGAGTTGGTCGGGCAGATTCAATCCGATGTGAAGCTTATCGCTCAGGGCATCAATGCCTCCGCTTCCATGGCACAGCAGGAGGCCAATAACGGCAGCGCCGTCGCAGAGCAGCTGGAGCGCATTCGTAGCGATATGGGCATCATCGTCGCCGGCGCACTGGAGATCCGCACGTCTGCCGCGGAGGCCGAGGGCGCTGCCGGCGAAGCCCAGAAGGGCGCGGAGGCCATCTCCGCCGCCGCGCAGGAACAGTCGGCCGCCTGCGAGGAGGCGGTGAAAACCGTCGAGCAGCAAACCACGGCGCTGAGCCAGAGCGAGGGCGCCGCGGGCGAACTCTCTGAACTCGCCGACGACCTCAAAAACAGCACCGACATTGGAAAGAGCGCCGAAGAGGTCGCGTCCGCGGCGGAGGAACTCTCCGCAGCTGTGGAGGAGATCAACCGGGCCGCCAGTGAGATCATGACGGCGATCGAGCAGATCAGCCGGGGTGCGCAGCAGCAATCTGCAGCCACGCAGCAATCCTCGGCGGCGCTCGCCCAGATCGAGCGTGGGGCCAATCTCTCGAATCAGCGGGCCGCCCAGGCCCTGGAGAAGGGGGAGGAGATGACCACGCGCTTGTCGCAGAACGCGGCCGCCGTGGAGCAGATGGTGGCGGGCGTCGAGCAATCTGTGCGCGACAACGATGCGTCGCGTGAGCAGATCAACGCGCTTGAGCAGGTCAGCCGCCGCATCGATAAGATCGTGGACGCGATCACCACTGTCTCGATCCAGACGAGCATGCTCGCTGTGAACGGTTCGATCGAGGCGGCCCGGGCCGGCGAGTTCGGCAAGGGTTTCATGGTCGTCTCGACCGATATTCGCAACCTGGCCCGCGATAGCGCCGAGAATGCCGAGCGCATCAAGGATCTGGTGAAGTCGGTCCAGGATCAGATCGTGTCGGTTCGCCGCGATCTCGAGGATACGGCGTCGCTCGCCAAGGCGGAGGTGGAGAAGAATCGCGCCATCACCGAAAATCTGGCCGCCGTGGCGGGGGACATGGGTATCGTTCTGGATGGCAACCGGACCATCGCGGCTGGCGCTAGCGAAATCCTCTCCAACATCGAGGAGGCCAAGCGCAGCGTCGAACAGGTGGCGGCTGCGGCAGCGCAGGCTTCCCAGGGAGCCCAGCAGGCGGCCCAGGCGGCGCGTGAGCAGTCGAAAGGTGCAGAGGAGCTCGCATCGGCCGTGGAGGAAATTGCCTCCCTCGCCGATGAGCTGCAGACCGCCGACACCGTCTGAGCAGGGGCAGCTCCATGGTTGAGACCGCGGAACTCGGTGATCCGACGCGCCAATTTGTCACTTTCCATGTGGATGGATCACTCTATGGGCTTCCGATGGCGGAAGTGCAGGAGATCATCCGCATGCCCGGCTTGGTCGAGGTGCCGCACAGCCCGCCGGCCCTGCATGGCATCGCCAATCTGCGCGGCGGCATCCTGCCGGTCACGAGCCTCCGCCGGACCTTCGGCGCCGCCGATCAGGCGGTTGACGAAGCGACGCGCGTCGTCGTCGTCCAGCAATCAGGCGCGACCCTAGGCTTCGTCGTGGACCAGATGGGCCGAGTGATGACGGCAGAGTCCCAGGAGATCGAGGCCGCGCCGGAACTCGCGCAGGGCGCAGGCTCAGGTCTCTTGCGTGGCGTGGTCAAGCGCAGCGACCACATGGTGTTGCTGCTGGACGTGGCGCGGCTGTTGCGGATCGGCAACACGCCGCGCGCAGGAGGCTCGGACCGCGCGGGCCAGGTGCTTGGTGATGAGGATCGTACTGAAGCGGCGGCACAGGAGGAATTGCAACTCGTCAGCTTTGTGTCGGCTGGCGCCGAATATGCGGTCCCGATCGCCGAGGTGCAGGAAATTGTTCAACTCCCGCTCGATATGGTGCGAGTGCCGGGGGCGGGCCACCACATCCTGGGCCTCATGACCCTGAGGGAGCGGCTTCTGCCACTCGTCTCGCTGCGTGTGTTGTTCGGGGAGCCGGATGTTATGCCCGACAGCAGTGCCCGCGTGCTGGTTACTGCGGTGCCGGGGCAGCCGCAGCTCTCGATCGGCCTCGTGATGGACAGCGTCAAGGAGGTCCTGCGCGTGCAGCGCTCCGTGGTTGATCCACTCCCGCCGCTGCTTTCCGGCGGCTCGGGTCATCTCGATGCGATCTGCCGGCTGGAGGGTGGGCGGCGGTTGGTCAGTATCCTGTCCCCCACGCGCATGTTCGAGGCGGGCCTCATGCGGTCCGCGCTGGAGGCGGCCGGAGCCGGCCGGGAGGATCGCATGGCGGAGCAGATGCAACCTATGGCTATGGAGGAAGAGGGGCAGTTTGTCGTATTCCGCCTCGCCGGAGAGGAGTACGGCCTGCCGATCGAGGCGGTACAGGAGATCCTCCGCGTACCTGAGCAACTCACCCATGTGCCGCAGACGCCCGAATTCATCGAGGGCGTGATCAATCTGCGCGGAGCTGTCCTGCCGGTGGTGGACCAGCGACGCCGCTTCGCCCTGGCCCAGGCGGAGCGAAATGAGCGGCAGCGCATCATGGTCCTGGGCATTGGCGGAAGCCGAACTGGATTCATCGTGGACCAGGTGTTGGAAGTGCTGAAAATTCCACACTCGGCCATAGCGCCGGCCCCCGCATTGTCAGCTCGGCAGACTGACCTCATTCCGCGCGTGGCCAACCTGACCGAAGCGAAGCGCATGGTGCTCATCCTGGAGGCGTCTTGCTTGCTGGATGCGCGCGAGGTCGCGGCGCTCAAGGCGGCATGAGGGAGCTATGACGCCGGCGATCCGTCTTCTCGTGGTGGACGACAGCGCGCTGATGCGCAAGCACATCCGTCAGATCTTCGAGGCAGAGGGAGGATTCACCCTGGCCTTCGCGCGCAATGGACGCGAGGCGTTGGAGCAAGTGCGCAGCTTCGAGCCGGACGTAGTGACGCTCGACGTCAATATGCCGGAGCTTGATGGGATCTCCTGCCTGGAGAGGCTGATGGAGGGCGGTGCGCCGGCGCGCGTCGTCATGGTCTCCTCGCTGACCGAGGAGGGGGCTGACGTCACCTTGCGCGCGATGGAACTAGGCGCGGTCGATTTCGTGCCGAAGCCCGACGGGACCGTTTCGCTCTCCATTGATCGTATCCGGACCATGCTGTTGAGCAAGGTGCGCGCTGCAGCCTACGCCAGGCCGCGTCGTGTGGTGGGGTTGCGCGCGCGCGTCTCTGCGCGTCGGCGGGACCTCGAGTGTCGCGGTGTGATTCGGCCGCCGGCGGGCGTGGGGGTGGCCGGCGTCGTGCTCGTGGGCGTCTCGACAGGCGGACCACGCACGCTCGAGGAAATTCTTCCGACGTTGCCGCCCGACTATCCGTATCCGGTCGTCGTGGCGCAACACATGCCTTCCAGCTTCACCGGCGTCTTCGCGCGGCGCATGGATGGTGTCTGCGCGCTTGCGGTACGGGAGGTGGATGCGCCGATGCCGCTCGCTGCCGGCAGCATCTATATCGGTCGGGGTGATGCTGATGTGGTGCTGGAGCGGCGTCTCGGGCGCATCGTCGTCAACAGTGTCCCGGCCGATGATTCACTATGGCATCCCAGTGCTGATCGGCTGGTGATGACCGCCATGCAGATCATGCCCGCACCGCAACTTACCGGAGTGCTGCTGACGGGCATGGGTCATGACGGTGCTGCCGCCATGGCGGAATTGCGTCAGCGTGGGGGACGCACCATCGCAGAATCACAGGAGAGTGCGGTGGTCTTTGGCATGCCTGCCGAGCTGATCCGGCGCGGAGGTGCGGAAGTCGTGCTGCCGGCGGAGCGCGTGAGTACGCAGCTCCAAGCCTGGGCGCGGCGGGGGCGCTGAACCATGCCGTTTGCTCGCCCGTCGAAGCCTCGATTCACACCTGTTCCAGCGCTCGACAGCGTCGATCCGGGCGAGCGGCGGCTTGCCGTGGCCGACAGCATGGAGGCTGACTGTCTCTTCGCTCGCCTGGGGACCGAGGAAGATGCAGGTGTTCGACATGCCATCTTTACGCGGCTCGGTGCGCTCGGCGAAGCCGCAGTTGCGGTGCGCCTTGTGGCCATACTTGCTTCGGATGACGCCGCCCTGCGCAACGACGCGATCCTGGCGCTGCGGCGATGCGGCGAGGTGGGGCTTCCGGCTCTGGGAGCGGCGCTGGAATCCGCGAATCCCGACGTGCGGATCTTTGCCGCCAATGCGCTCGGAGGCATCGCCACGCCAGCGGCGCGTGGCCTTCTCATCGCACTGCTCGATCAGGAGGGGGACGCGAATGTCTGCCTCGCTGCTGTGGAGGCCATGGCGCATATCGGCGCTCCGAACGACGTGGCGGCGCTGGCGGCGCTTCGTGGGCGCTTTGTGGATGAACCTGGCCTCGGCTTCGCCGTGGCGCTGGCGATCGACGCGATCGGAGAGGAGGTGTGACCCACCTCTCGGCACAGCCACCTGCATCCGGCTTTCCGGAGGAGGATGTCGCGCGGTTCCAGGATTTCTTCTATCGCCGAACAGGGATCCAGTTCGGGCATGCGAAGCGCTACTTCCTGGACCGGCGTCTTCAGGAGCGCCTGGATGCGACCGGCGCGCCGAGCTTGCGCGCGTATCTCCTGGCTCTGCGCTTTGAGGATCCGGATGGAGCTGAGTTACAGCAGGTCGTCAACGCGATGACGGTGAACGAGACCTACTTCTATCGGGAAGAGTACCAGTTTCGCTGCCTCGCCCAGGAGTTGCTGCCCGCGCTGACGAAGGCCCGCCCTGGCGAGCGGCTACGTATCTGGTCGCTGCCCTGCTCGACCGGAGAGGAACCCTATTCCATTGCCCTTCATCTGATCGAGAACTGGCCCGATCTTGAAGTGGTCGAGGTGGAGATCACTGGCTCGGACATTGACACGCGTGTGCTCGCTCAGGCGCGTCAGGGCGTTTATGAGGCGCGCGCGGTGCAGAACCTGCCGGCGGCGATGTTGGAGCGGCATTTCGAGACCACGGGTAAGGGCAGGTGGCGGATTGGCCGCGCGCTTCGTGACGCAGTGAGCTTCACTACGGTCAACCTGGCGGATGCGGCGTGCATGCGCGCTCACCGCGGGCGCTACGACGTGATCTTCTGCCGAAACCTGCTGATCTACTTCGACGACTCTTCGCGCCGGCAAGCGGCGGAGGCGTTGTACGACAGCCTGCGCCCCGGCGGCTTCCTCTGCCTTGGGCACTCGGAATCCATGAGCCGGATGTCGTCGCTCTTCACTGTCCGGAAATGCGTGGATGCCATCGTCTATCAGAGGCCCTTCGCATGACCGCACCTTCGCCCGTGTTGGTGGTGGACGATGCCACCACTATGCGCAAGTTCCACCGCAGTGTCCTCGAAGAGGCCGGCTTCGCGGTGCAGGAAGCGAGGGACGGCGTGGAGGCGCTGGAGAGGGCATTGGTTGCGGCGGAGCCGTTTGGATTGCTTCTGGTGGACGTGAACATGCCTGGGATGGACGGCTACACGCTTGTGGAGCGGCTTCGCGGGGAAGCCAGCCTGGCGGCAACGCCTGTCATTATGATCAGTACCGAGCGTGAACCGCGCGATGCCGAGCGAGGATTCGCCGCGGGCGCCAACCTGTTCCTTGTGAAACCAGTCCGGCCCGAGCGGCTTTCGGCCTTCGCTCACGCCATGGCGGAGCTTCCGCGGTGACGCTGCTCGATAATCCACTGCTCGCGCAATTCATCCCGGAGGCGCGGGATCTGTTGGAGCAGGCGGGCAGCAGCCTTCTCGAGCTCGAGCGGAGGCCCGGTGACCCGGTAGTGATGAACGCACTGTTTCGTGCGGTGCACACCCTGAAGGGCACTTCCGGACTGTTTGAGATCGCGCCCGTTACGCGCAGTTTGCACGCAATGGAGGACCTGCTGGGTGCCGCCCAGGCGGGCCGCGTGATGCTGACCCCGGCGCTGGCCGATGTGGTGCTCGATACACTCGACCAAACAGGGCGCTGGGTAGATAGCCTGGCAAGTGATGGACTGCTTGGTGGCGACGCAGGCGCCATCGCCGAGACCCTGGTGCATCGGCTTGCTGAGCTGATGGGGACCAAAACCAAGGATGCGGCGGCCGGCCTCTTCCTTGCACCGCCGCCTGATTGGCTTGCGCGCGCCGGAGCCCTGCCCACCGATGGCCTCCTCGCGGTCACCTATACTCCGGATGCCCATTGCTTCTTCCGCGGTGAGGATCCGCTCGGGCTCGTACGTCAGCTGCCCGGCCTTATCTGGATGGATGTGGAGCCGCTGGCATCCTGGCCAGACCTCGAGGCGCTCGATCCCTACCATTCCAACCTCCGTTACCTTGCCCTGGCGCGCTGCCTTCCGGCCGAAGCGGCGGAACTCTTCCGCTATGTGCCGGACCAGGTGTGCCTCGCTCCTCTAGCCGGGGGGGCTGCGACGCGCGAGAGCGAGGTGTGGCGCGCCATCCTTGCCGCGCAGCTTCGCCTGCTTGACGCTGCTCCCAGTCCTGATCCAGTCGCGCCAGGGCGCCTTGCAGCGGCACGCGCGGTTGCACGTCGCGCCCTCACGACGGCGGGGCGCCCCGCAAGCCTGCCGGAGGATGTCGCTGGGCTGCGCGCGGCGCTCCGCGCCATGCTGGCCCCACAGGAATCGCCAACACCAATCCCGCCGATGCCGGCGGCCGATTCCATGCGTGTCGTTGCTCCCGCGATGTTGCGCGTCGAGCAAGGTAAGGTAGACGTGCTGATGAACCTGATCGGCGAATTGGTGGTGGCGAAGAACGCCCTCGCCTGGCTGGCGCGCCGTGCGGCCGAGGACGAGCTGCCGCCGCGCCAACTGGCGCGCGAGATCAAGGATCGCCACGCCCTGTTCAACCGGATCGCGGAGGATATGCAGGCGGCCATCATGTCTGTCCGCATGTTGCCGGTGGATCACGTGTTTCAGCGCTTCCCGCGATTGGTTCGCGACATCGCACGGCGTCTCGGCAAGCAGGTTGAGCTGCACCTCGATGGCACTGAGACGGAGGCCGACAAGACTGTGATTGAGGCCATGGCGGACCCACTCATTCACATGGTCCGCAATAGCCTCGACCACGGTATCGAGGCTCCCGCCGAGCGGCAGGCTGCCGGCAAGCCGGAGCACGGAATTCTGCGCCTCACCGCCCAACAGGAGAACGATCACGTCGTGATCCGGGTGAGCGACGATGGTCGAGGGCTCGATGCGGTCGCGCTGCGCGCGAAGGCCGTTGAGAAGGGACTGCTGGAGGCGGAACGCGCCGCGACGATGACGGAGGAGGAAGCCTTTCATCTGATCTTCCTGCCCGGCTTCTCGACCGCCGCAGCGATATCGGATCTGTCGGGACGCGGTGTCGGCATGGATGTGGTCCGCAGCACCATTGAGCGGGCAGGTGGCCGCGTGCGCCTCTCGTCGCGAAAGGGCGAGGGTACGACAGTCGAGGTTGCGTTGCCGCTGTCCATGGCGATCACGCGCATCATGACGGTGGCCTGTGGCGAACGCCTGTTTGGGGTCCCGATGGCACTTGTTGTGGAGACGGTTCGCGTGCCCCGCCGCTTGGTGCGCCGCATTGGCAGGTCGGATGTCTTCGTGCTGCGCGACCGTGTGGTGCCCCTGCTGCGCCTCTCGCGCCTCCTCGACCTGCCCGATCCTGCGGGCCCTCAGCCGGAGGAGGAAGCGATCCTCGTTGTCCGCCTGAATGGCGAGCGGCTTGGTATTGTTGTTTCCACCTTCCAGGAGGTGATGGAGACAATCGTTAAGCCGCTGGAGGGTGTCCTTGTGGGCCTGCAGGGTGTCACCGGCACCACCTTGCTTGGTGACGGCCGGGTGCTGCTTGTCCTCGACCTGCCGGAGCTCGTTGGCCTATGCCCATGATGATGGACGGCGCGCTAGCGCGCCTCTGCAGCCATGTCGCGATCGAGGAAGCGGAAGCGCTGGCGGAATGGCTCCGCACGACGGCGGATGCCGTGGTCGATCTCTCTGCCTGCGAGGCGATTCACAGCGCTGTGCTCCAGGTTTTGCTTGTGTCCCGGCCACGCTGTGCCGCGCCGCCGCCCGACCCGATCCTCGCTGCTTTGCTTTCCCCACTTCCTGCCGAGGTGCCCGCATGAAGCCCGTAATGCTTGTGGATGACAGCCCAACCATGCTCGCCAGCATGGCCAGCGTTCTGAACCAATCCGGCCAGCCCGTTGAGAGGGCGGCGAGTGCGGAAGAGGCGCTGGCCAAGCTCAAGGCCGCGCCGCCGCTGCGGGCGATGATCACGGATTACCACATGCCGGGGATGAACGGGGCCGCGCTGGTGCGGGAGATGCGCAAGCTCCCGGCGTATCGCTTCCTGCCCATCCTGGTGCTGACGACCGAGTCGGAGCAGACGCGGCGCGACGAGGCGCGTGCGGCCGGAGCCACCGGGTGGCTCGTGAAGCCTGTGGCGCCTGACAAGCTGATTGAGGTGCTGCGTCAGGTCGCGCCGGTCTGATCGAAACATGCTGTTCGACGCGCTGCCCCAGGGCTCCCCAGCCCCGATACGAAGTCGCATTCTGGCAGCGCTGGCGCTCGGCACGCTTCTGAGCATGTCTGCCGCCAGCGCCGCGCGCGCGTTGTTCGGCCCGACAATCCTAGCCGATCTGTTGGCTGCCGGCGCCTTCGCGACAGCGATGCTTCCCCTGCTCGTACGCGCCGGCCCGCCGCCGGCGCCTGTCGCGATTGCGGAGCGGACGCCAGCCACGATCGAGCATCCGCCGCCCCCGCCCTCTGCGCCGGCCGTCGCGGCCGAGTTGGAACGCTACCGGGAGGTCGCTGGCATTCTGCACGCGCAGGTGAATGGTGCGATCGCCGACACCGAGGGCGCCGCCCTCGGCCTGATCCAGGAACTGAACGCACTGGAGGGGGCGACGAGAGCCTTGATGGAGGACCTCGCCAAGGCGGAGGAAGCCGGAGCCCGGCTCAACCAGGCGGGCCAGGAGGATGTGGAAGGCATGCGCGAAGCGATGGAGCAACTGCGTGATCGACTCTCCGTCCGCAGTGCACAAATCGAGGGCGACCGTGCAATCTATGAGCGCATCGCACAGGAGGCAGAGGGCTTCACGCGGGCCATCAGCGACATCGGAAGCATCGCACAGCAGACGAGGCTGCTGGCCTTGAACGCCACCATCGAGGCTGCGCGCGCCGGTGAGGCGGGCAAGGGCTTCGCGGTCGTTGCCCAGGAGGTGCGTGAGCTTGCCGGCCAGACGACAAAGGTGGCGGAGGGCGTGACTTCGGGCCTTGCGCGCTTGCGCGATCTGATGCGGGCGCGGATGTCGGACGCGCTGGATACCGCTGCGGATCATTCGCTGCTGGATACAGCCCGGCAGCAGGCGGCAGGGGCAGTTCTGGCCTTTGAGCGCATGGCATCCGGTTCGACGATTGCCCTCCAATCGACCGGGCTGCACGGGCAGGGGATTGGCGGACACATCACGCAGGCCCTCGGCGCCATGCAGTTCCAGGACATTGTCCGCCAGCGGCTGGAGCAGGTTGGGGAGGCCATCGAGCGACTTGGCCTGCACGCTGGCTGGCTCGCAGAAGCTCTGCACGAGCGGCGCTCCGTGGAGAGCGTCGAAAGCACTCTTCTGCGACGCATGGAGGAATCCTATGTCATGCACGGCCAGCGTCTTGTGCATGGCAACACCTCGGGCTCAGGCGGGCCTGCGGTGGAGCTGTTCTGACGGGGGCGGCATGCGTATTGGCTGGACGATCTGGCTTCCGGTGACGCTCTGCTTCGCTTTCGGCGGGCAGCTTCTCACCATCATCCTTGCGGGCCCGGAGAATGGCTCCGCCACGGCCTCGCTCCTGCTCACCCTTGGTTTCGCGGGCGTGGCAGCTTGGTTGCTCCACCAGCGACGCTCACGCCCAGACCCGTCGGAGGCAGGGGCCGCTCCCTCGGTGGCACGCGCGTCGGTCGGGTCGGCACAGGTTGCGCCATTGCCCGGCTTGCCACTAGGCGTGGGGATGGAGCGCCGTCGGTATCCGCGCATTCCGGTGGATAGACCGGCGGAGATCGTCTGGCATCAAGCAGTGCGTGAGCCGACGCGGCTGCATGATCTCTCGCGCGGGGGCGCCCGGTTGACGCATGGGAGGCATGAGGCCCTGGGGCGGCGTGGCCTGCTTCTTGTGCCTGGCCTGAACCTGCCCGTGCCCTTCACGATCGTAGGTGCGAGCCCGGCCACGGGCCTGCATATCCGATTCGACCTCGAGGGTATGGGCCTCGATGAACTGGAGCAGCAACTCCAGGCCCTGACCGTGAGTTGCAATGGCGCTCACCGACTGTCGGGCAGGCCGCCGTAAGGGAGCGAGCCGCGCTAGTCCCGTGCTATTTTCCATTCTCGCGGCAGATTGCTGGCGGAGCCGTTGCTGATCCCATCCAAGTCACATGACGTGCCGCTCCCTCGTTCTTTGCGATGCCGCATCATCTGGCTCATCCTGTCAGGCGCCCGGCGGCCTGGCCGGCGAGGCGGCCCAGCACCACCGCCGTCAGCAGCCCGTTGCCCGAGAGATAGCCCGAGGCGAGCGGTCCCGAGACGCCACAGGCAGCACCACCAGCGGCAAAGAGGTTGGGGAGCGGGCGCCCATCTGGTCGCAATACGCGCGCCGCTTCATCCACGACGAGCCCACCCTGGGTGTGAAAGAGCGCACCCGTGACCCGTACCGCATGGAAGGGCGTGGCGAGCGGCAGTGTGGCCGACCAGTTGCGCCCGAACGCATCCGTTCCTTCGGCAGGCGGCAACTCCAGCGCCGGTAGGCCGATACGTTGTGCCAGCGCCTCGGGCGTTTCGGCGGTGAGGATTACGCCATGTGCCTCGGCCTGCCGGAAATCCTCGAATTGCCTGGCGATGCCGGCGATGCGCGCATCGAAGATGTTCCAGGCGACGCCACCTGGCTGCGCTAGCACCACCGCCGCCGCTTCCGAATATCCGGAGGCTTCGTTCCAGAAGCGCTGCCCGAACTGGTTCACCTGGAAGCCGCCCTCCATGATGACCGCCCAGGTCACCAGGATGCCTGCCGGATGCGCGACCGAGCCATGGCCCTGGTGGCCGCTCAGGTGTCGCGTTGCCGCGCCCAGCGCCTCACCCCAGCGCAGCGCGTCGCCGCGATTGCCGGCATGGCCGAAATAGACAGCCTGTGCGAGCTCGGGGATGTGCTGCGCGACCAGCGTGGTATCGCCGCCATAGCCGGAGCAGGCGAGGATCAGCGCCTCGCATCCTACCAGCTCCGTGCTGCCATCGGGACGGGAGAGGATGACGGCGCGCACGGCATCCCTCTCATTCGCGTAGAGCTGCGTGGCCGTGGCGCCGGTCAGCAGCGTAACGCCGGCGCGCCCGGTTGCCGTGAGCAGAGCGTCCATCAACTCGGCGCCAGCGCGGCTCGGCAGGCCGTGCATGCGGCGGTGGCGATGGCCGGGATAGTCGAAGTCATGCACCAGCGAGAAATCGAGCCCATGGCGGTCCGCCAGCCATTCGAGGGTGGATCCTGCTGCCTGCGTGATGGCGGCCACGGCGCGCGGATCGGCTGCATGGCCTGCTTTCTTCTGGATGTCCTCCGCAAAGCTCGCGGCGTCATCGGTGATGCCGAGAGCCCTCTGCCAGCGCGTGCCCGCTGCCGGGATCAGTCCGGCCGAGAGCGCGGTGGACCCGCGCGGCAGAGCGTCGCGCTCCAGCACCACCACTTCCGCCCCCAGCTCGGCAGCCGCCAGCGCTGCGACGAGCCCGGCTGCCCCACCGCCGATCACGAGCACGGGCGTGGTGAATTCCGGCCTTGCCGATCCGCGCAGGACGCTCAACCTATCACCTCCGAGACGGTCGCGATGCCCGCGATCGAGGCGAGGCTGGCGAGCGCCGTCTCATGCAGCACATCGCTGAAGGCGGCGCAGCCATCGCTTACGATGGTCACCTCGTATTCACGCACATGGGCATCGCGCGCCGTGGAGGTGACGCCGCCATTGGTGACGATTCCGGACACAAGAAGCCGTGTGATGCCAGCCTTGCGCAGCACCCATTCGAGACGGGTCTGGTGAAAGGCTGAATAGGCCACCTTCTCCACGCTGAAATCCGCCGGCTGCAATTCATCTACCAGCGCGTGCCCCCAGCCGCCGGCTGCGAAATCCCCGCGCGCGAGGAAGGGGCGCAGCCGCCGGAGATGCGGGTCCACCATTGGCTCGCCATCCCGTCCCGGCACCAGGGTGAAATGCGTGGAGATGACGACACCGCCTGCCGCGCGCACGTGCCGCGCGAGCGGTGCAAGGCGCATCGGCAGGGCTGCGATGGCGGCGGCACCTTGGCCTGCGCGGCCATAGGCACCCCTGGCGTGTAGGAAATCGTTCTGCAAATCGCAGAGGAGCAGGGCGGTGTCCTTCATGCACGCTCCAGGATCAGGTTGCCGAGCGTGTCGGTGCGCGCGCTCAGGCCGGGTTCAACGAGGATGGTAGTGTCGGCCTGCTCGAGCAATGCGGGCCCCTGCACCACATGGCCAGCGGGTAATTCGAGCCGCGCATAGACCGGTGTGGGCCACCAGGCGCCGTCGAAGCGCACCTGCCGCTCCTCGATCGGCGTTGTGCGGCCGGTGGCGGGCGGAGCGAGGGCAGCCATGTCGAAGGCGGGACGCCGGCCGATGGCGGTGACGCGGCTGCCCAGGATGCGCACGCCGATGCCGGGCAGCAGGCGTGAGAAGGCGCGGCCATAGGTGGCCTCGAACGCGGTGCGGATGATCGCCTCCGTCACCTCGGCGCCTGGCAGCGGGACGGCGACGGTGTGGGTCTGGCCGACATAGTGCATGTCGAGCTCAAACACGCTTTCGATGCCGGTAAGCGGCAGGCCTGCGTCCTCGACCACGCTGCGGGTGGCTGCTGCGGCGTCCGACAGGTGGCGGCTGAGTGCATTGGCGTCGAGCCCCTGGAGGTCGAGGTTGAGCGTGCGCGTCGCGTCGTGCCGCACGTCGGCCAGCACGCAGCCCATGGCCGAGGTGATGCCAGGGAAGCGCGGCACCAGCGCCGCACGCAGCCCCACATCCCGCAGCAGCGCGCCCACATGCAGTGCGCCGCCGCCGCCGAAGGGCAGCAGCGCGAACTCGCCTGGATCGTGCCCGCGCTCGATGGAGACGAGGCGGATCGCGCCCGCCATGCGAGCATTGGCGACGCGGATGATGGCCTCTGCTGCGCTGGCGGCGTCCAGGCTGAGCGGCGTGCCCACATGTTCGAGGATCGCCGCCTCCGCCGCCTCCAGGTCGAGCCGGGCGAGCGCCCCGCCGATCGGCCGCGCCGCGTTAATGCGGCCGAGCACCAGGTTCGCGTCTGTCAGCGTGGGCCGCGTGTTGCCCTGACCGTAGCAGACCGGGCCGGGGCGGCTGCCGGCACTCTCTGGGCCGACCTGCAGGAGGCCCCCCGCATCCACCCGGGCGATCGAACCCCCGCCCGCGCCAATGGTGGTGATCTCGATCATCGGGCTGCGGATCACCAGGCCGAAATCAACCGTGGTCTGCGCGGCCAGCGCCATCTCGCCCTCCACGACCAGCGAAACGTCGAAGGAGGTGCCGCCGAGATCGCCCGTGATGACATTGGCGAAGCCCGCCGCGCGCGCGATGGCCGCCGCCGCGATTACCCCCGCAGCGGGGCCGGAGAGGGCTGTGCGTGCCGGCGTCGCGCGCGCTCGCGCGGTGGACATGATGCCGCCATTGGACTGCACGATGTGGAAGCGCCCGGCGAAATGCCGTCTGGCCAGGGCGCCTTCCAGCCGCTCGAGGTAATCGGCCACCTTGGGCTGGAGATAGGCGTTCAGCGCTGTCGTGCTCGCGCGCTCGAACTCGCGGATCTCGGGCAGGATTTCACTGGAGACGCTGACATGCGCGTTGGGCCAGGCGGCGCGCAGCACCTCGGCCGCCGCGCGCTCATTGGCTGGGTTGGCGTAGCTGTTGATGAAGACAAGGGCGACGGCCTCCGCCCCCTCGGCCAGCAGAGCAGCGGCCGCCTCGCGCACGGCATCTAGGTCCACCGGGGTGTGGATGCTGCCATCGGCCAGCGTGCGCTCGGGCACCTCGCGGCGGAAAGCGCGCTCTGCGATGGGGGTGAAATTGCCCCAGAGGCCCCAGGCGCGCGGGCGATCGCGCCGGCGCATCTCCAGCACATCGCGGAAGCCTTGGGTGGTGATGACGCCGAGGCGGCAGCCCTTGCGTTCCAGAAGCGCGTTAGTGCCGACGGTGGTGCCGTGGACGATGGCACCGAAGGCCGCGACATCGCCCAGCGCCGAGAGGCCCTGGAGGAACCCCGTCGCCTCATCACCGCGCTGCGAGGGGACCTTGGCGATGCGGAATGCGCCGCTTACGGCCTCGAAGAGGAAGAGGTCGGTGAAGGTACCGCCGACATCCACACCGATGATCGCACTCATGCCACATAACCCTGGCGAAGGTCTTGCGCACGGGCTTCGGGATCGCGTTCGCTCGGGTCCCCCCAGCCGCCGCCGCCGGGCGTCTCAAGGCGGACCCGACCACCGCTCGGCAGTGTGACGCCGACGATCTTGCTGGCGAGGGGCGGCGTGTGCCAGGTCGTGCCATCCTCGGTCCAGCTGAAGCGGTTCAGCGCGGCTGGGCCACCGCCTTCGACGCCGAAGGGCGCAAAGCGGCCACGCTCGCCCAGGAGGAAGACCTCCGTCGTGCCGGAAGCCAGGGTTTCGATCTCGTAGATCGCGCCAAGGCCGCCGCGATGCCGGCCGGCGCCCGCGCTGTCCGGGCGCAGCGCCCATTGCGTGAACATCACCGGATGCGCGGCCTCCAGGATTTCGGCGGGCGGCATGGTTGCGGTGCTGATGGGGTTGTTGGCGTGCGTCAAACCGTCTCCCTCCGGATTGCCGCCGAGCCCGCCGCCGAAGAAAGAAAAGAGCACGAAGCGCGAGCCATTGCCGCGCGTGCCGGCCATCGAGAGCGCGTTGATCGTGCCGAAGGGTGCCGCCGTCGCGCGCGACGGATCGGCCTGGGCCAGCGCACCGAAGACGACGCCGATCACCCGCAGGATGGTCTCGGTATAGCCGCCGACTGGCCGCGGCGCCTCGGCGCTGAGCAGGGAGCTCCCGGGCAAGGTGAAACGTACCCCGCGCAGCACGCCTGCATTGGCCGGTACCTCGGGGAAGGCGTGCTTGAGCGCCACATAGCAGCAGGCGATGGCGGTGGCACGCGCAATGTTGAGCGGGCCCGCGCAGGCGTCCGAGCTGCGCGAGAAATCCAGATGCAGGGCATCTCCCTCCACTGTCATGTCGAGCGCGATGCGGAGGGCCACGTCGCTGATGCCATCATTGTCGAGGAAATCCTCGAAGGCATAGGATCCGTCCGGCAGCGCCTTGATCTCGGCACGCATCAGCGCCTCGGCGCGGTCAAGCAAGGCCGACCATGCGCCCTCCAGCACCGCGGCACCATATTCGCCGAGCAGCGAATCGAGCCTGCGCTGCCCGAGGTCGAGCGCGTTGAGCTGACCGTTTAGGTCACCCCAATTGGATTGCGGCACGCGCGAATTGGCGGCGAGGATGTCGAGAATGTCCTGGTCGAGCCGGCCGGCGCGGATCAGCTTCACGGGCGGGATGCGCACGCCCTCCTGATGGCTCTCCGTGGCGCGTGCGTTGAAGTTGCCGGGCACATTGCCGCCGATGTCGAGCCAGTGGCCGACGCTGGCGAGCCAGCAGAAAAGCTGCCCTTCATGGAAGACGGGCCGCACGAGGCGGAAATCGTTCAGATGCGTGCCGCCGGCATAGGGATCGTTGAAGAGGAAGGTGTCGCCCGCATCGAGGCCGCCTTCGCGCGCGACCTTATCGATCACGGCGCGCACGGCGAAGGACATGGCGCCGACGAAGATCGGCAGGCCCTGCGTGCCCTGCACCAGCGTGTCGCCGTTGGTAGGGTGATAAATTCCATGACATGCGTCGCGCGCCTCGGCGATGATGGGGTTGAAGGCGCTGCGATAGAGCGTCGCGTCCATCTCGTCGGCGATCTGTTCGAGGCGCCCCTTGAGGATGGCAAGCGTCACGGGATCGGGCGGCGTCATCGGGCGCGGGGATCTTGCGGTTTCATATGGCGGGACTGTCATGACCCGCCGCGTGGTGCAAGCCCCCGGAAAACCTTGCTTGCATTGCGTGGAACTTCGCTCCAGTAGCACCAGCGAGATGACATGGAGTCCATTGATGCACCCCATCACCCGCCGCGTCGCCCTGCTCGCGCCAACCCTTCTGGCCGGCCCGGCCTTGGCCCAGGGCGCTACCCAAGCGGGGGGAGGGGAGTGGGCGCCCAGCCAGCCGGTTCGACTGATCAATCCCTTCGCCCCCGGTGGTAGCCCTGACATCCTGGCGCGCGCCATGGCGCCACATGTACAGCAGATGCTGGGCCAGCCCATGGTGGTGGAAAACCGCCCTGGCGCCGGTGGCATGGTGGGTGCCCGCTACGCGGCGCAACAACCGGCCGATGGGCATGCGGTCTTTCTGGCCGCCATCTCGGCGGTGCTGGCACCTTTCATGTCGCGCGAGCCCGGATACCGGATTGAGGATTTCCGACCGGTCTCGATCCTCACCGTCACGCCGCTCGTGCTCGTTGTGCGGGAGAATTTCCCGGCGCAGAACGTGGCTGAGTGGGACCGCGCGCTGCGCGCCAGTCCGGGCCGCTTCACCTATGCCACGGCTGGGATCGGCACGCCCCACCAGATGGCGGCCGAGCTCTATGCCAACCTCAGCGGCGCGCAAGTTACGCATGTGCCGTATCGCGGCACGGCGCCGGCGCTGACCGACATCCGCGCTGGCACGGTGGACTTCATGTTCGCCGACCTCGCCGCAGCGCTGGGGCAGATTCGGCAGGGGGGGCTGCGCGCGCTGGCGGTCACGACGAGCCGCCGTGTGCCGGCCATTTCCGAGGTGCCGACGCTGGGCGAGACGATCCTGCCGGGTTTCGAGGCCTATAGCTTTGTGAGCTGGTGGGTACCGGCCCGGACGCCCGATCCTGCGGTGCGGCGCCTCAACCAGGTGGCGCTGCACGCGCTGGGGCAGCCCGATGTGCAGGCGCGCATCCAGGAGTTCGGCTTCCTAGCCGAGGGCACGAGCGCCGAGCGAGCGCAGCAGATCGTGGCCGCAGAAGGTGCGAAGTGGAGCGCCGTGATCCGCGCGCGGAACCTGCGCTTCGAGGAAGGTTGACGCCGTATCGGCTTCAGCGGTCTGGCTCGGTGGCGTTCGTGGGGCCAGGCTGCTGCGCTGTTCCCCTGTCTCACGGGCGCAGCGCGGCGAGGCGCGCGCTGCCACGGCCGGGCGCCTCCGCCGCTGCGGCGGCGGCCAGCAAGGCCAGGCTGCTGCTGTAATAGCCTTGGTCGTTTGCGGCGCCAGCGACGGCTTGCCCCACGGCACCGCCCGGCTGGACCAGCCGGCGGATGGCGGCATGCCCGAGGTTGGCCGAATAGGGCGCGATGCGATTGTCGCTCAATGTCACCCAGGCAGGCTGGTATGGGTGGGCAGCATCCTCCCAGAAGGCGCCGACGCGTTGCACCAGCGGTGACCGCCAGCGGCCCGACCAGACGAGGTAGATGGGCAGCCGGACCGCGTCATCGCCAAAGCGGTCGCCGCGGACTGGCTCAGGCTCGACGGCCCCGCCACGACGCCGCAGTACCACCCAGTCGGCCGGGAGTGACCACCGACCATGGCGTGCTTCGAGCATCAGGCGCTCGCCCTCGGCGATCAGGGCCGGCCATGCCGGATGCGGGTGGGCGGCGGCCAGGGCCTCCAACGCGGGGAAGACGTAGTAGGAGGGGTTCAGGACCAGGTGGTTGCCATGGTCGAAGCCCCAGGCCCCTGGCATGAGGACGACCCGGCCGTCGATCTGCCGGCAGGAGACGCGGATGATGTCCTGAGCGATCGCAAGTGCCATGGCGCGATAGCCCTCGCCTGGCCAGCGTTCCTCCGCGCGCAGCAAGGCCCAGGCGTGAAAGATGTCCGCATCTGTTGCAGAGTTGATGTCATCCACCCCGCCCACCGGGCGGAAGCGCCAAGCCAGGAGGCGGTCCCCGCGGATGGCGAGATTGGCTCGGGTCCAGCGAAAGATGCGCTCGAAGGTGGGCCTGTCGTCATGGATGGTGGCGAGCAGCATTCCCCAGGCCTGGCCCTCGGAATGGGAAATTCCCGCATTGCCGTTATCCACGACCCGTCCGGAGGGAGCAACAAACCGTTGCTTGAAGTGACCCCATGGCGTTGGCGCCGCCTGGGGTTCGTGCGCAAAGCCCCCCAGACAGATGGCTGGCATGGAAAGGACGGCACGTCGGCTGAGGAAAGCGGGCATGCAGGTTGTTCCGGCAAGGCGTTAATTTAGCGTTAACAACCTATAGTTGTAATCGTCATCGCAATGACGTGGAGAATGGTTGAGTTGTGTTGATGCGCGCGTCGTCCACCCGCGGTCAGCCGGGGGCGGCGGTGGGGAATCCTGCAAAGGCGTAGCCTGCCGGCCGAACCGTCACGATGACGCCAGAACCGAGCTTCTGCCGCAGCTTGCAGATGACCGTGTCCACCGCCCGATCTCCCGGATGCAGCGGCCGCCCGAAAACGCGGTGGCAGAGGTCTGCGCGGCTGACAGCTGTGCCTCCCGCGTTCGCCAGTTCCTGGAGCACCCCGAACTCTGCCGTGGTGAGGCCGCAGGGGGTGCCATCCGTGCGGATCACGTCCCGCCGGGTTTCTGACAGCGCCCAGGTGTATCGGGGCAGCTCCGCGGCGGGACGCATGCGGCGCAGCACGGCGCGCATGCGGGCCATGATCTCGCGCTGCGGGACGGATTTGTGGACCTGGTCATCGGCCCCCATCTCCAAGTTGATGATCCGGTCCACTGGATCGGACATGGCGGTCAGGATGATCACGGGAACGCCGGACACGGCGCGAATGCGGCTCAGGACCTCGGTTCCGGTCACGTCGCCCAGGTGCTGCTCCAGCAGGATCAGGTCCGGGGCCTCAAGCTGCAGCCGAACAGGCAGTTCAGCCGGATCCTGAATGGAACTCACGCGGTAGCCGTGGCCGGTGAGGTACTGCGTGAGCCGGCGCAGATGCTCGGTGTCCCGATCCAGCAGCAGGATCCGCTCCGCGAGCGGCGCGGGCGGTGCGCCGGCCTCGCGCCGGCTGACCCGGGTCGTCTTTGCGCCCATCAGCGAGGCCCGGCCCCCGCGTGCCTGGATAGGCTCATGGAGGGATGGCGCCGCCTCGGGCCGGTTGGCCATGGAAGGCATGGCGTCACCCTCGCTCGTGCGCATGCCTTTCCTCCGTGACCGAGGGATCCGCCTCATGGAGTTCGCGTTCGAGCGCTGCCGTGGCCCTCTGCCAGGCGGTGAATTCGCGTGAAACCTCGCCGCCGGTCACGGCCACATGCTCGAGGCGTGTCGTCGCCTCTGCCGCCGAAGCGGCATCGAGTTCGCGCAGCACAGGCGCAAGTCGCCGGGCTGCGGCCGCGAGGCTGGTCATGTCCCCGCGTGCGGCGTGTCCTGGCAGCAGGTTCAGCCCGGTCCGCACCTCCTGCATGAAGCCGCGGATGATTGGCTCGGCCGCTGCGCCCATGCGCTCGCGAAGCCTTGCAGCACCATGGGCCAGCCCGTCGGCCGGGCCAGCCGACGCTTCTCCTCGCCGGCGTGTCACTTCGGCCAACTTGTCCAGCAGCTGGGCGCGGTTGATCGGCTTGGCCAGGTGCCCGTCCATGCCTGCTTCCAGGCAGGCCTCGACCTGGTCGATCATGGCCGAGGCACTGAGCGCGATGATGACGACATGGGCGGCCGGACCCTCCAGAGCGCGGATGCGGCGGGTCGCTTCCAGCCCGTCCATCCCCGGCATCTGCACGTCCATCAGCACCACGTCGTACTGCGTGCGCTGGACCGCCTCCACCGCCGCCATGCCGTCGGCCACCAGGTCCACGACATGGCCCGCTTTTTCCAGCATCACGCGCGCCAGGCTGCGGTTCACCAGGATATCGTCGGCCACCAACAGGCGCAGCTGGCGCGTGGCCTCGGGCTCGGCCGCGGGAGATGGTTCGGATGCGAGCGCTGCGTCGGCAATCTCGGGTTCACTGACCGCCGGCACCGGCAGCTCGACCCAGAACAGTGCGCCGCGGACGGGAGCGGAGTCACAGCCGATCCGCCCGTCCATGGCGGCCACGAGCTGTGCCGAAATGGCGAGGCCGAGCCCGGTGGAGGGTGCGCCCGGCTCGACCGGCGCACCGATCTGGCTGAAGTCGCGGAACAAGAGGCTCCGCTTTTCCTCTGGGATGCCGGTGCCCGAATCCTCCACCTCGATCCGGACCCAGCCGGGCCGGATCTGGCTCAGCCGCATGACCACGCGCCCGGCAGCCGGCGTGAACTTCACAGCGTTCGACAGCAGGTTCAGGAGGATCTGGCGAAGGCATAGCGGGTCCACAAGCACGGTTGCGGGAAGGGCGGCGTCCACGTCGAGCGCGAGGGCGATGCGACGGCGCTCCACCTCGGGCGCCACGAGGGCCGCGCACACCTCGGCAAGCGGACGCAGCGCTGTAGCGCGGGGCTTCATGTCCAGGCTCCGTGCTTCCGCCTTGGAGAGATCGAGCAGCGTGTTCACCACGTCCCGCAGATGCGCGGCCGCGTTGTAGACAAGGCCCAACTGCTCGCGCTGGCCTGTACCGAGATCGCTGTTCTGCAGCAGCAACTCCGCGAAGCCCAGCACGGCATTCAGCGGTGTGCGCAGCTCATGCGACATGCGGGCGAGGAACATGCCCTTGGCCGCCGAAGCGCCCTGCGCCATGTCGCGCGCAACGCTGAGCTCCGCCATGGCGCGCTTCAGCTCCGTGATGTCGGTGCGGATGCCCACGATGCCGCCATCGGGCATCGGGCGTTCCGTCAGTAGCAGCCAGCGCCCATCCGGGAGCAGGCGCTCGAATTGCAGCAGTTCGCCTCTGCGGCGGCGCTGCTTCAGATCATGGAGGAAGGCCTCGATCGCGGCCTCGGTCGGCTCGCCTTTGAGCTGCGGATATTGGCCGCGCCTGGCGCCTTCGCGAATGATGTCGTCGAACCGCGCCCCTGGCTGGATGAAGGGAGCGGAGATCCGGTACATGTCGCGGTAGCTGCGGTTGGAGACGACCAGCCGGTCCTCCGCGTCGAACATGACGAAGCCGTCCGTCATGCTGTCCAGCGCATCCTCCAGCTGCCGCCGCCAGGCAAGGCGATCCGCCTCTGCGCGGTCACGCTGGGCGAGCCACACGATCAGAGCGATCATGAGGGCGATGGTCAGCACCACGAACGCGGCCGAAATCATCACAGTGCGGTCGCGGTTGGCACGCCAGGCGGCCAGTGCAGCGTCCACCTCCATCTCGGTCGAGAGCCGCAGTGCCGGGTACAAGGTCTGCCATGATGTGCCGATCACCTCGCGCCCATCGAGGCGTGAAGCGTGGATGGCTGGGGTGGTCCTTTCCCCTGTGCTGGGGGCGAGCCGAAGCCCCTGGCTCTGCGCCGTGGCCGCGAGAATGGTGCCGCCCGCACGCTCCAGCCAGACCCGGAGCCCTGGAGTCTCGATCCCCGGCGCCATCAGGTTGGCAAGCATGGGAACCTGCACCTCGGCCACGCCATGCACGTCACCCAGGCCCGGAAGATGCAGCGGCCGTGCGAAGAAGACCGACCACTCGCCATTGGCCGCATTGCGGACCGGCTCGCTCACCAGCAACCCGCCGGCGCTGAGGCCTGCGCTGACATAGCCTGGCCCGATCGGAGCTGGGAGCGGACGCCGGCGCGAAGCCGGCAGAGCCGCCGCGATGGTGCGGCCAGCGCCATCCACGAGCAACAGATCACGGACGGCAAAGTTCTGGCTGTTGATATGGCGCAGTTGCCCGTTTACGCGCTCCAAATCTCGGCTTTCGGTCGTATTCGCTGCCGTCCCGGGGCTGCTCAGGACAGGCGCGAGCAGGGCGGGAAGGCTCGCGAGTGTAGCATCGACCTGAAAGAGCGTTCGGTTGATCGCGTCGCGGACGGCGTGCCCCGCGCGCTCGGTCAAGCCGGTCGCGCTCTCCATCGCTGTGCGGCGAGAGGCATCAAGCAATGCCGCGACCGCCAGGGCCTGTGTGAGGAGGAGCACGACGCCGCAAACGGCAATGCCGATGCGAAGGGGGCGGCCATGGGTCATTGTGTTGGCATCCCGGCGCGGATCCCGGTCGTGGCAGCGAGGCTGTCATTCCAGACGCGGGCACAGTTTTCGCCACAGCGGTCTAGCCAGCGCGGCAGTACCGTCTGGCGCACGAGGCGCTGGCGCATCTGCTCATCGGCGGCGCTGACCGGAACCACCCGCATGCGCCCTCGGAGGCCGCCCGTGCAATCCGCGTGACCGGCATTGCAGCGCAGCCCCTGTAAGGTGTCCTGCTCCGCCGCTGTCCAGATTTCCTCTTCCAGCGCGGTCAACCCGAGGCTGATCTGGCTACGTACCTCGTCGGGCAGGGCTGCCCAGCTTGGTCCGTGCGCGGCGAAGACGCTGACACCCCAAGAGAGTGCCATGGTGTGCACATGGCTCGTCACCTCATGAAGTCCGATCGAGTTGCCCGACAATGTGCCCGTGATGGCGCATTCCACCGTGCCCCTGCGGATGGAGCCGACGATCTCCGCGAAGGGAATGACGACCGGAAGGGCGCCGACTGCTTCCATGAGATCGGCCTGGGTGGCCGAGGAGGTTCGGACACGTCGGCCCACGATGTCGCCGAGGCCGGAGAAGGGACGGGCGCAGAAGAGCACCTGAGCCGGGTAGGCATAGACCGCGAGCACTTCCAGTTCGTGATTCTCTCGCAGGATGCGCGTGAAGACGGAACGGAATGCCTGCACATTGCGCCGCAGGTGGGCCATGTCCGGGTTCAGAGCCGCAAGGTCGGAGGCCATGAGTTCGGGCTCGTCGGCGCCCGCGATGGTGAGGATCAGTGTCCCGAAGGGCACCACGCCGACGCGCATGAGATGGATGAATTCAGAGCCCCGGATGCCGCTGCGGTCGAAGGGGGCGATCTCTGCCTGGACGCGTCCACCTGTCAGGCGGGGGACGCGCTCGAGCCAGAATGGGACCTCGTAACGGTCATATTGGGTCACGCCGGCGAGCCCGCCCACGATCTTGAGCTGGATGGGCGCCTCCTGCGCCGAGGTTGTCTTGGGCGTCACGTCGAGGGCGATAAGAAGGAGGATGGTGACCCCAATCCTGCAGATGCGCCGGAGCCTTCCTCCCGCCATCCAGCTTGGCTGCAACAAAGGCCCGGCGTGGCCCGGTTTGACGGTCATCTGCTGCCATCTCGGATTGTATTAAGGAACTCTTAACACGTTAAGGTTGTATCAGCGGATGGATGGCCGTTCCAGTCTTCGGTAGAAATGAAATGTTGAGTTTTGTAGTCAGATGTTGATGTTTCGCCCTTTGGTGCTGCCTGCACTGGAACTTAGACGGGTGCTTCGGGGATCGCCGAAGGAACGAAGCGCACAAGAATGCGAGGAAAAAGAGACTAAAAGAAGATTTTTTCGATAAAGCGTAGTCGGGGCACGATCGCGATCTGCGGTCAGGCTTCTCCCTGGCGAATCTGCTGCACCGTGAGGATGCCGTCGTGAGGAGCCTTCTCGGACTCGCACGGCTTCGCGAACCGTCAAACGGCCCCAGCCCCTTCCCCCGGGACGGCCTGTTCGACCGGCGGCAGGCAGCCAGGGTAGTTGGGCTTCTTGCCACTACTTCAGCCCACTGCATCTACTTCGGGGCGCCACGGGTCGCCCGGAGTGCCGGGGTGCTGATACGGAGAAATGCCCAACTCTTCCGCGATCCTCCGCCACGTGGTCAGTGAAGAAGGGCGGATGGATGGAGCGCGCCGGCGAGCCGCGCGCTGCACAGTCGGGATGGCAACCCACCGCTGCTTCATCCCCCGCGTGCAAGGTATGTTCAGTTCCGGAAGGTCGGAATAGCGGGAGGTCGTGCCAGCACCTGGCTAGGCTCGCATGTCGTCAGTCCACGTGGGAGGGCTTGTGGTCCACGTCCAACGCCGGGTCGACGGGATGCGAGGCGGCACACTGCGCTCACCCTTTCCCATTCAGCATCCGAAACACGGTGCCACCGATATGGTCGACCTTCGCCCGGACTGCTCTACAGCGCCTGCATGAAGGGGGAGCTGACGGGCTACTCGCCTCAAGGGGCGCAGCGGCTTCGAAGGAGAGGACAACTCATTTCGGTCACGGCAGCCACCTTGTCAGGCAGATCCGCTGACCCGATCGAGAACTGGTCCGCTCCTGCTGTTAGCTATTTTCGGTAGGACCGGATCAAGCCGGACAGGGTGCCCTGCACCTCGACCCGGTCAGCGCCGAAAATCTTGGTCTCGTAGAGAGAGTTGCAGGGCTCGAGCGCAATAGAATTGCCTCTCTTCCTGATTTTCTTCAGGGTTGCCTCGGCCTTGTCGACCAGGGCAACAACAATGTCCCCGTTCTCGAAGGTCGACCCGAGGCGGATGACCGCGATGTCGCCGTCCAGTATGCCCGCATCGCACATCGAATCGCCGGTGACCTTCACTGCGTAGTGCGGGCCTGCGTGAAGGATATCGGACGGCACGTCGATATAGGAATTCGTCTCGCCGATGGCCTCTTTCGGGCTGCCTGCGGCAATATTGCCTAGAAGCGGAATTTTATGGGCCCTGGTCTCCGAGAAAGATTCAATGAACGGATCAACGGATCGCAAAGATGAGATCGATTTATCTTGCCGGTCGCTACCCATTTTTTGCGTTGGGAGGCGAACCACTTCAAGAGCTCGGGCCCGATGGGCGCGTCGACGGAGAAAACCTCGTTCCTCCAATGCAGTGATGAGGCGATGCACACCCGATTTTGATCTGAGATCAAGGCCATCCTTCATCTCGTCGAACGAGGGGGAAAACCCCGTTGTCTCGAGATGCTGATGGATGAACATGAGCAACTCATGCTGCTTGCGGGTGAGCATGCTATGACAACTTCCATGGGTTGGCAGCACGATCGCGCTGCTAGCCGGTACAAACCATAAACATTCTGCTTGTTCTACAAAGGTTCTGCCGGCAGGTCAAACAGAGTTTTCGAGGCGTTGGCCGGGTCGGCCAGATTCAATCGGGCGCTACGGCGCGAGTTCTTGGGCTGATGCCGTTCCGTTGCTCGGTGACCGCCCCATCTCGCTGCTGCGAAGCGTACAATGCGCCCGGCGCTCGGGTGGAGCGCGGCTTCCCTGCCTCCGATCGCCCCTTTCAGGAGGCCGCGCAGATCACGGAACCGCCCGCCAATACCCGCCGGGCCCACTTCTACTCGGGTTGATCGTTGACGCGACACAATCGGTCCGCTGCGCCGGACACCCGGCTATGACGAAACGCAGTGGAAGTCGTCGCTTCTGCGTGATCACGGGCTCGGCGGCTGTCGTCTGATCCGTCTCCACCGGTCACCCACGGCGAGAGATCCGGCCTGCCTCCGGTCCTTGCCGACTGCGCCCTTGAGCGGTCGGTGTGACTCGGGCCTCAGCAGGGCTAGGACACTGGCTGCTCTTCGCTGGGCTGTCGGGTTGGCGCCATCTCTGTCTCACCGCGTCTCAACTGCGGCGGCAGCCCATGGAACAGCTACGGTGCATCGTTCAGAGGGATCTCCACATCGAGAAGCGGCGCGTGCTGTTGGGCGCCGTAGACATCCGTGTCTCCAAAGCCCCCCGCTGGCACAAGGCGTGGCAAGCTAGCCTTGAAAGCGGCCGCAGCGTCATAGGCCGTGAAGAGCACATCCTCTTCGGGCACGCCGTAGAGTCGAGCGAAAAGTGCCGGGTTCAGAACGCCCGTCGCCTTCACGCGGCGATAAAGCTCGTGGTCCTCGAACAGGACGTCGATCGTGACGATGAAAGGGCCGGCATTCTTGCTCTTGCAGACCTGCGCGATGTCACGGATGCGGGCCATGGTCAAACGCTCTCATACTCGATGGGGAAGATGGCGCAGGGGTCGTTCAGCGCCAACGTGTGGAAGACGCTGAAGCGGTAAAGGGGGCCCAATTCGATGTCGGATGGCGAGAAGGGAAAGGCCATGTTCCCCTCCTTGCAGAGCCTGCCCGGGAAATCAGCATGCAGCAGCGATGTCCGTGCCATGGCCAGGACGGCACTGGCGATTTCCTGCGTGCCGGCGACCACCTCGATCACGAAACCCAACTCGTGGCCGGTGACGGCGGGCGTTGGCTCCCAGCCGGCCATGACCCCATCCTTTCCGTAGACGCGAAGTGACATCCGCCAAGCCGAGGGCGGAACGCCGAAAGCTTCGGCCTTGGCCGAGACCTTGACGCGATGGACGGCCAGGTAGTCATCGATCTGACGGATCAGCACGGGGTCACGCGTGCCGCAGATGGTGATGGCGCGATAACCGTCGCGCTCAACCCCCTCCAGCTTGACCGTGTACTGCGCTGAAGGAACCCAGCGCATGCCGCTGACCTTCACTGCGCGGTCACTCACCGGCTCGAAGGTGACATCCGAGGTATCGAGCATGCCGCCCGGCTCCGTGTGGTGAATTGGGCTCGCGTTTTCATGCAGGGCAAAGTTGGCGACGGAGAGGGGCGTGCAGCGGCGGATCGGGTTGGGAGGCTCGCAGACGAGGTGATCGTCACGGAGGGTCACCAGCAGGCAGTCTGGCTCCTTTGGGACAGCCGGCTCGGCGCCGCACTCCAGCATCTTGCCGGCATACCAGGCGACGGCGGGCGGGATGCCCGCGCGCAACGCGACGGCAGCCCATTGGGCTGGGTCACTGCTGCGGCCGCAGAGAATCACTTGCGCACCACCATCCAGCGCACGCGCGATGGGCTCTGGACCCATCATGGCGACGATGCGTTCAGCGCGATCAATGGTGGCTGCGTCGAGGGGAGGCAGCTTGGCGAGCGCCTTGACGCGCCCCGAAGTGACGGCCTCGCGCAGCATGGCACGCTCCGGCTCGGCATGGATCAGCGCCATCCGAAAGGAGAGTTGTTCCTCGCGCGCGATCTCGCGGACCAGTGCCGCTGTGTCCTGCAGATGTGGCTCGCCGCCGGCGCCACCGGCGGTCCCGATGATGCACGGGATCTTCGCCGCCATGGCAGCCAGCAGCATCAGCTTGAGGTCGCGCTTCACCGAGAGGCGCGAGGTGAAGGAGGTGCCGGCGCCCAGGTAGTGCGGCCCCGGATCGGTGCTGCCGCCATCGGCGCCGATTGCATGCGGCGCCCGCGCCATCCCGATTTTCAGCGATTCCTCGGCATAGCCATAGCCGAGGATACCGCTGGTCGAGAGCATCCGAACTTCTGTCATGGCGCGCGCCGAATCAGACCGTCGCGCGTGGCCTGCTCCCATTTTGCGTCATCGGAGCGCATCAGGGCCTGCAATTGCTCCAGGTCCATCGGTGCTGCCTCGTTGCCGAGCGTGGCATAGCGCGCGCGCATGGCAGGCGTGGCGATGATCTCGTTGATCGCGGTATTGAGCTGGGTGGCGATCGCTGTCGGCAGGCGCGCCGGGGCGAGAATGGCGAACCAGCCCACGAAGTCCGTCCCCGGCACGCCGGCCTCGGTCAGCGTGGGCACCTCGGGCAGGTAGGGCGAGCGTTGCGGCGAAGTGACGCCGATTACACGCACCTGGCCGGAGGCGACAAGCGCCGCAGCCGTGGCCGGGCTTCCCCATGCGACAGGCAGATGTCCTGCCGTCAGGTCTGCCAGATAGGCGCCGCTGCCGCGATAGGGCACCTCGTTCAGCTCGATCCCGGCGCGGAGGGCGAATTGCCGTGCCGCGAAGGAGGATTGCGCGTCCGATGTTCCCTGGGGGACGCCACCCGGCTGGGCACGGGCCGCGGCGATCAGACCGGCGACGTTCTGGAACGGCGCGCGCATGCTGGCCATCATCACCATCGGGTACCTGGCGGTGATGGACAGCAGCGTGAAGTCCGTGACCGGATCGTAGGGCAGGGGCCCCAACTGACGGGCCATGATGTGCGTGCTCGTTTGAGCGCCGAGCGTGTAGCCGTCGGGCGCGCTACGGGCCACGGCCTCCGTGCCCACGATTCCGTTGGCGCCCGGGCGGTTCTCAACCACGAAGCTGCGGCCAAAGCGGGCGGTCAGTTGCTCGGCGATGGCGCGCGTTGTCACATCCGTGCCACCGCCCGCGGCGTAGGGCACAATGATCCGCACGCTGCGCGAGGGCCAGACATCTTGCGCCCGGGCGATAGTCGGCAGGACGATGGCTGCACCGAGTGCGGTGCGGCGTGTGAGGGTGGTTGCTGGCATCGTTTTTCTCCCGGTTCTTGGTTTCAGGTGCGCCAGTCTCGCGCATTCGGGCGCTTGAGGCCCAGGTTTTCGCGCAGCGTCGGGCCCGCATAGTCCTTGTGATAGAGCCCGCGACGCTGGAGTTCG
Source organism: Sediminicoccus rosea (assembly GCF_033547095.1). Lineage (NCBI taxonomy): Bacteria > Pseudomonadati > Pseudomonadota > Alphaproteobacteria > Acetobacterales > Roseomonadaceae > Sediminicoccus > Sediminicoccus rosea. Next base: position 3,494,965 of record NZ_CP137852.1, on the reverse strand, counting down.
GGCACCACGAAGCGCGTGAAGTCCTCGAAAGCACCAGGCGTGTGGGTCGCGGCCAGCACGAACCCGTCGCAGGCGCGGGTCGTAAACCAATCCTCCATCTGGTCTGCCACGTCCTTCGGCGTGCCCACGAAGTTCGGGAACTCCTTGATGGTGCCGCGGCCTGAGAAATGCACGAAGTCCCGCACGGTCGGGTTCGGCTTGCCGCTCAGCATCACCACGCGGTCCTTGAAGCCGGTCCAGGACATCTTCTGGAGTTCCTCGTCGGTGAACTCGCTGTCCAGGTCCTTGCTCGCAAAATCGAAATTCGTGACCTCGGAAAGCAGCACCAGGCCATCCACCGGCTTGGAAAGCTCCAGGATGGCTTCCCGCTTGGCCTCCGCGATCGCGCGCGTCTCGCCCACGCAGACGTAGCATGCGGGTGCGACGAAGACCTTCTCCGGGTCGCGCCCTGCTTCGGCCACGGCGGCCTTGAGGTCGGCATACTGCTTCCGACCAGATTCGATGTTGAGATAGACCACGAAGATCAGCTCGCCCCAGCGCCCTGCGAAGCGGCGCCCGCGGCCCGATTGTCCGGCCTGGATCAGCACCGGATGCCCCTGCGGCGAGCGTGGTACGGAGAGCGGGCCCTTCGAGCGGAAGTACTTGCCCTTGTAGTTCAGCGCGTTAACACGGGAGCCATCTGCGAAGCGGCCCGTCGCCTTGTCCGCGATGATGGCTCCCTCCTCCCAGCTGTCCCAATGGCCCATAACGCATTCGACGAATTCGTCGGCGCGGTCATAGCGCATGTCATGCTCGAGATGCTCGGAGCGGCCGAAATTGGCGGCCTCCGAATCATTGAGCGACGTGACGATGTTCCATGCCGAACGCCCACGCGTCATCAGATCCAGCGTCGCGAAGAGGCGCGCCACGTGGAAAGGCTCATAATACGTCGTCGAGTAGGTCGCGCCGAGGCCAAGATTCTTCGTGGCGCAGCCGATGGCGGTCAGGATGGAGATGGGATCCATCTTCACCACCCGGATTCCGTTCTCGACCGCCTCTCGATGGTCATGGCCGTAAATGTCGGGCATGGCCAGGCGATCGTCGAAGAAGGCAAGGTGGAATTTTCCGTCCTCGAGCACGCGGCCGATCCGCTGGAAGTAGTCGGGCGTCAGGAAATCGAGCGCATTGGCGGGATGCCGCCAGGAGCCTGGGGCGATCGAGCAGTTCTGGGCCTGCATGAAGCCCACCATGGCCATTTGGCGCGGTGTCTGTGTCATCCGGATCGGTTTCCTCAGGCGTTTGATTGTCGGTGAGGTTACGGGTGGGCACGACTTTCGTCCAGACGAATTGTGCACACGGTTGCATTAAAATTTTGGCTTTAACCCTGGAGTGTTGTCAGGACGTCGCGTCGAGAGTCGATAATTTGTGGGGACGTTTGCGCGTGCTTCGGGCCGCGTGCTACGCCAAGGATATGGACCATCCGACCCGCCGCGCGCGCGCGACGATCCTGACCCTGTCCCGGAGTGCCGGCGTTTCTCCCTCCACCGTCTCGCGTGCGCTGAAGGGCGATCCGCGGATCTCGAAGTCCATGCGTGCGCGCATCGCAGAACTCGCAAGTGACGCCGGCTACATGCCCAATGCCCTCGCGCGCACGCTCTCCTCGGGGCGCAGCGGCCTGCTTGGCCTCGTGCTTGGCCCGCGCAGCAACCCCTTCTATGCGATGCTGCTGGAGGAAGTGGTGGCCCAGAGTGCCGAGCGCGGACTGCGTTTCCTGATCCTGCATGCCGGGCCGGGTCCAATCGAGGACCGCACGACCGAGGCCCTGCTCCAGTATCAGATGGATGGCTGTCTCATCACATCGGCCGACATGTCCTCCCGCGCCGCGGAGATCTGCGCGGCTAACGGCGTTCCCGTGGTGATGATCAACCGTGTACCGCGTCTGCATGCCAGCGCCGTCTCCTGCGACAATGCCGAAGGTGGGGCGCGCATGGCCGAACATCTGTTGCAGGGCGGACACCGCCGCGCTGCGATCATCCACACGGGCGGTGCCAGTTCGAACGGCATCGACCGTGAGCGTGGATTCAGCGAAGTCTTCCAGGCTGGTGGAGGCGCAATCACCTCACGCTTCGATGGCCGCTCGGTCTACGAGGGCGGCCACGCAGCTGGTCGCGACATCGCGGCGATGGCCCCGGAGATGCGGCCCGATTGTGTTTTCGCGGTCAGCGACATCATCGCCATGGGGACCATGGACGCCCTGCGCGAAGCGGGTCTCGCCGTTCCGCGCGACATATCCGTCAGCGGTTTCGACAGCATCCCCGAGGCGGCGCGAGCCGCCTATGACATCACGAGCTTCGAGCAGCCACTCGTCGCGATGGTGCGGCGTGGGCTCGACCTGCTGGCGGCCCGCATCCTCGAGCCGGGCTTGCCTGACGAAGCAGTTACCCTGCGTGGCCATCTGATTGTGCGCGGTTCAACGCGGCGCGGTTGAAGGCTCCGTTGATGCGGCTGGCCGTGAGACACGCGTGGACTCCGCTGTCGAGAGGCTGCGCCCCGCTCAGTTGATCTCACGGATCGCATGCATGGCGGCGGGCGTACCCGGGAGGGGTGCATGGTTCATTGGATCCGCAGCGTCTCCCTCGGTGCTGAGGAGTTTCGGTCTCGCCTGATTGTTCGCGCTTTGCTCATGTCGGGCTCCGATGGGCGGCCGCTCGAGTGTGTCCACCGGCGGCGGATGAGGCGACGCCTCGCGACCTGAATGCCTCTTGCCAGAACCGCCCCCCCAACGTGGCTTTCCGGCCCGGCATACGAGGCGGGTGAGTGCTTCGGCCACGCACGCTGGCCGACGCCCAGGTTGCTATCGGGGTACCTCCGTAGCCGAGGACACATGCCCCAAGATTTGAACCAGCGGACCGAATGCGGCCGTGCGGCTGACAGGCTATCTTGCGCTTGGGCGGTCAGGCTGGCGCCGTCGGTGCCATCACAGCGAACTACCGCCACAGATGAGTATTTGCTGGCCCGTGATGGCGCCCCCATCCGCGCCAAGCAAGAAGCTGGTCAGTGCCGCGACCTCATCGGGGCGGATGTAGCGCCCGATTGGCGGCAGCTTAGGCACCATCGCACTGCGTGCCGGGTCGCGCAGCATGGCCGTGTCGGTTGCCGCCGGCGCCACGACATTGGCGGTGATCCCACGCGGCGCGAGTTCGATCGCCCAGGACCGAACCATTGCCACCAGTGCGGCCTTGCTTGCGGCATATTGACTGCGGCCGGCGGCCCCGGCAGCGGTGCGGCTGCCGATGAGTACAACGCGCCCGCCATCGGGCATGCGCGGCACCAGCAGATCCACCAAGAGGGATGCTGCCTCGACATGTAGGCGCCAGAGGATGCGCCCCGCTTCCGCATCCAGCGCGCCGACGAGCCCCCCGCGCATCATCCCGGCTGCATGCACGAAGGCGGTGGGTTGGAGGTCTGCGATGGCGGCAGGCAGCGCCGAAGCGTCAAGGAGATCCACGGCGCGATGCGCGTAGCGGGCGTCGGTGACGCCGGGGTCGTTGCGGCTGAGTCCGGTGACGCGCCACCCTTCCCGCAGCAGGCGGGAAGCGATGGCCGCGCCTATGCCGGAGCTGCTGCCGGTGACGATCGCATGGCCCGGGCTGGCCTCTGGCGGCATGCGGCGTCTCCCTTCGGCCGGTTGCGATGCGCTTGACAGCGTTGCTGGCTGACGGATAGCAACACACGAGAAATCGAACAAGTGTTCGCAATCCGAACAAGCGATGGGAGGCGGGAGGATGGACGGACCACACACTCGCGTCGAGAACCCGAAGAACCTGGTTCAATCGGTTGCCAAGGCGTTTGCCGTCCTCAAGGCATTCGGGCCCGACCGGCCGGAACTTACCCTCGCCGAGGTGGCGGCACAGACCGGCCATGACCGTGGCACGGCCTTTCGCCTCGTCCACACGCTGGTCGATCTCGGCTACCTCCGCCCGATCCCGGATGCACGTCGATTCCGGCTCACGCTGAAATGCCTGGAACTAGGTTATGCCGCGCTCTCCGCGGATGATCTGCCGACGCATGCCCGGCCACTGCTCCGTGAGCTTGTTCCGAACCTGGCCGATGCCGGCTCGCTGGGGGTGCTGGAAAAGGGGGAGGTGATCTACCTCGCTCGTGTCGAGGCTGGGTTGGAGCGGCATGGTGTTGTACGTCGCCCCGGCACACGGATCGGCGCCTATGCGACTGCGCTTGGCCAGGCGATCCTGGCCTGGCTGCCGCGGGAGGAGCAGGTCGCGCAGCTAGAGAGCGTGCCGCGCGTGAAGCTTTCCGACCGCACGCTGACAGACGTGGACGCGCTGCTGGCGCGGCTCGATGAGGTGCGGGCGCGGGGTTATGCTGTTTCGGACGGTGAGAACGCCTACGGCCTGAGGACCGTCGCGGCCCCCGTGCTCGATGCCCGTGGCGCACCGGCGGCGGGGGTCAGTCTCACCATCGGCAGCGACCGCCTGTCTCTGCCCGAATTCATCGGCCTGACCGCGCCCCGGGTGTGCGCCTTGGCCGAGGAGCTTGGTACCGGGTTGCGCCTCTCCTTCGGTACCATCGGAGCAGGGGGGGCATCGCGATGAACCGGCCGGTCCTGCGCTTGATCGCGGACGACCTGACGGGCGCCCTGGACTCGGCCGGCGAGCTAACCGGGCTGTGCGGCCCCGTTCCCCTGCGTTGGGCGCTTGGCGGGGAGGGGATCGGCAGCCTCGCCATCGATACCGCCTCCCGGGAGGTATCGCGCGACGTCGCCTTAGCGGCGGTGCGTGCGGCCGCGCCCTCGATGTGCGGGGCGGACATCGCCTTCAAGAAGATCGATAGCCTTCTGCGCGGCCATGTTGCGGCGGAGCTTGCCGCCTGCATGGAGGGCAGCGGTTGGCAGCATGTCGTGCTCGCGCCGGCCTTTCCCGCGCAGGGCCGGATCACGCGCGACGGGCGCGTCCTGGTGCAGCACGCGGACGGCACGCTTGAGCCTGTCGCGCGCGACCTTGCGGCCTTGTTGGCCGCGGAGGGATTGCAGCTGCAACGGGGCGATCCGGCGGCCGCGCTGCCGCCTGGCCTATCCGTGTTCGATGCCGCGGAGGATACCGATCTCGCCCGCATCGCTGCGCTGGGCCGGGCCGCCTCGGGGCCGGTTTTGTGGTGTGGCAGCGGCGGCCTTGCGCGTGCGCTGGCTGGCCCCGCGGCGGCGCAGGCCACCACGGCGCTGGTTCCTCCAGTGCTTGGCCTGTTCGGCTCGGATCAGCCGGTCACCACGCGGCAATTGGCCGCATGTGGAGGCTGGGCCTTGGCCATCACTGCCGGCGATGAAGTATCGGCTTCGCAGGTGGGACAGCGGCTGAGGTCGGCCGGTGTCGCGATGGTGAGCGTCACGCTGCCGCGCGGCCTCGACCGAGCCGAGGCTGCGCGGCGCATCGCCACGACATTCGCGGGTCTCACGCATCGCTTGCCGCCCCCCGGGACACTCATCGTGGCGGGCGGCGAAACGCTGCGGGCGGTGTGCGCCGCACTTGGCGCGCGCGGACTCGACGCTGTCGGCATCGTACAGCCCGGCGTTCCCCGTTCCGTGCTGCGCGGCGGCGCGTGGGACGATGTCCCCGTCGTCTCGAAGTCCGGCGCCTTTGGCGGTGACTCGCTGTGGCGCGACCTGCTGGTCCATTCAGTTCTGACGTCCCGGAGCATTCCCGCATGACCACGCGCCACCTCGCCATCACCATGGGGGATCCAGCGGGCATCGGCCCCGAGATCATCGTAAAGGCCTGCGCTGCGCTGCGCGATCGCATCGAGACTGGCGCGCTGCGCCTGCTCGTAATCGGGAGCGGCGCTGCGCTGGCGCGTGCGCGCGATGCGCTGTCACCGGGGTTCGCCTTTCCCGAGGTGACGGCCGAGCAGGGCCATTGGCCCGCCCTGGCCTTTCTCCAGGCTGCGCCCGAAGGCGCGCCGATCCTGCCGGGCGTGCTGAGCGCCGATGGTGGTCGCTTCGCCTACCTCGCCATCGATCACGGCGTGCGCCTCGCGCAATCCGGCCGGGTCGGCGCCATAGTCACCGCGCCGCTCAACAAGGAAGCGCTGAACAAGGCCGGCTATCACTATGCCGGCCATACCGAGATGCTGGCGGAACTCACCGGTGTAAAGGGTAGCGTGATGCTGCTGGCCCACGGCAACATGCGCGTGAGCCACGTCACGACGCATTGCGCGCTGGAGGATGTCCCGAAGCGTGTCACGCCGGAGCGCATCCGCCTGGTTCTGGAGCTGACGCAGCAGGCGCTGCGCGGCCTGGGCATTGAGCATCCACACATCGCGGTCGCGGCGCTGAACCCGCATGCCGGCGAGGGCGGGCTGTTCGGCCGCCAGGATATTGATGTCGTCGCGCCCACCATCGCGCAGGCCGTCGCGGATGGCATGCACGTCACCGGGCCCGTGCCGGGCGACACCGTTTTCGTGAAGCTGCGCGCGGGCCAGTTCGATGCCGTGGTCGCGATGTATCACGACCAGGGGCACATCCCGGTGAAGCTGCTGGGCTTCCATGTCGATCCTGCCACGGGGAAATGGGATGCGCTGTCGGGCGTGAACATCACGCTCGGCCTGCCCGTGATCCGCACCTCCGTGGATCACGGGACCGCCTTCGACATCGCGGGCCAAGGCATCGCCAGCGAGCGCAGCCTGATCGAGGCCATCGAATACGCCGAGCTGCTCGCCGCGCACCGCACCCTCGGCCCGGAAGCCGCCGCATGACGGATCTGCTGCGTCCCATCGACATCGACCGCCCGGCGCGCATCGCCTTCGGCTCAGGCCAGATCACTACCCTGGGCACTTGGGCGCGCGAGCAGGGCATCAGGCGCTGCTTGGTGGTCGCCGGCGGCTTCAACGCCGCCCGTGTGGCGCTGCTTGACCTGCCTGGCGAGGTTGCGGTCTTCGGAGAGGTGAAGCCCGAGCCCGATATCCCGAACCTGGACGCCGCGCTGGCCCTGGCCAAGCGCGTGCGGCCGCAACTGGTCGTGGGCTTTGGCGGTGGCAGCGCGATGGACCTGGCCAAGTTGGTGGCTGTGCTACCGGGCAGCGGACAGACGCTGCAAGAGGTGGTTGGGCCGGAGAAGGTCGCGGGCCGCCGCGTTGGGCTGGCACAGGTCGCCACCACATCGGGCACCGGCAGCGAGGCCGGGTCGCGCGCGCTGGTGACGGACCCCGCGACGCAGAACAAACTCGCGGTGCAAAGCCGCCACATGATCGCCGACCTCGCCGTGGTGGACCCTGACCTAACGATGAGCGTGCCTCCCGCGGTGACGGCTGCAACCGGTGTCGATGCACTGGCGCATTGCGCCGAGGCTTTCACCAGTCGCAAGGCGCACCCCACGATCGACCTTTACGCGCTAGAGGGCATCCGCCTGGTTGGCCGCTTTTTGGCGCGCGCCGTGGCCGATGGCAGCGACCGCGAGGCAAGAGCTGGCCTGGCGCTCGCCTCGCTGTATGGCGGTTTCTGCCTGGGCCCCGTGAACACCACCGCGGGGCATGCAGTGGCCTATCCGTTGGGCACACGGCACCACGTCGCGCACGGTCTCTCCTGCGCGGTGATCTTCCCGCACACGCTGGCCTTCAATGCGTCGGTCATGCCCGACAAGACCGCGCTGATGCTCGATGCGCTGGGCCTGTCCGGTGCCCGGGACGTGCTGGCGGCGAGCCATGGGTGGTGTGCCACGCTCGGCATCGAGATGCGCCTCTCGGCCCTCGGCGTGCCGCAGGACGACCTGCCCCTCATGGCGACGGAAGCGCATGCCATCCGCCGTTTGCTCGATAACAACCCGCGCGAGATGACCCGAGACGACATCCTCGGCCTATACCGCGCGGCCTTCTGAGGAAGCCCCAATGCCCGACGCCGGCGTGATCGACCGCCACGAAGTCCTGGCCCCCGCCCTAGGCGACCCGGCACGCATCGAGGCCTTCATCCCCACGCCTTGCGTGCAGAACCATGCCGCCTTCCTGCTGCCGCTGCCCGGTGGCGACATGGGCTGCGTCTGGTTCGGAGGCACGCAGGAGGGGGTGCCCGACGTTTCGGTGCATTTCTCGCGCCTGGCAGCCGGCGCGGATCGCTGGTCGCCGGCAGAGCGCTTGTCGGATGATCCGACGCGCTCCGAGCAGAACCCACTGCTGTTCCATGCCCCGGATGGACGGCTCTGGCTTCTTTGGACAGCGCAGGTCTCGGGCAACCAGGACACTGCCATCATCCGGCGCCGGATTTCGGCCGATGGCGGGCGCAGCTGGGGGGCCATCGAGACGTTGTTCGGCGAGCAGCCAGGGTTCGGCACCTTCATCCGCAGCCCCATCGTGGTGCTGGACAATGGCGACTGGCTGCTGCCGATCTGGCGCTGCACCAAGCCGCCCGTGGGTGCCTGGACGGGCGATCTCGACACCAGCTCGGTGATGATCTCCTCTGATGCCGGCGCGACCTGGACCGAGCATGCGGTGCCCGGCAGCAGGGGCTGCGTCCATATGAGTATTGTGGACGTGCGCGACGGCACCCTGGTCGCTTTCTATCGCAGCCGCTGGGCGGACTCGATCTATGTCGCCCGCTCCTCTGATGGCGGGCGCAATTGGTCCGCGCCGGTGCCGACGGAGCTGCCCAACAACAATTCGTCCGTGATGGCGACCCGGCTCGCCGATGGGCGTCTAGCCTTGGTGTACAACCACTCGAGCGCGGCGGATGCGACCGGGCGGCGTCTTTCACTCTACGACGACATCGGCGGCGAGGAGCTGGCCCCTGCAGCCCCCCCTTCGGGCCGCGGCGCCTTCTGGGGTGCGCCGCGGGCGCCCATGACGCTGGCGCTCTCCGCCGACCAGGGGCGTAGCTGGCCAATCCGCCGCGACCTTGAGTCCGGCGACGGCTACTGCCTGACCAACAATTCGAAGGACCGGCTGAACCGGGAATTCTCCTACCCCTCGCTTTGCCAGACGCCGGATGGAGCACTGCACATCGCCTACACCTACTGGCGCCAGGCCATCAAATATGTGCGCGTCGCACCCGACTGGGCTGCGGGGGACGACGCATGACTGCGCTGCACCCGTGCGGCGTATTCAGCGCCGCACTAACGCCGATCACGGCGGAGCACGTGCCGGATCATGCGCTGTTCGTGACGCATTGCCGGCGCTTGCTGGCGGAAGGCTGCGACGGTATCGCGATGCTCGGCACAACGGGCGAGGCAAATTCCTTCACCTCCGACGAGCGCCGCGCGCTGCTGGAAGCGGTCGTCGGCGCCGGCATCCCGGCCGAGCGCCTGCTGCCCGGCACGGGCGTGGCGGCGCTGAGCGAGACGGTGGCGCTGACGCGGCATGCTCTCTCGCTCGGTGTCACCACGGTCGTGATGCTGCCGCCCTTCTACTACAAGGGCGTCACCGAGGATGGCCTCTTCGCTGCCTATGCCGAGGTGGTGGAGCGCCTCGCCGATCGGCGCCTGCGGATCGTGCTGTATCACATCCCACAGATGTCGGCGGTGCCGATTCCCTTCGCGGTGATCGCGCGGCTGCGCGCGGCGTTTCCCGGCACCTTCACCGGCATCAAGGATTCCGCCGGCGACCTCGCGCATATGGAGGCGCTCGTTGAAGCCTTCCCTAGTCTTGCGGTGCTGGCCGGTGCCGACCCGCTGATGCTGCCGCTGCTGCGAAAGGGCGGCGCGGGCTGCATCACCGCAACATCCAACATTGTCGCCGCCGACCTCGCCTTCGTGTTCCGCCACTTCGCCGATCCCGACCGCGCATCGGAGGTGGAGGCGGCGCAGGCGCGCATCGTCGCCATGCGCAACCGGGCCTCCCGGTTCGCCCAGATGGCCTCGCTGAAGGCGCTGCTGGCGGATCGTACCGCCGAGCTGGGTTGGCACCGGCTGCGCCCGCCGCTGCTCCCTCTTTCCCCGGCCGAGCGGAGCGCGCTGCTGGACGATTGAATTCACCAACGGGCCGCGCAACGTCGCGTGCCATTTCGGAGGAAGCAAACCATGAATCGTCGTCACCTTCTGGCCAGTGCCGCCGCCGGCACCCTCGGGCTGCTGGCGGCCCCCGCTGTGCAGGCGCAGGATGCCTGGCCGCGCGGCCGGCCGATCCGCGTCATCTGTCCCTGGCCGCCGGGTGCGGCAAATGACGCGTTGGCGCGGCTGACGGCGGCGCGCTTGCAAGAAAAACTGGGTGCGACCGCGGTGGTCGAGAACCGGACCGGCGGCGCCGGACTGATCGGCACCAATGCCGTTCTCCAGGCGGCCCCCGATGGCTACACGCTGCTTGCCTCGGCCTTCAACACGGCAGTGATGCCACTGGTGCTGCGCGGTGCGAATTTTGATCCGCAGCGCGATCTTGAGGTGATGGCCCGCACGGCGGCGGCGCCGTTGGTCATGGTGATGAGCGCTCAGCGCCCGCAGCGCACACTGGCCGAGGTGATCGCGGCCGCGAAGGAGCGGCCGCGCGAATGGAATTTCGCACTGTCCTCGCTTGGTTCGGCCGGTCATCTGGCAACTATCGAGTTCCTGCGCCGCAGCGGTGTACAGATCGATACCGTGACCTATCGTGGTACCCAGCCCGCACTGACCGATCTGATGGGCGGGAATGCGCAGCTTCTTATTGACCCGAGCTTCGCACTTCTGCCGGCGGCAGCCGACGGCCGCGTGCGCGCGCTTGGGATCGCGACGGCAGGACGCTCGAGCCTGGCCCCTGACGTACCGACCATGGGGGAGGCAGGCCTGCCCGGCTACCAGTTCCAGTCGTGGTATGGAGTCTGGGCCCCGAAGGGCACACCGGCCGAGATCAACCAGCGCGTGAACGCCCTGATGCAGGAGACGATGCGCGAGCCCGCCATCGTGGAGCGGCTGAAGAGCCAAATCCTCGAACCTGTGACGGAGACCATCGAGGAGACGCGGCGCTTTATCGCCGGGGAGATCAACCGTGCGACCGAGCTTCTGCGCAGCGTTAGCTACCAGCCTGAGTAAGGGAGATAGGCGTACGGAAGAGGCGCATACGCTACATCGATGCGAGCGGGCGCCATCCAGACGCGCCTGGAAGTTCCGGATGCCGTGCGTGGTGGGTGAGTTCACGCGCGAAGCGCTTGCGATCCGTCTGGCGCGGAGGCTGACCTCGTCAGATGTGATCGATATGCTGGCAGAGTTGTTCCTCACGCACGGGACGCCCGCACTAATGCGCCCGCACCCAGGGGCCAGAGTTCATTGCCGAGGCGGTGAAGGCGTGGATCGCCGGTGTTGGTGCACGCTCCGCCTATATCGAGAAGGCGAGCCAGTGGGAGAACCGGTGTGTCGAATAGCGCAACGACAAGCTGCGCGGCGAACTGGCGAACGGCGAGGTGTTCAACACGCTAAGGGAAGCCCTGGCGCTGATCGAGGACTCGTGCCGGCACTGTAGTCGGCTCCGGCCGCATTCATCGCTGGGCTTCCGCCCGCCGATGCGAGAGGCGGTGCCGATGTCCAGGGCGCAGTCCCGCTCAAGAGCAGTTCGGGTCGCGATGGACCACTAAAACTGCGCATGGATCATATGTTGGGGGTTGGTCACCCTGTCGCGCAAAAGTAATCAGCGCCTTGAGGAATAAAACCAAATCCTGCCGATCAGCATCGGTGGACCCGGCCGGGCAGTCCGATGGACATGATGCGCAAGGGCTGCTCGATCACGCGGTTCCAGCAGAAGCAGCATGGCCTGCCCAGGTGGTCGTGATCAGTGAAGATTCTGTTGGATAGCCAGTTGTCGCCTATGAACACCCAAACGTCGTCCGTCACATTCAACTCTGAGTACTTCGCAGGCAGCGGCAGCACGGTGATGCTGGCGGGCACCTCGCAGTCGGCTGACAGCGGCTATCTGGCTTGACGCAATAGCAGCACCGCGTGCTGCGACGGTGGGAATCGGCAGGGACGCCTTAAAGTGTCCTGTGATCTGGCATCTCGCTAGCTCCTTGGCTGCGCTTTGTTCGTCGACGTTCGGCCAAGTTCGTGGGCAGCCAAATCACGACGGCCCCCAATCCGGCCCCAAAGAACAATAGCCGCACAAAGTGACTATAGGCTGGGTGCTGTAATTTGGTGACTTCTCGAGGGTACGACTGGAGCAGCGGTGGGAACCGGAGAGACAACTCTCTCTGGGTGTTGCTCGGGTGATGGCACCGCCCGAGACGACCACCGGGCTTCGGACGCCTGATCAAGCAGGGCACGGCCAGACCGCGCACCCCGCTAATGCGCCTCCGTCGTGAACGCGGCGCCCGCCCGACCTAGGGCGTCGTGGCGGGCTGACCAAGAATCATCGCAGCGGCCTTCACGGCGATCATCATCGTCGTGGCATTCGTATTGGCTGAGACGATCCGCGGCATCACCGAGGCATCGGCCACGCGCAGCGCGTCGATGCCGCGCACGCGAAGCTCCGGCGTCACGGGTGCGCCGTCGCTGCCCATGCGGCAGGTGCCGCACAGGTGATAGACGGTCGATCCCTTCGCCTGCGCATAGGCGAGCAGCGCATCGTCGCTGACCTGCGCGGGTCCAGGCGCGGTCTCTTCCGCCGACCACGGCGCGAGGGCGCGCGTGCCCATGAGCCGGCGTGCGACCCGCAGCCCCGCGACGGCCGCCGCGCGATCTTCCGGCGCCATCAGGTAGTTCGGCTGGATCGCCGGTGCCTGGCGCGGATCGGCGCCGGTGGCGCGCACGGAACCCCGGCTTTCCGGCCGACACTGCCAGACGCCGATGGTCATGCCCGGCACGTCCTGCAGCTGCCCCGTCACGCCTTCCTCGGAGTAGGAGGCAGGGGTGAAGACGAATTGCAGGTCGGGCTCCTCCAGCGTGTCGCGCGACCGGACGAAGGCGCCGGCATGGGCGGGGCTGTAGGCGAGCATGCCGCGGCGCGTGAGCAGCCAGCGCGCCATCTCCCACCACAGGCGCGGCGGGCGCGCCTGTTCGTTCAGCGTCACCGGGCGGGTGACGCGATGGACCACGCGCATGGCGTAGTGGTCCTGGAGGTTCTCCCCGACACCGGGATTGTCGGCGATGACCGGCACGCCCAGCGCATGCGACAGCGCCGCCGGGCCGAGGCCCGAGACCTGCAACAGCTGCGGCGAGCCGATCGCCCCCGCGGCGAGCACGATGTCTCCGGCCGCATGCGCCGTCAGGGTCTGGCCGTCGCGGGTGAAGGTGATGCCGATGGCGCGGCCCGCGGCCGTCTCGATGCGCAGCACCTGCGCACCGGTAACGACGCGCAGGTTGGCGCGGTGGCGCACCGGGGCGAGGAAGGCGCTCGCCGCGCTGAAGCGGCGGCCGCGGCGGATGCTGCGCTGGTAGGTGAAGACGCCCTCCTGCGCCGCGCCGTTGTAGTCCGGGTTGCGCGCCAGGCCGCATTCGGCGCCGCCCTCGAGGAAGTCCGCCACGATCGGATGCAGCGCGGGGATGTCCGAGATATGCTGCGGCCCGCCGGCGCCGCGATGCGCGTCGTCGCGGTAGTCCTCGAGGCTGCGGAAATGCGGCAGCACATCCGCATGCGACCAGCCGCGGCAGCCCGCCTGCGCCCAGTCGTCGAAATCCCGCGCCGATCCGCGCACCCAGAGATGCCCGTTGATCGCCGAGGAACCGCCCAGCACGCGCCCGCGCGGCGTATGGATCGTGCGCCCGTTCACGCCGGGGCCGGGTTCGGTGGCAAAATTCCAGTTGAAGCGCGGATCGCGGAAGGTCTTCAGGAAGCCGGCCGGCACATGGAGGTAGGGGTGTCGCGCCTCGCCGCCCGCTTCCATCAGCAGCACGCGGCGGCGCGGATCGGCCGAGAGGCGGTTGGCCAGCACGCAGCCCGCGCTGCCGGCGCCGACGATGATGTGGTCCCAGTCGCCCTCGAAGCGCTCGGCCGTCATGCCGCCGCAGCGAGGGTCGGTGCGCTGCCGGCGACGCAGGTGCGCACCATGGTGCGGCGTTCTGTCGTCGTCGCGAAGGGCGTGGCCCGATGCAGCACGGCGCGGTTGTCCCACATGACCAAGTCATGTGGGCGCCACGTGTGCGCGTAGGTGAAGGCCGGCTGCGTCGCCAGCGCCATCAGCCGGTCGATCAGCGCGCGGGACTCCGCCTCGTCCATCCCCTCGATGCTGCGGGCATGCGCGCCGAGATAGAGCGCCGGGCCATGCGGGTTCTCCTCGAGCACCAGCGCCTGGCGCACCGGGGGGTGCTGGCGGCGCTCGGCCTCGGTCACCAGCGCGGGATCGACGCGGCTGCGCGACCAGCCGAAATCGTGGATCGCGACGCGACCGCGCAAGGCGTCCTGCTCGGCCGGGTCGAGTGCGGCGAAGGCCGCGCGCATGGAGGCGAATTCGGTGTCGCCGCCGGCCGAGGGAATCTCCCGCGCCGACAGCAGCGAGGCGCGCGCCGGCACAGGCTTGAACGACGAATCATGGTGCCAGAGCCGGTTCGCCTTGTTGTTCAGCACCTGCGTGTCGGTGGGCGCCGTGATCGCGCCGTCCGGGCCGACATTGGACAGGATGATCACCGGGCTGCCCGCCCCGGGGGCGCCGGCGCGGGTGCGTTCCAGCGGCCCGAACCCCTCGCTGAAGGCGATCTGCGCTGCGTCGTCGATCCGCTGGTCGGGAAAGACCAGCACCGAGAAGCGATCGAGCGCGTCCCGCAACTCGACCATCCGCGCCGCGTCCACGCCGCGGGCGATGTCGATGCCGGTGATGCGGGCGCCGAGGATGGGGGTGAGCGGGGTTGTCTCGATCATGGGGCGTCTCCTGCTGCGTCCAGAATGGCGCCGCGCCGCGGTGCCGCGCCAGCCGGCATCTTCGCAAAACACCCTGCTGTCAGGCGGCAGGATCCGCGACGGCGCGCAGATACGCCACGAAGGCGGCGATCTTGGCCGGCACGCGGTCGGCGCGCAGGTGCACGGCATGAATCTCGGCCTGGTAGCGTTCCGGCCAGGCGGGAAGTCCTGGTAGCAGCGGCGTCAGGCGGCCGCTGTCCACGTCCTCGCGGAGCATCCATTTGGGCAGCAGCACCAGGCCCATGCCGTCCAGCGCGGCCTGGCGCAGCGCCTCCCCGCTGTTGGAGCGGAACGGGCCGGACACCGCGACATCCTGTCGCGTGCCCTCGGCGGTGGTGAAGACCCAGACCGGCGCCTCATCCGCCTCGCGATAGGTCAGGCAGGGGTGGTGCAGGACAGCGTCTGGCGTGGCCGGGGCGCCGTGCCGGGCGATGTAGCCGGGGCTGGCACAAAGGATTCGCCGACCCGAGGCCAGGCGATGCCCGATGAACGACTTTCCCCCCGGCAGGCCGAGGCGGATCACCAGGTCCACGCCGTGCGTCGGCACCAGGCCGGTCTGCTCGGTCAGCGCCAGGTCGATCTCCACGCGCGGATGCGCCGCGCGGAAGCCGGCGAGGTGCGGCACCACGTGACGCAGCGCATAGGAGCGCCGCGCGACGATGCGCAGCGTGCCGCTGGCTTCCTCGTGCATCTCGCGCGCCTCGATCATCGCGGCGTCGAGGCCTTCCAGCAGCGGCGTCATGCGAGCCGCGAGGCGCCGTCCCGCCTCGGTCGGTGCGACATGGCGCGTGGTGCGGTCGAACAGCCGCAGCGCGAGGTCGTCCTCCAGCTCACGCAGCGCCCGCGACGCCGCGGTTGCCGACAAGCCGAGCGAGCGTCCCGCCGCCGCGATGCCGCCGCGTTCGAGGGTGCGCAGGAAAAGCCGGAAAGCGGTCAGCCGGTCCATGCGGCGATGCTAGTGCCACTGTGCCAGCGCAGGAAGCCGGGTAGAACGCTCTACGGCACGAAGGAGGACCGTGGGTCCGGCGATTGGGAGCGTCCTTCGCACGGACTGTTGGCGGAGGAGGCGCGACTCGGTACAGGCGGTCTCTAGGCTGGAGCCTTGGAGACTGAGCAAGGGGCGACGCACCATTATTCTGCAGCCGCGGGTTCCAGTGCGCTGGGTCCCAAGGCTTCGTCGATCGAAGTCTTCGTCCGGCAGACACAGAGGATCGACCGCGCACGTAGTGAGGCTGTTTCGGCCCTCGTTGCTCCGGCGCCATAGCCAGCCCGTGCACAAGAATCGCGGAATACCTGCGCCTGTCAGCGGTGGCTGCCGATGAACGATTCGTTGCCAGGCTACGTCGCCGCGCCTTGCTCGGGAGCCGAGTAGACCAGTCCTTATCCCAGCCGCACAGTAGTCGCTCGACCAGGATCGGCACGTGGCAGACTTGCTTGGCGCTATATGCTGGCCGACGTGCCAGGCCAAGGCGTTGGGGTCAAAGATGCTGATCGCAGCACATGGCTTTAGTTAGAGGTAGGGGACCTGAAGCAGGGGAACGGCCCGCTGCACTAGGCGCGAGGCGAAGGTGTGCCGCAGATCGTGGAAGTGCAAATCCGCGATCCCGGCCGCCTTCAGCGCAGCCGCCCAAGACTTCTTGAAGTCACCCATGGGGGCCCAAATTTCGGCCCCCCGCACTTGCCACTGGAAAACGGGGGTGTCGGGCCGCGTGTCCGGCGCCCCTTCCTTCAGTCGCTCCAAGAGGGCGCGAAGCCTCTTCGACATGGGGATGCCCCGGGGCTCGCCGCCCTTCGTGAAGTAAAGTCGCACGATCCCGCGCGGCTGCTGCTGCAAATCCACGTCGCGCCACCGCAGGCCCGTCATCTCACCCTTGCGAGCGCCCGTCTCGATGACGAACACGATCATGTCTTGAAGCCAGGGAGGGGAGGCAGCCAGAAGGGCATCCTCTTCCTCTGTCGTTAGCCAGCGAACCCGAGCGTCATCCGCCACTGTCGGGGAAAATGTCGGGACCGTGTTGCCGGCGCCCGCCTCAGCGGCGAAGGCCAGAACCGCCTTGAGCTGCCCCAGGTATCGCTTCGCGGTGTTCGCCTTGACGGGACCCTTGCCGCCACCCCGCCCGGCCAGAAGGGCGCCCCACCATTCGGCACAGGCCGCGTTGTTGATCGCGGAAACCGGCCGTGACGGTCCGAAGTAGTCCCGGATCATGCCGAGATAGATGAGGTAATTGGCGACCGCTGCCGGCTTGGACCGGGGCATGAGGCGTTCCGCGACGTATCGCTCCATCGCTACCTCAAGGCTCATCTTCACCAGATTGCCGGACGCGTTGATTCGCGCCTCAGCCTCAGCCCGCATCCGAGCCTCAGCGGCCTTTGCCTCTCTGAGGTTGCGGACCCCTGGAATGGTTTGGTTGACGCGCTGCCCGGCGACGATGAAGTCGCAAACGAAGGCGACGCCCTTCTTTCCCTCTCGCTTGTAAACCGCCACGCGGAAAACTCCCGACAAAAATCCCGACAGGCCAGAATCCGACGATGCGTGGAGCTGGTCAACTGCGATGATTTTCTGAGAGGAATACAAGGGGGTAAGACTGGAGCAGCGGTGGGAACCGGAACCCAACCTTCTCTGGCCGTCGTGAGACATATCTCGCCGGCTGCGTCACCTCCCCCGACATTCTTTGTCACGTGCAGGAGAAGCAACGTCACCATCTGTCCGGCACACAGGTTCCAGAAGCACGGAATGATCCGGCGCTCCATCAAGGAACCAACCGATGCGCTCCTCACTCATTCTCGCCGCCGCCCTCGCTATGCTCACCACGGGCGCATTCGCGCATGATCCTTCCGGCCGGCCGGAAGAGGGAAACTTCGTTCCGCATGTGACGGGAACGACCGGAGACGGCCGGCCCGAGATCCATCGCCCGGATGCCTCGTCGCACACGGGTGCTTCGGCAGGCGTTGCGAGCAACCCCGCTGGCGCTCAGGACGGCACAATCGTCCGCAGCGGTCCGGGACGCGGCAACCTGGGTGTCCCGGCGCATGGCGCTGTTGTGGGCAACGAGGACGGGCGCCCCGTGATGGATCACAGCAACGCTCCCGCGCGCAGCCGCTGACGCCACCAACCGGGCGGGCAGATACGAATCCAGCCCGCCCCAAACCTCAGTCAGGTATCGTCCATGAATCGTCGTCAATTCCTCGCCACCGGGGCCGCTGTCGCCCTGCCGCTGCCGGCCTTGGCCCAAACGGAGCCGGACATCATCCGGGCCGTCACCCGCCAGATCGAGGTGAAAGGCCGTTCCGCTCGCGTCTTCGGGCTGGTGGACCGGAATGGCCGTCCGGGCTGGTCCCGCCGTGCCGGCGAGGGTTTCGCCGTGCGCCTCGTCAACGAGACGACTGAGCCGACCGGGATACATTGGCACGGGCCGACGCCGCCCTGGCGTCAGGACGGCGTGCCGGGCGTCTCGATGGAGCCCATCCCGCCTGGTAGCAGCCAGGAGTTCCGCTTTCCGCTCGACCGTCCGGCAACGCACTGGATGCACAGCCATCTCGGCCTCCAGAAGCAGGCCCTGATGGCGGCGCCCCTCATTGTGCGGCCCACCAATGCGCGGGACGAGCAGGAGGTCGTGATCCTGCTACAGGATTTCAGCTTCACTCCGGCCGACGAATTGCTGGCGCGGCTGTTGGGTGGCCCGGCTGAGGCGGCACCTCATGGCGGCGGCGCGGCGCACATGCCGGCGCCTGCGCCCCACGCGGCCATGGGGGGCATGGGCATTGTGGACCGGCTCCGTCGCCTGGTCGGGCTCGGCCGTGGCGGCATGGCGATGGACATCAATGACATCGAGTTCGATGCCTACCTCGCCAATGACAGGACGCTGGACGACCCGGAAGTGATCGCCGTAGAACGGCGCGGGCGGGTGCGCTTGCGGATCATCAATGGCGCGTCGGCGACTGGCTTCCACCTTGATCTTGGCGCGGTCACGGGGACCCTCGTCGCGGTGGATGGCGAAGACCTAGCCGAACCCCTCCGGGTATCCACACTGCCCCTCGCCGTCGCACAGCGCGCCGACGTACTGCTCTACCTGCCGGAAGGCGGCGCTGCGTTGCCGATCCTCTTCCGTCGGGAGGGAGCACGGGAGCGTACCGGGGTGATTCTTCAGCCACCTGGGGCGGCCATTTCGCGCCTGGATGGAATGGGCGCGGCCACGCCTGCACTTGGGTTGGAGCTCGAGGCACGTCTCCGCGGCCCTTCAGCGCCGGCGCGCGCCTCGCGCACGGTCATCATGCCGCTGACAGGGGATATGGCCGCCTATCGCTGGGGCATGGGCGATGGCAGCCCGATTCAGCTGCGCCGCGGCGAACGCCTTGAGATCGAGATGCGCAACACCACGATGATGTCCCATCCTATGCATCTGCACGGCCATCACTTTCAAGTCGTGGCCATCGAGGGCCGCCGCCTCGCCGGCGCATTGCGTGACACCGTTCTGGTGCCTCCCATGCAGCGCGTGACCATCGGCTTCACGGCCGAAAATCCGGGGCCGTGGCCGTTCCATTGCCACCACCTCTACCACCAGGTGCGCGGCATGGAGACGTTGCTCCGCTATGCCTGACACACTTTGTCATGATCCAGAGCGGTCTTGTCGCACTTCGTTTGGCAAACAGGGATGGTCCGGAGTTCCACACATGCGCCACATCCTGTTGATCACGGCGGCCCTCACATGGGCCGTGCCCGGCCATGCCGCGGATATCCGAGCCGGCTTCCAGGCGGCGATCGAGTTGAATGCCGAACTGCGCGGCCTTGTCGCCCAGCGCGCGGTGATCGAGGCACGTCGGCAGGGGGCGCAGGCATTTCTACCGGCCGCGCCCTCCATCAGCCCGTCCTGGCGCACCACCACGTTCACGCAGCGCACCGGCTTTCAGGAATTCGAGATCGGCGGCGAGGTGCCGGTATGGCTCCCGGGCGAATCGCGCGCGCTGCGCGGCAGCGTGGAGGCGCAGACGGCGCAGCTCGATGCCCGAATTGCCGAGGCGCGCATCACCCTGGCCGCTCTCGTGCGGGAGGCCTATTGGGCCTGGGCGGCGGCCAATGCCGAGCGCGAGGCGGCACAGGCGCGGGTCACTTCGGCGCGGGCGCTGGAGCGTGATCTCACTCGCCAGGTCGGCGCGGGGCAGGTTCCGCGCGCCGACCTCCTGCTGGCCGCCGCCGACGCACGGGACGCCGAGGCGATGTTGACGACCGCGGCCGGTGCCGCACGCGATGCCGCCATCGCCTTTCGCACGCTCACCGGCACCAACCCCACGCAGGGGCAACCCGAACGCGCGGCCCCGCCACCCTCGGGCGAGGCGGCCCTACGTGCCCTTCCCGCCGCCATCGTGGCCCGCACTTCGCAGGATTTGGCGCGGGCGGAGGAGCGACTCGCGCAGGTCCGGGATCGTGCAAATCCTGCCGTCTTCGGCGGCTGGCGCCGAGAGCGCGATGCAACCGGCGCCCCTTACGTTGACAGGCTCCTGATCGGCGTCCGCATTCCCTTTGCCTACGCGCCGCAGGTGAACGAACGCATTGCCACGGCGCGAGCGGAGGCGACACTGGCGGAGGCGACGCTGGCGACCGTCGCGCGCACCCTGGCGGGCGCCGATGCACGCGCCCGCGCTCAGGCCGGGGACGCCGCCGCCATCGCCGGCCTCGCCGAGCAGCGTCACCGCGCGCTGGCCGAGCAGGCGGGCCTCGGTGAAGCCTCCTACCGGGCCGGCAATCTTCCTTTCGCGGAGGTCGTCCGCGTCCGTGCGCAAATCGCCCAGGCCGACGCGCAGCGCCGCCGCGCCCGCGTCGAGCAGGGGCGCGCCGCCTCCACCATCAACCAGACCCTGGGCCTGGAGCCACAATGATCCGATACATCTTTCTGGCCATGACGCTGATCCTCGGCGTCATGGGTCCCGCCCCGGCCCATCCCGGGCATGATGACGATAGCACAGCTGTGGCGACCGCCCTGCCACGCGCGGAGACGCACAGTGATCTGTTCGAAATCGTCTCCGTCCTGCAGCCCGGTGGTGTGCTCACCATCTACGCGGATCGCTGGTCCGACAACGCGCCAGTGGATGGCAGCGTGACGCTTACGATCGATGGCCAGGAGGTGGCGGCGGAGCGGCAGGGCATCGGCCTCTTTGTCGTGCGCTCTCCGCTTCTGGCTCGACCCGGGCCACGCGACGTGGTGTTCACCGTGAGCGCCGGCGAGGAGATGGACCTCCTGACAGCGCGGCTTGATGTGCCCGAACTCGCCACGACCCAGGGCGCGGCGGCTTCGGCGTTGGCGTTGCTTCGCGGCACCGCGACGCAGCTGGCACTCGGCGCCTTGCTGCTGGTGGTGGGCGTGCTGCTGGGCCGCAGCTCCGTCCGCCGGCCGCTGCCCGCGATGGTGGAGGAGGATGAAACGACCCCGGCGCCCGTGCCCACCAAGCCCGTTTCGGTGGAAGCACCCGCGCGGCACGTCGCCGCACTGGGCCTCGGCCTCGCACTGCTCGCCGCGCCCGCCTGGGCCGATCCTGGCCACGGCTCGGCGCCAGGCTCGACCTCCACCTTCGAGGCGCCCCGCCGTCTGGAGGATGGCGCGATCTTCATGCCCAAGGGTTCGCAGCGCCTGCTGACGATCCGCACGCAGGTGACGGCCAGCGGTGATGCATCGGCCTCCATCCGCATGGTCGGCACGCTGGTGCCCGATCCCAACGCCTCCGGCCGGGTGCAATCCTCCCAGCCCGGGCGGCTGGAGCCCACCGAGCGCGGCTTTCCCATCTTGGGGCAGCGCGTCGAGCGCGGTGACGTGCTGGCCTTCGTGCTGCCGACCTACAGCGCGGCCGAGCGCGGCGGGCTGGTGCAGAACGCCGCGGAACTGGATGCGCAGATCACGATCCTCGACGCGCGCGTGCGTCGTCTCGTTGCATTGCGCGGCAGCGTCTCTGAACGCGAAATCTCCGAGGCGCAGGCCGAGCTCGCCGGCGCGCGGCAGCGCCGCCTGGCCATCCAGCCGGCCTTATCGGGCCGTGAGCCGTTGGTGGCGCCGGTTTCCGGCGTGGTCTCCGTCGTGCGAGGCGCGGTGGGGCAGCTGGTGGACAGCCAAGTCTCTGTCTTCGACATCGTCGATCCTTCGCGTCTCTGGGTGGAGGCGCTGGCCTTCGAACGCCAGGGGCTGGACCGCGTCGCCGGCGCCACCGCCACGCTGGCCGATGGCCGGACCGTGGAGCTCACGTTCATGGGCCGCGGATTGACTGTGCGGCAGCAGGCCGTGCCGGTGAACTTCCGTGTGGAAAGCCCGCCGGCGGACTCACCCATCGGTTCCTCGGTCATGGTCACGTTGCGCACCGCGCGGCAGGTGCAGGGCATTGTCCTGCCGGCCGATGCGGTGGTGCGCTCCGCCGAAGGCCCACCCGTTGTGTTCGAGCATGCAACGGCCGAGCGCTTCGTGCCGCGCCAGGTGCGCGTGCAGCCGCTGGATGGCACGCGGGTGGTCGTGACGGCTGGGCTGGAGGCCGGGCGACGCGTCGT
The DNA here is from genome assembly GCF_033547095.1 of Sediminicoccus rosea. Lineage (NCBI taxonomy): Bacteria > Pseudomonadati > Pseudomonadota > Alphaproteobacteria > Acetobacterales > Roseomonadaceae > Sediminicoccus > Sediminicoccus rosea. The sequence goes on along the minus strand of NZ_CP137852.1, from coordinate 3,472,677 downwards.
CGTCCAGGGCGCCGGCCTCATTGCTCAGGTGCGCTGAGCCATGTTCTTCAACGCCCTCGTCGGCTTCTCGCTGCGCAACCGGCTCTTCGTGCTGGTCGCCGCATTGCTCGTCTCCGCCTATGGCACGTGGACGCTCACCCGCATGCCCGTGGATGTCTTCCCGGACCTGAACAAGCCCACCGTCACCCTGATGACCGAGGCGGAGGGCTTCGCGCCGGAGGAGGTCGAGCAGCTCGTCTCCTTCCCAATTGAGACGGCTGTGAACGGTCTGCCCGGCGTCACGCGCGTGCGCTCCGTGTCCTCTGTCGGGCTGTCCATCGTCTTCGTCGAGTTCGACTGGGGCGCGGACATCTGGCGCGCGCGCCAGCAGGTGAGCGAGCGGCTGAACCAGATCCAGGGACAGCTGCCGCCGCGTGTGCTGCCTTCCATGGCCCCCGTCTCGTCGATCATGGGCGAGATCATGCTGGTGGCGCTGACGGCACCGGCCGATGGCAGCGTCACACCGATGCAGCTGCGCGAGATCGCCGATTGGGTGATGCGGCCGCGACTGCTGACCATTCCCGGGATCAGCCAGGTGATCCCCATCGGCGGCGAGGTGCGGCAGTTCCGCGTCATGCCCGACATGGAGCGGCTGCATGCGCTGGACCTGACGCATGAGCAGATGGTGGCAGCCCTGCGCCAGTTCGGCGTCAATGCCGGCGGCGGCTATGTCGACCAGGCGGGGCGCGAGTTCCTGATCCGCAACATCGGCCGCACCACCTCGCTGGAGGATCTCCGCAACGCGACCGTGGGCTTCCGCGAAGGCCAGCCCATCGCGCTGCGCCAGGTGGCGACGGTCGAGTTCGGTGCCCGCTTCAAGCGCGGCGATGCCGGGGTGGATGGCGCACCGGCGGTGATCCTGGGCATCGGCAAGCAGCCTGGCGCCGATACCATCCGCCTCACCCGCGCCGTCGAGGCGGCGCTGGCCGAACTGCAGCGCGGCATGCCGCGCGGCGTGGTCGCCGACCGCATCAAATTCCGGCAGGCCGGCTTCATCGAGCAGAGCATCGCCAACCTCCAGCAAGTGCTGGCGGAGGCGTTCATCGTCGTCGCGATCGTGTTGTTCGCCTTCCTGTTGAACGTGCGCACAACCTTCATCTCGCTCACCGCGATCCCGCTCTCGATCCTGCTTACGGCAATTCTCTTCGCGGCCTTCGGCCTGTCGATCAACACCATGACGCTCGGCGGTATTGCCATTGCCGTGGGGGAACTGGTGGACGACGCGGTGGTGGACGTGGAGAACATCTTCCGCAGGCTGCGCGAGAACCGGGACAAGGCCGTCCCCGATTCCGCGCTGCATGTGATCGCCGCCGCGAGCTCCGAGGTTCGCTCGGGTATCGTCTACGCCACCCTGATCATCGTCCTGGTGTTCCTGCCGCTCTTCGCCCTGTCAGGCATAGAGGGGCGGCTCTTCGCGCCGCTCGGCATTGCCTACATCGTCTCCATCCTGTGTTCCTTGCTGGTCTCCATCACGGTGACGCCCGTGCTGTGCTACTATCTGCTGCCGCGCATGAAGCGCATGGCGCATGGCGACGGATGGCTGGTGCGCAAGCTCAAGGCCGGCAATGATCGCGCACTGCGCTGGGGCTTCGGCCACCGCTCCCTTGTGCTGGGACTTGCCGCGGCGGGTGTGGCGGTGGCCGGCGTTTCCGCCGTGTATCTTCCGCGCGCCTTCCTGCCCGCCTTCAACGAGGGCACCATCGTCATCGGCCTGACCTACCAGCCCGGCATCTCGCTGGCGCAGTCCGATGCCTTGGGCACCGTCGCCGAGCGGCTCGTCATGGCCGTGCCTGAGGTAAAGGGCGTGGGCCGCCGCACCGGCCGCGCCGAGCTGGATGAACATGCCGAGGGCGTCCATACCTCCGAACTCGACCTCGACCTGCGCGAAAGCGGCAGGCCGCGCGCCGAAGTGCTGGCGGACATCCGCAGCCGGCTTTCAGCCCTGCCGGCCGCGATCAACCTCGGCCAGCCGATCTCGCACCGGCTGGACCACATGCTCTCCGGCGTGCGGGCGCAGATCGCGCTGAAGGTGTTCGGCGACGACCTCGACACGCTGCGGACGCTGTCGGAAACGCTGCGCTCGCGCCTCGCCGCCAATGTGCCTGGCCTAGCCGACCTCCAGCTTGAACGGCAGGTGCGGGTGCCGCAGCTGCGTATCGCGGTGGACCACGAACGCGCGGCGCTCTACGGCGTCTCCGCCGCGTCGCTGACCGAGACCCTGCAGTCACTGACGGGCGGGACAATCATCAGCCAGATCATGGACGGCCCGCGCCGCTTCGACGTGGTGATGCGCCTCTCCGACGCCGACCGCACCACGGCGCGGCTAGCGGAAGCCCTCGTCGAGACGCCGGGCGGCCGCGTGCCGCTCCGCATGCTTGCCACCGTCGAGGAGTCCGACGGCCCTAACCAGATCCTGCGCGAGGGCGCCCGCCGCCGCATGGTGGTGCTGGCCAACACTACGCCCGGCGCCGACATGGCCGCCGTGGTCGCCGCTATCCGGGAGGAGGTCGCCCGCATGGCCCTTCCGCCGGGCTACACGACCAGCCTCGAGGGTACCTTTCAGGCGCAGGAGGAGGCGATGCAGACCATTGGCGTCCTGGCCCTGATTTCCCTCTCGCTCATCTTCGTCGTGCTGTACTCGCGCTACCGCTCGGCCATGCTGGCCGCCATCATCATGGGCAACGTGCCGCTCGCGCTGATCGGCGCCGTGGCCGCGCTGTGGATCGCCGGCCAGCCCCTCTCGGTCGCGACCATGGTGGGCTTCGTGACGCTGACCGGCATCACGACGCGCAACGGCATCCTCAAGGTCAGCCATTACCTCAACCTCGCCCTCCATGAGGGTGAGCGATGGGGACTGGCGCTGGTGCTGCGCGGCAGCGCAGAGCGCCTGACGCCGGTGCTGATGACGGCGCTCGCTGCCGGCCTCGCCCTGATCCCGCTGGCCATCGGCGCCGATGCGCCAGGCAAGGAGATCCTGCACCCGGTGGCCGTCACCATCCTGGGCGGGCTGGTCTCGGCCACGCTGCTCGACGCGTTCGTCACGCCCATCCTGTTCCACCGCTTCGGGCGGCCCGCGTTGGAGCGGTTGCGGGCCGAGGCGGCGGAGCGCAAGGCGGTCGCCGGACAGCAACGTACGGCTCTCGAAACCTTCTGACCTTATGAGGATCATCATGACCCATCGTTGGCTTCTTCTCCTCGCCTTCCTCGCGGTCTCTACCGGGCAGGCCCTTGCCCATGGCGGGGGCCGCGGCGTCAACGGTGGCGTCATTGGCGAAATAGGCGATCGTCATGTGGAGGTGCTGGCGCGAGATGGTGAGATCCGGGTCTGGGTGCTCGACGCCCACGATCACCCGGTGACGGCGGCGGGTGCCAGCGGCAGCGTCGTCGTGTTGGCGCAGGGCAGGTCGCAGACCCTTCCCCTGGCGCTGGGCGATGGTGGCGCCTTTCTGGTCGCGCGCGGCGATTTTCGCGCTGACCGCGCTATGCGCGTCGTCGCCACACTGACGCTGCCGGGCCAGCCACAGCGTCAGGCCCGCTTCACGCCGATCGAATAACCCAGGATTGTCCGCCCATGCTTGACCCCGCCGAACGCCGGTTGCTCGCCCCTGAAGCCCATGTCCTGGTCGTTGAGGATGATGGCGAGATGCGCAATCTGGTCACGCGGCTGCTGCGCGAGGCGGGGTTCCGAGTTTCCGGCGCGCGGGACGGTCGCGAGATGTGGGAAATGCTCGACGGGCCAGCGGCCCCGCCCGACATCCTTTTGCTCGATGTGATGCTGCCAGGCGTCTCCGGGCTCGACCTGCTGCGCCGCCTGCGCGAGCGGTCCCGCATGCCGGTGATGATGCTGACGGCGCGCGGCGAGGAGATGGATCGCGTGCTGGGCCTGGAACTCGGTGCCGATGACTATGTGGCGAAGCCTTTCTCACCGCGCGAGCTGGTGGCGCGCGTGCGCGCCCTATTACGCCGCACCGCCCCGGGAGAGACCAATGCCGAATCCAGGTCCCGCCGCCTTACCTTTGCTGGCTGGGTTTTGGACACGGCACGACGTGAGCTCACTTCACCAGAGGGTGCCGTGGTGGATCTCTCCGGCGCCGAGTACGATCTTTTGATAGCATTTCTGGAACATCCGCAGCGTGTGCTGTCGCGCGAGCAGCTGCTGGAAGTGGCGAAGCGGCGCGTCGGCGTGGACCCTTTTGATCGTACGGTGGATGTGCAGGTGGGCCGGCTGCGCCGCAAAATCGAGCCTGACGACAGCAGCCCGCCGCTGATCAAGACCGTGCGCGGCGCCGGCTACGTCTTCGTGGCCGACGTGGCGCGCGCGTGAAGGTGCCTTGGCCGCGTTCGCTGGCGGGGCGGATCACGCTGCTGATGCTGGGTGGCCTGACCTTGCTGCACGTTGGGTCCATGATCGTGCACGAGCGGGCGCTGCACGGCGCCGAGAGCGGCGCGCGGCTGGAGCGCCTCGCCGAGCGCCTCTCTGCCGCTGCCGTAACGGTGGCGGCCGTGCCGGAGGCAGCGCGCGACGCCGCCGCGCATGCCTTGTCGCTGCCCGGCGTGGAACTGCATTGGGACCGCATTCCGCCGGTGCCCGAGGGCGAGCCCCCGCCATCTCTCGCGGAGGCGGCCGCGCGGCTTGGCGCCGGTGCCAGGCTGTCCTGGGACCCCAAGGCCGAGCCCGGGCACCGCGTCATGGGGGCCATTCCTCTCCCGGATGGCGCTGGCTGGGTCGTTTTCGGCGCGAGCTGGCTTGCGGCACCGGCAAACCCGATGGAGCGCGGCGCCATTGTCTCGATGGTCGCGATGGCGCTGGGAATTGGCATCGTCTCGGTGCTGGTGGTGCGCTGGATCACGCGCCCGCTGCGGCGCTTGGCCGATGCCGCCGATGGCATCGGCCATGATCTGGCGGCGCGCCCCCTAGCGACGGAGGGGCCGGTCGAGGTGCGTCATGCGGCCCTCGCCTTCAACGCCATGCAGGGCCGCATCCGCCGCCTGGTGGAGGACCGGACCGAGGCGCTGGCGGCGGTGAGCCATGATCTGCGCACCCCGCTTGCGCGCCTGCGGCTGCGCGCGGGCTTCCTCCCCGAAGGCGAGGACCGGGCGCGGATGGAGGCGGACATCGCCGAGATGGAAGCCATGGTTGCACGCACCCTGGACTACATCCGCGAGGGGCGCGACGGCGAGCCGGTCGTGCCGACGGACCTCGCTGCCATCCTGCTGACGCTAGCCTCGGACGCATCCGATGCCGGGCATGACGTGATTTATGACGGACCGGCCCGCGCCGTGTTGCCGCTGCGGCGCGTGGCGGCGAAGCGCGCCTTTTCCAACCTCGTGGACAATGCCGTGCGGCACGGCGCGCCGCCGGTGCGCCTGACCGTTCAGATCGAGCGCGACGCCCTGGTGGTGGATGTGAGCGATGGCGGGCCAGGGATCGCGCCTGATGACCGAGCCCGCGCCCTTGCGCCGTTCCAGCAACTCGACATGGCGCGCGGTGCCGGCGGGAGCGGATTAGGGCTGTCCATCGCGCAACGCTTTGCCGAGGCGAGCGGCGGCACGATCGAACTGGGCCATGCAGACCAGGGTGGATTGGCGGTGCGCATTGCCCTGCCGCGCCAACAAGGCGTCGGGCGATAGGCAGGCCTTGACCTTCCCATAATAGCAAACACCACCTCCAGTCCTGCAGCCAAGGAGGGCTGGCATCATGCTTCACATGACGATTGCCAACATGCACTGCGGCGGCTGTGCCAAGGGCGTTCGCGCCAGTTTGAGCGAGGTCGCACCCGGTGTCACCGTGGAAATCAGCCTGGAGCGCCGGGAAACCAGCCTGGACGTCCCAGACGCGGCGCCCGTGCTGGCAAAGCTGCGCCGCGACGGATGGCAAGCCGTGCCGGTTGCCGACCAGGAGATGACGGAACCGTCCTGACATCATTTGTCATCTGCGTGAGAAGCAACGTCACAATTGCGGTCGTACCGTTCTTACTACTTTTATCCATTGAAAGGTCCCACCATGCGCCGTTCCACCCTGATTGTTGCCGCCCTTGGTCTCGCGCTCGCTGGGGGTGCCGGCTTTGCCGTGGCCCAAATGCCGCATCACGGGCCAGGCCATGGTGCCGCGCAGCCGCAGGCCGGCCACAATCATGGCGCCGCCGCGCCCGCTAATGCGTCGGCGTCAACGCGGGCGTTCATGGCGGTGAACGACAAGATGCACCGTGACATGGCGATCACCTTTACCGGCAACGCCGACCGCGACTTCGCCGCCAGCATGATCCCGCACCATCAAGGTGCCATCGACATGGCTCGCGTCGCGCTGGAGTTTGGACGCGACCCGGAAGTACGGGCGCTGGCCGAAAGCATCATTCGGGATCAGGAGCGTGAGATCGCGCAAATGCGTGCGATCGTGGCCCGGCTGCCTGTGCGATGAGCGACTACGCCGCCATGAAGCGCCGCTGCATGTTTTCCGCCACTGCGGCGCTTCTGGCGGCGCCAGCGGTGGCCCAGCGGCAAGAGCATGTTGAGGTTTGGCGTGACCCCCACTGCGGCTGTTGCGCCGCCTGGGTCGAGCATCTGCGTACCGAAGGGTTCGGGGTTACAGATCGCGTCGTTCCCTCCGTCGCGCCATTCCGCCGGATGCTGGGGACGCCGGCCGATCTGCTCTCGTGCCATGCCGGCCGTGTCGCTGGCCTGGCGCTGGAGGGCCACGTGCCGGCCTTTTCGATCCGTCGCGCGCTCTCCGAGCGCCCCGCCGGCGTGATCGGCCTTGCGGTGCCTGCCATGCCAATCGGCTCGCCCGGCATGGAAATGCCCGGGCGTGAGCCCGAGACCTACGACGTGATTGCCTGGACCACTGACGGCAGGCAGCGGCCCTTCATGCGTTTCACCGGCGCCCGCGCCGTCTGACAACGAACAAGGAAAATACCATGAGGAAGCTCAGCACCTACACCGCAGCGGCAGTCCTGGCGGTTGGGCTCGCCGGCACGGCGCTCGCACAAACGACGCTCCCGGCCGGTGCGGAACACGAGGGCCATCACCCTGACGCGCCGCCTGCCGCCCAGCCGCCCGTATTGCCGCTTGGGGCGCCGGCAGCCGGCTTGGCCGGCCCGAGCGGCATGATGGGCGGCGACATGGGTCGCATGATGCAGCAGATGATGCAGGGCCGGATGGCCGCGGCCGCGATGCAGCCGTTCCGCCGCATTGAGGGGCAGCTCGCCTTCTTCCGGGCCGAGCTGCGCATTACCGACGACCAGCTCCCGCAATGGGCCGCCTTCGCCGACGCCGTCCGCGCCCAGGGCGACAGGCTTCGTCAGGTCACGCAGCAGGCGATGGGCGGCACCACCGGCCCCGGGACGGCGCCACAACAGATGGAGCGTCGGATCGCCCTGCTCTCCGCCCATCATGAAGCGATGCGCGCGGTCAACTCGGCAGCGACACCGCTCTATGCGGCGTTGTCCGAGGATCAGCGCCGCACCGCCGACGAGCTTATGGCCGAACATCTGCGCAGCATGAGGATGCCGTGACATGGATCAAATGGACGGAGTCCACACGCAGGGAACGCCTTCCTGGTGGCGTACTCGCACTGGAATAGCTGTGATCGGCTTCGCGCTGATCGGGGCCTTCTACATCCTGCGGGAGCATTGGGGCCACGCGTTCGGCGCGCTTCCCTATCTCATCCTCCTCGCCTGCCCGCTGATGCACCTTTTCATGCATCACGGGCATGGCCATGGCGGCGGCGGGCAAGACGCCGCCTCAGATCGTGGCAACGGCGCCAGGTGATCCACTATCTACCGCGGGGTTGGGCTGGATGGGCTGCTCCCGCGGCCCGCTACCTCGCGGCCATGCTCGCCTTGAACCTCGCCTGGGAAGTCGCGCAGCTCCCCCTCTACACGCTGTGGCTGGAGGGAATGCCGGGCGAGATCGCCTTCGCCGTCCTTCATTGCACTGGCGGGGACGCGATGATCGCTGCCGTCGCGTTGGCGGCGGCGATCCTGCTGACCCGATCCTGGCATTGGCCGAGCCAGGGATGGGGGAGCGTCGCGCTGATCGCGACCCTGATTGGCCTTGGCTACACGGTGTTCAGCGAGTGGCTGAATGTCGATCTGCGCCAATCCTGGACCTACACGGCCGCCATGCCGCGCCTTCCGCCGTGGGGAACCGGGCTCGCCCCTTTCCTCCAATGGCTGCTGTTGCCGCCACTGGCGATGCTGGCAGCGCGGCCGCCTGCGCGACCTTTCGCGCGCTGAGGAGTTAAACGGACATGGAACATCACGGCCCCCACACCGCCCACGGCCAGCACGATCCTGAGCTTGAAGGGACTGCGGCGGCATCGGGCACCGTGAAGGATCCGGTCTGCGGCATGACGGTGGACCCGGCAAAGACCGCGCACCACGCCGATCATGCGGGGCATGCCTACCATTTCTGCTCAGCCGGTTGCCGCACCAAGTTCATCGCCGAACCGGGAAAGTATCTGCAGGCGCGTGCGCCTTTGCGCGCAGAGGCGGTGGCGCCGGGCACCATCTACACCTGCCCGATGCACCCGCAAATCCGGCAGCCAGGGCCGGGCAGTTGCCCGATCTGCGGCATGGCACTCGAACCTGAGACCCCCTCGGCCGAGACGGGACCCAACCCGGAGCTAGTGGACTTCACCCGGCGCTTCTGGATCGGGCTTGTGCTGACCATCCCGGTCTTTCTGTTGGAGATGGGCGGTCACCTGACGGGGATGATGCACCTTGTTGGCGGGCCGCGCGTGGGCAACTGGATCCAACTGGCGCTGGCGACGCCCGTGGTGCTCTGGGCGGGCTGGCCTTTCTTCGTCCGCGGCTGGCAGAGCCTGGTGAACCGCAGCCTCAACATGTTCACCTTGATCGCACTCGGCACCGGCGTCGCCTGGGTGTTCAGCGTCGTGGCCACCCTCGCCCCGGGCATTTTCCCGGCTGCCTTCCGCGCGGCTGATGGCTCGGTGGCGGTGTATTTCGAGGCCGCTGCGGTGATCGTCGTGTTGGTGCTGCTCGGCCAGGTGCTCGAACTGCGGGCGCGCGAGCAGACAGGCGGTGCCATCCGCGCCCTGCTCGATCTGGCGCCGGCGCAGGCGCGTCGGTTGCGCGACGATGGTTCGGATGAGGAGGTGCCGCTGGCCGTCATTATGGTCGGCGATCGGCTGCGCGTTCGTCCTGGTGACAAGGTGCCGCTCGACGGCGCCGTGCTGGAGGGTGCCTCCAACGTCGATGAGAGCTTGGTGACGGGTGAGGCAGTGCCGGTCACCAAGACAGTGGGTGATCAGGTCGTCGGCGGCACGCTGAACGGCCAGGGCAGCTTCGTCATGCGGGCCGATCGCGTTGGCCAGGACACGGTGCTGGCGCAGATCGTGCGCATGGTCGCGGGCGCGCAGCGTTCCCGCGCGCCGATCCAGCGCCTGGCTGATCAGGTCAGCGGCTGGTTCGTACCCGTAGTCGTGGGCATCGCGCTGGCCGCCTTCGCAGTCTGGGCGGTGTGGGGACCGGAGCCGCGTCTCGCCTTCGCGCTGGTCGCCGCGGTGACGGTGCTGATCATTGCCTGCCCGTGTGCGCTGGGGCTGGCGACGCCGATGTCCATCATGGTCGGCGTGGGACGGGGCGCGCAGGCGGGGGTGCTAATCAAGAACGCTGAGGCGCTTGAGCGCATGGAGCGGGTTGACACGCTCGTCGTCGACAAGACCGGCACGCTCACCCAGGGGCGGCCGGACGTCGTGGCTGTGATCCCGGCAGCAGGCGTGGCCGAGGAGGAGGTGTTACGCCTCGCTGCGGGGTTGGAACGGCCGAGCCAGCATCCGCTCGCCGAAGCCGTCGTGCGGGCGGCGGAAAAGCGCGGGATCGTCGTGCCGTCAGTCGAGGGTTTCGATGCCCCTATGGGTCGCGGCGTGACCGGCACGGTCGAAGGACGCCAGGTCGCGGTAGGCAACGCCCGGCTGATGGATGAGACCAAGGTGGATGTCGGCGCCCTATCGGCGGAGGCCGAGCGTCTTCGCGGTGATGGCGCCACGGTCTTCTTCGTGGCGGTGGATGGCCATGCCTTCGGCATCGTCGCGGTGGCCGACCCGGTGAAAGAGACGACGGCGGCAGCCCTCGCGGGCCTCGCCAAGGAGGGCGTGCGGGTGGTGATGTTGACCGGCGACAACCGCACGACCGCTGAGGCGGTGGCGCGGCGGCTCGGCATCACCGAGGTTGAGGCGGAGGTCCTGCCTGAGGACAAGCAGCGCATCATCGAAAAGCTGAAGGCCGAGGGGCGCCGTGTGGCGATGGCGGGCGATGGCGTGAACGACGCGCCGGCACTGGCGGCGGCCGAGGTTGGCATCGCCATGGGTACCGGCACGGCCGTGGCGATCGAGAGCGCGGGAATCACGCTGCTGGGCGGCGATCTGATGGGGATCGTTCGGGCGCGGCGGCTGTCGGAGGCCGTGATGGGCAATATCCGGCAGAACCTGTTCTTCGCCTTTGCCTACAATGCGGCTGGTGTGCCGATCGCAGCGGGGGTGCTGTATCCGATGTTTGGTATCCTTTTGTCGCCCATCATCGCGGCGGCGGCCATGGCGCTGTCGTCGGTGAGCGTGGTCGGGAATGCACTTCGGCTGCGAACAACGCGGTTGGATTGACCCAGTCGGAGCGCATTGACGGTTCTGCGATGCGCCTCACGGCACCCGTCGCTTGGCAACCCCGACAGACAGCGTCGCCGCCGCCAGATCGAACGTCGCCGCGGAGATATTCCGCGCCATGACGCGCACCGTGTTGTTCGACCACACCGCCGCGTCGAGTTCGATGAACCGCGTCGATGACACCAGCGACGCCTGCGCGAGGTCGCCGGCCCGTGCCCCGTTCACCGTGACATCGAGCAGCGCCGTTGCCCCCGCCGCCAGGCTGGGCAAATCCCAGGACACCTCCGCCGCGAACCAGTGTCCACAAAAGCGAGACAGGACCACTCACTCGATCTCGATGTTAGCGGCGCGGATGACGGGGCCCCAGAGCGCCGCCTCCTCCGCGATGAAGCGCGTCGCGCTCTCGGGTGTGGAATCCGTCACGGGCACAAAGGCTATGGCCTCCAGTGCGCGGCCAATCTCGGGCGTGGACATCGCCGCGCGAGCGGCAGCGGCCAGGCGCTCCAGCCGGTCCGGCGGCGTGCCGGGGGGCGCGGCCAGGTAATTGGCGATGCGGGTCACGACGTCGAAGCCACTCTCGCGCGCGGTCGGCACGTTGGGCACCACCGCGGCGCGCTGCTCGCCGAAGACGGAGATGATCCGGAGCTTCCCTTCGTTGTGCTGCGGCAGCAGCGTCGTGAAGGCGTCCACGGCGAAGGAGATCGTGCCGGAGAGAAGATCCTGGGTGAGCGGCCCCGAGCCTCGGTAGGGCACATGCACCACATCGAGGTTGCCGACCCGTGTCCGCAGCAGCTCCGTCGAGAGATGCGGGGCGCCGCCGATGCCCGAGCTGCCATAGCTGAGCCGGCCCGGTTGCGCGCGGATGAGCGCGATCAACTCGGCCAGGTTGTTCACGCCGAGCCGCGGGTTGACCGCCAGGGCGAGCGGCGTGATGCCGAGGATGGCGATATGCGAGAACCCCGTCACGGGATCGAAGGGCGGCACGCGACGTGTGAGTGGACCGGTGATCCCGGCCGTCGGGCTTTGGAAGATCAAGGTGTACCCGTCCGGTCGGGCACGATGCACCTCGGCCGAGCCGATGAGACCGCCCGCCCCGCCGCGATTGTCCACGATCACGGGTTGGCCGAGCGCTCGCCCGAAGGGCTCGGCGAACATGCGCCCAAAAATGTCGGTGTTTCCACCTGGCGGGAACGGCACCACCATGCGGATGCCGGAGCTGGGGAAAGGCGCTTGTGCATAGGCGGGGGTGGCCAGAAGTCCAAGGCCGGCCGCAGCGCGCAGGATCTGGCGCTTCTTCATGGTCGTTTCCTCCTCGCCCTCTCGCGGGGCGATGATAGGCAACTCGGCGTGATCCCGGCTGTCAACGTAAGGATGAGGTCATGTGGCGTTCCGTTTCGCGATCTGAACCGACGGCGCTGTCACGAGGCTTCCGGACACTGACCGCATGGCCTTCACGATCCCAGGCGCCGCTGCAGCCCTGCGACGACCAGATCCAGCAGCCGGGTTCCGAGCCCCCCTGACAGGCCTGCGGCGCCGCCCACAATGAGCAGCCCCCATCCTGCGTCTCGCAGTGAGGGGTCGATGTAGGTGACGGCGGATGCCGCGATGATACCAAGCAGCGGGCCGAGGTCGACTTCGCTGATGAGGATAGGAGAGGGCCACTTGCCCCTGCGTCGGCAGGGCGACGTTCACCCAGGCGAAGAGCAATAAGCTGATCCGTTAATCGCTTGGCTCGGTTCCGAGTTGGAGCGAATGGTCCGTCACCGGCAGGGCTGCCCTGCACCACGACGGAGACGAGCATGACCGACCGCGAAGCCCGCGCTGCCCGCAACCAGGAAAACAGCCTGACCACCTTCCTGGCGAAGAAGGCCGAGTTCCACGCCCTCCTCACGGAACTCACCCAGGCGAGCGAGGACCATTTCGGCGCGGATCCCGAGAAGGTGCTTTGGGGTGAAGCGGCCTGGCTCTCGGATGCGACCGCGAAGCTGAAGGACATTGCGGATCAGCATTTCCGCCGCGGCGAATACGCCTGCTGAAGCGGCCCACTCCCGCACCGCCCCGACCGGCGACGCCGGCGGGGCTCCCGGCAGTAGGGGCCGATGATTGGCTCCCCGAACCGGAGACCACCACGATGATCAAGCTTTCCGACACCCAGCGCGTGATCCTCAGCGCCGCCGCACAGCACGAGATGGGCCTGGCCCGCGCTCCGAAGACTCTGCCTGCTGCGGCGCGCAACGCGGTATTTCGCAGCCTGATCAAGAGCAACCTGCTCACCGAGATCAGCGCGCCGCGCGAGCACGTCGGGCTCGGCTGGCGCCAGGATGAGGACGGCACCTGGGTCGTGGCGCGCATCACGGACGAGGGGCTGGGCGCCATCGGCATCGACCCGAATGCAGACGACATGGTGGTCGACACAGCCCCCGAGGCGGCGTCGACCGCGCCGGAGGATGGGAACCCCACGCCTGCCATCGAGGCGCCCAAGTGCGCAGGTGCGACGAATGAGGTGTCGAGGTTCGAGCGCGCCACCACACCCCGCCCCAGCCTGCGCGACGCGGCCGTGGCAACGCTGGCCGCCTGGGAGGCGCAGGACGGCCTCGAGGAGGCCCTGGAGGTGCTCAAGGCCTCGCTGCCCCGCCAGCACTCTCCCGTTGGCTCTGGCGGCCTCCAGGGGGCACGGCAGGGCACCAAGCAGGCGGCGGTGCTGGGGCTGCTCGGCCGTGAGGAGGGCGCAACCATCGCTCAGGTGATGGAAGCGACCGGCTGGGCGCCGCATACGGTCCGAGGGTTCCTGGCGGGCCTCAAGCGCAAGGGGCATCAGGTGGAGGTGCTGGAGCGAGTGCGGCAGGTCGGCCCGGGTCAGCAGGGCGCCAAGGGGAGCTACACCATCTACCGCCTCGCGGAAGGCGAGGTCGCGGCAGAGGCAGGCTGATGTTCCACCATCGTCAGACGAGCGAGCGTTACGCGGTCGGGCTTTATCGGGTCTCGACTGCGGAGCAGGGGCAGAGCGGGCTGGGGCTGGAGGCCCAGCAGGCCAGCGTGAGGGCCTTCGTAGCAGCCCAGGGTTGGACCCTGGTCGCGGAGTTCAGCGACGTGGCCAGCGGCAAGGACGACCGCCGGCCGGGGTTCCAGGCGGCGCTGCTCAAGTGCCGCCAGCTTGGCGCTGTGCTGGTGGCGGGGCGTCTCGACCGCATCACCCGCCGCGCCCACACGTTGTCGCAACTGCTGGAGGACGGGGTCTCGATCCGTGCTGCGGATATGCCAGGGGCCGATGACCTTATGATGCGGATCTACGCGGCTATGGCGCAGAAGGAGCGGGAGTTGATCAGCGCACGGACCAAGGCCGCGCTGGCGGCCGCCAAGGTCCGTGGGGCTGTGCTGGGCGGGGATCGGGGCTACCGGCCTGCCGCGGGGCCGGACGCCGCTGCGGCGGCGCTGGTGCGGCGGGAGACGGCGGAACGGGCGGCACACCGCCTGGTGTTGGAGGTGGAGCGGCTCTACGCCGAAGGCGTCGAGGGCCAGGCTGCCATGGCGCGCGCGCTGAACAAGCGCGGGGTGCCGACGCCGCAGGGTCGAGGGGCCTGGACCCATACGACGGTGGCGCGGGTGCTGGCGCGGACCAGAGGTGCGTAGCGCCGCCGGCGAGGGTGGGGGCCGCGGGCTGGCTGCCAGCCGGGCATGTCGAGGCGTCGCGGGATACACCTTCACGTGATGATCCGCGGGGGCGTCGGGACCTTGTGGATGCGGCGGCAGGCGGACAGCTGCCGCCTCTTCCATACGGGACGGTCGTGCCGAAGGCATGACGGATCGAAGGAGCTGACCGGCCGTGCTTATCACGCCAGCCTCAATCTACTTCAGCTGGCTGTCCTTGCTGCCCCTGCGGTTGATGCCAAAGCTTACGGGTTGGCGATCCCGCGCGGTCTGGCAGCTGACGCAGGTGAGGACACCGGGAACCGCACGGCGCCGCCCCTCCGGGATCTCGTCGCCGCATTCGACGCAGTGCGTTTCGCCTGTGCCAGCCGGCATACGAGCGCGAGCGCGCAGCACGCCATCTGCGACGGTGTCGTCGATCTGATCCTGGACAGCTCCATCCGGAGCCCAGCCGCTTGCCATGGACGCTACCTTGCTGACTTCCGTTCGTCTCTTGGATGAGATGGGCGCTTGCATCGCTATTTCCAAGCGCATGGCGATGGAGGCCACGCCGTTGCAACCGCGCCCAGCCTGTTCACCACCGAGCAACGGTCGTTGGTCGGTGTTGAACAGATGCAATCCAACGAGATCCGACCGACTGCACCTCAGGGATTTTTGACGGATCGGCGGGGGATTTCGAATGGCAGACGCTCCTCCTCGATGACCTGAGGCGGTGCTTGGGGATCCATGGGATCGATGATGGTGCGGACGATGCTCACGGTCGCTGTGATGGGCTTGTCGTCCTCCATGAGCGCCTCAGGCTGCTTTTCGCGCCAGCCTGCGCGGGCCTTCATCCAGAAGATCGCCGCGGCGACGTTCTTGCCCTCGGTCGCCATGCGGAACAGGCTCTGCGCGACCTTCGTGGTGGCCTCGATCGAGCCGAGGTCCAGTTCCCGCGTGAAGTGCTTGCGGAGTGTCTTGGCGTCGATGTCGAGGAAGGTTGCGATGTCGACGTGGGGCATACCGTAGCCAGCCATGCCGCGGACGGTGCGGCGCTGCTCGTCGGTGGGCTCGAAGCGGACTCCCTGGGTCATGCTGTGCCCTCCAAGGCCTCACCAGGCGCCGCAGTCCCGCGGGCCTGTGCGATCTCCGCAAAGCTGGCGCCATCGCCGTGCAGCCGCGCCTGCTGGCCTGTGAAGGCCTGCCAGCGGAGCACAGCGACATCGACATAGTCGGGGGAGAGCTCAACGGCGTGGCAGGCGCGGCCCGAGGTCTCCGCGGCGATGATGGTTGTGCCCGCACCGGAGAAGGGCTCGTAGACGGCCTGGCCGGGGGAGGAGTTGTTCTCGATCGGCCGGCGCATGCACTCGACGGGTTTCTGGGTGCCGTGAACCGTGTCCGCATCCTGGGCGCGGGAGCTGATGGACCAAAGCGTGGTCTGCTTGCGATCGCCGGCCCAGTGTCCTGTGGCGCCATCCCGCACGGCGTACCAACAGGGCTCGTGCTGCCAGTGGTAGTGGCCGCGCCCCATCACCAGGCGCTCCTTGGCCCAGATGATCTGGGCTCGGATGTCAAAGCCGCAGGCGGTGAGACTCTCGGCCACTGTCGTGGCGTGGAGCGCGCCGTGCCAGACATAGGCGACGTCCCCTGGGAAGAGCGCCCAGGCCTCGCGCCAATCCGCCCTGTGGTCGTTCAGCACCTTGCCGGTTCGCTGGGTTTGGCTGCCGGTGAGGGCGGCGTTGCGCCAGGCGGGGTCGTAGTTCACGCCATAGGGCGGATCGGTCACCATGAGGTGGGGCCGCACTCCGCTAAGCACCGCAGCAACGGTGTCGGCGTCGGTGCTGTCGCCGCAGACCAGGCGATGGCGCCCGAGGACCCAGACGTCGCCCAATCGGGACACGGGTGTCTTGGGGAGGGGAGGGACCTCGTCGGGGTCGGTCAGGCCTGTGGTGGGCTCGGCGAGGAAGCTTGCGATCTCGTCGCTATCGAAGCCAGTGAGACCGAGGTCGAAGCCCTCGAACTGGAGCTCGCCCAACTCGAGGCGGAGCATGTCGGCATCCCAGCCGGCGGAGAGGGCCAGGCGGTTGTCGGCGAGGATGTAGGCGCGGCGCTGGATTGGCGTGAGATGGGCCAATTCAAGCGTTGGCACTTCTGTAAGGCCCAGCAGGCGCGCGGCCATGAGGCGCCCGTGCCCGGCAATGATGCCCCGCTCGCCATCGACCAGGATGGGGTTGGTAAAGCCAAACTCCCGTATGGAGGCGGCGATCTGCGCGACCTGGGTGTCTGAGTGGGTTCGGGCGTTACGGGCGTAGGGGATGAGCTCATCCACCCGGGCGGGTTTGTAGCGCGGGAAGGCGCTGGCCTGCGCAAAGGGTGCGGCGCTCATGCGGCACCTCCGGCGCAGAGGGCGCGCGGGGCGAGGTGGTGGGTTTGGTGGATTTGGTGGGTTGGTTCCCGCCTCCCCCATAAAACTGTCAGACACGGATATATAGTAATCAATGCATCTGACACTTCTCGCGTAAGGGTCAAAAGAAACCCACTAAATCCACCAAACCCACCACGGGCATCACGCTGCGCGCGCATGCTCACCTCCATTCTGTTGCGTAAGGGTCCAGCGCTGATTGCCGCTGACGACGGTGCCGCGCTGGATGCAGAGGCCGTTCAGCCAACGGCCGGCTTGGGCAGCGAGCCACTTCCCGAGGCGTCGGCTGCTGATCACGCCGCTGTCTCCGGCCACGACGAGGAGCGCCTCGCGAAAGTCGGGATGGCGGAACTCGTATCGGGGCGTGCGCGGGAAGGCCTGCTCGGGCGGCGTGTTCATCTGGGTAGCTTTCTCGATGAGGTCCCGGACGCTGACAGCCGTGCCACCGATGATGGCGTGCCACTGAGCAAGGATGCTGGAGAGGGCATCGAGCCTCGGGTCTGTCTCCCGTGCGGTCTCCATGGTCTGCACGGGATCTGCCTCGCCCAGCCAGATCAGACTGCCGCGGACCCACCGGCTCCAGGCCTCGAACGAGCCGAGCGGCGTCGGCGCATCGGGATATCCTGCGACGTGGTAGGCGCGGAGGATCGTGAGACCTGCGGACACTAGCGCGGCGCGATCCTGCTCCGCCTGCCGGAGTGGGTTGCTCGTAAACTCCCGTAGCTCAGGGCGCTCGACCTGGGGATCGAGCTGGCAGAACAGCGCGCGCCGGGTCATGTCGCCGAGTAGGACCAGGTTGTTGCCCGTCGCTGTGATGAAGGCGCTCGTGGGCAGTTCGGGTGCCTCAGATCGCCCAAGGATGCGGGCACGCACGACGGGCTGGGTCAGGAGAGCGCAGAGGAACTCCCCGCCCAGTGGCGCCTCGCAATTGTCGATGGCGATCACTTGGTCGCCCGCCAGGAGGAGTGCGCCCAAGCGCTTTTGAAGTTCCTCCTCACCCTGACCCTGGGCGATGACAGCGGCGCTGCGCCCCGTGGTGATCACGCTGGTGAGATCGACCAGCATGGATTTCCCGGAGCCTGGGACTGGTGCTGAGAAGGCGTGGAGCGGCGCGGTGGGCAGGCCTCGGCGGATGAGGGATGTGAGGATGGCGGAGAGGGCCACGGAGCGACTGGCACCATCGACGAAGGGGAAGGTCTCGACGAGTTGGCTCAGCAGGGCCAGGGCCGCTGAAGCATCGGCGCGGGACGGCTGGTCCGGGATGCTGGCGCAGGCCCCCTGATCGCGTTCAAGGATCAACCCCGTGGCTTTGTCGTAGCCTGGCTCCTGCAGGATGCTGCCATCGGCTCTGAGGGTTGGCACCGTGATGACGCCGGCGAGCGCAGGCAGGCGCCAGAGGCCGCGTCGCTCGAGATAGGTTCTGGCGACGGTCAGTGGAGCATCAATCCGCGTCCACTCCTTGGTCCGGCCGTCGAAGCGTTCCCAGCGGGCGGCCTGCGACATGACCTCGACGAGCGCGTGCGCCTCGACCGGTACGATGCGTGGTGTTGAATGGCTGGCCGCATTCTTTAGCGGGGTGCTGGCTCGGCCAGGCCGCACAAGTTCACCACCACGTTGATAGATGCGGAATGGCTCGGCCAGCAGCGCGTCCTCGACCTGCTGGATGACTTCAGGCAGCGCGCCGCCCTTGATACGGATGAGGGGGAGCGGATCCGGCTGCCCTGGCAGAAAGACAGGGTTCTGCAGATCCTCGATGGTGAGCCATCGCTGCTCGATCATCTGCTTGAGGAAGAGCAGCCTGTCCCGATCCGTGCAGTGCGCGTGGCGGCAGTGGATCACGAAGCCGCTGCTGGTACTCTCGCTGGCGTTGACGAGGAAGGTGGCGTGATCTGCCCCTGCCTGGGTATGGGCCTCCTCATTGGGGCAGCGGATGTGATGCTTGGTGCCGTCGGCGACTTTGCCCAGCAGGATGTCAGGCCGACGCTCCTTAAGGGCGTCTACGATCTGGAAGTGCGCGGCGCTGCTGGAAGCCCAGGTCGTGAGGTTGAACAGTTCGCCCGTCTCTGGGTCACTGACCTCTAAATGACCGAAGTCGAAACCAAAGCCGAGCGGTCCGGTGCAGGTCCTGTGCTGCGCCTTCTGGTCCGCGGCGCGAGCGGTGTGCGTTCTGTTGCGCGGGGAGCCGACCGCAGCAAGAGATGCCGGCAGACTGAAGATGTCGCACGCGGCGCCATCCAGGACCATCGTTTCGGGTGGGGGGGCATCGGCAGGTCGCCGCGGGAGGTAGAAGAGCCGCGATGTGTCTTTGCAGGCTTCGTCATATCGCAGCCCCAGCGCATGAGCGAGGGCTGCGATAGCATTGGCCCAGGCAGCATTTGCGGTGTTCTGGTCGGGATAGGACCCGGCGACCCACGGATGTAGCAGGGGGATGGTGACGCGAAACTTGGGGCAGGGCTGATGCTCGAGCACGACCTCATTCTCGGTCTCAGTAATCAGCCTGGCGCCGACCGCGATGCCGGGGAGGTAGCTGCGCTCCGCTTGGAGGAATGCCTGGGCGAGGTCAGGTGTGTCGCCATGCGCCTGCTTGAACCTGTCCCAGTTCAGTCTCTTGGCCGTTGTGTGGATGCTCAGGTGCGAATGGGTCGAGCTGATGATCGCGGCCCAGCCGAGCGCTCGTAGGGCAGCTGCAATCTCGTCCAGGGTTGCGCCCGCATCGCTGTCGAGCATCGCAATCTCAATGCGGTCTGCGTCAACCTTCTTGCGTCGCTTACCGCGAAAGCACGCGGGCACGATGCAGGTGCCTTTCTTGGGGCCGATCTGGTGGCGCGTCAGTAGGCCGCAGATATCTGACCAGGTGAGGCTTCGGATGTCGGTCCACGGCGCGGTTTGGTCATCAGCTGTTCCGAAGGTCAGGCGAAACTCACGACGAGTTCGCATCTCCGTCGGGCCTCTTTCGAGGCCCTTCCGATCATCAGCGACTTCAACAGGGTGATCTCGCACAGCGCCACTCCGCCTTCACTGGACGGAGATAAGGCCCTGTGAATCCACGCGATCCAGAGCCGCGATTCAGGGAATCAAATCATTGAGTCGCGGCCGTGGATCGCGCTTTCAGCACTGCATAATTCCTGCCGAGCGTCCTGGTGATGGTGCCAGCAGCCGGCAGGTGATGATGTTCAACTTTCGATGCAATCCATTGGGCGAGGTACTCGCCCTCATCAGCAAGGCGGGGCAGCAGTTCGCCGCGCTCCGCTCGATGGATCATCTTGCGGAGGATGATTGGCAGGAAGGAGACCTTGCCTGGGCTGATCAACTTTGCGTCCGGTGTTCCAATCACTCGTCGTGCATGTTCCT
Source organism: Sediminicoccus rosea (assembly GCF_033547095.1). NCBI lineage: Bacteria > Pseudomonadati > Pseudomonadota > Alphaproteobacteria > Acetobacterales > Roseomonadaceae > Sediminicoccus > Sediminicoccus rosea. The sequence goes on along the minus strand of NZ_CP137852.1, from coordinate 3,452,620 downwards.
CCAAGAGTGCCAGCAGCGTGTCGTCGCTCAGGCGCACGACATCCTCCGGCGCCAAGTCGTAAAGACCGGCCTTTGTGAGCTTGAAGGGCCGGCCCGGGTAAGCACTGCTAGCCGCGGCCTCGGTGGACGGCTCACTATCAGGATGCGCGCCGGCCGAAATCTCCATACCGGCTCTGTCAGATCGCAGCGGTATTCGTGTCGTCGAGACACGAATTGCACCAAACCTGTCGCGACCGAGCGATATCGTGTTCCGCATGACGTCAAAGCTCATGTCTGCAGCCCAGTGGTTGCTGATTTCCTCAGGCAGCGTCCCACGCTCGGGCGCCAGTCGGACGCCATCAACGAAGAGCGCGTTGCTCTCAATCCGCCTGCGCAAATCCTGCAAAACGCAATCCCACGCAGTGCGGAGGGCGTTGTAGTCGCCGCTCGACGCGTGGTCGAAGCGATCTGGCTGCCTCAGCGCCTCGCGCTCGCTCAGCAAGATCAACCCCAGGTGGTTATGTTCAGCGTAGGTCAGCCGACACTCGGCAACCTGGACGTCAGAGACCAGCGGCTGGCTGCACCACTTCAGAACCGCATCGCGCAACGGAAGTGCGGGGGCCACCTCCACAGCCGAAGCTCCGCTCACTTGAGAAGGTCTCTTCATAAGCAATCCCTCATTCGCAGCGGGGGAGATGGACGATGAGCTCAGGCAACGCCCTGCTCCATCTCCCGCCACACCTGCGCGAGGTCTGCACCAACCTTGCATTGGGCTTGGTGCGACTCCGCAGCCGCACCATCGAGGATATCGAGCGGGAGCAGGGGGTTCACGGAGAAAGTTCGCTACACTTCCGCACCGACCAGAGCGGTCATGCGAGCCCAACCACGAAGGGACGCAAATGACCCGAAGAACCTCTCCTGCGGCTGCCCTGGAGCAGCCAGTGTTTCCGGCGATCCCCAAGGCCGATGTGCTGGGCCGGCTAGCCGCCCTGCACACCGCGCCCATCGCCGATCTGAAGCAGCAATGGCGCGAGCTCTATGGCAAGGAGCCGCCGCCGTTCAGCAGGAGCTATATCACAAGCCGCCTCGCGTACCGGATTCAAGAGCTGGCCTACGGCGGGCTAAAGCCCGAGACGGTGGAGCGGCTTGTGGCGCTGGGTGAGCAATTGGACGGCGGCAATGTCGTCCTGCGTCGCATCCGGGCCGATAGCCGGCCGCTGCCAGGGACGCGGCTGATCCGCGAATGGCAAGGTGTGCAGCACGTGGTCACGGTGCGGCAGCACGACTTTGAATTCGAAGGGCGACCCTATCAGTCGCTCTCATCCATCGCGCGCCACATCACCGGCACGCGCTGGAACGGCTGGACGTTCTTTGGGCTGAAGTGGAGGGCAGGGGCATGAGCCGCCGAACCCGCATCGAGCCGGCCATGCCGGCAACCGTTAAGAAGCTTCGCTGCGCGGTCTACAGCCGGGTCTCAACCGATGAGCGGCTGGACCAAGCCTACAACTCTCTGCACGCGCAGCGCGACGCCTGCGAGGCGTATGTGGCCAGCCAGCGGGCCGAGGGCTGGGTTCTGCTGCGCGACCGCTACGACGATGGCGGCTTCTCCGGTGGCACCCTGGAGCGGCCAGCACTGCAGCGCCTGCTGCGAGACATCAAGGCCGACCTGGTGGACGTGATCGTCTGCTACAAAATCGATCGGCTCAGCCGCTCGCTGATGGATTTCGCCAAGCTGGTGGAGGTTATGGATGCGCACGGCGTGACGTTCGTGTCCGTGACGCAGAGCTTCAACACGACCACCAGCATGGGTCGGCTGACGCTCAACATCCTGCTCAGCTTCGCGCAGTTCGAGCGCGAGGTAATCGGCGAGCGCATTCGCGACAAATTCGCGGCTTCCCGCGCCCGTGGCATGTGGATGGGGGGCAAGGTGCCGCTCGGCTACGACGTGGTAGCCAGGAAGCTGGTGGTGAACGAGGAGGAAGCCCCACGCGTGCGCCGCGTGTTCGAGATCTTTGCCGAGACCGGGTCGGGCATCGCGACGGTGGCCCGCCTGCGGGCCGAGGGCGCCACCAGCAAGTCCGGGCGACCGCTCGACAAGGGTGATGTCTACAAGCTGCTGAACAATCGGACCTACGTCGGGGAGGCCTCGCACAAGGGGCAGGTCTATCCCGGCGAGCACCACGGCATCGTGCCGCGGGAACTCTGGGATCGGGCACACGCCGTCCTGCAGATCAGCCCGCGAGTCCGCGCCAACCAGAACCGGGCGCAGACGCCTGCGCTGCTGAAGGGGCTGATCTTTGGGGTGGACGGGCGGGCACTGTCGCCGACCCACGCCAGGAAGAACGGCCGGCTCTACCGCTACTACGTGGCCCAGCGGGTCCTGAAGGGCGACGCCGCCGGCGACGCCAGCATTGTGCGGCGCGTGTCGGCAGCCGAGGTCGAGGCGGCCGTGATCGCCCAGGTCCGCGCGCTGCTGCGGCAGCCCGAGATCGTGGTCGGCACATGGCGGGCGGCGCGCGTGGAGGCGCCGGACCTTACCGAGGGCGAGACCCACGACGCGCTCCATCGGCTTGATCCACTGTGGGTGCACCTGTTCCCGGCGGAACAAGCGCGCATTGTGCGATCTCTGGTGGAGCGGGTGGTGGTGAGTCCGAATGGCGCCGATATCCGGTTGCGCGTGGAGGGGCTGCACGGGCTTGTCCGCGACCTAGGCGCCATGTCCCCGGGCGCTCTGAGGGCTGCCGCATGACGACCGCGACCAGCATCACGGTCCGGGTGCCGCTGGCCATCCGACGCCGGCCCGGCCGGAAGATGGTCGTGACGCCGATGCCGGATGGCGTGGCGCCGGTTACAACGCGTGCCGATCCCACGCTGGTGAAGGCGCTGGCACGAGCGTTCAGGTATCAGCGGATGCTGGACGAGGGGCGCTATGCGTCGATCACGGAAATGGCTGCGGCGGAGAAGGTCGAGCGGGGCTACCTAGGCAGCTTGCTTCGGCTGACCTTGCTGGCGCCAGACATTGTCGAGTTGGTGCTCGATGGAAAGGCTCCTCCAAGCATCGCATTGCCTAAACTGATAGAGCCGATCCCCGAGGCCTGGGCGTGTCAGCGGAACCGGCTGCTGCTGCGCGGAGGAAGCATCGATCGCCACGTGGGCACGGCCTGACGCTATCCGGGCAACATCGGTCTCCGATTTACTCACGATCTATGTAAAACGGAAGTAAATCCCGTCTTTTTGCGGAATGTAAAAGAAGTGGAGGCATATGTCCCAATCGAAGAAATCGATTGGATGATTGTCTTCAAATACCTTTCTCGAGCGCTTTAGCTGGCACGGTGAGTTTCAGGATCGCGCTGGCCAAAACATTCGCTTTTGCATCGAACGAGAGCCCACGGGCACTGGGGTGCATCACAATCTGTTCCGGTGTCACGCCTCCTCGTTTGCACGCCCTTGCTGCGGCTGTGCCTAGGGCTATCACCCGGCGCCCCTGAAGCTCATACCGGGTTATGGCCGCGAAGCTGGCATCCACATCGCCTGCCGGAATGGCAGCCGAACGCTTGGCGGGGAGAAGGTGGAAGGCTTGTGTCATGTAAACGTCTGCCCTCGTCAGTCCGCCGATCCTCAACGCCGCGTCGACCACCTTGTTGAAGTTCAAGGTGGGCAGGTAGCCGAGATTACGAAGGCACGCCGCCTTCTTGCGCGCTGTGGCAGCATCAAGCCAGTGGTACGCTATCAGAACCGGGCCACTTGGTGAGGCGGCCAAGATCTGGAGTGGGGAAACGTATTCGCCGTCCAGTCCGACGTCGGACAGCGTGGCGTATGGCTTTCGGCTAAAAGCCCGACGTCGGGCGATGAGAGCTGGATCGATCATGCCCGAGTATTGCCAAGCAAACGGCGGCAGTCACGCTGCACTGAGTATGATGGCAGTGTTGCCCTAGGAGGTAGCCTTTGCACAGATGGCCGGGCGCTGTCGCTGGCCAACGCCTGAGAGAATGGCCGACTTTACCTCTCGTATGGCCCGCAGCTTGCTGAAGGGCGAAGTCAGCATCGTCCGCCGGGTATCGGCGGCGGAGATCGAGACCGCGGTCGTGGACCAGGTGCGGGCGCTGCTGCGCCAGCCGGAGATCGTGGTCGGCACCTGGCGGGCGGGGCGCCGGGAGGCGCCGGACCTAACCGAGGGCGAGACCCACGACGCGCTGCATCGGCTCGACCCGCTGTGGGAGCAACTGTTCCCGGCGGAGCAGGCGCGCATTGTGCGGTTGCTGGTGGAGCGGGTGGTGGTTGGCCCGGGGGGCGCGGACATTCGGCTGCGGCTGGACGGGCTCGGCGGCCTCGTCCGCGATCTCACTGCCATTCGGCCCGATGCTCTGAGGGCGGCGGCATGACGGTGACGACCAGCATCACAGTCCGGGTGCCGCTGGCTATCCGGCGGAGGCCGGGGCGGAAAGTGGTAGTGATGCCGGCTGGTGAGCAGATCACGCCAGCCGCGCTTGCCAGCCGCGCGGACCCGGCTGTCGTGAAGGCGCTGGCTAGGGCGTTCCGGTACCAGCGCCTGCTGGACGAAGGGCGGTACGGATCGGTGACCGAATTCGCGTCGGCTGAGAAGATCGACCGCGGCTACCTCGGGCGCCTGCTCCGACTCACCTTACTATCCCCGGACCTCGTCGAGGAGATCTTGGACGACCGGCCTTTTCCTAATCATGGGTTGCTGAGGTTGCTCGCGTCCGTTGCCGAGAATTGGGCAGAGCAGCGCAAGCGCGTGGCGGCAGGATAGTTGGTCCTCGTCTGCGGTGTCTGTTTCGAGTTCAAAACGGTCATGAAACGCGCGATCGTGGGGCCTCGGAAGCGGACGTCGCTGCGACTTGGCAACTCCGCTTCAGGGGGTAGCGAAACAGAAGCGACTATTCTCAGTTCATGGCGCGGAGCTTCAGCCAAGCATCCTGGATCGGAGCCGACGTTGTGGGATGAGCGTCCGAGGCAAGCGAACCGATAACGTCGCGGACATGCGGTGCGATGCTTGGCCATGCGGTCGCCAACGCGATCATCAGACGTCCGAAGCGGTCGAAGCCATCGGCCGTGCTGTCGGACCGTGAGCAGGCCGCTGCTGCCTCAACCATATTCAGCACAACATCCTCCTTGTCTCCCGGGAGCAATCGTCCGCCGCGCCGCTCCGCCAACCATTCCGCATAGCAGGCGAGCTTCTCTTCGAAGGCCGATCGCGCGGCATCGTTGCCGGAAGCCTGGGCGAGTTCCGCCGCACACCTCAAGGCGACCATCCCGATCTCCGAGTCGTTCTCACCCAGTTTCCGAAGGTCCAAGGCGGAGACAGCCTTCGCAGCGATGCCCCGGCGCTCCTCGTCCAGGTGCGGCCTTGCCACGATGCTGAGAACCAGCCAGAGCCGTGCTTGGCCTGCCTGGACAACGTTCAGCTCTCCGAGCGCCGAGCCAACAGTGATACGGGCGGCCTCGGTCGTCACGCCGACCTCTTCAGGGAAGAGCCAGGATGGCCGTTCTCGGAACCACGTGCCGAGGACGTCACGCGCGCCTTCTCTGTCCGCATATATCCAGGGGGCGGGCATCCGACGATCCCCGGTTCCGGCCGAGAGGATGTCTAGGAGCCCGTCAAGAAGATGCACATCCGGCAATGCGTCCTCTCGGGGCTGCTCGGTTCCGAGCGCGTAACCCAATCCGTGGAACAGCAACCCCTCTGAGGTCATGGACGCGGGTGCCGCGGCCGCATTGTCGTAACCCTGGCGGAAGAGAACTGCGCGTGCCGCCTCGCGCCGGACGCGACGGCCTGAGAGACGTCGCGCCGCTTCCACCGGCTCCGATCCGGCCGCCAGGATCGAGCGTGTCACGTGATCCGCATGCATCCAGGAAGCCACGATCGCCTCTTCGGCACTCAAGCCACGTGACGTAGGGCCGTCTGGTTGCAGCTCCTCACCGAACTGCTTGAGTAGGACAAGAAACAGTCGGGCGTGCGCGTCCCACAACGCGGGCAGCGCGCGCAACGCCTCGGCGAAGGCGTCGCGATCGCCGATACCGGCGCCCCGCAGATCTCGATGGATCCTGAGGCAGTGCAGGCGTTGCACCGGCGTGGACGCCGCGCCGCCGAGATCCACCAGGAGGTCCGCGCGATCATGCATCGGCAAAGCCCGAATGGAGGCGAGCAACTCGTCGGAAAGGGGGATCGGAAGGGAGGCGAGCCGTCGAACGGCCTCAGCTGTGCCAAAATCTCTAACCAGCCTGCGGGCGGCATCGGCGAACCTGTCGCCTTCAGGCGTGCCGGAGTTAGGCAGCAGCCCAACGTAGCGGAGGAGCGATCCCGGATCAGGAGGGCCGAAATCGCTCCAAGGAATAGTCGCACGCGACCGAAGCCGCTCCTGCAGGTCTCTCCGCCGAGCGTGGATGCTCGCCTGTCTCAGACGGGTGGCCGCATCCATCCTATCCGCTAACCTCTCAGCCGCGGCGAGTTTCTCCACCGCAGCCGCGGCGTCGGCGGGTGCCATCCCCAGACCGTCCAGGATAGTCCGCGCCGTCCTGAGCCTGACGGCTCGGTCCCGCGAGAGGAGCCCAAGCGCGGGGTCATCGAGAACCCCCTCCAGAGCCCCCGACAACGCCAAACCGGTGGCTCGTCCCTGCCGGGTCTTCAGGCGTAGCGTGCCCCGGCCGTCGCTCGTTTTGACCGAGGCCCTTCCTCCAGCGAGCGCCGCCTCGACGGCCTTCCAAAGGGAGGATGGGATAAACCGAAGCCCCCCGACCATGATGACCTCGCTCCGGCTAATCCCTGCGGCGCGGCATAGTACGGGAAGTGCGAGTAAGTGGTCATGGAACGGCTCCGGCACGTTCATCACAACTTCCCCAAGCAGCGCCTGTACGGTCTTACGACCTTCCCGCCCTAGCTTGCGACCGCCTTCGCTCTCGTCGCCAAGGCCAGTAAGCATTCCGGCCAGTATGTCAGCGACGTCTTTTGCAAACACGTCGTCGGCCGTGATCCACGGTGGGACTGCGGCACCGCCTACCCACGCCATATAAGCTTGCAACCTGCCCCTCTGGTCCGCTCCCTTCACCTGCAGGAGGATATGCACCCCATTCGCGAGTAGTGCCGCATAGCCGAGGGTGAGAAGCGATCGCCAGGAGCCCGGCGCAGTGCCGGGCAGGCCGAGATCGGGCAATTGGTCCACCCGGAGCGAGGACCACACCCACGACGATCGGATCTCACGCTCCTCGATGGTGCCCTCGTCGGCAGTCCAGATCGCCAGCAACGTGTCCTCGACCAGCCTCCGGAGGGCAAGGAGGAATGGCATCTCCCCGGGACCAGTTCCGGCCAGCACGGGTCGGATATCCAGGTCCGTCGCCGCCGCCAGCGCCTTCGCGACATATCGACGCAGGGTGGCGAGGGCAGCAGTCTCGACGACCGCGTCGTCCCGGACCGGGGCGGCGCGAAGGTGATGCATGACCTCATCGGCCGTGATCGGGACGAACAGTACATTCGCTTCCCGTAGAAGGAGTTGGGCCGTCCAGCGCTGGCCCGGTGTTATCCATTCGGCTTGCGCAAGCGCCTCCAGCATCGCCGTGGTGTCGAACACGCGGTTCGCGCCACACAGACCATGGGCTGTGATGTACCGATCATCGATCCAGGTGATGCCGCCCTCGGTCCCCGGCGCGCGGAGGAGTTCGACAAGGCAGCGGGTCGTGGGGCCGGCGTTGTCGGCATCTTCCCGCTCGGCCGATGGAAGAGTGCTGAACGTACCGGCCACGAGGTTCCGCGCAATTCGCGCCCGCAGAATGGCCAACCTGTTGGCGTGGACCTCTCGTTCCTCCGCACGGCCGATTTCCGCACGTATCGCCTGAAGGGCGTCGTCGCCGAGAAGAAGACGGAATATCCGTGCCGCGCTCGCCAGGATTCCTGCCGCCGAGAGCTCGACGGCTACGAAATCCGCCAAGACGACCTGGTCGTGCCGGGCGGGCGTGCCGATCGCGGGCCTGTCCCCTGCGCGGCCGAGGCGATCAAGTGCCGCACGGTGAACATCCGGGTCGATCGCTCCTTCTGCCAACAGTGCGTCTGCCATGCCCCGAAGGTTCAGCGTCCCCATCCCGGCGTGGGGAATAGAGCGCGGTGGATCATCATGATCGCGATCAAAGTCTAGGAACCATTGCCCCAGTCCTCCGTCGCCCCGCAGCCCTCCGAGCTCCTGGCCCGTCGGAGTAGTTTCCCTGCTTAAGATCCCCACCGTCGTCGTCCCAGCGAGATGCGCCACCTCGCGCATCGCCGCGAGGTTTGCGGGTTGGTGTGGTCGCAATTTCTCCTCCATTTGAAGGAGGGCGTGGGGCAACGAGGGCGGAAGGAGGACTCGACCCGCCATCCGCTCCAGCAGGTCTATCAGGCCGAGCTGATCGGCGATCAGTAGGGCAGTGACGTCCACATGTACTGGCCCATCCCCAAGTTCGGGAGACTCAACGTTCCTCGCCGATCGGCTCCCGTGAAGCGTAAGCATTGGGTAGCCGCCCCGCCCTTCTTGTCCCTCGTCCTCGAGCAGGTAGAGCCGCGCTAGGTTGCTTCCGCCTCGGTCGGCGGCGAGGTGGACGGGAACGTCGCCCGACCTGTGCATGCGGGAGAGGCGTTCGGCTACCTCGTGCTGATGCCGCAGGAAGTCTTCAAGGCTCTCCATATCGACGGTCCACACGCCCGATCCTGGCTGGTCGCCCAGCGGCATCACCCCGGCCAGCAGGGGCGCGGCCTGGCGCTCGAGCCCGAGGCGGAATGCGAGCGAGATCGCCCCCGGCGCGAGTTCGGGCTCGATGGGGCCCGTGAGGGCATGCTGGAGCAGGGAAGTCGCTACAGCTTGGTCTGCGGGTGCGATCGCCTGGGCCAGTTGGATGGCATGCAATGGTGCGAGCCTGCCGGAACGCCTGGCCGCCTCGGCAAAGGGCACGGCGGCTCGGACATCTCCCGCCCGCACGTGCGCCGCCACCGCCATGAGTTGGTCCTCCACCGTCGAGGACTCGGCGCTCGCCAGCAGCACCGCGTTGCGAATCGCTCCCGCCTGATTGCCCACCCCCGCGAGGGCATCTACCTCAAGGCGAGCAAGGTCGGACGGGAGCCGCCCTCCCGGGAAGACTTCCCGGTGAAGGCGGAGGATGTCGAGCGCGGTCCTGGGCTCGCCCCCGTGCACAGCTGCATAGACGATGACCCGGACCGGCTCCGACGTCCCCAGCGCCAGCAGGGCATCCCTATGGCGGAGGATCGCAGTCCAACGCGCCGAGGCGGCGAGCGCTTGCGCCAGGGGCAGCATAAGCGGGTCCGGACGCCCCGTTTGCGCCGCGAGCCGCCCCAACAGCGCCTCGGCTGCAGACCAGTCGCCCGAGCTGCTCGCCGCCTCCACCGTCCTCTCGAGATAGATCGCGTCAGGCTCGTCGGCCCCCTCATCCGCTCCGGGTTGCGTGCGACGCAACTTCCACAGCCAGCCATCCCGAATGGCGAGCGCCTCGGGCGTGGGGAAGGCGGTCGAGGCCTCCAGGATGGCGATCGCCTCCCCGACCCTGCCGTCGGACGCCTCTAGCAACGCGAGGAGAATGACCCCATCGGCGTCGGCATCCCCGCGCACGATCCGATCCTGGATCGCATCCCGAAGGGCGCCCCGGTCCAGGGGCAGGCCCCGCGCCAGTCCCCAATGAGCCGCGGCCACCCACGCCGGATCTGCGGAGAGCATCCTTTTGAGATGTGCGGCAGCGTCGGCGGACCGGTCCCGCAAGTTGCATAGGCAGGCGAGGGCGAACACCTCGGTTTCCCGGCGCTCCGAGGCGTCTAGCTCCTTGCGGCCCATCGCATCGAGGATCTCGAGGGCGCGAAGGATGTGGCCCCGTGAAGTCGCGTCCTCGCGCACGAGATCGAGGGGAACGGGGTTGGGCTGGATTGTGTGCTCCGGACCGAAGGCAGGGGAGAGCGCCACGGCGTAGTGGGCGATGGCGGCAACCCGCATCGTCGCGGGCGACCCCGGCGCTGCCGCGTGGGCGGCGTCCGCGAAGCGCAGCGCTGTCTCTCGGCTACCCTCCATGAGCGATACGAGCGCCCGTAACCGCAGCGTTTCCGCGTGGTCCGCCTCGACCGCCTGATGGTCGGCCAGGACCGCCCCCGCTGCCGCTACTTTCCCCTGGTCGAGTAGGAGCGCGGCGCGGAGGTGCGCGCCGTCCTGGGACGTGGGATCGCCGAGCACCTCAAGGGCGGCGGACGCACCGGCGCGGCGATAGGTAAGCACCGCCCGGAGACGGGGCTCCGTCTGTGGCTCGAGGGCGTCCGCCTCATCGGCAAGCGTCGAGGCGGCCGCGTCATGACCAGCGTGGAGAAAAATGGACGCCTGGAGCCGAAGCACGCGAGCCTTCGTCCCCGCCTCTAGCGCATCCCACTCCGTCCCACCGCGGATTTCCTGGAGTGCAGCGGCCGTCGCCGAAACCTCCCCGGTCCGGAAGCGAGCCAGCAGATGATCGAGCCGGTGCCCCACCGACTGCGAGATCAACCTCCGCAGGTCGTCGAGGGCCGCCGCCGACGGGCCGTTCGGGACCGCGCTAGCCGCCGAGAGCATGTTAAACGGTGCGGAGACGACGCCGCAGACCCGCTCCAGGTGCTCCATGCCGAGGTGCTGGGCGACGATACCGGAATGTGGTCTGAGCTTCTCTTGAATCTGATGAGGGGCCCACACCTCGTACTCCACCCCGATTTGCAGGAACCGCTCTCGTTCCTGCTGGACTTCCGCGTCACGTTGTGCCGAGTGGACGTTCGCCGCCACGACGAGAGTGAAGCGGCGAACCTTCTGGTCCTTCCAGTGCCCGTCCCAGTGCTTCAGGAAGTCGTCCGACCACTCCTTCAGCTCGCCCTTGTCCACGGCCGCGTAACACTTGCACGAGGCGACCTCGATAGTGCCGTCCTGGCGACGTGCGAGGACATCGATGCCGTATTGAAGCTGGCGAGCTGTGCGATAAAGGGTAGCGCTGACGACCCCCGGCTCCTTGTCCAAGAGAGAGACCGTCATTGCCTCGAACCCGTCGGAGGGCATCTCGTGAAAGGGCACGGGAAGGTGCCGGTTTACGCGAATCGAGGGCATCTAGACGAACCATACCGCCCCGGGGACGCATGCGGAACATGCGGATAGGTGGTTAGTGCTCGCGCGCAGACCTGTGTCGAAGCGGAAGCCTTAATCTGCAGCTGACCGATGACTAGATCAGCTTTTTGTGCCCTTAGTTGGGGCGACCATTCGACGAGCGCCCACATCGAGGGAGATCGGCGCTAATGTCGGCTCGGCATTCCGCGAGAGCACGACCATGATCCGAACGTCCCCGGCGACTTGACGCCATGGCCTTCGACGTTGCGGTTCAGCTTCGACCCTGGCCGGCCCGTTTACCGCTTGCGCCGATGTCCCCAGTATTGAGCGGTTGCCGTCAGCCTTACGGCAGCTTCTACGATGGCAGAATAACGTAGAAGGCTTTCGACTCTTGGCCAACTTTGGACAATGTCGGGAAGGCGGCCTGACTTATCCGCATTCGGAGCAGGTCATTAGCCCGCGTTTCTGCCGCTTTGTTTCGATCGAGTAGCCGCAGCGCAGGCAGTTGGCACCGTCGTCGCCTGCGTCGAACGGGTCAGCAATGCGCCTCGTCGGCGTATAGGGCGTCTCTTGGTGAGGCCTCCCGCGTCCCTGGAGCGTTGCAACGACTGGCTCCCCTACGCTCGGCAATGGCGCCCCTCCGGTCTCCACCGATGGCAACTCCTCCTTGGCAACGATGTGTCGGACCGGCTTTGCCGATTCAGCAGCCATCGGCTGGACCGGCACAGCACCCGCGGCGGTCTGCTTTGCGAGGAAGCTGCCGTCCCAGGGCGCAGCGCGAACACGCGTGTCGACGTGGCGTGGCCGGTCCTTCATCGTTGCGTTGGACCGAACGTGCACAACCTCCACGACCCTGCTGCCCGAAGTCCCGGCGCGACCTGGTATCGTCAGTTGTTCGCGCCGGCCTGAAGCCTCCGGCTTGTTGCCTTTGAAGCGGGCGAAGACGCGATCTTCTTCGTTCATGTAGGTTGTGTTCCGAGGGAAGGCGGCGCGCTGACGACGGTCGTCACACTTAGTCTGCGAGTACGGATTCGCCTCAATTGAAGTTCGCTACGGCGGCCCGATTTCTGCGCCTCACGGCGAGGTCCCCAACGCGAAGCATCGGCGCAATACCTTGGGTGGAGTGCGCTGTTTTGCGGTCCCAGAATTCGACCGGTTGCCGGTCGCAATGCGCAACCGTCCCGCGTATCTCGACAAAGAATTATCTATATTTCAGTAACTTAAGGCTTGTAGACTAAATCGCCCAAGTCCCGAGTTTCGGAGATTTTCGGGCCTCCGGAGAGAGATTTCCGAAGTTGTTGCGTTCTCCAACCGTCAAGCCAACGCGGCAAAACCCCAGGAGACCTGCGGTTCACGGCGCTACCAGGGAAGGGAAAATGTGAGGTTGGAAAACCGACTGGAGCAGCGGTGGGAACCGGAATCCAACCTTCGCTGGCGTTCGTGAGACGCGTCTCGCCCACTGAGTCACCGCGTCCCGTGTGTTGGATCCTCGCAGTGCCCGTGCCCGAAGTCGGCCAACGTCTCGATGATGCGACACTCGCCTACGACTCCGCCTTCGCAGCTCGTCGCCATGCGCTGAAGCTCCGCGCGCAGCGCCGAGAGCCGCCGTAGCCGCGCGTCGATCTCGCCAATCTGCGCGGTCGCAAGCGCATGCGCCTGACCGCAGTCGGCGTCTGGCCTGTCCGCGAGGTCGAGCAGTGCGCGGATGGCCTCGCTCTCGAACCCCAGTTCTCGGGCGTGGCGAATGAACCCAAGGCGGCGCAGATGCGCAGCGCCGTAGGCTCGGTGTCCACCCTCGGTTCGGCTTGGCGGCGGGAGCCACCCCTCCTGCTCATACCACCGGATCGTGGTTGGCTTGACGCCGGTGGCGCGCGCGAGGTCTCCGATCGAGAATGTCGCGCTCACTTCCGGTCGGCCTCATGCTTGGCAAGAAAGCGTGCGAAGGCGGCCAGGGCCTTCTCGCTGGCATGGTGCTCAAGCCCCTCGGCATCGGCTTCCGCCGTCTCCGGGTCGAGTCCCACCGCCAGCAGGAAGCGGACGACCAATTCGTGTCGCGCCCGGGCCGCGGATGCCACCGCCTGGCCGGCGGGCGTCAGGAAAAGCCCGCGGTAGGGTTTGGTCTCCACCAGGCCGTCGCGCTGTAGCCGCGCTACCGTCGCGGCGACCGTCGCCTGGGCAACACCCATGCGTCGGGCAATATCCACGGCACGCGCCTCGCCTTCCTCCTGAAGGAGGTCGGCGATCAGCTCAACGTAGTCTTCGGCAATGGCCGAGCGGTCGGCTTCGCGCTGCTGCGTGAAGCGCGCTGCGTGATCTTCCGGGGGCGGGAGGGAACGTGGCGAGGCGCGAGGCATGCCTGACATTAGCGCCTCCGCTTGACATCAGCCATAGCCCGATCACTATGATTTAGCAGACACTAAGTTTTGGAGGACGAGCGTGAACCCGCCATCCGAGGTTGCCGCGCCACCCGCACCGGCCGGCCTGCCGAGCCTGCCGGAGGTCCACCGCTCGGTTACGGTGCCCAACGCAGGCGGTTTCCTCCGCAAGCTCTTTGCCTTCATGGGTCCGGGCTATCTGGTTGCCGTCGGCTACATGGACCCGGGCAACTGGGCGACCTCGCTCGCCGGCGGCTCGGCCTTTGGCTACACGCTGCTGGCGGTCGCACTGACCTCCTCGCTGATGGCGATCCTGCTGCAGGCGCTGTGCGTTCGCATCGGCGTCTCGACCGGCCGTGATCTGGCGCAGCTCTGCCGTGAGCGGTTCCCGAAGGTGGTCGCCTATCCGCTGTGGCTCTTCGCCGAGATCGCGATCTGCGCCACCGACCTGGCCGAACTCATAGGAACTGCCATCGCGCTCGAACTGCTGTTCGGGATCCCGCTGCTCTACGGCGTGTTCCTGACCGCTTTCGACGCCTTCCTGATCCTGTGGCTTCAGAACAAGGGCGTGCGCTGGCTGGAGGCGCTGATCTTCGGCTTCATCGTGCTGATCGTCGGCTGCTTCGGCATCCAGATCGTGCTCTCCGACCCGGACTGGGCGGCGGTGCTGAACGGCTACATTCCCGCCGTCTCGATCGTGACGAACCAGACGCAGCTCTACATCGCCATGGGCATCCTCGGCGCCACGGTGATGCCGCACAATCTGTACCTGCATACCGCCGTCGTGCAGTCGCGGTCATGGAACCTCGACGAGGCCGGCAAGCGGGAGGCGATCAAGTTCGCCACCATCGACAGCACGCTGGCGCTGACCCTGGCGCTATTGATCAACTCGGCGATCCTGATCACCGCGGCCGCCACGTTCCACGCCAGCGGCAATACCGAGGTGGCGGAGATTGGTGAGGCCTATCAGCTGCTGACGCCGCTGTTGGGCGCCGGCATCGCGGCCACCGCCTTCGGCGTGGCGCTGCTGCTGTGCGGGCTGAACGCCACCGTCACAGCCACCCTGGCAGGGCAGGTGGTGATGGAGGGCTTCCTGCGGTTCCGCCTGCCGCCTGTGCTGCGGAGGTTGGTAACCCGGCTGATCGCCATCATCCCCGCGGTGATCGTCACCTGGATGTATGGGGCGTCCGGCACCGCGCAGCTGCTGATCCTCAGCCAGGTGATCCTGTCGATCCAGCTGCCCTTCGCGGTGATCCCGCTGATGCTGTTCGCGCAGGACCGAAACCGCATGGGTGTCTTCACGGCACCGGCTTGGCAGCTCGCGCTTGGCTGGGCGACGGCGGCGGTGATCGTCGGGCTGAACATGAAGCTGTTGTTCGACGCTGCTTTCGGAGACTGACGTCAACGCGTTGCAACGGAGATGACCCATGGTGCGGCGAAGAAGCGTTCTTGCGGTAATGCTCGCCTTCCCGCTGATGGAGCCGGCGCGACGGGCATCCGCAGCGGGAGATCTCTCGCGTCAGGACCCCATCACCGTCGTCGTGGAACTCGGACGCCCCGACGGCCGCCATGCATTCGAGCCCAACCGGCTGCGCTTCGAGACCGGGAAGCTGTACCGGCTCGTACTGCGGAACGTGAGCAGCGATCCTCACTACTTCACCTCAGACGAGTTCGCGGCGCGGATCTTTACGCGGAAGGTCCAGGTCACCCAGCGGCAACCCGATGGGCGGGAGGTGACGCTCGCCGAGTTCAAGGGCTCGATCCGCGAGATCGAGGTCTATCCCGGCCATGCTGCCGAATGGTGGTTCGTCCCGGTCGCGACAGGGCGCATCACGGACCTCCGCTGCGGCATCGTCGCTGCCGATCGTCGCACCCATGCCGAGCACGGCATGGTCGGCGAAATCCTCATCGAGTAGCGGCTCGCAGCCACCTTCAGGTTGCGAACCCGCGACATGGGATCATCTCTGATAAGCCGATTGACCTTCCCCTTGAGGCAAGGTGCAGGTTCAGCAGAACGGAGAACACCCATGACATCACGGCGCTCGCTGCTCACCACCGCCCTGCTCACGGCGCTGCCGATCCCCGTCCTTGCCCAGCGCGTCATGCGCATCAGCGTCTGGCGCGACCCGAATTGCGGATGCTGCACGGGCTGGGTCGCGCATCTGCGCGCCGAGGGCTTCACCGTGTCGGACCAGGTGGTGCCCTCAGTCGCCCCGGTACGGCGCCGTCTCGGGACGCCCGCCGATCTGCTGTCGTGCCACGCGGGCGAGATCGAGGGCTTCGTGCTCGAAGGCCATGTGCCCGCCGCCGCCATCCGCCGCCTGCTGGTCGAGCGCCCCGAAGGCGTTCGTGGTCTGGCTGTACCGGAGATGCCGGTCGGCTCCCCTGGCATGGAAGTGCCCGGCGCGCCTGTGGACAGCTACGACGTGATCGCGTTCGGCAGCGGCCCGCACAGGCCCTTCATGCGCTTCAACGGGCCGAACCCGGCCTGAGGCAGGCGAGGAGACAAACCGCGCTCCCCGCCGAACGCGCATCCGGCGGGCATTGGCCCGTCCTTGGTGACGGATGGTAAGCAGTACCGCTCGCCCCCTGCAGGTTCAGGGGGTCTGGCAGCAGTCCTCAGGCGAGCGCGGTCGGCGCGAACAGGATGCCGTGCGGGGAGCGTCCGACGCGTATCGTCCTGACGGCGCCGCTGCGCGGGTCAAGCGTTGCGATGCGCCCGGACCACCGCAGCGTTGCCCAGATCAAGCCATCCGCGTCAAAGGTCAGGCAGTCCGGCCCGCCGCCGATTTCGTGAACGCGCTTGACCTCAAGCGTCTCCGGGTCGAGCGCGGTAATGCGGCTGTCGACACGCGATGTCACGTACACCAACCCATTCTGCGGCGCTTCGAACACAGCGTGGGCGCCGCGGCCGACGGTGATGCGCCGGTCTGCCTGACGGGTCACCGGATCGATGACCGCGACGAAGTCCCCGCCCATCACGCCGACCAGGATGCGTCCGCGATGCCAGAGGATGCCGGCGGGTTCCCGGCCCACATCGGCACGCCACGCTTCGGTCCTGGTGTCGAGATCGATCGCGATCGCGGCGTCATCGCCCTGGAGCGTGACGAAGGCGTACCGGGAATCCGGGGAGAAGGTGACATGGCTTGGCTTCCGGCCGGCCTGAAGCCGGCCTTCGAAGCGCAGCTCGGCACCGTCCCAGCCGTAGATGTCCACCTGGTTGCGCCGCAGGCTGGTGACGACCAGCCGACGCCCATCCGGCGTAAAGCCGAGGTTGTAGGGGTTGCTGATCGGCTCCCGCCGCCGCACCTCGCCGGTGCGCGGGTCGAGGAGGAACATCTCGTTGGCACCCGAATCGCCGACCAGGATGAGGTCGCGCGCAGGCGTCAGGACCAGGTGGTGCGGTTCCCGCAGGACCGGGACGCGACGCTGGTCTCCGCTGCTCGCCGGGTCCAGCACCTGCACATTCGCATCCAGTGAGTTCAGCACGAACAGAGAGCCGGAGGGCCTCGGCGCGATGGCCCGCGCCAGCGGCTGGCTCTTCGCCGTGCTCGTCCCGGCAATCAGCGGCGCTGCCAAGGCGGCACCCACCAGAAGTCGGCGGCCGAGACGGGTTTCCTGGGGATCGAACTGTCGCACGGCCGATGTCCTGGCGCTGGGGGGAGGCAGTGTTTCCGAACATCACCGCCGGGGCGCAAGCAGAAAAGCGCGCGGCCAGGATCCCGCGGGGCACACGCTGTCCGGTTCCCGGGGAAATCGCATCAGGAAGCAAATCACCCCTTGAACCTCTAGTCGCTGGAAGTCCCATAACGTCTGTCGGGACCATTGGACGTATATCATGGGCGCAGCGACGAAACTGACCTGGCGGGTGGAGGGCATGGATTGCGCCTCCTGCGTCGCCAAGGTGACCAAGGCCGTGGAGCGGCTGCCCGGCGTCTCCGCCGTCGAGGTCAACCTGATGGCCGAGCGGCTGACGCTGGATCTCGACCCTGCCGGCAGGCCGGAGGCGGTCGAGGAGCAGGTCACGGCACTCGGCTACGTGGCAAAGCGGCTCGGTGGTACGGTGGCGGCCCCGCCCGTGGGCGCGGCGCTGGCCGCGTGTGGCCATGACCACGATCACAGTCACGGCCACAAGCACGACCAGGGTCACGACCACGCGCCCGCCGCGGCCAAGGCCGCGGCCCCGGAGCCCGCCGGCCATGGCCACAGCCACGCTGACCATGACGACCCCGCCGACGCCACGAAGCCCTGGTGGGCGACGGGCAAGGCGAAGCTCGTCTGGCTGCTCGGCGCGCTGGTCGTCGGCGCCTATGCGCTCTCCCTCGTCCTGCCTGAACGGCTGACGTATCCCCTGTTCCTCGCCGCTACCGCCGTCGCGCTGGTGCCGTTCGGCCGGCGCGCCTGGGCGCTGGCCCGTGCCGGCAGTCCGTTCAGTATCGAGACCCTGATGGTGACCGCGGCCGTCGGCGCGACGGTGATCGGGGCCGCCGAGGAGGCCGCGATCGTCGTGCTGCTCTTCGCGGTCGGCGAATTACTCGAGAACGTCGCCGCCGGCCGTGCCCGCGCCGGTATCCGTGCGCTGGCGAGCCTGATGCCGCGGGTTGCGCAGCGCATCCGCGCCGACGGCAGCACAGAGGAAATCCCCGCCGACCGCCTTGCCGTCGGCGACCTGGTGCTGATCCGCCCAGGCGACCGCGTGCCCTGCGACGGTATCATCGAGGAAGGCACGTCGGCGCTCGACGAAAGCCCGGTGACCGGTGAAAGCATTCCCGTTGCCCGCGGACCCGGGGAGGCGGTGGTCGCCGGCTCGATCAACGCCGATGGCGCGCTGCGTGTCCGCGTGACGCGCGCCGCCAGCGACAACACCATCGCCCGCATCATCCGCATGGTGGAGGAGGCGACCGCCTCGCGCGCCCCGACGCAGCGTTTCATCGAGCGGTTCTCCGAATGGTGGACGCCAGGGGCGATGATCGTCTCGTTGCTGGTCATCGTCATCACGCCCTTCGCCTTTGGATGGGACTGGAGCACGAGCCTCTATCGGGGCCTCGCGATCCTGCTGATCGCCTGCCCCTGCGCGCTGGTCATCTCGGTGCCGGCCGCGATGGCCTCGGGGCTGTCGGCGGGTGCTCGACGTGGTCTGCTGGTCAAGGGCGGCGCGGCGCTGGAGGCGATCGGCGCCGCCCGCACCGTGGCCTTCGACAAGACCGGCACGCTGACCGAAGGCCGGCCCAAGGTCACCGACATCCTCGCTGCCGACGGCCGCAGCCCGGAACAAGCACTCGCCATCGCATCTGCGGTGGAGCAGGGCTCCGCCCATCCCCTCGCCAAGGCAATCCTGGCTGAGGCGGCGGCGCGGGGCATCGCCGTGCCGCCGGCGAGCGCGCAAGCGGCGATCCCTGGCCGCGCCGTGACGGGGACGGTGGATGGCGTCGCCGTGTCCGTCGGCAGCCCGCGCCATGCGCGTGAGGCGAATGCCACGCTCGGCGTGCTCGAGGCGGCACTCGATCGCCTGGAAGGCGAGGGCAAGACGGTCGCGGTGGTGCTGGCCGATGGCGCCGTCGCCGGCCTGATTGCCCTGCGCGACGAGCCGAGGGCGGACGCGGTGGCCGGCATCGCGGCGATCACGGCGCTCGGCGTACGCCCCGTCATGCTCACCGGAGACAACCGCCGTACCGGCGAGGCGATTGCCATCTCGCTCGGCCTCGACGCCAAGGCGGAGCTGCTGCCAGACGACAAGCTGCGCGAGATCGGCAAGCTGCGGGAACGCGGCAGCGTCGTCATGGTCGGTGACGGGATCAACGACGCGCCGGCCCTCGCGGCGGCTAATGTCGGCGTGGCCATGGGTGGCGGCACCGATGTGGCGTTGGAGACCGCGGATGCCGCGGTGCTGAAAGACCGCGTGATGGGCGTGGCGGAACTGATCGGCCTGTCGCGTGCGACGATGGCGAACGTCAAGCAGAACGTCGCGGTCGCCGTGGGCCTCAAGGGGGTGTTCCTGGTGACGACGCTGATGGGCATCACCGGGCTGTGGCCGGCGATCCTCGCCGATACCGGTGCCACGGTGCTGGTCACGCTGAACGCGCTGCGGCTGCTGCGCTGGGCGCCGACGGCACGCACGACAGCGTCGTCATGACCACGCCGTTCGACCGCCCACGCGGCGCAGCCATCCTGGCCGTGCACGTGCGACCGATCATCTCGGCGCACACCGTCAGGGGGGATTCGGCTGAGGAAGACCTTCGAATGAAAGCCCTGAGACCGAGCTTGTTGATGGCCGCGATCTTTCTCGCCTGGCGCGCGATCGTCGGCGTTCCGGCAGCCGCACAGGACGTCGAGGCCGGCGGTCTGCTGCTCACGGGCGCCTGGACCAAGGCGGCCGAGCAGGATCGGGACCTCTCCTACGCCTTCGTCACGGTCCGCAACCGTGGCCAGGAACCTGACCGGCTCCTCGCTGCCTTCTCACCCGTGGCCGCGGCAGTCGAGATCCGCGTGCCCGATCCTGCCGTCGCCGATGGTGCGCGGACCATGACCGAGGGGTTGACCATTCCAGCCGCTGGGGTTGTCGCGCTGGAACCGAACGGACCGCACCTGTTCCTGCGCGGCATCCAACAACCGCTTGGCGTTGGCGACGCCATTCGCATCGTGCTGCGCTTTGAGCGTGCCGGTCCGGTGACGCTGCAACTCCGCGCCCACTACCACTGAGCGTCGCATGGCAGCACCTGGCCCGACCGAGGAGGAGGAGCATCGCCGCATGCTATCGCGTCGACGCGGGCGGTCCATCGCGCTCCTGGTAATCCTGTTCGCGCTATCGGGACTTTTCTACGCGATCTCTCTCGCGAAGGTGGGTCAACAGGTCCAGACGCCCCCAGCCCGGTCAGGTGCGGTGCGATGACCACAGCCGCACTGACTGCCGTGCCGGTCGGCGCCGCGCAGCCAGCACAGGTGAGCGCTGCCGTGTGGCTGTTGGCCCCGGTCCTCGGCGCGGTCCAGGCGCTGGCCTTTGCCCCGCTGCATGTGGCGGTGGCGCTGCCGATCGCCTTCGGCGGCCTGTTCCTGCTGCTGGAGCGGACCCGGTCGCTGCGCGGCGCCTTCGTGCTCGGCTGGTTGTTCGGCGTTGGATCGTTTCTGGTCGGCTTGTCCTGGATCACCGAGGCGTTCGCCGTCGACGCGGCGCGCTTCGGCGCCCTTGCCTTGCCGGCTCTGGTCGCGCTCGCAGCCGGGCTAGGGCTGTTTCCGGCGCTCTCGCTCGCCGCTGCGAGGCTGCTTGCTGGCGATCGCCGGGGCGCACCGCTCGCGGCCGCGCTTATGGCCGCATGGGCTGCGGGCGAATGGCTGCGCGGCACGGTCCTGACCGGCTTTCCCTGGAACATCGCCGGCTATTCATTGGGAGCCTCGGACGCACTGCTCCAGGCCAGCGCTCTCATCGGCATCCACGGCGCCGGGCTGCTTGCCGTCGCGGCCGGCATACTTCCCGCACTTGCCGTCCGCCAACGGCGGATCTGGCCAGCCGCGCTGGCTGTCATGCTGCTGGCAGGCGCCTGGGGCCACGGCGCGTTGCGCCTTGCCGAGGTCACGCCCGAGCCGGTGACGGGCGTGCACCTGCGGATCGTCCAGCCGAACATCGCGCAGGACCTGAAATGGGCGGAGGGCGAGCGCGAAGCGATCCTGGCGCGCCTGCTGTCGCTCAGCGCTCAGGCGGCGGAGGGCACGGCGCCGCCGACGCATGTCGTCTGGCCGGAATCAGCGGTGCCCTACCTGATCGCGGAGGCGCCCGCCATCCGCGCACGGCTCGCCGCCGTGGTTCCACCGGATGGCGCTCTGCTGACCGGCGCGGTGCGCCGCAGCGTCACACAGGAGGGACGGCCGGCACTGCTCAACAGCATCGTTGCACTCGACGCCCGCGGCGAAATCACCGCCGCCTACGACAAGATCCGCCTTGTCCCGTTCGGCGAGTACCAGCCGCTGCGCCGCATCCTCGCGGCCCTGCCGAAGCTGACAGTGGGCGAGGTGGACTTCATCCCCGGCGCACCGCGCCGCGCGCTGTCCGCCGTTGGCCTGCCGCCGGCCTGGCCGCTGATCTGCTACGAGGCGATCTTCCCGACGCGACCACCGGCCGGGGAGGCCGCGCCAGGCTGGATCCTGACAGTGACGAACGATGCGTGGTTCGGGACCTCCTGGGGTCCGTACCAGCACGCGCTGGCCGCCCGAGTGCGCGGCATCGAGCTTGGCCTGCCGGTGGTGCGCGCCGCAAACAGCGGCATCTCCTTCGTCACCGATGCCTACGGCCGCGAGATGGCGCGATTGCCGCTTGCCACGGCAGGGGTCCTGGATGTGGCGCTGCCTGGCGCGATCGCGGAGGCCACGCCATACGCGCGCTGGGGCGACCTTCCGTTCGCGCTCGCCGTGATGCTGCTGGCGGTCACCGCCGTGACCCTGCGGAGGCGGCCGTGACGCTTGAGCTGAGCCTGCTCGGCCTGTTCCTGGCCTTCGGTGGCGGGCTGGTGTCCTTTCTTTCACCCTGTGTCCTGCCGCTGGTGCCGGGCTACGTCGCCTGGGTCGCCGGCACCGACCTCGCCACAGCACGCGCCGAGCGATGGCGCGCGCTGCGGCTTTCCATCTTCTTCGTGTTCGGCTTCGGGCTGGTCTTCGTGCTGCTCGGCCTGGGGGCGACGGCGATCGGCGGGCTGCTGCGCAGCTGGTCCTACGAACTCACCATGGTCGCGGGCGGCCTGATCGCGCTGATGGGCCTGGTGCAGATGGGCGTGCTGCGCGCCGCGCCGCTGATGCGCGACCTGCGCTTCCGCCCACCGTCTGAAGGCGGCGGGCCGGTCTCCGCCACGCTGATCGGCATCGCCTTCGGCTTCGGCTGGACGCCCTGCATCGGGCCGGTGCTGGCTGGCGTGCTGACGGCGGCGGCGCTGACGCCCGGCGCCGGGGTCGGGCTGCTCGCCGCCTATGCGCTCGGCCTGGGCGTGCCCTTCCTGCTGGCGGCCTTCTACCTGCCGGCGGTGATGGCCCGCGCGCGGCGGCTCGGGCGGCTAGGGCGCATTCTGCAGGTCGCGAGCGGCGCCGTCATGGTCGCCGCTGGCCTCGCCATCGCAACCGGCGAGATGACTCGGCTCGCCATTTGGATCCTGGAGGCATTTCCATGGCTGGCACGGCTGGGATGACCACGCCCGCCCCACGCGCGCTGCGGCGCTTCGGCCTGATCGCGGCACCGATCGCCGCGGTCATCGACCAGGGCAGCAAGGCCTGGGCGCTCGACGCGCTCTGGCCACCCTACAGCGAGGGCATCACGCTGCTGCCAGTGCTGAACCTGCGGCTCGGCTTCAACACTGGCGTCACCTTCGGGATGTTCGCCGAAAGCGCGGCCGGGGCAGTGTGGCTGCTCGTCGGCATCAAGCTCACCGTTGTCGCCTGGCTGCTGCTGTGGCTGCGGCGCGCGGCCAGCCGGACCGAGGCGACGGCGATTGGCCTCATCATCGGTGGCGCGCTTGGCAACATCGTCGACCGCCTGCGCATTGGCGCGGTCACGGATTTTATCGACGCGCACTATGGTGGTTGGCACTGGCCGACCTTCAACATGGCCGATGTTGCCATCGTCAGCGGTGTCACGCTGCTGGTGCTGACCAGCTTCCGCGCGCCTGCGCCGCAGGCGCAGCCGCAATGACCACGATCCCTGAACTGGAGGAACCACCGATGTCCCACGTCACTACCCGCCGGGCGGCGCTCTCCGTCGCGCTCTCCATTCCCGCGGCGGCCGCATTCGCGCAGGCGCCCGGGCCCCAGGCCTTTGAGCCGACAGCGCCAGGCCCCAACACGCCGCGCCCCCTGCCGGGCGAACGCATCATTGGTCGCGCCGACGCGCCGGTGGCGGTGATCGAGTACCACTCCCTGACCTGCGGCAATTGCGCGAACTTCCACACCACGATCTTCCCGCGCATCCGCACGACCTTCATCGAGCCGGGGCTGGTCCGCTTCGTGATGCGCGACTTCCCGCTCGATCGTGTCGCGCTCGAAGCCGCTGCCATGGTCCATTGCGGCGGGCCGGAGCGCTACGAGGCGTTGATCTCCATGCTCTACGCCAACAAGGAGAGCTGGGCGCACAGCCCGGACGCGCGCGCCTGGCTGCGCCGCGCCGGCACGCTGGCCGGCATGCCGGCCGAACGGATCGACGCCTGCATGACCGATCGCGGCTTCACCGACCTGATCGCGGTCATGCGGCTGCAGGGCGAGCGCGAGTTCGGCGTCAGTGCCACGCCGTCCTTCGTGATCAACGGCCAGGTGCATCGCGGCGTGCAGAGCTTCGAGCGCTTTTCGGCGCTGGTCCGCCCGCTGCTGCCGCCGGGCACGGCCCCGCGCGGCTGACGATGCGGGGTTGCCTTCCGCCTCGGCCCAGGGCACGGACCGGGGCATGATCTATCGGCACCCTCTGGCCCTCGGCCTCGCGCTCACGCTCGGCACCGGTTCCGCTGCCCTGTCGGCCCCCTGTCCGGTCGCGATGCCGGTCGCTGGCGAGTTCTCCTCCGGCTACGGACCGCGGCATGGTCGGCCGCATCCCGGCGTCGACATCCGCGCGCCGGTCGGCACGCCGGTGACTGCGGCCGGACCCGGGGTGGTGGTGTTCGCCGGGCGGTACTTCGACTACGGCCTGATGGTCGAGATCGAGCATCCGGACGGCTCCCGCGCGCGCTACGCCCATCTCGCCCGCTTCGCGCCGGGCATCGGCAGTGGAGCGACCGTGCGGGCGGCACAGGAAATTGGCGTCGTCGGGCGCACCGGGCGCACCACAGGGGCGAACCTACATGTCGAGCTTCGTCGGGATGGCAGGCCTGAGAACCCCTGGCCCTGGCTGACGAGGAGTGCCTGCGTGCCCTGGACCGAGGTCGCGGAGGCCAGGCCGGCGCGATGAGATCCCTGGCGATCTACGTCGCGGCTGCCGCGGCCGAGATCGCCGGCTGCTACGCGATCTGGACCTGGTGGCGGCTCGGGGGGGCGACCGGCTGGGCCGCCGCCGGTGTCCTCTCGCTCGGCCTGTTCGGCTTGCTGCTCTCGCTGACCGATGTGGAGAGTGCCGGCCGAGCCTTCGCGGTCTATGGCGGCATCTACATCGCTGCGTCTCTGATATGGTTGCGGGTGGTGGAGGGTGTGGCGCCCGATCGCTGGGACCTGATCGGCGGCGCCGTCAGCGTCACCGGCGCGCTGATCATCCTCTACGGACCGCGCCAGGCATGAGGCGCGTCTGGGCAGAACTGCGCGCGCCGGTCTCGGCGCTGGTGCTGCTCGGGATCATCGCACGGCTGTTGCTGCCGCTGCCGGGCTTCGCGGCGGTGGAGCGTTCGGCCTTCGACGCGCTGCTGCGCTCATCGCTCTGCCTGCCCTCCGGACAGCCCGGACCCGCGGAGGGAGAACAGGCTCCGCATGCGGCGCCGGTCGGGCATTGCCCATTGTGCCGTCTGCCGGATGGCGCCTGGGCGCTGCCGCCGGCCGACGTCGTTCTGAATCAGCCCACTTGGGTGAGCCTCGAACAGCATCGTTTACCTGGCCGTCGGCTCGTTCTCTCGCCGCCACCGCGTGGTCCGCCGCCGGCGCGCGCACCACCCACACCTCCGAATATCGGCTGATCGTCATCGCCGGCGTCGTGCGCCGGCTGCTTTCCATTCCGATTCGGAGTTCTCATTCATGCGTCGCACTTTCCTGCGCGCGGCCCTCATGGCCGGCGCGAGCCTCACTGCCTCTGCCATGCTATCCGGGTCTGCCACCGCGCATGATTTCCGCGCCGGCGACCTGCAGATCGGCCATCCCTGGACGCGCGCGGTCGCGGCCAGCGCCCCGACCGCGGCGGGTTACATGACCATCCGCAACACCGGTAGCGTCGCCGATCGGCTTGTTGGAGCCGAGGCGTCGCGGGTGAACCGGGCCGAGATGCACGAGATGTCCATGACCGACGGCATCATGCGTATGCGCCCAATCCCCGGCGGCATCGCCATTCCACCAGGGCAGGAGGTCCGCCTCGCACCTGGCGGCCTGCATCTGATGCTGATCGGCCCGCAGGGCGGCTTTACCCAGGGCGCGCGCATTCCACTCACGCTGGTGTTCGAGCGGGCCGGGCGCGTCGACGTTGAACTCGCGGTCGAAGCGGCCGGCGCGCGCGGCTCCGGCCATGACGGACATTGAGGGCACGCCATGAAGATCCTGCGACTGACGCGCTGGCTCGCCTGGGGTGCCGTCGCTGTTGTGGGGTTCGCTCTCCTGGCGACCACCGGCGGCTGGCTGGTAACCGATGGGCCCTTGGCTCCCCAACGTGTCGCAATCGGCCCGACGAGCCTTGCGATCGGCGGGCCATTCCGACTGACCGATCACCGCGGCCGTGCGGTGACAGAACAAGACTTCCGCGGCCAGCCGATGGCGATCTTCTTTGGCTTCACTCACTGCCCTGATGTCTGCCCGACCACACTCAACGAGATGACAGGCTTCATCGAGGCGTTGGGCACGGACGCGGAGCGGATCCAGTGGTTATTCGTGAGCGTGGACAGCGAGCGCGACACGCCGCAGGCAATGGCCGGCTACCTCGAAGCCTTCGACCGTCGCATCACGGGCCTGTCGGGCACCGAGGCGCAGGTGGCGGAGGTCACGCGGGCTTTCCGCGTCTATTACCAGCGCGTGCCACTGGAGGGCGGCGGCTACACCATGGACCACTCGGCGAGCATCTTCCTGCTGGACGCCCAGGGGCGTTTTGCCGGGACGGTCGACAACAAGGAGAGCGATCGGGTTGCCTTGGAGAAGCTGCGGATGTTGGTCACGACGCGACAATGAAAGGTTGGAATCGCGGGTCGGTATCATGGGAAGGTTGGAGATACGGCGTCGGAGGTTCGGAACGATGAAGACCGCTGTGGACAGCCAGGAAGGCGCTGTGAGACGCCTACCGGGGCGCAAGCTGAAGCCGGAGCACCGCGAGGAGTTGCTCCGGATCTGGGGTCATGTCGATGACGACGGCCGCAAGATGATGCTGTTCTTTGCGCGCCAATTGGCGCGTGAGCAGGGGCTGGTGCCGGCCGACACCCCGCTGGTGATAACTGATCGCGTCTTCTGAAGCGATCACGGAACGCGCCGCTTCTCCACCGCCACCGACAGCGTCGCGACGGCCAGATCGAACGTCGCCGCGGAGATGTTCCGCGCCATCACGCGTACCGTGTTGTTTGACCACACCGCGGCATCCATCTCGATGAAGCGGGTCGACGACACCAATGACGCCTGCGCGAGATCGCCGGCCCGTGCCCCGTTCACCGTGACATCGATCAGCGCCGTCGCCCCCGGCGCCAGGCTCGGCAGATCCCAGGACACCTCCGCGGCAAACTCCCGCCGCCCCGAGCCGAACAGCGCCCCCGTCAGCAGCGGCGTGCCATTCAGCACCGCGGGCGCGGCCTCCGGCAGCCCGTAGAGCCGGAGCGACTGCAGGTCGATCGGCCCGTCAAACCCGATCACCCCCACCTGGGCGTAGGCGACGGCAGCGCCGACGCGAATGGTCTGCCGCCGATTGAAGTTGGCGTCATCCATCGGCGCGCCGGCGTTCCACCCCTTCGCCGGCCCGTTCCACTGCATGGTGGTGATCGAAGCCAGCACATCGCCCGCGATGTCCTCGCGGACGTTCCCTGCGCCGTCGAACACCCGCACGAAGAGCCGGCCGCCCGAGGCGCCGCTCGTCAGCCAATGCGCCAGCGCGAATTCCTTCGCCTGGGAGGTATCCAGCATCCAGCCCAGCCCACGGTTTGCCGCCAGGGTCACCGCCCGATCGGTCGGCGTCACATCCGCCAGCCCGTTGAAACAGAAATCCGCCATGAAGGTCGCGGTGGTGGTCGAGGTTGCGATGGTGATCAGTCCTTCCACGCCGACCTCCGTCGCCGACTGACGGAAGGCCGCCGCCCGGGTGTTCGGCACCCCAGCGAGGAAGCGCTGGAAGCGCGACGCTGGCGCCCTGTGCCGGTTGAGCACCGCATTGCCGCAGCGGTTGGCCGTCGCGGTGTAGTCGATGCCGACCAGGTAGGTGTTGGTCCAGGCGATGTCGTACTCGCAATCCTGCGCCCCGGCCGTGTGCCGCGCCGCCATCGGCGAGCAGGCCTCCATGCGCATGTTGCGCGCAATGATGGCAGAGCCCGAGGTCTGGTTCAGGAAGGGGATGGCGATGTTGCTGCCGGCCTGGCGCAGCTCGAAGTTCGGCGCGTCAAAGACGTGGCGGTTGTGGTTGGAATAGGCGCCGGCCTCATTCCCAAACCGCACCCCGAACCGGTCCATCGCGGGGTTCACCCCGGTCGCCTGGGCGAAGTGCCCGCCGTAGTAGCGGATCGAGGTGTTCCAGGCGGTGGCCGTCGCGCACCAGATGTCGAGGCCGATGCGGTTGTTGACGATGCGCCCCAGCGTGAAGGTGCTGTCCTCCACGCCGCGGCCATCGCCCAGCGTGCGCATGCCGATGGTGAAACCCTCGACGCGGCGCAGCTCGATCTGGCTGGCATCCACGTTGCGCACGGTGATGCCGATATCGGCCTCGGACGACCAGTCCGACAGCGTCTGCCGAATGACGTTCAGGCCAGTGTAGAGCTTCTCGGCGTTGCGGATGGTGCCGCCATCGCCCAGCACCAGCACGGAGGTGGGGGCGGTGCCGGTGTAGCGGATGGTCCCCTGCATGATCAGGCCGCGGGCGCCGCCAGGCAGCGTGACGGTGCCGGAGACGTTCCAGGTGCCGGGCGGGATCATCGCGAATTTCTGGTCCGCGCCCGCGCGATCGAAAGCAGCCTGGATGGCGGTGCGATCATCGGCCACGCCATCGCCCAGCCCGCCGAAATCATTCGGCAGCACCGCCTCGCGATCGCGCAGATACTTCGCGAAGTCGGTCTTGTTGAGGTTGGCGTTGAGGACCAGCAGGTCGTCGATGCGCGCCGGCATGGCATTCTCCGATCAGAGGGCGGTGGCGGTGACCGGGCCGGCGAAGGCGGAGACGTTGCCCTCGGCCGAGACGCTGCGCAGCCAGTACCAGCGGGTCTGGCCGGTGGTGAGGCCGGTGCGATCCCAGGGCAGCGCGGTCGGCTCGGCGGCCAGCTTGGTGGCGGCGGCGAGGCTGGCGCTGCTGGCCTCGAACACCTGCAGCCGCACCCCGTCCGCGGGAAAGCCACCCGACAGGCGCACGCCGCCGGCCATGCCCGTTGCCGCCAGGCCGGAGGCGGCGGCCGGCACCAGCGCCTCGCGCCAGCCCGACACCGCCCCGCTGCGCGCCTGGGCTCGCACACGAAAGGCGGTGGGCTCTGCGGTCGGGATGGCAACGGCGGTGGCACCGAAGCCGCCCGCGTAGCCCTGCCAGACGGCGACAGAGGCCGGGCGGAACTCTATCTCGTAGCCGGCGAGATATGCGGAGCCCACCGCGGACCAGGAGACCGCGATCGCCGTGAAGGTAGTGCCGAGCGGTGTCTCCACCACGATGGCAGCGGGTGCTGCGATGACGCCCGGGTTCGGCAGCACCACGGACGGGTTCTGCCCCGTCGCGCGCTCGTCCGTCGCCGGGTTCCACGCCCAGACGGCGGGATCCTCCTCGGCCAGCTGCAGGTTCACCCCGCCATCCGGCGCCAGCGCCCAGCCCGTCACCCGCGCCGGGAATGGCGTCAGCCGTTCCAGCGCCACCGTCACCCCATCCCAGGGCCGCAGGCGCAGCGCCGAGAGGTTGGCCTGCATCGCCACCTCGCGCTGGCGGCGATTGCGCTCCAGCTCGATTTTCATCAGGCGCTGGACCGTCGCCGCCGAGGTGGTGAGCGGGAACTCCATGTCCCGGTAGATCGCCTCGCCGCCATCCTCGGCGACGTAGTTGCTGGCGAGCAGCGGCGGCGCATCGGTCGGCTGCCAGGCGGCGGCCGGCTCGACATAGACCGCACGCACCCCGTTGAAGAGATCGCGCCGCGGACGCGAGCCGACGATGGTGACGTCGCCACGCAGATCGTCGGAGGTCAGCGTCGCGGCCGGCAGCGCCGGCGCCCCGGCATGGATGTAGAAGCGCCCTCCGCTCACCACCAGCGCACCGGCCATGGCGGCGACCAGCTTGCGGGTGATGGCGATCTTGCCCTCGCCGAGCGTGACGGCGCCGTTGACGGTGTAGCGCCGCTCGGCGGTGCCATCGCGGCGGCCCATGATCTCGTCGCAGATGTTGGCGGCCGCCATGAGCGCCGGCATGTCGATGTCCGCCCAGTCCGCGCGCCACCCGAAAGGAGAAGTCAGGTACCAGGCCAGGCAGAGTGCGGGATTGTCGGACCAGCCGGTGGCGCCGCTGCGCGGGTCGAGGATGGTGTCGGCTCCCTCGACGATGGCCGACAGGCTGGGCGCGCCGGAGGGGAAGGCCTCGGGCCGCAACTTGAGCCGCACGGCGAGATAGGCTCGGCCCTGGCCACGATGTGCCGCGGTCCATTGGCCGCCCGTGTCCGCCACAAGGTTGGCGTTGGCGGCCTGGCCGGGATCGCCCAGTGCGCGGTCAATCCGCAGCAGGCCGGCGAACTTCGCGTCCGTGGAGGCGGTGCCGTTGAGGAACACCTCGCCGATGGCGCGCACGCGATGCGCGGCCAGCACCACGACGACATGCAGGAAGCCGTCGGCGCGGCCCTCATCGTCGGTGGCGGAGTGCAGGAACACCACGGGGCCCGAGGTGCGGCAGCGCCCGAAGACGATCTGGTGCTCGGTGATGGGCTGGCGGAAGGACTGGGTACGGCCGGCGCCCGGCGTGCGCGGGTCGAAGCCGGAGCCCGGGCCGGTGTCGGTGCCTGGCGTGACATTGGCGCTGCGGGCGGCGGAGGGCGACTTGGGGCGGAAGACGGCGGCACCGACGGCGGACACCACCAGGGCGGCACCGGCGGCCGCCACGGCGCCCAGGACGCCGCCGCCAATGACGGCGGAGGCGGCGGCCCCCGCGGCGGCGGCGATGAAGGGGATGGCGACGGGCATGGTCTGTCAGTCCCTCACCAGCCGATGCGCCACGCCACGACGCAGGTCGTGATCGGCGCGCGTAGCAATCCCGCGGGACCGACGAAGGCCACGCGGCCGGCGTCGAGCACGACGCCGAGGCGCTCCGGGTGGGCGGCGAGCACCACGTCGCCAGCGCGGGCGAAGGGCACTGGCACACGGGGGAAGCCGGCGGTGTCCGCCATCGCCGCCAAGGAGGGGCGATGCTGCCAGGAGGGCCGCTGGCCGGTGCAGGCCACGACCGCCGCCAGAGCGAAGCGCCCGCAGTTCCAGCGCGCCGCATCGAAGGGCCGATGCTCGACCGCGGTGATCAGGGCCGCCAACCGTTCCGGCCAATCGGGCAGCCGCGTCACTGGATCGGCAGCCGGATCTCCGCCTCCTGGAGCGCCGGCACGAACTCGAAGAATCGATCGCCGGGGTATTCGGCCTGCTGGTCGGCATCGGTGTAGCGCCGCACCTCCGCCCGCTCGAGGTCGACCAGCCGGCTCTCGCAGGCCAGCGCCACGGAAGGCTCCGCGCCGTCCGTCACCTCCATCGTGTCCATCTGCCCCGCCCAGAGCGGAAACGGGTCCGCCACAAAGGCGCCCTGCGCATTGAGCAGCGCGCCCCACAGCGTGACCGGCCGCAGGCGGTAGCTGCGCTCAGCCAGGGCGATATCCACCACCTCCTGCGGCACGGGCGACAGGGCCAGCGTCAGCCGCACCGCGCGCAGCTCCACCGTCTCCTCGACATCCGAGATGGCGCCGATGCTGCCGGCGCCCTCGAACACCTTCCCCGCCCAGTCGAGCGGGCCGAGCCCGGTCCAGACGCGAAAGGGGCCGGTGGCGAAGTCGAGCTCGACCAGCACCACCGGCGTGGCGATCGGCGCGGTGGCGGCGGCCGCGGCCTGGTTGCTGAGGCGCGGGGTGCCGGACATGACTACAGCGCCTCCTCCATGCGAATGGTGACCGCGGCGAAGGGGCCCGGCCGCGTCGGGTTCGCCGCCTCGTCATCCGAGACCAGCCGCATCGGCACGCTCGGCAGTGAGAGGATCAGCGGCTCGCCCACCACCACCGCGGCGCGCAGCGGTGGCGCGATGGCAATGGTGGCGGTGCCGGCGCCGGAGGCGGCGACCGCGGCAGTGGCGATGTAGAGCCGCCCGCCGAGGCCGATGTAGTCGCCGGCACCGACCGCCACGGTGCTGGGCCACCAGCCCTGCGTGACGATGGACAGCGCCCCGCGTGGCGCGCCGGCCGCCAGCGACGGATTGCCCGAGCCCACCACCAGCCCGGTCCCGTCGGTGAAGATGGTCGCGTCCGAGAAGCTGTAGGGCCCGGTCGGAACATCGCCCTGGCTGCGCGGATCGCCGGTGCGGTATTCCCGCCGCCAGTCCCAGATGCGCACCGTGTTGGCGGATCCCGCCAGTGCGGCCAGCAGCCCGTCCATTACGCCGGACTGCACGCGCCCCAGCGGCTCAAAGCTCGCCTCCGCCACCCAGCGCGCACCCTCGCGCCGCAGCACCTGCGTGGCGCGGGTCACGGGCGAGACAAAGCGCAAGGTGTTGTGCTGGAGGTAGAAGCTCAGCCGCGACGGGCGCAGCACGCTGGGCCAGGCGTATTCCGTCATGATGCCCTCCTGGGCCCTAGCCCCGCACGATGGAGGTGGCGCTGCCGCCGCGGCGGATGGCGTCCAGCGTGGCGGCACTGGCCTGACGGACGATCTGCGCCGAGAGCACGCGCAGCCGCGCCTCGACGCCCGCATCGGCGCCGCGGGCGTCAATGGTGATGCTCTGGTTGATCACCGGCCCGCCTGGCGCCATGCCGTTGGGCAGCACGGTGCCTGCGGAGCTCGGCACGAACCATTCGGGGCCGCGCTCGCCGACGATATAGGGCTGGCCGCCCGCGACCGGCCCGCCCTCGGCGCGGAACAGCCCGCCCAGCGCAGAGCCGATGCCAGAAAAGATGGAGCCGAAGTCAAAGCCGCCCAGGCTGGAGGTCACCGCCGTGCCGAGCGGCTCGGTGATCGTGCGACGGACCACGATGCGGGCGATGTCCTGCAGGATGCCCTGCAGCACCTTGGAAAAACTCTCGCCCTTGATGATCGCGTCCTCAAAGGCCGAGGAGAATGTCAGGCCGAGTTCCCGCGCCGTGTTGCTGGTGCGCTCCGTGGCCTGCTGGACGCGCTGCTGGCTGCGCTCCAGCTCCTCCAGCGCGGCATTGGCCTCGCGCGAGACCGTCTCGTCGGGGATGGGCTGGCCGATGCGCTCCGATCGCTCCACCAGCCGGCCGAGGGTTTCCAGGCGGCGCGTGTAGCGCTCCTGGGCGTTCTCGTTGTTCTGGATCAGCCGCTCGCGCTCGCGGATGATGTCGTTGATCTCGCGCTCGGCCTCGCGGTCGGGGCGCGGGATGGAGGCCACGCGGCGGGTGGTACCCTCGATGCGACGCAGTGCCTCGTCGCGCTCGCGCAGCGCCAGGGTTTCGAGGCGGGTGCGATCGGCGGCGGTGATGCCGCCCGCGGCCTCGGCCTCGCGCAGTCGGCGGACGCGGTCCTCGTACTCGCTGTTGATGCGGAAGCGGTCGTCGAGTGCCTTGCGCAGTTCCTCGGCATCCGCGGCGGTCCGGCGGCGGCGGGCCTCGGCGGCCTGGCCGGCTGCCGCCTCCTGCTCGGTGCGCTGGCGCTCACCGGCGGCCTGCTCGCCGCGGGTGATCTCCTCCTGGAGTTCTGTGTACTGCCGTCGCAGTTCCTCCAGGCGCGCGGCGCGATCGACGCCGGCCTGCTGCTGGGCGGTGCCGACCAGCCCACCGCGAATGGAGCCGCGCCGGGGCTGGGATCGCAGGCTGTCGCCCTGGCTCTCGGCCTCGAGGCGGGCGATCTGCGCGCGCAGGGCCTCGGCCTGGGCGCGGCGGTCCGCCTCCTGCTCGGAGGGCAGCAGCAGCCCGGAGCCGCGGCGCACGCCGTCCAGCACGCGGGCGGCCCCGGACAGCGCACGGGCCAGCGCGTTGGACAGGCCGATCGCCTGGTCCAGTCGGGCGAGGAATTGGTCGGCGGCGGCAGTGAGCTGGCCAAAGGCACGTCCGACGGAGAGCGGCGCGCGCTCGAACTCGCCATTCAGCCGCTCGACGGCGCGCAGCAGCGCGGGGAACACCGTGTCGGCGGTGAGCTTGCCCTCGGAGCCGAGCTTGCGCAGCTCGCCGATGGACACGCCCAGCTCGCGGGCGAGTGCCTGCGCCAGGGTGGGCAGGCCTTCAAGGATCGAGCGCAGCTCATCACCCTGCAGCGTGCCCGAGGCCAGGGCCTGGGCGAGCTGCTGCGTGCTGGAGGCGATTTCCTGCTGCGAGGCGCCCGACGCGATGGCGATGCGCTGCAGGCCGCCGACGAGGGTGGCGACCTGGTCGGAGGTGGCGCCGATCTCGCGGGCCGCGATCGAGAAGCGGGCGAAGGCGTCCACGCTCTCGCGCACCGCCACTCCAGTCTGCAGGCTGTCGCGATACAGGCGGTCGTAGATCTCGCCGGCACGTTCGACGGAGCCCAGCGCGGTGTTGAGCCGGCCCATGGACTGAGTGAGTGCATCGCCGGCCACCACCACGGCGCGCAGCCCGGCGGCAAGGCCGGCGATCTGCACGCCGCGGACGGCGACGTCGAGCAGGTCCAGCGCGCGAGAGGCGCGATCGGCACCGCCCTGGATGCGCTCCAGGCTCCGCTGGCCGGTCTCGCCGACCTCGCGCAGTTCCTGCTTGACCCGGGCGGCATCGTCGAGCGACAGCCGGACCGAGACGCGGCGCGTGCTATCCGCCATGCGTCACGCCTCCTGCGTCGGTGGGATGGTCAGGGTCCGGGGGGATCCGTGCGGCGCGCGGCGCTGCCGGCGGCGAGGCCCGTGCGCAGGGCCAGCAGCAGTTCGGCTGCGGCCCAGCCGGAAGCACCCATCTCGCGGGCGGTGGAGAGCGCGGCCGGCATGTCGAGGTCGAGGCCGGTCATCGTCGCAGTGGCGCAGGTGGTGCCCGCGGTCCAGACGGCGGCGCCCTCAACGCTGGCGGGAGCGTGGGCGGCGTAGGGGCAGGCCATGCCGCAGTCGCGGTCCAGGGCGGCACAGCCGCGGCAGTAGTCAGGGCCCTGGCCGAAATGCCATTCGGCCCGGGCCCTTAGCCGTTTCCCTCCAGCGCCACGGCGGCGACCGGGCCGGTGGCGCGATCCCAGAAGGCGGCGGCCATCTCGTCCATGTCCATCAGGCGCTCGACGGCCTCAGGCGAGAGCGGCAGCGGCTTGCCGGCGGCGTCGCCAACGCCCTCCCAGGCGGTGACGGCGTGGCGGGCCAGCGCCTTGACGAGGAAGGCGAAGGCGAGGCCGCGGGCCATGTCGGGGTCGAGGTCGGCCTCGGAGGCTCGCAGCGCGCCGAGGCGGCGGGCGGAGCCAGCCTGCGCCGCGGCCATGACAGCGGTGGTGACGGGGCGGATCTCCACGCGGACGCCACGGGGCAGGTCGAGCCAGTACGGCTCGACCGGGAGGTCGAGGGTGAGCATGACGTTCTCCATTTGCATGAAGTTGGCGGGTAAGTCGCTCCAACCCGAAGCCCTGGTGGCGAGCATGGAATAGCCCTGTCGGGCCCCATCATTATCCTCGCCTCCGGCGCAGATCGGAGCTGTCGCCAAGGAGGGAGAAGAGGGCCGCATCCGACCCGAAGGGGACTTGGCTTGCCGACGCGCGGCCTGCCCTCACCTTGCAACCGGTGCCCGCAGGCCAATGCGATGCAGAGCTAGCCTGGCAGAGGCATGGCCGGCGTGGCCGATATTCCGCGCGGGCGGCTCAGCCGCGCCGCACCGGCAGCACTCGGCCCTCATGGACGGTGCCCCAGACCGCGATGTCCTTGATCCGCGCCGCGTCCACCGTCAGCGGGTTCTCCTCAAGGATGCTGAAATTGGCAAGCTTGCCGGGCACGATGCTGCCGATCTCGGCGTCCATCCGCAGCGAATGCGCGGCGTTGAGCGTGATCCCCTGGAGTGCCGCGAGCCGGCTGGCCCGCTGGTCTGGCGCCGCGACGCGCCCGGATTCCGTTGTGCGGTTCACCGCGCAATGCATCAAGAACAGCGGCTGGCCGGGCGCCATCGGCATGTCGGAGTGGAGCGAATAGGACACGCCCGCGCGCTCGATGTCGCCGAGCCGCACCATGGTGTCGGCGCGCTCCGGCCCCAGGCCCTTCTGCGCATAGGCATCTGCCAGCGCGCGCACGTAGTAGGGGTTGGCGCTGACGATCACGCCGAGCCGCTTCATGCGCTCGACCTGGTCCTTCCGCGAGACCGCGAGATGGATGGCGAGCGTCCGGTGGTCGTGGCGCGGGCGCCGGCGCATGTTCGTCTCGACGGTGTCGAGCACCATGTCGAGGCCGGCGTCGCCGTTGACGTGGACGTGGATCTGGTAGCCCGCGTCCCAGTAGACCCTGAAAGCGCGCCCGAAGACATCCGGCTGCATGATCCATTCGCCATGCCCCTCGTCGATATAGGGGTCGCGCAGCTGCATCGCGAGCGAATAGATGGCGCCGTCAGCGAACAGCTTGATCGCCCGCGGCACCATGGCCGTCATGCCCTCGCCCCAGCCCAGCACTTTCTCCGTCTCGCTGATCGCGGTGTCCGGGAAGGCCGCGATGATGGACTTCCCGTCCGGGATGAAGAAAAAGCGGAAGGGGCTGTCGGGCCGCGACAGCACCGCGTTCTGGGCGTCCTGCAGCTGCTTCGAGAAGAGACCGCCGGGCTCGCAGCCGAGCGTCACGCCATTGGCGTGATAGTAGCCCACCACGAATTCGAGGCCGCGCCGCAGCCGGTCCGGCGTCGCGATCGCGGGCAGCAGCTTCGGCATGACGCCGAACATGCCGCCTTCCCAGAAATGGCCCTCGTCGAGGTTGGATTGCGCCCGCGCAGCCTCCGACAGGCCGGCGACGAAGGCGGCATCAATGCCGTAGGTGTCGAGCGCCTTGCCGTTGACGATGAATTCGTGGGCGGAGCGGTGCCAGACGATGATCGGCCGCGCGGTGCTGATCCGATCGAGATCGGCCCGGGTCAGGGCTCCGTGGAACAGCGGGTGATAGCCCCAGGTTACGAGCAACGCGGCCGGATCACGGAGCTTCGCGCTCGCCTCGGCCAGCCGTGCGCGATAGGCCTCGGGGGTCTTCGCGGCCGGCACGACGCCGGCGGGCAGCACCCAGTCCTCGATAGCGATGATCTCCGAGACCATCGTCAGGCCGGTTAGCAGCGGATGGTCGTGCTGCGCGATCAGGCCGGGCGCGATCACCTTATCCGCGAAGGTCTCGTCCACCCGGTAGGGCTGGCCGTTTGCCGCCGCCTGCAACTCCGCGACCGAGCCGACTGCGACGATGCGATCGCCGAGAATCGCGACGGCGGTGGCGGAGGGCTTGTCGGGATCGAGGGTGATGATCTCCCTGGCGCGGAAGATCGTGACCTGCGGCAGGCTCCTGGACTCGAACCGGCCGGCCAAGTCCTGGAAGGACGACTGTTGGGCCTGCGCCGTGCCGGGCGTGGCCGCTTCGCAGACGAAAGCGCCCGCCGTTGCCGCGGCGGCCGACCGCATGATCTGCCGGCGCGAGGGGAACGTGCTGCTCTTGAAGGCTTCCGCAAAGGCCGGGTTGCAAATAACGCACATCTGACTGCCTCCGCCTGGCAAGCCATAGATCCGTGTCGATCACGGCCTGTCGGTTCCCGGGCGTGACCCGAAGGTTGGACCCACGCGACCATTCTGCATGGATCGAGGTTGCACGCCATGCCGATCGCGCGCCCGGGCGCAGGACGGATCGGGCGGTTCAGACTGATGAGGCGAGACGCGGAACGGGACGCGTGCCCGCGCGTATGGTTGACCGTGTCGGGTACGACCCAAGAGGTCCGGGCCAGGAAAAACCAACCTTCGTCTGCATTTCGTCCGGAGTGGACTTGCATCGCCGTCTACCTGGCTCACGCATACTCCGTCCCCGCCTGCTGGTTCCGCAGCACCGCCGTCATCATGCGCGTGGCCGTCGCGTTGAACGCGGCCCGGAAATCGAAGCTCGCCTCGACCCCGGCCGGCCCCTCGATCGGCGTCTTGGCCAGCGCGAGATAGACCTCGTGCAGCGTGATCGTCAGGCTGCGGTTCGCATCGATGGTGAAGGCCAGGGCGAACTCCGCCGACGTGCCGGCCTGCGCCTGGGCGAGCAGCGTCGTATTCTCGAAGCGCACTGTGATCTGGCCCGTGCAGCGGGCGATGCCGGGATCCACGCCCTCGACCCGGCGATCGGCGCGAATGGTGCGCACGGCCTCCATGCCGTTGGCGTAGGTGAGCCGCGCGCCGGTGACCTGCGCCAGCGCCACGCTGCTGCGGGTGATGCTGCCTTGCGCCTTGTTAAAGGCCGTGTAAGTCGCGCTGGTCGGCGTGCCACCTGACGTGGCGCCCGTGCGCACCGACCCCTGACCCAGCAGCCCGAAAGTCGCCGTCGCCGCGCCTGTCGGCGTAAAATCCATCTCCAGCGTGTCGGCACGGATGCCGGTGCACACGTCGAAGGACGGCACGTCGGGATAGCCGATCTCCATCGCGTTGCTCGGCAGCGCCGCCGCGCCCGAGGTAAAGGTGTGGATGAAGTTGGTGGTGCCGGTGGTGGTCGCCGGGCCCAGCAGCAGCCGCAGCCAGTGGCCGATGTTGATCAGGTCCACCGGCACCACCGCCTGGCCGGCGACCGTGACCGTGTCCAGGAAAGGCGCGGCCGGATCGCGGTTGCTGCCGACGCCGATGACATCGGCGTCCAGCAGTGGCTGCTCCGCGCCGAGGTCGCAGGACAGGAACGGCATGCGCCGCCAGTTGCTGCCGGGCGCGGTGCCGTAGGTGGTCTCGGGCAGCATGAGCAGACGGCAATTCGCGCCGATGGCACGGGGCATGGGCTTTCTCCTGGAAGGGGATCAGGCCAGCGGCGAGCCGGCGACGGTGAACCAAAGCGTGATGGGGATAGCGGCGGCGCGGGCCGCGGCAGCGCCCTCGAACTCGACATCCTCGAAGGACGCACTGCCGGGCTGTGCCCATTCGACGGCGCCACTCAGAGTGCGGTTGGCGGTAACGGCCGCGGCAACATCCACCAGCAGCGCATCGAGCAGGGCGGTGCGCGCGGCGGGCGTGGCGCCGGCGACAGTGACCTCGACCTCGGCTCGATGCTCGATCTGCCAGGCGAGCGGGGAGAGGATGGGCGTCTCCTCCACCGCCTCGCCGTCGCGAACGACCACCAGCCCGCCGGCGGGGATGCGCTGCGGCACGGTTTCCCCGCGCAGCACGAGCGGTGCCGGATTCCGAACGGCCAGGGACGTGGCGAGCCGGCTGTGCAACGCCGCGATCGCGGCCTCGCGGACGCTCATGCCCACCCCAGCATCGATGCGAAGAAGCGGCCGGCGACCCAGGTCACCGCCAGACCGAATGGAATGGCGGCCCAGGACAGCACGACGAGCCCGAGCAGCAGGAGGAAGCGCGCGCGCATGGTCATGCTGCCCTCCCGCTCTCGCGTTCCCACGCCGCGACAAAGCGCCCCGGCAGGCGACGCAGCCCGCGCTCCGCCGCACCGCGCACATCGAGCCGCTTGGCCAGCTTCACCTGGGGCAGGAGCAGGAACATCGGCACCATCCCCTGCTCCAGCAGCCCGCGCGCCCAGGCCTCGCGGCCCTTGCGATTGGCCGTGCCAACTTCCGTCACGCCGCCCGCCACGAGGCGGGTCCGCCGCCGCCGCCCGGTCTGCTCGCCCTGGCGCAACGGCAGGCACCACACAAAGCCCCGGCCGGACTTGAAGGGCCGCAGGAAGGCCTGGCCGGAGGCGACCATCTGCGCGGGCGTGACGCGCATGCCCTTTTCGCCGCGGCCCCGGCGCCCCCGGGCCGCGTTGAAGCCGGTCGGGATGGCGAGGAACTTCCCGCCACCTTTCGCCCGGATTAGTGCCCCGCGCTCGAAGGCATCAATGACGCTCGGCACCTTGGTGAACACCAACCCCGCCGGCCGCAGCGACTGCCCGCTCCGCGGGAAGATCATCGACCGCCAGGCATTGGCGATGCCGCGCGCGTTGCCGCTGAGGGCGGTGGTGACCTGCCGCCGCAGTTCGACCTTCACCTGCTCCGTCTCGGCGCGGATGGCGGTCATGGCCGCGCGCTCGCCGGCACGGATCTCGTCGGCCAGCACCTTGCGAAGATCACCGACGATGCTGGCACCAAGCCGCATGGATCAACGCCCGCCGAACTTGCGGCTGAGGATGCGCAGCAGCAGATCGTGGAGAGCGGCGTAGCCGAGCGTGCCGGCCAGCCACGCCACCGCGAAGAGCCACCAGCCGTCGAGCTCGAAGGCATGGGCAATGAGCCAGGCGCCGGTGCCGAGGCTACCGCCGGCCAGGGCGTGCAGCAGATAGGCGCGGGTCAGGAGCGGCCGGTCGGTGGAGGAGAAGCGCGCCATGGCGCCGAGCGCACCCAGGGCGCCGGCGAGCAGCGCCTCGCCGACGATGCCGCCGATGCGTTCGGGGTCGATCATGGCGGTGCTCCTATCGGCGGCAGAAGACGCGCCAGGCGATGCCGGCGGCGTCGCGCTCGGCGTGCTGGACGGTCAGGGTGTCGGCGCCGAGCGTGAAGGTGTCGTCCGCATCCACAGCGGGCAGCACGGCGATGGCGACGGTCAGCACGTCGGTCGCCTGGATCACGCTGGTGCCGAAGGCGTCGCCGAGCCGATCCGGCGCCGAGCGGACCACGCGGAGCAGGACCGGCGCCCCGGTCCCGCCCGCGCGATAGCTCGCATCCGCACCGATGTTCGGATCCGCGGCCAGGGCGTCCATGGCCGCGGCAAAGGCGCTCATGCCGGCCGCCGCAGGCGCCAGGCGAGGACGCCCATCACGGCGGCGACGATGACCGCGATGGCGACGGCGGGCGCCAGCGTGCCGAGCGCCTGGATGGCCGGCGCCGCCTGCGCCACGGCGGTGGCGATACCCGCCGCGCCCACCAGCACAGCACCACGCCCGGTGCCGGTGATGGCGGCCACCTCGCGCAGCGTTACCGGCGGCGCAGGCGGGACCCCGGCCAGGGTCAGGGCCCGATCGATCACCGCGGTCGGATAGGACAGCCCGGCGCATTCGTGGTGGATGATGGCCTCGACCAGCGGGCGCAGGTGATCGTGCCGATGCAGGTCGATCGCCTCGTCCGGCCCGACGCCGATGCGCCGCGCCACCACCGCGACATACGCCGCGGTGTCGTTCTCCACCTTGGGCGCCCAGCGCTCGATGATCGCGCGAGGCGTCCGCAGCTTGTGCCGGTCCTGATAGGTGACCAGCAGCGCGGCGAGCGCACGGATGCCGAGTTCATGGCTGGTGAAGCGGCAGAAGCGCCCGTCGGAGGGCGGATCCGCCAGCCCCTGCCATTTGTTGGCTGGGACGTGCTCGATGTTGCCCGGATTGCGGTTGCGATAGCCCCGCGTGGCCTTGGGATCCATCGCCTTGCGGACCGGGCTCACGTGCCGAGCGCCGGCACGCGGTTGAGCCACACCCGGACGGTGGTGTCGGCGGCGAGCGCCGCCAGGCTGGCGATGCCGACCTGGAAGTTGCCCGCCGCAGTGGTGGTGATGCGCCGGTTGGTGTTGTCCCAGAAGACGCGGGCGCCGGCGGTGATGGCGAGCGCCGGTTCCTTCGTGATGTCGAACACGCCCTGGGTGGCAGCCTCGATGATGGCGTTCTGCGCGCCATCGACCGCGGCGACGCCGAAGAGCGCGCCGACCAGGACGCCCTGGCCGGAGAGGATGCCGCCGGCATAGGGAACGGCGATGGCCAGGCTGTTGCCCGGCTGGACGTAGTTGCGCATGGGGATGAGGTCTCCAGAAACGCAGAAGGCGTCCCGAAGGACGCCCTCTGCATGGATTGATGATGGTTGGGCTGACGGGTGAAGGCGGGGATCAGGTGCCCGGGTTGAACCAGGCGCCGCGCCAGTCGATGGCGCCGACGCCGAAGTCGAAGATCACCGAGACCTCGACGCCATCCACGCCCTGGACATTGCCCGTGGTGACCTGCGGCCCCTCGGCTCCGTTGAGGTAGCCGTAGACGTAGACCGGCGCCGCGAAGGGATCGGAGAACAGGTACCAGCGGTTGGCGGGGATCAGTGGCTCGACCAGCGGCTGCACGAAGCCCGCATAGACGTTGGCGTTGCTGGTCTGCGTCGCCTGCACCGACACCGTGAGCTGCCGCGCGGCAAGCTCCTGGTTCGGCCCGACCAGCAGCCGCATCTGCGAGCCCACCGCGATGGGCAGGCCGTCCAGCGTCCGCTGGCGCATCACCGCCGCACGGCCGAGCGCGAGATTGCCCAGGTCGAGCAGCGTGCCGGCACTGGCCTTGTTCAGCCGGGCGGCACC
The DNA here is from genome assembly GCF_033547095.1 of Sediminicoccus rosea. Classification (NCBI taxonomy): domain Bacteria; kingdom Pseudomonadati; phylum Pseudomonadota; class Alphaproteobacteria; order Acetobacterales; family Roseomonadaceae; genus Sediminicoccus; species Sediminicoccus rosea. The sequence continues at coordinate 3,410,817 of NZ_CP137852.1, read as the reverse complement.
GGTGGCAAAGACCGGGGCCGCGCCGGTGACCAGGGTCGGGCCGTCACCGGTGGCGCTGTTCACCAGCGCATAGGCCGTGGCGTTCTCGAAATCGGCGACGCGCCGGCCGATCATGCTGGCGAAGTCGGTGAAGGCGCCGAGGTCGTCGTTGACCAGCATCTGCCGCGTGACGCGGATGCGCCGCGCGAAGGTCTGCAGGAACACAAGCTCCTGGCTCTCGGACATAGTGCCGGCCTGGATCTCGCCGTTCTCCGACAGCGCCACGAGGTTGGGGAAATCCCCCACGCGCAGGTGGCGGTGCGGCTTGAAGTCCCGAAAATCGCGGCGGAGGAACAGCGTGCGATAGGTCGGCTGCGCCGGGGCATAGGCCGCGAGCAGCATCTTGTTGGCCGCGGCCGAGAGCAGCGCGGGGAAGTCGCTGGTGGTGTGGAAGGCGCGCTCGGCCAGGATGGTCGGGTTGCGGGGGATGTTGCGCTCGCCGCGGGCGCGGAGCAGTTCGCCCATCATGTCGGAGGGGCGCCAGCCCATGAATTCGACGTGGCGGCCGGCGCCGGGGCCCGTGCTGGGCGCCTGGTAGCCGGGCATGGAGCGGGCGGCGAGCGCCTCGGCCATGGCGTCGAGCAGGCTGGCCGGGTCGTCCTGGCCGGGGCCGGTCTCGGGGCGCGCCGGCAGAGAGGGGCGCGGGCCCTGGCTGGCGAAGGCGTCCCACAGGCGGCCGCGCAGCACCTCGGGGGAGATGCGGTCGCGAATGGCGGCTTCGCGCATGGCGTCGAGCATGTCGGGGGTCACCAGGCCGCGGGCGCCGGCCAGCACCGGCTCATAGGCGGCGATGCGCTCGACGGCGGCGCGGTCCGCCTCGGCGCGGATGGCGTCGAGGTCGGGCGCGGGCGGGGCTGCGCGGGTCGGCTCGGGCGGGGCGGTGGTGGTCACGGGGTTCTCCTGGGGCGTGGGTGCGATGGGCGGCGCAGGCGGCGCCGGCGCGGGATCCGGCGAAGCCGGCGTCGTCTCGGTCATGGTGGGTTCCTCTGTCAGGGCGGGTTCGATGGCAGTGGCGGGAGTGCCCTGCGGCTCCTCGCCACGGATCACGGCCAGGCCGTCCACCGGGACGGGCACGATCGAGATCTCGTAGGGCTCCCAATCCACGGCGCGGTGGATGGTCTGGCCGGTGGCAGCGTCGGGCCGCGGGTCGTAGCGGTGCACGCGATAGCCAACGCTCACAGACTGCAGCGTGCCATCGGCGACACGCTGCCAGACTGGCTCGACGTCATCGGCGCCGCTGAACTGCAGCGTGGCGTAGCCGCGGCCAGCCTCAAGGCGGGCGGCGGTGACACGGCCCAGAACATCACGTGTGCCGGCGCGGCGATGGGTGTCCAGCACAGGCGCGCGGCCCGAGCGCAGCGCGTCCATGCGTACCGCCTCCGGGCGCATGTCGAGCTCCTCGATGATGGGACCGAGCGGCGGGACGAAGTTGCGGGCCCGGGCGCCGGTGCTCCACACCACCTCGACGGTGCGGGCCGCGCGATTGACGGTGACCGGCGCGGCCAGCGCGCGGCAGGCCACGATCGACTGCCCAGCGATGGGAACTCGATCGGGCGTAGCGTCGGGATCCGGCGCGGGGGTCTCCCCGCCCGGTTCGATCGGCTCTGTCATGCGAAAGGTCCTGGGCTTAGGGCGCCGTGAAGCCCTGGAGGTTGGCGATCACCACCGCGCCGGCGGTAACCGCCTGGATGTTCAGCGCGGCATTGGCCGTGGTGCGCAGTGGGGTCGGAAAGTCGATGTTGGTGGGGCTGAGATTGGCCGGCAGCAGCGCGCGCCAGACCGGCGTGGTGCCGTCGCGGATCTGGAACTCCGTGGCCGTGGCGCTGGCGTTCTGCACCTGCATCCCCGTCACGTAGCGGCGAATGCCGGCGCCACCTGCGGCCTGCACGGCGGTGTCGCTGCCGGTCGCGATGCCGGCCACCGGCCCCGCATAGGTCCAGTCTGCCTCCGGAATGGCATAGGGCTTGGTGACGATCGCGCCGATCAGCGTGGCCAGCAGGTCGACACCGCGCGCCGTGGTCACCGCCACCGGGTTGGCGGAGTAGCCGGTTGCCGCCAGCACCGGCACGGCGCCGGCCGTGTTGCGCGCCTGGCCGCCGACGACGCTGAGCGCGGGGGCCGCGGCGGTCAGCACGTTCACGCCGATCCCCTGGCCGGCGACGGCATTGGCGCGGCCTGCGGTGATCGCGGTGGTGAGCTCGGCATAGTCGGAGATCGAGACGAATTGCAGCCGGAGATCGGTGTTGGAGGCCGGCGCCAGGTTGCGGCTGATCGTCGCCCAGCCGGTGTTGACGTAGGCGCCGGTGAAGCTGGAGCCGACCAGATCAAAGTTGTTCGCGTCGATCACCGTGATGGTGAAGGTGCCGTTCGCCCCCGGCACGCCGGCGACGTTGGCCACCGTCACGGAATCTGAGGTCGCGTAGCCATGCGCGGCTCGGGTGATGCGCACCGCGCTGCTGCCGTTGTTGGCCACCGCGGAGATGCCGTGGAAGACCTGCCGGTTCCGCACCCGCACGCGAAAGCGATACAGTGCCGAGGGGTCGGGCAGCTGCTGCTGGCGAGCGTAGGAATTGGCCCGCAGGCCGGTGCCATCGAGCGCGCGGCCGTGGAAGTAGCATTCATCGCTGTTGGGCTCGAGCTCCAGCACCGACCAGCCGGCCGGGGCCGTGGTGGGGATGGTGACGCCCGAGGCAGTGCCAAGCCGAGGGGCCCCGTCGCTGCCCACCTCGTAATTGGCAAGGGTGGCGCTGACGCCATCCAGGCGCCAAGCGACGATGTTGCGCTCGTCGGGCACGCTCGTCTCGGGCGTGACGCTGACGAGTTCCAGCCAGGCGGTCTGGCCGGCGATGCGCTGGCTGAGGTTCAGCGCGACCATCGCGCGCAGCGGCAGCATGAAGCTCTGGCGGCTGAGCAGGATCAGCTCGTCATCCAGCGTGGTGCCGGTGGAGATCTGTGCGGTGCCGTTCGCCACCGTGAGGGTCATGCCACTGCCGGTGGACAGCACCTCCCAGCGGGTCGGGTTGAGGACGTCGCCGCCAAAGTTGTCGCGGAAGCGCCGGCGCATGCTTTTGACTTTGAGCATGTCGTCGGCCCAGTCATAGCCGCCTGGGATCATGAGGGTGCTCCTGGATTGGGGGCGGCGCCCGCATCGGCCGGCGCATCAGCGCGCGGGCTGGCGGCACCGGTGGCGGCGATTTCGATGGCGGCCAGCTGGGCGGCGTCCTGGGCCGCGCCGGACTTGGCGACGCGGCGAGGATCGCTGTCGAGGGAGAGCCCGGCCTCGTCGAGCAGGGCATTGGCCTCGCGGATCATCTCGACCACCTGGCGGAAGTCGTAGCCGAAGGCACCGACCGCCTCAGGCTGCGGCACGAAGCCGGCGCGGACCTGGGCGATCAGCGCCGTGGTGTCCTTGAGCGGGTCGATCATCTCGTGGGCGGGCGGGACGTGGGACAGGCCGTCCGGCACCTCCGCACGCCACAGCCCGAGCAGTGCACCCTGCGCATGGAAGCGGTCGGCGATGGGCCGCACCAGCATCGGGATCAGCATGCCGTACTGGACCTGCTCGCAGAGGCGACGGAACTCGATCTTTCCGGCGCGGAGGGACGAGTAGTTGGCCTGGGTGAGGTCGCCGGCCACCTGGTCATAGGTGAGGCCGGTGCCGACCGCCGACGCCTCGAGCGCCCGGCGCGCGAAGGCGGCATGGCTGCCGCCACCCGAAGGGTTCACCACCTCCACGGATCCCATGCCGCGGCGATACAGGATCATCCCCGGCTCGAAGCTCTCCACCGTGCGGCCCTGGGCGTCGCGCAGCAGGCCGGATGCCGGGCCGGTCATGGCATCGTCGCCATCCTCCGAGACCACCGCGGCGAGGCAGGCCTCGATCTTGGCCTTCATAAGGAGCGCAGCCTCGTAGTCGCCGAGATCCCGCAGGCGCGTCAGCACCGGCGCCAGCCAGGACACGTCGCGCAACTGGCCGGGGCGGCGCTTGCGGTAGATGTGCAGCACGTCGCGGGCAGGTACGCGCTGGCTGCTCAACCAGGTGGCGCCGCCCGGCAGCACCCAGGAGGCACCGGGATGCACGCGGTGCAGCCAGTAGCCAACCGGCTCACCGGCCTCGCCGAGGCCGATGCCCTGCAGCGTGGGGACGCCCTCGATGACGCCCTGGCGTGCCGCGTCGAGGTGGTCGCTCTCCAGCACCTGCAGGCGCAGGCCGATCGGGTTCGCCGGCGTGATCTCAGCCGGCAGGAGGCGGACGAAGCATTCCCCGCTCTCCACCACCGCCCGCATGACCAGCGCCTGCAGGCCATAGAGATCGAGCCGGCCCTCGGCGTCGCAAGCAGTGCTGTCGGACCAGCGGCGCCAAGCCTCGGCATGGGGCTTGTCGGGCCAGCGGGTAGTGATGCCTGCGCCCACCGCGTTGCCGGTCCAGAGATCGACGATGCGGGCGGCGTATGGGTCGTTGCGGACAGCATCGCGGGCGCGCCGCGCCACCGTGGGCGCGGCGGCGCCAACCTCGGCCGTGGCACTGCCGCCGGACGCGGCCCAGCTCGAGGCGCGGCTGTCCTGCGCCGCGGCATAGCCGCGCAGCGCGTGCCAGGCATCGCGAAGGCGGCCCATCACCTGCTTCCCTCGCGGGAGAAGCTGGCGAAGGTCACGCTGGGGCGGCGGGCCGCAGTGTTCTCGGCGGCGTGGAGCACCGATAGCGCGCGGCCGAGCTCATCCGGCGAGCGGTATTCCACCGTGCGGCCGTCGAAGGTCACGCGCGTGGTGCCGCCGGTGAAGGCAGACGCCAGGACCGCGGCGCGCGTGCCGGCGGGCTGCGCCAACGCCCAGGCGAGGACGGTCGGGTTCATCACGTCCCTCCTTCAGCGAAGCCAGCCGCTACGCGGCGCGAGCCAGCCACGCGGGCGTTGGGTGTCAGTCGCGACCTGTGGCGGCGATGGATGAGCGACATTCCCTCCGGTGGGAATCTCGCCTGCTGGCAGCGACAGCGCATCGGCCATCCGTGCCCAGCGGCCGTCACCCCAGCCATCCATGCCAAGCGCGGCCGCCGCGGCACGGGCGTAGACCCGGCAGTCCAGCGCCTCGTTGCGTTCCCTGGTCTTGACCCATTCAAGCCGGCGAAAGCCGTTGCGGCCGGCGCGGGCGACGAACTGCTCGGCGGTGAGCTGCCGGCAGAATTCCTCCCCTGCCGCGTGCAGCGGCAGGTGGACAAAGCCGGGCGGGAACGGATCGCCGCTCTCCGCGGTGGGCCGTTCCAGCTTCAGCCAACCATAGGTCTCGCCCTTTAAGAAGGACGAGCCGACCGGCCAGACCTTCAGCCCACCCAGCTTGCGCCCGTTCCGCCGCACCTCGGTGGCCGAAGGCTGGCCGATCGCGGCCCGCAGCCCGTCCTGGCCTTTCACGGCAATGGCCCGGCCGGCGCCGGCGCGGCGCACGAAGCTGTACACCTCGGCGGTGGTCATGCCGTCGCCGCTGTCGATCGCCGTCATGGCGAGGCCGAGCCGATGGCCGGACGCATGGCGCCAGGTTTCGCCAAGCAGGCCGCGCAGCTCGTCCCAAACCGCGGCCTCAAAGGGATTGCCCACCAGGATGCGGTGCTCGATCAGCCAGGACTGGCGATCCTGCGCCCAGGCCCAGATGCTGGCCTCGAGGCGATCGCGCTGCACGTCGACGCCGGCCGTCAGCAGCAGCCCCTCGGCTGCCACCGTGCCGGGGTCCCATTCCTCCCGCCGGTCATAGAGCCGCTGCCAATCCGGCGCCTCGCCGCTCTCCTGCCAGGTTTCGCCGAGGACTGTGTTCCGGAATGTCTTGATGGCGCGGTCGTCGCCCTGCGCCGCCTCCCAATCCCGCACCGCCTGCGACCAGGAGAACCAGCCGACCGGGGAGTAGAGCGCCGAGATGTGGAAGCCGATCGCATGCGGATCCTGCGGGATGGCGGTGGGGCGCCACTCGCCGCCGGCCAGCATCACCGTCTTATGCTGCTCGCCGATGGCGCCGTCGCAGGCTTCACAGAGATAGCGGGCGGTGTCGGGCTCACCCTTGTCCCAGACCAGCCGCTCGAAGCGCAGCCATTGCATCGCGGCGCAGTGCGGGCAGGGGAGAAAGAACCGCCGCTGGTCGCTGGCCAGATACTCGCGCTCGATGCGCGACAGGCCCGAGATGGTGGGCGTCGAGACCAGCAGCGTCTTGCGGCGCCAGCCGAAGGTCCGCGCCCGTGCCTCGGCCAGGGCGACGGGATCGCCCTCGCCCTCGACGTCGCCGGGGTAGGCGTCGACCTCGTCCAGGAATAGGAAGCGCGCCGACATGGAGCGCAGGCCCACCGCGCTGTTGGCGCCGGTCATCACCAACTGGCCACCGGGGAACTCCTTCGATAGCTGGCGATTGCCGCTATCCCTGGAGCGCGCTGGCGCGACGCGCTGCCGGATGGCCGGCGTCTCCTCCACCAGCGGGTCAATGCGCTGATCGGAGAAGCGCTTGGCCAGTTCGGTGGTCGGCTGCACCGCGAGCATGGGGCCCGGCGCGTGGTGGATGACGTAGCCGATCCAGTTATTGCCGCATTCCGTGCCGCCGACCTGCGCCCCTTTCATGAAGACCACGCGTCGTGCCGGATGTGCCGGCGAAAGCGCGTCCATGACGTCGCGCAGATAGGGCGTGCGGTTGGTGCGCCATGGTCCCGGTTCGGCGCTGCCGCGGGAGCCGAGCATGCGGTGCTTGTCGGCCCAGTCCGAGACCAGCAGTGCAGGCTCGGGCGCCATACCATCGCGCCACGCCTGCAGGATCTCGGCGGCACCGTCGAAGTTGCCGAGCTCGCCGATGATCTGTTCGCCGGTCATCATGCGACCGCCACGCGGACGTCGTTGCGCTCGGCCAGGTATTGCCGGAGCCTGGCATCCATCAGTGTCTGCAGCCGGTGGGCATCGACGCCGAGTTCCGCCGCCAGTTCAGCGGCGATCCGGGCCGGCCAGGCGAGGATGGCATCGCGCTCCTCCTTGGCCAGCCGGTGCACGAGCATGAGCGCGCGAGCCTTTTCGACCAGCTGGCCGCGACGCTCATCGAGCCGGAGCTTACGCTCCTGCGCCTTGAGCATCTCGTTGGCGGTGCGCGCATTGTGGAAGCTGCTGCCGCCGGCGGAGGGGGTTGGCAGCGGCTCTGGCAGGGGTGGCGCGACGAAGGCTGGCCGAGGCGGGGTCGGGGGTGGCGAAGGCGAAGGCGAAGGCGGTGCCGGCACCGGCGCCACCATCGCCGCCGTCTTGCGCGCCGGATCGCTGCTGGCCGCGAGCCTGGCGCGAACCTTCTCGACATCCCAGCCGCCACCCGGCTCCTGCGCAATGCGGCCGGACTGGGCGGCCTTCTGCAGCGCGGTGTGCGAGATGCCGAGCCGGCGCGCCACCTCGCGCTGCGAGGGGACCAGCGCATCGGAAGCGGCTGCGATCATGATGTGATCGAACCCCTCCGATCATAGCAATTCCATGAGCGCGAGATGCGCTTGGCTCACGCGCGGCAGAGCGCGAATGGTCCGTCACACGCAGCGCATCACGCCCTGCACCACGACGGAGACGAGCATGACCGACCGCACCGCCCGCGCCGCCCGCAACCAGGAAAACAGCCTGGCCGCCTTCCTGGCCAAGAAGGCCGAATTCGACGCCCTCCTCACGGAACTCACCCAGGCCAGCGAAGACCATTTCGGCGCGGACCCCGAGACGGTGCTTTGGGGCGAAGCAGCCTGGCTTTCCGATGCCACTGCGAAGCTGAAGGACATCGCGGACCAGCATTTCCGCCGCGGCGAATACGCCGCCTAACGCGGGCCACTCCCGTACCGCCCCGACCGGCGACGCCGGCGGGGCTCTCGGCAGTAGGGGCCGATGACCGGCACCCGGAGCCGGAGACCAACACGATGACCAAGCTTTCCGACAGCCAGCGCGTGATCCTCAGCGCCGCCGCGCAGCACGAGATGGGCCTGGCCCGCGCGCCGAAGACCCTGCCGGCCGCGGCCCGCAACGCGGTGTTCCGCAGCCTGATCAAGAACAACCTGCTCACCGAGATCAACGCCCCGCGCGAGCATGTCGGGCTGGGCTGGCGGCAGGATGACGACGGCACCTGGATCGTGGCGCGCATCACCGACGAGGGGCTGCGCGCCATCGGCATCGACCCGAATGAGGGCGACGCGGTGGCCGGCGAGCGCGACACGGCGCCGACGGTGGCGCCGCACGCGGAGCGCGCCGCACAGGACGCCACGGTCGCCGAAGCCGCCCAGGCCGCGCCCCTGACGGAGGAGATCGCCCTGCTCGACCAGGCCCTCGCGGCACGCGTCGCCACCCCACGCGCCAACCTGCGCGACACCGCCGCGGCCATCCTCGCGGCCTGGGACGACCAGGCCGCTCGCTTCGGGACGCATGATGGCGACCTGATCGGCGCCCTGGACGCGCCGATCGCGACCCTGCGCGCCACGCTCGCGGGCAAGCCCACCCGCGCCCCGCGGGACGCCAACACGCCGCGCAAGCCACGCGAGGGCACGAAGCAGGAGCAGGTGCTGGCGATGCTCCGTCGCCCCGAGGGTGCCACCGTCGCGCAGATCGCTGAGGCCACGGGGTGGAACAGCAACACGGTCCGCGGCTTCTTCGCCGGGCTGAAGAAGAAGGGCCACGCGGTCGAGGTGATGGAGCGGGTCCGCCAGGTCGGCCCGAACAAGGAAGGCGCCCGCGGATCCTACACGGTCTACCGCATCGGAGGCTGAGTAGGGTGCGGCGCCCCACGCCGCCGCAGCCAACATCTTGGCCGGCCGGGCAACGTTCAGGTCCCGGCCGGCGTTAAGATTTGTCTCCGACAAGGAAGCCGCTCAATGCCGTCCAAGAATGTAATCGCTGTGCGCATCGCGTACAGCAGTTGAGTGCCATGCACGCCGTCCGGCTTGGCCGGGGAAGGCCCCTGCTGCTGATCCACGGGCTGGGCGGCTCATGGCGATCCTGGAGCCCAATCCTCCATGACCTTGCCCGCGAGCGAGAGGTCATTGCGGTCGATCTCCCCGGATTTGGCGAGAGCCCGCCTTTGCAGGGTGAGGTGTCCATCGACACGCTCGCCCGGGCGGTCACCGAGTTCCTTGCCGCCGAGGGCCTGACTGGGGTCGATGTCGTTGGTAGTTCGATGGGCGCGCGGCTCGTGCTGGAGCTCGCGCGGCGCCGCGTGGTGGGGTCCACCGTTTCGCTCAACCCCGGCGGCTTTTGGCAGGGATGGGAGCGCCGGTTCTTCTACACCTCGATCGCGGTGTCGATACGGCTGGTCCGGCTGCTGCAGCCGATCATGCCGGCCATCACCGGCAGCGCGATTGGCCGGACGCTGCTGTTCCCGCAATTCTCGCCGCGGCCATGGCGCCTCTCGCCAGTGGTGACACTCGAGGAAATGCGCAGCTACGCAGCGGCGCCCTCCTTCGACGAGTTGCTGCGCAGCCTCGCTTATGGACCAGCCCAAGAGGGCGCGGCACCGGGATCCCTTCCTGGCAGGTTGGTGATCGGTTGGGGCCGACAGGACCGTGTGTGCTTGCCGATCCAGGCAGGCCGCGCCAAGGCACTGTTCCCGGATGCCCGACTTCACTGGTTCGAGGGCTGCGGGCACTTCCCGCATTGGGACAAGCCGGGCGAGACGACGGGACTGATCTTGGACAGCACCGGTTAGCAAGGCATCAGGCGACGCCCTGCGCGTTCCCCTGCACCCCACGCGCTGCGGCCACATCCCGGAATACCCGATCCTCACCCGCGAGCATCGCCGCCTTGCCTGTGAGGTTCTGCCAACGTTGGATCGCCACATCGACATAGCGGGGATCGATATCCACCGTGTGGCAGACCCGCCCCGTCGTCTCGGCGGCGATCAGCGTGGTGCCGCTGCCGAGGAAGGGATCGTAGATCCCCTCGCCGGCGGCGCTGTTGTTGATGATCGGCCGGCGCATGCACTCCACCGGCTTCTGCGTGCCGTGCACCGTGGCGGCGTCCTCGTCACCACCATTCGAGATGGCCCATAGGGTCGCCTGGTCCCGCGCGCCCTGCCAGTGGCCGGTCGCGCCCTTGCGGACCGCATAGAGGCAGGGCTCGTGCTGCCAATGATAATCGCCGCGCCCCAGAACGAATCGCGACTTCGCCCAGACGATCTGGCTGCGGATCACGAAGCCGGAAGCTTCGAGGCTCTCGATCACCGTGCGGCTGTGCACGCCAGCGTGCCAGACATAAGCGACATCACCGGGGAACAGCGCCCAGGCCTGGCGCCAGTCGGCGCGATCGTCATTTGCCACCTTGCCGGTGCGCATGGTGGCCGACACCCCGGCCTCGTTCCGCCACTCCGGATCATAGTTCACGCCATAGGGCGGGTCGGTGATCATCAGATGCGGTGACGCACCGTCCAGTACGCGCGTGACATCGGCGGCGGAGGTGGCATCGCCGCACAGCAGCCGATGCGGCCCCAGCTGCCAGAGATCACCGGGGCGTGTGACGGGGATGGTTGGTGGCTCGGGCGCCGGCGCATCGGGATCACCGGCGGCGCCCCCCGCCTCGTCGCCGGCGGCGTCCGCCAGCAGTCGATCCAGCACAGCCTGGTCAAAGCCGATGACACCGAGGTCGAATTCGTCGGCGCGCAGCTCATTCAGTTCCGCGGCGAGCAGGCTCTCATCCCAGGTCGAGTTCAGCGCCAGTTGGTTGTCTGCCAGCCGGAAGGCCCGCGCCTGCGCCTCGCTCAGATGGCCGAGCCGGATGGCGGGCACCGCGTCGAGCCCGAGGGCCTTGGCCGCCAGGACGCGACCATGGCCCGCGATCAGCACGCCGGCATCATCCACCAGCACCGGCACGTTGAAGCCGAACTCGGCGATAGAGGCTGCCAGCTGCGCCACCTGCTCGGTGGGGTGCATGCGCGCATTGGCGGCGTAGGCCGCGAGCGATGCCACCGGCATCATCTCCATCTGAAGGTCAGGCCGCATCGGCAGTGACCTCCATCCGTGCCGCGGCGACAGCATCGTAATCGCGGCCGTCATCGGACAGCGTGACCGGCAGGTCGGGGTGCAGCATCCGCCAGCGGGCGATCGCCAAGTCGACATAGGCGGACGCCAGCTCGATGGCGCACACACGGCGCCCGGTGCGCTGGCCCGCCAGGATCGTGGTGCCGGAGCCGCCGAAGGGCTCGAAGCCGACGTCGCCCTCGTCGGTGTAGGTGCGCATCAGGAATTCCGGCAGCACCACCGGGAACACCGCGGGGTGCTCCGTCTCGATGCCGCGGCCCTTGTGGCGGGTGAGGCGCAGCACGTTGTCCGGGATCCGGAAGTCCTGCACCGGCAGCCCGGCATGCTGGTATTCCGAGATGGTCCCATCTGCGGCGCGCAGCCCGCTTCCCTTGTTCGGCGTCCCAGCCCATTTGCAGGGGACGATCTTATTCGCCTGTCGGGCCTGGCGGTTGAAGTGGAAGACAAACTCGAAGGCCGGCGCGAGGCGACCGTTCCAGTCCCCGGGCAAGCCGGGGCCCTGGTCCCAGGTGTAGAGGCCGAAGCGGCGCCAACCGCGGGCGCGCATCCAGTCGAGCCAGCCCGACCAATACGGGATCCATTCGCTGTCGCGGTGGATCAGGCCGAGGTTCACCAGCACCTGGCCGTCCGGCCGCATCGCCACGTCGAGATGCTGGAAGACGCCCTGCATAAGCGCATCCCAATCCGTGCCGCCACCGGTGGTGTAGTCGCGCTGGTTTCCATAGGGCGGCGAGGTGAACAGCAGTGCGGCGCGGTCGTCGCCCATCACGCGCGCTACGGTGGTGGCGTCGGTGCTGTCGCCGCAGAGCAGGCGATGGTCGCCGAGCAGCCAGAGATCGCCCGGGCGGGTGACGGCAACGCGCGACAGCTCCGGTTCGGCGTCCGCGGGATCGTCCGCCGGCGCCTCGTTGCCAGGGGCGTCGGCGCTGGCAACGGCCGGGCTGGCAAGGGTCCCGTTGCCAGGGTCCGTTGCCACCGGCTCCATGCCGGCCAGCAGCCGATCGAGCTCACCGGCATCGAAACCGGTGAGCGCCAGATCGAGGCCGCCCATCTCCTGCAGCTTCGCCACCTCGGCGGCGAGCAGCGCCTCGTCCCACCCGGCGTTCAGGGCGATGCGATTGTCCGCCAGGCGGTACGCAGCCTTCTGCGCCTCGGTCAGGCCGGCGCGAGTGATGGTGGGAACAGTCTCCAGGCCCAGGGATTTGGCGGCCTGCAGCCGGCCATGGCCGGCGATGACCTCGCCGCGCTCGTCGACGAGCACCGGCGCCACGAAGCCGAACTCGAGAATGCTGGCCGCGATCTGCGCCACCTGTTCGGCGGAATGCGTGCGCGCATTGCCGGCATAGGGCAGCAGCGAGGCGACCGCGCGCGCCTCGACGGCGCTCGCAGACCATGGGGCCTGGGGCATGCGCACCTGCTGGAATTGATGGTGGTGGTGAAAGGTGCCGCCTGACGAGGCTGGCAACGCGGCGCCGTGGCAACCTGGAAAAACAGCCTGGCGCTAGGAATGTTGCGCGCTTCCGCCCCCCGCATACAGCGGGGCCAGGAAGGACCCTGCGGCTCGAAAGCCACTGTCTCGATTGAGCCGCAGCGTGGCTGCTCAGCCGCGGCGCTCTCGCACCTTCTCTACGTGTCCTGACTCTACCCTTATCGATTTCGGTGCCGCCATGGGGTCAATTGTAACAGCGTGACCGAGGCGATGCAGAGCGCCCCGGCCACGCTGCATCACGCTGCCTTAGCCCGCGGCATCAGGCCGAAGTGCATGGCCAGCGTACCGAGCGTGCCGACCAGGATGCCCTGGCCGACAGGGCCATGCATCGTCCGTCCTGCCCAGCCCTGGCGCATCGACCATTCGCGCACCGAGAACTCCAGGCCGACGACGAACCATGCGCAGGAGCCGCAGGGGCTTTCGTGCCCACCGAGCAGATCCAACGCCGCCGCAACACGGCGCCGGGCCTCGACCTGCATGGTGGAGAGCGTATCGACGCGCGAGCCATGGATGCGTAGGAGCTGCGACGTCGACATGCTGTCGAAGCAGGCGGCGCGGAACAACCCGCGGAAGATCTCACCCGCTTCGTGCATCTGCGGCGTGATGCTGCCACTGGCCAGCATCATGCCCAGCGTGTCCACAGCGCGGCGATGCTGGACCGGACTGCCGGTCTCGGGATCCGCCTCGCGGATCGGTTCTGAGAAGCCACCATGCTGCAGCCGCCACTTCGACGGCTTCGCCAGATCGTCGTGATACGGCTTCGCCGGCTTGGTCTTGCGCTTACCGGCCATGGTGGTTCTCCCCGTTGCGACGCCCCCAGCGCCGGTTGGCTTCGTTGGTGATGGCCTGACGCAGCCAGTCGTCCGTGATCTCGGCGATGGGCAGAGCCACGACGCCATGGCGATGCCAGGCGGCAGCGCGCATGGCGTTGACCTCGCTGTCGTTGGTCGGGCTACGCGTTCCGCGGTCGAGGCAGGACCGAGGCGGGAGTGGTGCGCCGTGCATGCTCATGCGCGGCCTCCGGTGGGATCGGTCGCCCAGAGCAGCAGGGCGATGGCATCCGCCTCGTTGTCGTCGGCCGGCGCGAAGCCGCGGGCCTGGATTGCCGCAACCATCTTCGCCTTGTCGGCATTGCCCTTGCCGGTGGCGAAGCGCTTGATCGTGGCGACGGGTACGCCCTCGTAGGGGACCTCGCGTTCCTCGCACCAGGCGGTCAGCGTGCCGAGGAAGCCGCCGTAGATGTGAGCCGCGTCGGTGCCGGCATGGGCGCGCACTTCCTCGAATACGATCCGCGCCACACCGCCGGACAGACCGGCGATCTCGGCCAGCCATCCGCGGAAGCGCAGGAAGCGCATCCCGCCGCCTTCGAAGCGGCTGGGGCGGAATGTCATGGTGCCCGAGGTGATGCCACCGTCCTGGCGACGCAGTGCCCAGCCGGTGGTGGTTCCCAGATCCAGGGCAAGCACGGCGTGGTGCGCCAGGCTGTTCGCGGGCGGGAGGGCGATGGGCGGGCCGCTTGCATGCGCGGCGGGCATGGTGAGAGTCGCAAATGCCATGATGGTCTCCGAGAGGGGATCGTCCTGGTGAGGGCGGCGACGGCGCGGTTCTTGGCGGAGCTCGCCGTCGCTGCCCGGCTTGGAGGGATGTGGCCTCATTGGGGGTGGTCCCCGGACCCGAACCAGGCGTCCCCGGGTGTGGTGTGCGCGCGTCTTTTGGACGCGCACGCACACCCCCCGTAGGGGGGAGGCATTTTGCGGAACTTGCGGAACTTGCCTAAGCCATTGATTCCGTGAATTATTCTGAAGTTCCGCAAGCAAGTTCCGCAAAGCCTCGCTGCGGAACTTGCGGAACTTGGTCAACCCACTGAGATCGCTGGATGATTCAAGTTCCGCAGGTATGTTCCGCAGGCTTGCGGAACTTGCGGAACATGGAAGTTCCGCAGCAAGTTCCGCACAGTGCGATCTCGTATCGAAGGAGCGCCTCATGCCTGAGCCTCCGGGTCATTCAGCACCCAGATTTCCGGATTCTCGACGGGCAAAACCGCGTTGTTGGTCTCCGATTGGAAGTGCGTCGGCAGCAGCGGGACGAGGGTGCGGGTGATTTCGCCGGTCTCGGGATCGACCGTCTCGCCGTCCGTCCCGAAGAGCATGTCCTGCACCAGGAGGTAGCCCTTGGTGGATTTGCTCACCGGAATGCCGAGCTCGGGCGCGTCGCGGATGAACTTGATGTAGCCCTTGTTGGCGAGGACGTTGATGCGGCGGGCGATGGTGTCGTCACCGCCCAGGCCGTGTGTGTTCTCGAACTGCGCGGCGAAGGCGCTGCCAGTGAAGACCTTCCCCTCGCGGGCCTCGTTGGCGATGATTTGCAGGATGACGTCGTGGCGCCGGCTGCGCTCGGCATCGAGCTTGCCGCCGATGTCCTTCCGCACCAGGCGCTGGCCGGTCCGATCGAGCTCGACCCAGGCGCCACCACGTTTATCGACCAGCATGGGCTCCAGGCCGGGCCCGTTGCGCAGCTCGACATGCAGCTCGCGTTCGGTCTGTTCCTCGTCGGGGCGAAACAGGATAGCGCCCGAGGTGTAGTAGCCACGCAGTGCGCTGGCGCCGGAGAGCGACAGGAAGGGATCGTCCTTGACCTGCTGCTTGCTGAGCTTCTTCGTGTGGTGGGCGAGGATGATGCCGGCCTCGGGGGCGACCATGTCGCGCAGCGCCTCGACCCGGCTCTGCAGGAAGAACATCATCGCGGCGTTGTCGTTCTCGCCTTCGCCTGCGGGCCCGCCGTCGAACAGGTTCCGGATCGGGTCGATGCAGATGATGTCGGGCGGCGCGTCGGGGAATGCGGCACGGATGGCCGCGGCCACGAGGGGTACGCCCTGGTCGTCGAGCAACATGCGCAGCTTGGGGGTGACGACGAGGGTGTCGCGGGCGCGGGCCACGATCGCGGCGTCGAGCCGGAGCTGCTGCAGCCGCTCGCGCAGGTAGTGGTACTGGATCTCGGCCTGGAGATAGAACACCCGCAGCGGGCGCGGGGCCGTGAAGCGCAGGAATGGCGCACCGGCCGCGGCGTGCACCAGCAGGCTGATCAGGAAGTCGGATTTGCCAACCTTCGGCGCGCCGCCGAGGACCAGCATTCCACCCGGGGTCAGCAGGCGCGGCCCGATGAGGTCGTCGGGCATCGGAGAGGTGTCGTCGAGCAGCGCGCCGAGCGTCTGCGCGGGGATGGCGCTGGGTGAGGCCGCGGCGGCACGAAGAAGGGGTGGCCCGTTGCGGTCGACATGCAGCGCCCAGATGCTGTCAGCCTCGACCTTGAGGCGGTCCAGCGGCCAGACCGGGCGAAGGCACGCGGCGTTGTACTGGCAGATGGCCTCCCAGCCCTCGTCCCCGGTCATGCGCCCCTCGTGGACCATGCGGACGAAGTGGCCGATCGCGGCGCTGGCGCCCTGGAAGCGGGTCCAGGCGTCCTGAGCGCCTTCCCGCACTGGGGTGGTGAGGACGGCATCGAGTCCTGGCCGATTGGCACCAGCGGCGGCGGTGGGCGCCTCCAGACCCGGCAAGGTGGGCATGGCGGCGACCGCCGCGGCGAAGTCGGGCAGCTCCAACTCGACTCTGGGGTGGTGCTCCCGGATGGTGACGCGGCGCTGGACGCCATGCTTCTGGTGGACCGTGCCGGGCACCCGGATCGGCTGGTGGGCCGATCGGAAGTGCAGGTCGCCACCGACCTTCTCGGCGATCTCGCCCCGCAGCGCGCAGACCCGCGCCAGATCCTTACCCTCGGCCGGCTCGCTGAGCCGCCACCAGGCATGGAGCTTGGCGGCCCCCTCGGCGGTGCGGCCGCCGCTTTCAACCAGGAGGGTGGGCGCGCCAAGGTGATGGACGAGGTGCGCCAGCTTGGCGGCGATGTCGCCGGCGTCGAGGTCCACCACCACGGTCTGCATTTGCAGCACATGCTCGGCGCGGGCTTGGCCCTGCTCGGCGACAGTGCCGGGGATGACATAGACGGCGCTGCCCTCGCGCGCGGCCCAGGCGGCATAGGCGCTGAGGGATGCGGCGGCGTGCCGATCGGCCGACATCCAGATGTTATGCGGCTTGGTGTCGAGCCCCTGGCCCTGGTCGACGAAGCCGCGGACCGGGATCAGCCCATCGCAATAGCCGAAGACCACATCGAGGAAGGCGGCGATCTGCTCGATGTCCGGCGCGACGTGTCCGCCAGCGTGCGGCATCGACTTCCCATCGGCGGGAAGTCGATCCATCTCGACATTCCCGCTGGCGGGAATATCGGTCGCGCCATCATCCGCCAGCGGCGCCGCATCGTTGAAGTCGCCCCATGCGTTCATGCAGGCTGTGCCCAGCAGCGCTTGGCCCAGGGACAGAAGCGGCACTCGAAATGATCGGGCTGGGCCGCGATCCGCGGGAGCAGGTCGCCCGCGTCGGTCGCAGCCAGGATGCGGACACCGCGGTCCGACATGCGCTGCGCCAGCTCAGCGTTGAACGGCACTAGCTCGTGGTGCAGCTCGGCGGTGTCCTTGTTGATGGCGGTGAACAGCGCCGCGTTGTCCGCCACCCCCGGCACGATTGCATCCATGTAGGCCTGATAGACGGCGATCTGCGCCGCGTAGATCGGCTTGCTGACCGCCACGCCCTTGCTGGATGTCTCGCGCCAGGACTTCGCGTTCATGGTCTTGCATTCCCACAGCGCTGGGAACGCCATGCCGGGGATGGTCGGGCCGCCAGCGAAGACGCCATCGACATGGCCGCGGATTCGCCCGCCGGCGACGGAGAAGCCGAACTGCTCGCCATGCTCGCTACCGCCACGGCGGGTGTAGAGGTCGAAGCCGGCGGCGCGCAGCCAGGCGACGGCCACATCCTCCAGCGCGTGCCCAATCCCGAAGATGCGCAGCAGCCGTCCGTCGAAATCGGCGCCCTCATCCTTCGGGGCCTTCACGAACTCGAATTGCAGCGCCCGCTCGCAGGCGTGGCCCAAGCGGGAGCCGCCCAGGTAGCTGCGCGGCGGTGTGGCCGCGTTGGTGGCGACCAGCGCGGCGTCGATGGCGGCGTTGACGTGCCCCGACGTCTGGCTGCGACTGTTGAGGTCCAGCATCAATAGGGCGCGTCCGCGGCGGTGAGCGGTCGGTGGGGGGCATTCGCCTGCCGGGCAGCTTCCTGCATCGCGCCCTGAAAGCCGCCGACGGCCACCTCGATCAGCGTCAGCACCTGCGGCTCGGTCAGGTCGATCAGCCGCGTCTGCCAACCGATCTCCCCCAGGCATTCGCCGAGTGGGCGCATGGTGGCGCGGATGGCGGCCTGTTCCTGTTCAGTGAGATCAACCACGGCGGGCGCGCTCCTCGCGGCAAGGGTGGTCCACAGCGCCTGGCAGGCCATGCTGCAGAAGGAAGCGGTGGGGCGTGGCGGCCGACGCCGTGTCGGATCGAACCAGCCAAAGCCGCGCGTGGAGCGGCGGCAGATGGCGCAGGGCGGGACGGGATTTCGCATGGCCGGTCATGCGGCCTGGCCTAGCGCGGCGGGCTGGGCGTTGCGCACCAGGCTGCGGATCAACTGCTTGTTGAACTTGAAGGTCAGCAGCGCTGATGCCTGGTAGCGGGTCATGCTGAGATCAGCGCGTGCCTCGGGCGGCAGGTGGATCAGCTGGCGCTCGGTCGGCGGCTCGCGCAGCCAGCGCCGGCTCTTATGGGCGCTCTCGTCCGTCTCGTAGGCGTTCAGCCAGTCGTCCGCCGCGGCCAGCGCCACCAGCCGCTCCCCGATGGACAGCAGGCGCGGCCGCTCCTCCTTGGCGCCGCCGACCGCGTGCCAGGCCCCGTTCAGGAAGAAGATGCCCGCCCAGCCGTTGAAGCCATTCGCCAGCAGCGCCGCGTCATCGCCGAACAGGTCGCACCACTGGAAGGCGGAGCGCCGGAGAAGATCGATCTCCGTCATGATGAAGTCGGTAAGCGGCGCCGTCTCGCGCCCGCGGGGCTCGAAGGCGTGGCCGCAGATGGGGCACTCCATCACTGCGATCGGCACTTCGGCCTCGCAGGAGGGGCAGGTCTTTGTGGGCGGCTCACCTTCGCCGGGCTGGCTGTCGAGATCGACGTCCTGCTCCAGGCAGCCGTGAATCTGCGAGGAAGTGCCGAAGTCGAGCACGATGCAGTCGCGCTTGACGATGCCGGGATGCTCAACCGGATCGACGGTGCGCAGTCCGCGGCCGACCATCTGGATCATGGTGCATTTGAAGGAGCTCGGCCGCAGCAGCACGACGCAGGAGGTTGGCGGGTGGTCCCAGCCCTCGGTCAGCACCGCGACATTGACGACGATGCGCGCCTCGCCCCTTGCGTAAGCCGCGAGGACGGAGCGTCGCTCCCCCTCCGGCATGTCACCGGTGACCATGACGGTAGGGACGCCGGCAGTGTTGAAGGCGGCGGCGACATGCTCGGCGTGGGCGACCGTCGAGCAGAAGGCCACCGTCTGGCGACCGCCGGCCTTCTCCTGCCAGTGCTTCACCACGGCGTCCGTGACCGGCACCGTGTCCATGACACGGGCGACCTCGCCCATGTCGAAGTCATCACCGCTGCGGCGCACCGCCCGCAGCTCGTCCTGCACACCGACATCGATGATGAAGGTGCGCGGCGGCACCAGGTGGCCGGAGGCGATCAGCTCGCCGAGCCGGATCTGGTCGGCGACGTTGGAGAAGACCTGCCGCAGCCCGACCTTGTCGCCGCGGTTCGGCGTGGCAGTGACGCCATAGATCCGGCAGTCTGGGTTGCGGTTGAGGGCGCGATCGATGATCCGGCGATAGCTGTCGGCGACGGCGTGATGTGCCTCGTCGATCACCAGCAGGTCCAGCGCCGGCATCGCCTCGAGGTTCGCCTGGCGGGTCAGGGTCGGCACCATGGCGAAGGTGACCTGGCCGCCCCAGGACTTCTCGCCGGCATCCACCACCGAGGTGGAGACGCCCGGGTTTACGCGGCGGAACTTCGCCAGGTTCTGCGCCGTGAGCTCATCCCGATGGGCGAGGACGGCAGCCTTGGCGGCGCTGCTGCCGATATGCTCGCCCACCGCCGCCGACAGCATGATCGTTTTGCCGGCGCCGGTCGGTGCGACGCCGAGGGTGTTGCCGTGCTGACCGAGCGCACGAAGGCTGCGCTCGACGAAGAGCTTCTGGCGGGGGCGGAGCATCATGCTGGTGCGCGCCTCCCTCAGCGCGCCCAGGCCGGGCGAGGATCGGCCCCAGCGGTGGGCTGCGGCGCAGCGGCCGGGAAGGCGCCCTGGTGGATGGCCGGTGCGGCGGGCGGCGCATAACCCGCCGGCGCCACCTGCCGCCCCATCACCTGGGCGTAGTCCCGATGGTCCGGCGTCACCGCCATGCGGATTTCGTTCTTGGTCTCGCCGCCCGCATCCGTGCCGTGCTCGATCTTCGCCACGAACTCAAGGCCGTCGAGATCCGCGAAGCCGCCGATGCGGCGCGCGGCCTGCGCCTGGGGCGAGACATCCTTGTCGGAGATGCCGCGGGCGGAGTTCAGCATCCCACGCAGGAAGCTGCGGCCCATCCCCGCCCATTCCGGCCCCTTCGGGCTGTAGAGCCCGATCAGCGTGAAGATCTTCCGCTTCGCGTAGGACCCCTCCACCACGGTGAACTCGCCATTGAGATAGACGGCGCCGGTGCTGCCGCGCGTGGCGTAGCCACCGGTCCAGCCCTGGCTCGGATCGTCGAAGCCGCCGGGGCGGATGGTGAGGCGGACCTTAGCGAGCGTCCCCTTGGGAAGCAGGTTCGGGTTGGACTGGGCGTCGTTGTAGTCGTTCCAGGTAGCCATGATGCTTCTCCTCGGGTCAGGTGGTGGGGGTGTCGGTGGCGGCGGTGACGAGCGAGGCCGGCAGCGCGGGTGCCGCCGCGGGGGGTGCTGCGGTGCCGCGGATCTTCGCGAAAAGGCGGCCCAGGTCCGGTGGCTCCAGCAGGTCAAGCCGGCCGCTGCGGTCCTTCGCCGGATAGCCCCAGGGGTTCAGCGTCTGGCAGACCAGCGCGCGGAACGGCTGCCCGCCCTGGTCCTTGATCTCCGCCAGCGTCAGCACCTCATCGACGATGCCGGGCAGTTCGAGGCTGGTTTTGCTGCCCTCGATCTGCAGGCTGAAGACGCGACGATTGAAGTCGTCGAGCTTTTCATCGAGGATGCCGACGAAGATCACGTTGCGGCCGCGGGCGTGCTGCAGATGCGTGAGCCAGGCGATCATCTCGCGCCCATGCAGCCCATAGGCGCCGCGCACGTCTGGCTTTCCGGTGCGCTCCGCGAAGGCCTCGGGCTGGCCGCGGCACCACTGGAAGCAGAGCCTGCCGGCAACGGTGATGCTGTCGATGAACAGCGTGACGTAGTGGTCCAAGCGCGCCGGATCACCGTATTCGCGGACCACCCGCGCATGCTGGGCCGCGGAATAGGGCTGGTCGTCGCGCAGGGCGGGGTTCGGGCCGGCCAGGAACAGCGCCAAGTCGCGGCATTCCTCCCAAGTCCGCGGGCGGATCGAAGCGCCCCGCCAGCCCTGCACGGCGAGATCACCCGCCTCGAGATCCATGAAGAGAGTGGTCACGGCGCAGGTCGTGTTCAGAAGCCAGGTCTTGCCCATGCCGGGCTTGCCAAGAATGGCGGCCTTGACGCCGCGCTCCTCGGCCTGCCGCTCGTCGGCGGTGATAATGCGCAGCGCCATCAGTGGCCTCCCCGCAGCGGGATGACGGCGGCGCCATGCGGGCTGTCGCGCAGCGCCGTCTCGGACATGATGGCGAGGCGATATGTGGCGCGGCCGGTGCGAACCGTGCGGGCCGGCTCGAAGGCCTGGCGGATGCGCTCCGGCCAAGCGGTGTAGGCCCGCTCCGAGACCTTGAAGGTGACCTCGACATACTGGCCGGGATCCTCGCCGCCAGCGCGGATCTGCTCGGACAGCGCGGCGAGACGCGTCTGGTCCCATTCCACCTTCTTCGGCAGATCGACTGCGATCTCCACGGTGCCGTCCTGGAAGCGGACCGTGCCCGTGTCCTTGCCGGCCGCGGCACGGGCGCCGACGGCGCGCTGCTCGTAGCGGAGCGCGATCGCGGCCTCGATCCAGTCCTGCATGCGCTTGGCGGCATCCAGCGCCTCGCGCGCATCGGTCTGCAGCAGCGCCAGATGCTCGGCGGGGAGCGCGATGACGTCGCTCACCGGCATGTGGCGCAGCGCGTCGAGGGTGGGGCGATTGGTGCGGAGCGCGTCCATCACGCGGCCTCCGCGAGCAGCATCGGCAGGATGGCGGAGGCAGCGCGGCGCGGGCGGCGGCGGGCGACGAGGATGTAGGCGTAGTCCTCGTAGCCGTGGCGGCGCTGCACGATGTCGGCCAGGCCGAGCTCAGCCAGTTTCCAGGCGCGGGCCGCCAGGCGCTGCAGCGCGGTGCGCTCGTCTTCGGGCAGGCACTGCAACTGCGGGCAGACCTGCCGGGCGAGTGCGCCGCGGTGGTAGGTGATGCTGTCGCCAGGTGCCGCGGCGCCCAGCCAGGTGCAGAGCGACGCCTCAGTGAGAGGCTTCGCCACTGCGCGGATGTCGGGGATGGGTTTTTCCATGACCACTATTACTCAGCCACCTCGAAATCCGTATCAGGCGGCAGAGGGGATGCCGGCGGCGAGCAGCCGCAGGCGCGTTTCCCGGATGCGGCGATAGATGCGCATGCGCGGCATCGTCTTCTGCTCGCCGAATTCGTGCGGCGTGTGCTCGCTGAGGGCGGCACAGAGGGGATAGTCCTCGGGGGCAATCGCGCTGGCCGCGCGCTCCAAGTCGAGGCGGCGCTCCAGCGCGGCGATGGCATCCGTGGATTGACCGCACCACGCGGCGTAGCCATCGGCCTCGCCGATGGTGTCGCCGAGCGTCAGCCCCTCGGTGTTCGGCAGCGCATCGTCGAGGGAGCGGGGATGGCGGGCGGCGCGCTCAGCCGTGACGCGGCGAGCGATGCGGGTCCCGGCATGGCGAAAGCACACCATGGCGAAGGCCGGGAGGTCAGCTTTGCTCGGATCGAACGCTGGCAGCCGCGCCAGAAAATCCAGCAGGAGGTCCTGGCGCAGATCCTCCCGCTCGTGGTCGGGCAGATGCAGGGTGCGGCAGAGGCGCTTCGCCTCCTTCGCGGCCAGGCAATGAATCGGGGTGAGATCGGGAAGGCGAGGCGATTGGGCCATGGGTGGGTCCATCCATCGTGTTGCGATGGCGGACCTTCGCGCCGATGGCCGGGGCGGGCCTCTCGGCTTCCTCCCGAAACCTCTCGGCTTCCTCTCGGCGGCTGGCGCCTACCTGATCAGAACCCGGATGGTCGGTGTTACAAGGCGATATCCGTGGCCTCGGACTGCGGCGATCAGCCGCTTTCCCTCGGCACGAGGCATGCCCCTCGCATCGCAGAGGGCGCCACGGATGCGGCTGACGGACTTCTCCAGCTGCTCGTCGCCAACTGGTGCATCGGCATCGTCCCTGCCCACGAGCGCGCGATACAGATCGTCCCGGGTCGCCAGGGATCCGCCATCATCGGCTTCGCGGGCCAGGATGTTCAGTACCCGAGCGTCTCGTGGTTCCAACTGCAGTGCCCGGCCGCCATACGCAGAGGTGAACGCCAGCGGACTCACCTCGAGCACGTCGGGGTCGGACGTAACCGTGACCATCAGCAGCCGGTTCAGATCCACCCGCACCGGCCTGGTCGGCTCGCTCGGCATGAACGCTTCGTCGGGGGGCACGACATCGATGCCGCGCTCCGCGAGCGCGGCGGTGTCGACGGCCGATTTCATGTTGGCGATCAGCGTCATGTGCGCCGATCTGTCCAAGGCCTTCAGCCGATCGAAGACGCCAGCGCCGCGCACAGCCGAGGATGAAGTCGCCAGCAGCAGCACCCGGCCGCCCGCCAGGCGCCCCAAACGCCAAAGGCAAGGCGCGACCTGTTCAGGCCGGTCATCCAGCGCGGCGGCACGACCCACCAATTCGGTCAAGCGGGACAGCGAGATCTGGAAAAGCTGAAGGTCGCCTGGATCGAGGGCCTCGTCGTCCTCGCGGGAGAGGGGGCAAATGGCGAATGGTGCGCTGTCGATCCATCGGACGCGGCGCTCCTCCGCGCCGCAACTGCAGGTGGCACAGGGATCCCAGGTGTCGAGCACTCTTCGATGCAGGACCACGCCGAGCGCCAGCAACTGCTGGAAAGCGCTGGCAGCAGCAGGCGAGAGGTCGGGGACGCCCAGCAGATAGGCCGGATCGCCGCCTTCACTCTGCCGCAAGAGCAGTACGGGCAGGCTCTCGTTCACACAGCATCTCGTTCATGGCGAGCAGCGTCATGACGCGCCGCTGGTGGCGTTCTCTCGGAAAGCTCAGCAT
This sequence comes from Sediminicoccus rosea, assembly GCF_033547095.1. Taxonomy (NCBI): domain Bacteria; kingdom Pseudomonadati; phylum Pseudomonadota; class Alphaproteobacteria; order Acetobacterales; family Roseomonadaceae; genus Sediminicoccus; species Sediminicoccus rosea. Next base: position 3,386,940 of record NZ_CP137852.1, on the reverse strand, counting down.
GTCGCTGGGCTTGATCTTGACGGTGATAACGGGAGGCCGCGGGCCTTCCACCTTTAGCGTGATCTTGAAGATCAGGTGGGCGAGACGCCAGCTGCCGGACTGGAAGCTGATCTCCGGGCGGGTTTCGTGCAGCACCTGCAACGCATTGCCATCGGCCTCACGCGCGATCAGCGAGCGCATGACCTTTTCGCGGCCACCCTTGCCAACCGCCACCTTGTTGGCCTGCGCTTCATAGATCTGGATTCCGGCAATGCCGGCGTCGTGCCCGTGCCGGAACTGGAATGCAGCCCCAGCCCGCTCGACGGCCTGCAACGTGTAGAGACGCCGCGACGCTGCCGCGCTGAACAGACCCGGGCTATCGAGGATGACTTCTGCGAAGGCCTTGGCCAGGGCGGTCCGGCTGGCCTTGCTGCAGCCCCAAATCCGCAGGCGACCGTCCATGGCAGAATAGGCCAGGACGGCGTTGTCAATCTCCCGGAAGCTGCGTATCCGCTTGAGCCGGCCTTCCAGAACCTCGGTGATCGTCAGTACAGCGCCATGGCGGATGGAGACCTTCACGTCATCTCCATCGTGATACGCGAGCGCTTCGCAGAACTCATCGCGGAGCTCGGCCTGGAAGATCGCGCGGGCATGCGCCTCGAGAGTGCGCAGACGACCATCGCTGAGATCGGCCGGAATGCCCTCCTCCGGCGCCACAAATTCCATGACCGCCTGCGGCTGGAGAAAGGCCAGGCCGTTCTCGGCGTCCTCAAAGACCTCTGGTTGGTGGATGAAGGCGCGGAGGGCGAGGCTGCGCGTGCCGGTCTTCGCCAGGAGGGCGGGCGGCACCAGTTCGACGCCGCGGCGCCGGGCCTCCTGCAGGAGGGCTTCCTGGCCGACCGGCTTCCCGAGGCGCTCGATTCGGTGCAGGTCCGCCGTCAGACTTTCCGGAATTTCCTCCTTGGGCGTCTGGAGGAGATAGGCGTTCACCGCCGTCCGTCCCTGATCGGGTGACGTTTCCAGCAGCGACAAGTCGAGCCGTTCCGGCGTAATGCCATAACGATCAAAGAAGGCGCGCAGGAGACCAGGCTCGACGGTTCGAAGGAACCGCAGGCTGGCGAAGCGCTGGAAATCGTCCTTGCTCATTACGTAACGGCCTGGCTGCAGTTCACTCTCCGTTCTATCAACCAGAGCGGGTGAAAGTCGAATCCAATCTGCGTCTCCAGCGTGATACGGATTGCCGGTTCAGTGAGTAATGGGAGAGGGTGACACGCTCCGCGCTCAACCCCACCAACCTCCACCTCCCGCCGCACCTCCGCGAGGTCTGCGCCATCCTGGCCGCTGGCCTGGTGCGGCTGCGCAGCCGCGCTGCCGAGGATGGTGCGAGGGATGAGGAGATAGCTCGGGGGGCGGGAGAGGTTCCCCTACACTCCACCGCCAGGCAGCGCCTGCATGCGAACCCCAACAGGAAGGGACCCGCATGACCAGACGATCATCCGCCGCGCCCGCGCCGGCGCCCACCATCCCGGAGATCCCGCCGACGCAAGTACTTTCGCGGCTCGCTGCGCTGCAAGCGGCGCCCACCGCCACGCTGAAGCAGCAGTGGCGGGAATTGTTCGGCAAGGAGCCGCCGCCCTGGAATCGGGCCTATATCCAGAGCCGGCTGGCCTATCGCATCCAGGAACTGGCCTATGGCGGGCTGAAGCCCGAGACCGTCGAGCGGCTGGTGGCGCTGGGCGAGCAATTGGATGGCGGCAACGTCGTCCTGCGCCGTATTCGTGCCGACAGCCGGCCGCTGGCCGGCACGCGCCTGCTCCGCGAATGGCAGGGCGTGCAGCATGTGGTCACGGTGCGCATCAACGACTTCGAATTCGAAGGGCGGCCCTACCAGTCCCTGTCCGCCATCGCGCGCCACATCACCGGCACGCGCTGGAACGGCTGGACGTTCTTCGGGCTGCGCGCACGGGGTGACGCATGACCCGCCGCACTCGCGTCGAGCCGGTCATGCCGGCGACGACCAAGAAGCTGCGCTGCGCCGTCTACACGCGCAAATCCACCGACGAAGGGCTGGAGAAGGAGTTTAACACGCTCGATGCGCAGCGCGACGCCTGCGAGGCGTACATCACGAGCCAGCGTGCCGAAGGGTGGGTGCTGGTCCGGGACCGCTACGACGATGGCGGGTTCTCCGGCGGCACGCTGGAGCGACCCGCGCTGCAGCGCCTGCTGCGCGACATTCAGGCCGATCTGGTCGACGTGATCGTGGTCTACAAGATCGACCGGCTGTCCCGCTCGCTGATGGACTTCGCCAAGCTGGTGGAGGTGATGGACGCGCATGGCGTGACGTTCGTGTCCGTGACGCAGAGCTTCAACACGACGACCAGCATGGGTCGGCTGACGCTGAACATCCTGCTGAGCTTCGCCCAGTTCGAAAGAGAGGTCATCGGCGAGCGAATTCGGGATAAATTCGCCGCCTCCCGCGCCCGCGGCATGTGGATGGGGGGCAAGGTGCCGCTCGGCTACGACGTCGTGGCCAGGAAGCTGGTGGTGAACGAGGACGAGGCACCGCGCGTGCGTCGCGTGTTCGAGATCTTCGCCGAAACCGGGTCGGGCATGGAGACAGTAAAGCGCGTTCGTGAGGAGGGCCTCACCAGCAAGGTGGGTCGGCCGCTGGATAAGGGTGACGTCTACAAGCTTCTGAACAACCGGACCTATGTCGGCGAGGCCGCGCACAAGGGGCAGGTCTATCCCGGCGAGCACCAGGGCATCGTGCCGCGGGAACTCTGGGATCGGGCGCATGCCGTCCTCCAGGTCAGCCCGCGGGTGCGCGCCAACCAGAACCGGGCGCAGACGCCGGCGCTGCTAAAGGGGCTGATCTTTGGGGTCGATGGCCGGGCGCTGTCGCCGACGCACGCTCGGAAGAATGGGCGCCTCTACCGCTACTATGTGGCGCAGCGGGTACTGAAGGGGGACGCCGACGGCGACGCCAGCATCGTGCGGCGGGTGTCGGCTGCGGAGATCGAGGCGGCGGTGGTGGACCAGGTCCGCGCGCTGCTGCGGCAGCCCGAGATCGTGGTCGGCACGTGGCGCGCGGCGCGTCGGGAGGCGCCGGACCTGACTGAGGCCGAAACCCACGACGCACTGCACCGGCTCGACCCGCTTTGGGAGCATCTGTTTCCGGCGGAGCAGGCGCGGATCGTGCGGTCGCTGGTGGAGCGGGTGGTGGTCGGGCCGGCCGGGGCGGACATTTGGCTGCGGCTGGACGGGCTTGGCGGCCTGGTCCGCGACCTCGGGGCCATCGCGCCCGATGCCCTGAGACCGGCAGCATGACCACCGCGACGAGCATCACGGTCCGGGTGCCGTTGGCCATCCGACACCAGCCCGGCAGGAAGACCGTCGTGACACCGATGACCGACGGCGTGGCGCCAGTCACGACGCGGGCCGATCCCGCGCTGGTGAAGGCGCTGGCACGTGCGTTCCGGTATCAGCGGATGCTCGATAATGGGGTCTACGGGTCTGTCACCGACATGGCGGCCGCCGAGAAGATTGACCGCGGCTACCTCGGGCGCCTGCTTCAACTCACCCTGCTGGCGCCGGACATCGTCGAGGAGATGCTGAACGGTGGGCTACCGCTCAGTCTGCATTTGATGCGTGTCGAAGTTCCATCCGAGTGGACGAAGCAACGCATCGTTGTTGCGAAACTGTTCGCACCGGCCCGAGATGGCTAAGCACCAGGAGGGGGCGTCGCGTCATTCCATGCACGACGAATGCTGCGACACGCGGCCCGGAGGTTCGCCTCTCTGGTGAGGTACTGGCTGGATGCCCGATGGCGCTCCCGCCGTTGAACGTCGACCGAAAAGCAGTGAGACGGCGATGGCGCCCCGAAGCCCGATAGCTGCTCAGCGCAGGCCATGTGAACCAGTGTCGCCGCATACATTCCGACCTCCCGCCGTCGTGCGGCAGCCGCGTCGGTTTCGCCGTCCGAACCTTTGGAGAGTCTGAAAAGGACACCGCCGACAAGATCACCACGCCGTCGGTCCGTTGCCCGGACGACGAGATCGAGTGACACCGTCACCGCAACGGCCTCGATATCCAGCGGACTGAGGCCGCTCGGAGGAGCCTCAAAGCGCAAGCCGCCGAAGCCGAACTCGTTCAGCCCCGCCCGGAATGCATCCAAAGCCGCTACTGACGCGCGAGCGTCCTCGCGGGTGAAGGGGCGGGCGGCCGGATCATCCGCTTGGGCCTCCAGCCGTTCCCGCGTATCGAGCAGGATTTGCGGGCTCCGATAGGCATCCGCGAGGAAGCGCACCATGGCGCGCCTTGCATCTCGGTAGCGGATCACTGCTGCAGCCCCTTGCCAGCGCGCTCGCTGAATGATTCCCTCGCGGCCAACCTCGCTCGCAACCATAAAGGCAGCGAGCTCGTTCGCGGAAATCGTGGGGCTGCTCCGCTCCCGTATCGGAGATCTGGCCATGGATGACCTCTGCTGGTTTGCAACGCTAGGCGCGAATCGGACCCTGTGTGTTTCTACTTTATCGCAAAGCATCCTTCAGGAAGCCGAAATTCAAGGACTTGGTGATGATTTTGGGTATTTCGTTTATGAAATGGACGAGCGTCCACGTTCTGCCGGCATACAAGTCTTGGCGAAATTGGCGTCCGCAGATGCGGCAGTAAGGCTGGCCGAGATCCTTGCTATGCGATTTGGGTCTGAAACCGCTCAGCCAATCGCGGCACCTAGCTAGTCGACCGGGTCCAGGCCTCACGGGCGTCGCAGTGCGCATGCCACCACTCGCCTAGTTCCCCGATCCGTTCGGGCGGCACAATCGGGAGGTCGAGTTTGGCAAACTGGTCGTACTGCGGCACCGGCACTACGCCACGACTACTGCCCCAGAGCAGGTCAAGCTCAATCCGCTGCGCAACTTGAATTAAGGTACGCTGGGCCGCCTCCAGTTGATTCAAGGTGATGCCGAAGCGCTCAATGCCTGCCTTGCCGCGGGATGAGGCGTCGGCGGCGTGGGCGACGAATTTATGCCGAAGCTGGAGGATTGCGGCCACGTCCGACGTCGCCAAGGCGTCGCGCAGATGGACGAAGACGGCGGGGTCGATGCAGTCGCCGCGGGCGCGCGGCCCGGGACCCGACGCTGCGACCTTGTCGAACGCCTCATGCGCCATGCGTGAAATGTCGAACGCGTCAGGACCTTCGGTGGGGAGACCGATCACCTCGCCCGAAGCCGGCCATCCCTCGCGCTCCCAGTAGTAGCGCTCCGCTGCGACGGGATCGAACGGCAGGCCGTCGTGGCAAACGAAGATCTCCCGGGTGATCAGGTGCGCATGGGCGGCGATGTCATCGAGCAGCCGGCGCAGGCTGATGACATCTCGCCGATGGTCCACCAGGCGAGCGATGGTTAGAATCTGCGTCGCCACAAAGCCCTGGTCGATGAGGCCCGCCAGCAGCGGTGCGGTGGCGCCGGTGGGGTGCGTCGGCGAGGAAAATCGGCGTGCCTCGTTCAGTGCGCGGAAGGCAGCATCATCCCACATCATGCCATAGAGCTGGCGGTTGATGCTGTTCCTCGGGTCGCCCTGCAGCCACTCCAGCCATTCACGTCGCTTATCGCGGTAAGCGACGAGCGCCGTGCGATCTTCTACATCACAGTCGTCGACCGCGTACTCGAACGGAGACGATGAACCAGCCGAGGTTGTCATGCTCATGCGGCTGATGCCGCTGTCTGCTGAACGAGGTAGGCCAGCTCCCGCTCCAGCATCTGCGGGTTCCGACACACATGGAACGCCCAGCGCCCAAGTTTTCCCCAGTTGTTCACCGCCCGCACCCAGCGTCTTGCGCCTTCGTGCTTGGCGGTCGTCTGGTTATCCTCGAAGCCCTTCACCTCCAGCACCAGCGTCAGGTCCGGCTCCCCATCTGGCGTCGCCATGCGCACGAGGAAGTCGGGCTCGTAACCGTGGTCGACCCCGAGGAACTCATACGGGATGCTGAGGTCCATCCCCTCATTCCGCGCGTAGAAGCGAATCAGCCCCTGCTGCGCGGCCTGCTCCAGACGGAACGCCGCGCTTTGCTCCCACGCCGCCGTGTCGGCTACGACATGTCCGATGTGGCTCGCCATCGTCGCAAAGACCGGCCGCTTCGTGCGGAACTCCACGCCCGTGGTACTGCCGATCTCCTGTGTACGGTTCAGCAAGGGCAGCAGCGGCGGCTCGCCCGATGAGTCGTCTGGCTGGATGGCATCGCGCACCCGCTCCACCACCTGACGCGCATATTTCTCGAGGCCAAGCTCGGGCTCCGGTGCGCCGTTGAAGTCTACCTTCCGGCGCACGTATTCCTCGACGACGCGGAACACCTGCGGGAACAGCGCGTGGCGAGACTGCAGCGCGAACACGCGTCGCTTGCGCCCTTCGGCACCGGACGTACCCGCCTGCGTCAGCTCCTCGACGATGCGCTGTGCCGCCTGGAACAGGATCGTCTGCAGGTGGACCGACGCGTAGTAGGCCTCACGGTCCTGCTGGTGGAAGCCGAAGGGCGACTGCGTCTCCGCCATGCCGCCACCGACCTGCACACCCACCTGCGGCCGCACGAAGGTGCCGGTGGGCTCGCGGTTCGGCTCGATGCGCAGCGGCTCCATCGCGCCGACATCGCAGCGGATCAGGTTGCGGCGAAGCGCGAAGGCATAGCCCTCAACCACCGGGAAGCGGATTTCCATCGCGGCTCTCTCGGGCAACGCCTTCACCAGGTTGGGAGGCGTGTCGTCCGGCTCGGGCTTGTTTACGGGCCTCCCGCGGAACGGGATGACGGAGAACGGCACGCCGTAGACGTCGCAGTATTCCTCGGTCAGCAGCCCGGTGGCGGGGTCCGGCTTGTAATCCATCCGCCGCAGACCGCGGCCCACGACCTGCTCGCACAGCAGCTGGCTCGTGAAGGCGCGCAGCCCGAGGATCTGTGTGACGGTGTTGGCGTCCCAGCCTTCGGTCAGCATGGCCACCGAGACGACGCAACGGACATGCTCGCCGGGTTCGCCGGCCTTGCCGACGGTGGCGACAACGCGCCGCAGCTCCTCCGCCGCATCGGCCTTCTTCTTGCCCGGGCCTGTGCCGCCGGCCTCGGCCTGCGCCAGCAGCTTGCTGTCGATGCGGATGGTGACCTTCCGCTCAGCGGTGTTGCTGAAGAGGTCGGAAAACACCTCGCCCTGCCCATAGACGATGCGCGGCTTCGGCTTCTTCCCGCGCTTAGTGGTGGGCGCCTCGTCCTCGCTCTCATCCTCCTCCAGGACTTCCTGCACCTCGGCCTCTGTGACTGTCTCGATTACCTGCTCGCCGCTGATCCGTCGGTAGAATTCCTCGGCGATGTCGGTGTTGTCGCAGACGATGATGACGCAAGGAGGCGTCCGATCCACGCCGGGCTGTCCAGCACGGATAAGGTCAAAGCGCTCCTTCCACTGACCCATGATCTGGACCAGCGCGCCCTGCGCCTCACGCCAGACCACCTCCGGCTTTGGCTTGCCGGAACGGCCAGGCAGCTTCTCGCCAGGCTGCAGCCCGTCACGGATCGCCTCCCACAGGCGAAAGTATCGCGGGTCAGGCCGCCCCGTAGTGTCTTGCACCGGCAGGCGCGGGATCTTGGTGATGCCGCTCTCGATCGCGTCCACCAGCCCGAAGTCGGAGACGATCCAGGGGAAGGGCTGGCCCTCGGGATAGCCGCTGCCCTTGATACGGAAGGGCGTGGCCGAAAGATCCACCACCATGGATATCCCTGGCACGTCGCCACCCGCCGCGTTCAGCCGGTCGAGCCCGTCCACCCAGACGGTCGCCTCCTGCGCTTCATCTTCGAATGCCGCCTTGTCGTCGCCGGTCAGGCCTGAGCCGATCGCCACGCCCGGCGCCGGCCGCCAGCAATGGTGGCCTTCGTCGTTGATGACAAGGATCGGCAGGCGGTCCGCGGCACTGCCTAGGATGCGGCGCAGGAAATCCGTCGGCGTCTCCTCGCCCTTGTCCACGACGGCATAGGTCTTGTCGCCATCCTTGTGCGGGCTTTCCGGCGCGAAGCGGTGCCAGTTCTCGACGATGACGGTGCCGCGCTGGAGCAGCGGCCGCCACTTCGCCGGCACGAGGTTAAAGGCATCGTAGTAGTTGTCCGGCGCGTCGGGCTTCAGCACACCCAGCCGCTCCTTCACTGTCAGGTTCGGCGCGCAGAGCAGGGCGACGTCCGGGTACTCCCGGCTCTCCGGGCTGATGCCGCGGTTCACGAAGGCCCAAGTGATCACCATCGCCGCGACCAGCGTCTTGCCGCTGCCCGTCGCCAGCTTCGTGCCGACGCGGCGCAGCGGCTTCAGCGATGGATCGGCGGGCTTGTCCACCAGGGTCGGGAAGAACTCCGCGCCCTGCGCCAATTGGAAGGCCGGACCGGGGCGCACACCGGTCAGCAGCCGACCGAGATCCTCCTCCGTCACCTTCGGCGCGAAGCGCAGGCGGCTGGTGCGGCCGGTGAAGCGCATCTCCGCCAGGTAGATGATCGTCTCCACGGCCTCGCGCTGGCCGAAGAACAGGCGGCGCTCGCGATCCTCGCGGCTCCAGTGGCGGAGCAACTCGCGCGTCGCAAGCGTGGCGCCGCGGTAGTCGGCCTCCCGCCAGCGGCGCACGTCATCGCGCAGCAGGTTTGGCAGTGGCAGGTCGTCCTGTTGTTCCTGCGCCAGCAGCGACATCTGGGCGCTGCCGGTGCGCTCCGTCTTGTACCAGTAGGAGGCGGGGCGACGGCCCGGCTCTTTGTGCGCGGCGCCGGTGACGGTGTCGTATTTCCAGTGCTGGTCCGGCTCCTTGTAGGGCGAGCACAGGATGGGCCGCTCGACCGGCTGGATCGGGATGTCCTGCTGCTGCGGAGGGGCTTTCGCCATAGGCTCAGCCCTCCAGCCGATGCAGGCGCATCACCTCATTGCCGCGCGGGTCGATCACCTTCACCGCGACGCAGGCGTGCTGCCCCTTCGGGAAGGGCAGGCTGACGGTGCCGGAGAGGGCGGCGAAGGCTTCCTCATCCACCACGCCCTTCAGCGCGGCGCTCAGCTTCGACCATGCGTCCTTGTCCGGGAAGAAGGCCTGGGTGATGCAGAAGCTGCGGCCGTCGTAGTCGCTGTCCACGAACCAGGCGGCCACCTTGTCGGCGCGGCTGGGCGTGACCGTGTTGGAGACGGGGTCGTAGATGTCCACGCCCTCCATCACCACGCGCCATTCATCCTTGCCGATCGATTCCAGGGTCGAACGCGGCTTGCCGAAGACGGTGAAGAGCTGCGCGGCCGGGGCATCCTTCAGCAGGCCGGCCATGCCCGGATTCACGTCGGGCCGGATATTGGCCATGTGGACACGAAGCTCGGGGTGCTCGGCCTCCTCGATCGCCGCCTGCGCGGCGCCATCGAAAGCGAAGCCGGCAATGACCAGCTCGTCATAGCCGCGGCGCGACGTGGCGCGGATCAGTTGCTCCACCTGCTTGGCGGTGACCGGTCCGTATTGCGGCCCGAAGGCGATGGCGACCGTGGCGCGTCCCTCAGGGTCCGCGTCCGTCTCGCCTTCCAGTGCCCAGCGCCCTTCGGCGTGAATGGCCTGGGAGCGAGCGCCGAGTGGCTCGAGGCGGGAGAACTTCATCACGCGATTGTCGAGAAAGCGCACCCCGTCCATTTTCAGCAGGCGCAACATCTGGTCGAGATAGGCTTCGGCGTTCTGCGGCTCCGCGGCGGCACGGCCCGCGGCATCGCCGGCGAAAGTCTCGTCGAGGCTTTCCGGCGCGCCGTCGATCGGGCTTTCGTGCGCCGCTTCGTCGAGGCTGGTTTCCGCGGGTTGCACGGCTTCCACCGTGAAGGGGCCTGAGACGCGCGTGATGCCTCGGACCACCTGCGGCTGATCCAGCAGATCCTCCGGTTCGGCCGCGTCGGCGATAGCCTTGTCCACCTCCTCCTGCTTTGCGCGCCACGCCGCGCGGTAGGCGGTGATCGCCTGGGCCAGGTTTTCCGGATGATCCGGGTCGGTGTCGAAGGGAGCGGTCCAGTGCTGGAAGCCATCCGGGGCCTTCGGCAGGTCCCAGCGGCGGCGGTCGGCCTCGGTGATGGCGCGTTTGCCCTCCGCCTTCTGTTTAGTGATCAGCTTACCTGCCAGGTGGCTGCGCTGGTTGCTGCCAACGGTGGCGAGGGCCGTGTTCAGGTCGTTGAGGCGCGCGTCGAGGATGGGGTCGTGCTTGGTGAAGATCGGGTCGAGGGCGGCGTTCTGCGCGATGGATCGCAGCATGATGTGCGGCACTGTCTTGCAGACGAAACCTTCGGCCAACCCCTTGGCTTCGTCCTTGAGCCGGTAGTGATCGAACTTGGCCGTCAGAAGGCGCTGACGTGCGATTGCCACCGCAACGCGCGAAGTGTCGATCGTGATCCAGCGGCGGCCCCACTGTTCAGCAACGAAGGCCGTAGTTCCTGAACCGCAAGTTGCATCAAGAACAATGTCGCCGGGCCTAGTCGTCATGAGCATGCATCGCTCAATCACTCGTGGATTAGTTTCTACTACATAACTTTTATCGGTTGCGCCTGCCACATCAGACCAGAAGTTCCCGATAGTCGTTGCGGCAAAATCTTGAAGGTATCGGCGAAACCTCAGGGTCTTGCCCCCACCGGTTATTCGGCCAGCACGAATGAGCCTTTCCATGCCCGTTGGGGTCGTTGACCACGTCCGTCCATCAGGAGGCGGAAATGCGCGCCCCTCAAACGGTATTTCAATCCGCTCGTGCTCACGTGCGGGACGGTTAGACGACGTGGATGTAAGCTGGAAAAACCGAACATCAGTGGCGTCGAGGTCGCTTTCTGTTGCTCGGCGTTCTTGTCCATCTGGCAGCTGCACTTGGTCGTATCGTTCGCCCGTGGTTGCCCCCTGACCGGCTTTCAACTCCAGCAGTGGGGGCTTGAAGAAGAAATTGCGCCTGTCCTTGCAGTAAAATATTATGTAATCCGATACTGCCGAAAGTGTTTCAGAGGTTTGGCCTCCGGTTTTCTTAACTGTTATTAGGCTGATAAAGTTCTCAGACCCAAAAATCTCGTCGAGCAACGCCCGTACTCTATGCACATTTTCATCGCCGATTTGGACAAAGATACTCCCGGTATCAGCCAGTAGGGATCGTGCCACGACAAGCCGATCGCGCAGGTACGCGAGGTAGGAGTGCACCCCAAGGCGCCAAGTGTCGCGATAGGCGCGCACCATCTCGGGCTCGCGGGTCAAGTCGGACTCACGGTCCGAAACTGTCCGTTTGCCTGTTTCCGGCTGGAAATTGCTGCCAAAGCGAATGCCGTAGGGCGGGTCCAGGTAGATCATCTGGACCTTGCCGGCGAGATTTTCGCGCTGCCCTAAGCTGGCCATCACCTGCAGGCTGTCGCCCAGGATCAACCGGTTCGCCCAGTCCACGTCGTGCTGATAGAACTTGACCGCCTGCGCATAGGACAGTGTTGGGTCGGCGAATAGGTCGCGCGTCACATCCTGCCGGGCCGCCGCTCGTAGGATGGCCTGGGTGCTCACGCGCTCATGGATGTGCAGCGCCACCGGGTCCACTGCGAAGCCAGGTGTCTCCCGCTTACCTGCCCATTCCAGCCAGGGCTCATGCCGCCGAAGTGCTTCGGCCAGCAGGGCGGCCTCCTCGGGGGTCAGCTTCTCCCGCGTCGCCTTCTCCAGCAGCGGCGGCAGTGCGTCCGCCCGGCCGGAGGGGTCGGCCCGCAGCGCCGGATCGAGGCGGGGAGAATAGGCATAGCTGGTCCGCGGCGCCGGCGGCGTGCGCCCCTCGGCGGCCATGGCGGCGGGCGGGTTGTTGGGGCGGGTGGCGCCAGCATGGCGATAGTCCTCGACCGGCAGCGCGCCCTGTTGTCCTGAGGGCTGTGCCCGCCGCCGACCCGCCATACTCGATTCCCCCTGCAACTCAGGCGGGAGAATACAGAAACGAAAGCGGATTGCGCAGTGATCGAAGACGTGACGGCGAGGAATTTCGACGGCACCTCGGCAAGCTCGGGCCTGTTCCCGTGAAGTTGGAGCCGGGTGGCCTTCGCCCGAGCGGTCTCACCCCCAACCAAAGGCCGGCGCGGCGGCACCAAATTATAGCGTTTACAGCGGGTTGGAGCTTGTAGACTGAATCGCCCAAGTCCCGAGCTTCGGAGAGAGAATGGCCCTGGGGAGACGCAAAGGCCGGTCGTTGCGTTCTCCAACCCTCAAGCCATCGCGGCAAAACCCCAGGAAACCTGCGGTTCACATCGAAAATAAAGGAAGGGAAATGTGAGGTTGGGAAACCGACTGGAGCAGCGGTGGGAACCGGGATCCAACCTTCTCTGAGGGCATCCCGCCGTACACGGAAGATGCGGTGCTTCGCACAGGGCGTGTCGGCACGACACAGTGCGACGTAAATCAGGTGCTGCCCAGGCTGGCTACCAGGCCCGCGATGAACGCCGTCACCTGAACACTGCTTGTTCGCGTCAGTCATTCGCCCCGGCTTCAGCCACTTTGTCGCCCTCGCCGACGGCGCCGTTATGGATGGCGAGGTCGACTGAGAGGCGCTCCCGCAGTCGCCGTGCGGCGAGGTCCACGAAAGCGCGGACTTTTGGCGTAACAAGGCGAGCCTGCGGATAGACCAACTGCACCGGCAGTGGTGGCGGCGTTACCTCGTGGAGCACCGGAACGAGCCGGCCGCTGTTGAGCGCCTCGGCCACCATGTAGCAGAGGGAAACAGTGATCCCGTCTCCCGCCTCGGCCGCCGCGATGGCGGCTGCCTCGTCATTCACTTCTATGCGCGGCGCGAACCGCACAGCCGCGCTGCGGCCGTCGCGCACGAAGCGCCACTCACGGTTCGGCATGAGCCCCGTGAAGGCGATCACGTCATGCGCACGTAGGTCCGCGGGATCCTTCGGCACACCGCGTCGCGCAAGGTAGGCAGGGCTCGCCACGAGCAGCCGCTGCACACGGCCGATCTGCCTTGCGATCAAGCTTGAATCCGGCAGCTCGCCAATCCGCACGGCGACGTCCACGCCTTCCTCGACCAGGCTGACGGTTCGGTCGACGAGGATGAGCGATGCCGAGACGCGGGGATGGTCCCGCAGGAATTCCATGACGATGGGGGCAACTGCGCGCCGCCCAAACGTGACGGATGCACTGACCGTCAGCTTGCCGCTGGGGGCAGCCGTCTCACCAACGGCTTCCCTCTCGGCGGCGTCGACCTGTTGCAGCAACACGCGCGCGCTCTCCAGCAGTCGCAGGCCGGCATCAGTCGGCACGACGCTGCGCGTCGTTCTGTTCAACAGCCGTACGCCGAGCCGCTCCTCCAAAGCGGCCACCGCGCGCGTGACGACGGGCGGCGACAGCTGGAGCCTGGCCGCGGCGCGAGTAAAGCTTCCGGCCTCTGCGACGGCGACGAAGACTCCCAGCGTCTGTAGGCGATCCATCCCCGTCTCCTGGTTTGGCGTAGCTTGTGCGACCGGAAAGGCACTCTTGCCGAAACCGCAGATTATCGCGGCGACGCGATAGGTCCATCTCTGTACTACCAGAGGGCGCTCTTGACCTCCGAAGCAGACACGGAACGGACAATACCATGCGCACCCTACGCAACCTCGCTCTCGCCGGCGCCCTCGCAGCATGCACGGCCATCAGCCAGGCCGCCTTCTCGCAGGAGGCCGCCTCCTATCCCCACCTGACCGGCAGCGGCGAAGGCCTCTCCATCGCATACGGCCCAGGCCCCCACGGCAACATCGTGGGCGGCGGTGCCGTCCGCGTTCGCAACCTCCACTCGGAAAACCTCGAGCTGACGCACCTCAACGCGCAATACGCACAGCATCGCACGGACGGCCGTGTGCCGCTGGCCGTGGGCACGGGTGAGCGCTCCTCGGTGGTCTACGTCACACCGACCCCGTCCTCGGACCTGTCCCCCATCACGCTGCTGCGCCGCCTCCGCAGCTGACGTGGCAATCGGGCGCCGCGGCCACGCTGTTCCCGTGCCGCCAAGGCACGCAAGCGTCGCAGCGGCGCGTCGTGACCATCTCGCCGCAGGGAGAACACACCATGCCAACCACCGAGCGCTTCGACTTCGACAACCCGCGCGGGCAGCGCCTGTCCGGCCGCCTTGAGCGGTTGGCCGGCCCGGCCCGCGCGGTCGTGCTGCTCGTGCACTGCTTCACCTGCGGGAAGGATTCCACTGCGGCCATCAGGCTGGCACGCGCATTGGCGGCGGACGGGCTGGCCGTGCTGCGCTTCGACATGACCGGCATCGGCGGCAGCGAGGGCGAGTTCGTGGAGACAAGCTTTACCTCCAACCTCGACGACATCGCCGCCGCCGCGGCAGCGCTGTCGCAACGCGTTGCGCCGGTCGCGCTGCTGGTCGGCCACAGCTTCGGCGGCGCCGCCGTGCTGGCCGTGGCGGCGCGCCTGTTGGAGATCCGTGCGGTGGTCACCATTGGCGCGCCCTTCGACATCGCGCGCATCACGCGGCATTTTGAAAGCGCCCTGCCGGCTATCCAGGCTACGGGCCGCGCCGAGGTCGTGCTGGGCGGCCGCCGCTTAGCCATCGGACACGACTTCGTCGTGGACCTCGCACGGCACCGCCAGGCTGAGCGCATCGCCGCGCTCGGACGGCCGCTTGCCGTGCTGCACGCGCCCACCGACGCCGTCGTAGAGGCCGACGAGGCGGAGCGCATCCTGGCTGCGGCCCGGCATCCGAAGACGCTCGTCGCGCTCGACGGCGCCGATCACTTCCTCTCCGGTCCCGGCGATGCGGCGCGGGCGGCGCGGCTTATCCTTGCCTGGGCGGAGCCCTACCTGCCGGTGCCCGCACGCCCTGCGCCGGTCGAGGGCGTGCTCGTGCGCGAGACCGGCGCGGGCGCTTTCCGCAACGAGGTCCGAAGCGGCACACACCGCTTCCTGGCTGACGAGCCGGAGCGGCTCGGCGGCGGTGGCACCGGGCCTGGCCCCTACGACCTACTGCTCGCTTCGCTCGGCGCCTGCACCTCGATGACGCTGCGCATGTACGCCGACCGCAAGGGGTGGCCGCTGGAGGGGGTCGAGGTCGAGCTCGATCACGCCAAGGCACGGGTCACGGGCGGCACTGGGACGGCGGACCACATCGGCATCGGCGTTCGGCTCATCGGACCGCTCGACGCGGCGCAGCGCGCGCGGCTGCTCGAGATCGCCGACCAATGCCCGGTGCACCGCACGCTCGAAGGCGATGTGCGGATGCGAACCCATGCGCTGCCGGTCTGAGGACCGTTGCGGCGTGTGGAACTGTGTCTTGCCGCGGATACGCGTTCCGGCGGGACGCGGCCGGGCCTAGCTAATCCACACCGCCGGGCGCCACGCCTGGCGCGTCAACCTAACGACGGAGAGACCATCATGTCCCGCATTTCCATCCCCGCCAGCGTCGCCGCCGCCCCCGAGGCCGCGCAGCCGCTGCTCAATGCCGTGCAGAAGCAGCTCGGCGTGGTGCCCAACCTGTTCCGCCTGGTCGCGAACTCGCCCGCCGCGCTGGAGGGTTATCTCGGCCTGAATGGCGCGCTGGCGAAGGGCATCCTGGACCACAGCACGCGCGAGCGCATCGCGCTGGCCGTCGCGCAGGTCAATGGATGCGGCTACTGCCTCTCGGCGCACAGCTACATCGGCAAGAACATGGCGAAGCTGAGCGATGCCGAGATCGCCGCGAACCGCGCCGGCGGCTCCACCGATCCGCGCGCCGATGCCGCGGTGCGCTTCGCGGTGAAGGTCGTGGAGCAGCGCGGCCATGTCGCCGACAGCGATCTCGCGGCGGTGCGGATGGCCGGCTACTCCGACGCGCAGATCGTCGAGATCGTCCTGCATGTCGCGCTGAACACCCTGACCAACTACATCAACGAGGTGGGCGGCACGGAGATCGACTTCCCCGTGGTCCAGGTGCACGCCGCCTGAGCCATCCCGGCGCCCCGGCCGCCGCGCCGGGGCGCATCCTCCCGACAAGGACGAGCCTCCATAGAACGAAGACAGCCCGATCACCGCGATGATCCCCGTCGAGGAAGCGGCACGCGCCATCCTCGCGCTGCAGATGCGTATCCTCGCCCTGGAGCGGCGCGTGGCCGGGTTGGTCTGCGCGTCCATCGCAGCAACGCCCCTGGGGCATTGAAGAGACCCGACATGCTGGACATCCATACCGCGCCGACGCCCAACGGCATCAAGATCCCGATCGCGGCAGAGGAGCTCGGCATCCCCTACCGCGTCATCCGCCTGCATCTGGCGCAGGGGGACCAGCGGCGCCCGGAGTATCTCGCCATCAATCCGAACGGGCGCATCCCCGCGGTCGTGGACCACGACGTGCCGGATGGTCCCGTGCCGGTCTTCGAGTCCGGCGCGATCCTGCTGCACCTGGCCGAGACGCGCGGCGGGCTGATCGGGCCGGGCATCGCGGGACGGGCGGCCACCATGGGCTGGCTGTTCCTCCAGGTGGGCGGGCTCGGCCCCAACTTCGGCAATGCCGGGCACTTCCTGAGCGGCGCGCCGGAGGCCAATCCCCATGCCATCATGCGCTTCCAGGGCGAGGCGCGGCGCCATCTCCAGGTCCTGGACACACGGCTCGCATCGCAGGAGTGGCTCGACGGCCACGGCTATTCGGTGGCCGATATCGCGCATTTCTGCTGGGTCCGCTCGGCCAGCTACGCCGGGCTGACGCTGGATGGCATGCCGCGCCTGGCCGAGTGGACGGCCCGCATCGCGGCGAGGCCGGCGGTGCGGCGCGGCTTGGCCGCGATCGGCTGAACCATGCTCGCACGTCCGGGCCTCGCCCGGATGCCCATGGGCCGGCGGCATCGGCTGTTGATCAGGACGATGCCAGGAACCGCGCGATCACCTTGGCCGCGCGCTCCCCGGCGGCGAGGGCGCCCTCCACCAGGCCTGGGCTGGCGGCGGAGGTCTCGGCGCCGGCGAAGGCGATCCGCCCATCATGCCACGCCTGGGCGAGCCGCGGATCCCCGGGCGCGGGATGGCCCGCGGGACCCGCCAGGTCCTCGGGGGCGGCTGTGAAGGGCGAGGCACTCCAATCCTCGATGAGCAGCTCGCGCGGCATGGCCGCGGCCGGGCCGAACAGGCGGACGAGTTGCTCGCGCAGCGCCGCCCCAAGCCCGGTGGCGTCCGTGGCACGCCGCGCCGCCGGCCAGCCGATGAAGCCCGCGAGCGCGTGCAGCCCGCCGGCGCCGAGATCCACGGTTTCCGCCAGCGGACCACGCCGGCTCATCGCGGTGCCGGCGAGGCCCGCCTCGCGCCAGAACGCACGGTCATAGACCGCGATCGCCTTGGCGTGCGGCGCCATCCAGGTCGGATGCGCAAGCAGGGTCCGCCGCAGGTCGTCGGGCAAGGCGGGGGCGAAGGTCAGGCGCGCGGTCAGGCGCGGCGGCAGCGTCAGGATGACGGCCAGGCCGGCAAGGCGTTGCCCGTCGGCAAGCAGCAGGGTCGGCGTCGGGTCGAGCGTGACGCCCACCACCGGGCTGCCGAGCCGGAGGGCGCCATCGGGCAGGCGGGCCGCGAGCGCCTCGGCCAGCGCAGCCATGCCGCCCGCGAGGCGGCGCGCATCGTCGTAGCGGCGCGGGTAGCCCAGGCGGCGGACAGCGGACCGTTCCTCCAGCAGGAAGGCGCCTTCCTCGAATTGCGGCAGCGTGGCGAGGCCGAGCTCCCGCAGGCGGCGCGCCAGCAGCGGTTGATGGTCCGGCCAGACCCAGGCGGCGCCGAGGTCGAGCCCGCCCGTCCCGCGCCGTTCGGTCAGCACCCGCCCACCGATGCGCGGGCGTGCCTCCACCACCCGCACGGCGATCCCCGCCGCGCTCAGCGTGGCCGCGGCGGCGAGGCCGGAGAGGCCTGCGCCAACGACGAGGACGGGCGGGATCGGAACGGGCAGGCTCATGCGCCGGGCGGCAGGCGGATGGCGGCCAGGTGTCCGGCCTTGACCCAGAGCGTCGCGCCCGCGGGCCCCGCCTCGGCGATGCCGCTATGGCCGGGCGGCAGGCGCAGCCAGTCGTGCAGGCCGAAGGTCGCCCCGCCCTCGGTGAGCGAGCCTGCCAGCACGAGCAGTTCGAGCCCACGCGGCGCGGGAAGCGGTGCGCGCGTTCCGGGCGCCCACTCCTCGATGCGCACGGCCTCGTCGCGTCGCGTCAGGAGCGGCGCAAGCCGCACGCCTGGCCGCAGCGGGTCATCGACGCGCGGGAGCGCGCCGGTTTCGATCCGTAGCGGCGCCAGGTCCTCCGGGTCGAATTGCCAAAGCTTGACGAAGATGGTGCAGCCCGGCGCGGAGGCCGGGACATGCGCGCTGCCCGGTGGATTGCGCACATAGGTGCCGACCGGATGGTCGCCGGACTCGTCCTGGAACACACCTTCCAGCACGAGATACTCCTCCCCGCATGCATGGGTGTGGCCTGCGAAGGCGCTGCCAGGCGCGTAGCGGACCAGCGAGGTGGCGCGCGCCACCTCGCCGCCGATGCGGTCGAGCATCAGGCGCTCCACGCCGGGCATCGGTGAGGCAACCCAGGCATCGGGCGCGGCATGGACGGCGGCGCGACGGGCGAACTCGGCGTGCAGTCGCATGGTGTTCTCCTCAGGGCAGGGCGGGAATGTGTCGCGGGAAGCGGCGATGCGTCGGGGCCTCGCCGCTTGTCGCTTGCGGTCAGGCGTAGGCGTTGCGGCCGGCCATCACGCCGCCATCCACGTCCCACACGGCGCCGGTCACCCAGCCGGCACGCGGCGAGAGGAGGAAGGCGATGGCTTCGGCGACGTCGTGCGGCTGGCCGACACGGCCGATCGGGTGGAAGCCGTTGAACCCCTGCAGCGCGCCATGCACGTCGGCCTTCGGGATGAAGGCTTCGTAGATGGGCGTCTCCACCACGGCGGGCGAGACCGCGTTGACGCGGATGTTGTGCTCGGCAAGCTCCATCGCCAGGTGCTGGGTCAGCGCGTGCAGCCCGGCCTTGGCCATCGAGTATGCGGAGGATGGCGTGGCCTGCACCGCCTGCTTCGCCCACATGGAGCCGATGTTGACGATAGCGCCGCCACTCCCGCGCGCCACCATGCCGCGGGCCACGGCCTGGGTAAGGAAGAACAGCCCCTTGTTGATGGCGAAGTAGCGCTCGTAATCGGCTTCGTCATGATCGAGGAAGGGCTTGGGCAGGAAGACGCCAGCGGCATTGACGAGCAGGTCCACCTGGCCAGTGGCCGCGATCAGACGCTCCAGGTCGCTGCGGTCCGTGATGTCGGCACGCTCGCCACCTACGCGGCCGGTGCCGGAGAGCGCGGCCACGGCGGTGCTGAGCTTGGCCTCGTCGCGACCGACGAGGACGGCCGTGCCGCCTCGTTCGAGAATGAGCCTGGCCGTCGCTTGGCCGATGCCGGTGCTGCCGCCGACGATGAGAGCGGTCTTGCCTGCGAAGTCTGATGTCATCGGATTAACTCCCTACTAGTTGGTAGCTGGTTGGGCAAAAAAAGGGGGGCAGGCGGCTAAGCAGCAGCTCCCAGCCGATCGATCGACCGCGCCGCAACCACCTCGAAAGTGTCGAGGCGACCAAGCGAGCGGGCCGCGAACATCGCGCCGACAAGGGCGGCGTAGAACGCCTCCGCCTCGGTGCGCGAGTTCAGGTCAGCGACAAGCTGGCCGTCGTCCACGCCGTCCCTGATCACCTGGTCGAGCCAGCGCAGGTTGCGCTCCATGAAGGCTGCAACCCCGATCCGGACCCGTTCAGGCACGGCTGCATGGTCGGAGGCGAGCATCGCGCAGAGGCAGGCGCGCTCATCCCGCAGGCCTGCAAGATAGAGATCGGCGTAGGCACGCAGACGGTCGGAGGCAGCGGGCATCGCCTCGGCGATGGCGGCGAGGCGCGTGTCGAAGCGCTCCGTGTAGGAGGCAACCAGGGCGACGCCGAGATCCTCCTTCGTGGAGAAGTGGTGGTGGATGGTGGGTTTGCTGACGCCGACGATGCCCGCGAGGTCGGCATAGGAGAAGGCGGCGTAGCCGCGGCTCCGGACCAAGGCTTCGGCGGCGGTGAGCAGATGGTCGCGCGTGGCGGTCGTCATGCTGGATATATACCGACTAGTTGGTAGAAGCGCAAGATGGTGATCTGGGAGCCCTTATTCATGTGCGTTTCAGGCGAGTCTATTCCTGGGTAAGGGGGCGCTTGCACGATCCCTGCGGTGTGACAGCGACACCGACCGTGCGCTTATGGCACCCGCCGCTTTGCGACACCCACGGATAGCATCGGCGCGGCGATGTTTCTCGCCATCATGGCCGCCGGGTCAGATCACGTGGCGGATCTGCGTCGCGGCAGTCACGCCGATGATGCGGCCGCGCTCTCGCGTGCCATGGCCCACCGGCGGCCTGCGCCGCGGAGAAGGCGGCGTCGGACCGGGGCGCGCACTCCGCAGCGAGAAGGGGCGAAGCAGCTGCGACATGTCAGCCTTTTCCTTGGCGGCACCAGCGCGTTCGCGGGTCGATCGTTCGGCGGGAATTGACGGAAGGTTACGCAGGCTAGGCAGAAATTTCGGCGCTTGCGGGCGATCAGAAATATTCTAGAACGACCGCTCCAGAATAGGAGTGCCGCTCGCTATGGCGCGCGCCCGTGAGTTTGACGACACCAAGGTCCTCGACGCTGCCACCGACCTCTTCTGGCGGCAGGGCTACGCCGCGACCTCGGTACGGGACCTCGGTGAGGCCATGGGGCTTGTGCCGGCGAGCATCTACAACGCCTTCGGCAGCAAGCACGCGCTGTTCGCGTTGTGTCTCGACCGTTACCTCGACCGGAACATGCGCGAGCGGATCGAGCGCCTGGAAGCGAGGCAGACACCGCGCGTGGCCATCGAAACCTTCCTGAATGAGATCGTGGCACGTTCGCTCGCCGATCCGCGCGGCTGCCTGCTGGTCAATTCCGCGCTGGAAGTCGCGCCGCATGATGCGGAGGTCGGTGCCGTCATCGCCGCGCGGCTTGATGAGCTGGAAGGATTCTTCCACCGCTGCGTCCTCGCAGGGCAGCGCAATGGGAGCATTGCCGCGGCACCGCGCGCGCGCGACCTCGCGCGGCTGCTGCTGACCACCGTGATGGGCCTGCGCGTGCTGGCGCGCAGCAAGCCGGAACCGGCCCTGCTGCGAGGCGCCGCTCGCCAGGTGCTGGCCCTCCTCGATCCCCCTGTCACGGAGCAAACCAAATGATCGACCTGCACTACTGGACCACGCCGAACGGCCACAAGATTACGATGTTCCTGGAGGAAGCGGGCCTGCCCTACCGCATCGTCCCGGTGAATATCTCGGCCGGCGACCAACTCAAGCCCGACTTCCTGGCGATCGCGCCGAACAACCGTATCCCTGCCATCGTCGACCATGCGCCCGCCGATGGTGGCGCGCCGGTGTCACTGTTCGAAAGCGGTGCCATCCTGCTGTATCTGGCGGACAAGATCGGCCACTTCGTGCCGCCCGCCAGCGACGTTCGCGGCCGCGCCGAGGTACTGCAATGGTTGTTCTGGCAGATGGGCGGGCTCGGCCCGATGGCCGGCCAGAACCATCACTTCAGCCAATACGCGCCGGAGAAGATCCCCTATGCCATCAACCGCTACGTCAACGAGACGGGGCGGCTCTATGGCGTGCTCAACAAGCGGCTGGCCGATCGCGCATTCATGGCGGGCGCCGATTACTCGATCGCCGATATGGCGAGCTACCCTTGGATCGTGCCGCATGCGCGCCAGGGCCAGAGCCTCGACGATTTCCCGCATCTGGCGCGCTGGTTCGCCGCCATCAAGACGCGCCCCGCGACCGAGCGCGCCTATGCCCGCGCGGCCGAGGTGAACACCGCTCCCACGGTCAGCGCCGCTTCGGCAGCCCTGCTGTTCGGGCAGACCGCCGCGACCATCGCCAAGACCTGACGCCGGAGACGCACTCATGATCCGCTTCTATTTCCACCCGACGCCGAACCCCGCCAAGATTGCGCTGTTCCTGGAAGAGGCCGGCCTCGTCTACGAGACCGTGCCGGTGGACACGATGAAGGGCGAACAGCACGAGGCTGCCTTCCGCGCCATCAACCCCAACGGCAAGGTGCCGGCCATTGTCGATACGGAAGGGCCGGGCGGGACCGAGGCGCGCGTCTTCGACAGCAGCGCCATCCTGCTCTACCTCGGCGACAAGACCGGGCAGTTCCTCGGTACGCCCGCGGACCGGCCGGAGTTGCTCTCCTGGCTGTTCTTCATCGCCTCAGGTCTCGGTCCCTTCTCCGGCCAGGCCGTGCACTTCCAATGGGCCGCGCCCGAGGGGCTCGACTATGCGCGCAACCGCTACCGGCGCGAGGCGGAGCGGCACTACCAGGTGCTGGAAGATCACCTCGGCGGACGGGAATTCATTGTGGGCGGCGGCTACACAATCGCCGACATGTCGGCCTGGGGCTGGATCGACCGCGCATCGCGCGTGATGAAGGGCGAAGCCGATCCACTGGCTGGTTTCCCAGAAATCAAGCGCTGGTTCCAGGGCATCGATGCACGACCTGCGGTGGCCCGTGCGCGCGCCGTGGGCAAGGACCACGCCTTCAAGAAGGATGCGGACGAGGCAGCGAAGCGCGCGATGTACCCGTCCAACTACGCTGCCGCCTGAACGCCATCACCCGCAAGGAGACCGCATCGTGACCCAGACCATGAAACTCGCCGCCGGCGCGTCCTTTCCCGCCATCACCGTGCCGCGCCTGGGCGGCGGTGAGATCGCTCCCGCCGCGATGGAAGGCTGGCGCCTGCTGGTCGTCTACCGCGGCAAGCACTGCCCGCTTTGTAAGCCCTATCTCGGCACTCTCGATAAGCTCACCGAGGAGTTCGCGGCGGCCGGTGTCGCGGTTTTGGCGGTATCCGCCGACCCGGAGGACAAGGCCGCGGCCGATCATGCCGAATTCGGCTGGCGCTTTCCGCTCGGCTTCGGGCTGACCATCGCGCAGATGCAGGCGTTGGGGCTTTATGTCTCGAATCCACGCTCGCCGCAGGAGACCGACCGGCCCTTCGCGGAGCCTGGCCTGTTCCTGATCAACCCTGCCGGGCAGGTGCAACTGATCGACATCTCGAACGCACCCTTCGCGCGTCCCGACCTTGCCGGCATCGCCCGCGGCGCGAAGCGCATCCAGGAGATGAATTATCCGATCCGCGGCACGCTGGTCTGATCGCGCCATGCTGACCGGTATCCGCGCCTGCGTCTTCGATGCTTATGGCACGCTCTTCGACTTCGCTACGGCGGCAGCCGGCTGTGCCGATGTGCTGGGTGACAAGGCCGGTGCATTGACCGCCCTTTGGCGCGACAAGCAGCTTCAATATTCCTGGCTGCGCGGGCTGCAGGGGCGCTACGTACCGTTCTGGCAGGTCACGGGCGACGCCCTGGACTTCTCGCTGGAGACACTTGACCTGCCGGCGAAAGGGCCACTGCGCGAGCGTCTGATGGACCTGTACCGCACGCTCGGTACCTTCCCCGAAGTGCCCGGCGTGCTCCGCGCGCTGCGCGAGGCGGGCTTTGCAACAGCCATCCTGTCGAACGGTTCGCCAGACATGCTGGCGAGTGTAGTCGAGAGCGCCGGGCTCGACGGGGCCTTCGATGCGGCGATTTCGGTGGATGAGGTCGGCAACTTCAAGCCCGATCCCCGCGTCTATCAACGCGCGGTCGAACGGCTCGGTGTGCCGGCGGAGGCGATTGCCTTCCAATCGTCCAACGCGTGGGATGCGCATGCCGCCTCAGCCTTCGGCATGCGCGTGGTGTGGTGCAATCGCTATGGCCAGCGGCGCGAACGGCTGCCCGGCGCCCCGGATTACGAAATCCGCAGCCTTGCCGAGTTGCCGGCGTTGCTTGCGCCACAGGCATAGCGCTGCGATCTGCGATGCGGGGGCGTTGCCCACCGCAGCCGTTGCCGACGTGTGGATCGGTGGCCCGCTGGCTTCATCCTCGCGCGCCGCCCTGGCGTATGTTGCGCATCGCTGGGGAACCGGACCCGAAAACGCGGGGATCGCCGCAGGCGCCGCACGAGGGGCAGACCGAGGACCGTGGTGGGGATGGCGGCGAACCCGTCGGTGGCTACCAGGCCGGCGGTCATGGGGCCGGGCAAGAGGTATGGTCCGTGCCCAGAATGATGTTGCGGCTGGGCACGCGCATCCCATCCATCGTCGGCAGGTCAGGTCATGCCATGCGCCGCTTGGTAACCTCCACCGACAGAGTTGCCGCAGCCAGGTCGAACGTCGCGCCCGAGATGTTCCGCGCCATCACCCTGACCGTGTTGTTCGACCACACGGCTGCGTCGAGCTCGATGAACCGCGTCGACGACACCAGCGACGCCTGCGCGAGATCGCCGGCCCGCGCGCCGTTCACCGTGACATCGATCAGCGCCGTCGCCCCCGGCGCCATGCTCGGCAGATCCCAGGACACTTCCGCGGCAAACTCCCGCCGCCCCGAGCCGAACAGCGCCCCGGTCAACAGCGGCGTGCCGTTCAGCACCGCAGGCGCCGCCTCCGGCAGCCCGTAGAGCCGCAGCGACTGCAAATCGATCGGCCCGTCAAAGCCGATCACGCCCACCTGGGCATAGGCCACGGACGCACCGACGCGGATGGTCTGCCGGCGATTGAAGTTGGCATCGTCCATCGGCGCGCCGGCGTTCCACCCCTTGGCCGGGCCGTTCCATTGCATGGTGGTGATCGAGGCCAGCACATCGCCCGCGATATCCTCGCGGACATTCCCCGCCCCGTCGAACACCCGCACGAACAACCGCCCGCCCGAAGCGCCGCTCGTCAGCCAATGCGCCAGTGCGAATTCCTTCGCCTGCGAGGTGTCCAGCATCCACCCGAGCCCACGGTTCGCCGCCAGCGTCACGGCACGGTCCGTGGGCGTCACATCCGTCAGCCCGTTGAAGCAGAAATCCGCCATGAAGGTCGCGGTGGTGGTCGAGGTGGCGATGGTGATCAGCCCCTCCACCCCGACCTCCGTCGCCGACTGCCGGAACGCCGCCGCGCGGGTGTTCGGTACGCCGGCCAGGAAGCGCTGAAACCGCGATGCTGGCGCGCGATGCCGGTTGATCACCGCATTGCCGCAGCGGTTCGCGGTCGCGGTGTAGTCGATGCCGACCAGGTAGGTGTTGGTCCAGGCGATGTCATACTCGCAATCCTGCGCACCCGCCGTGTGCCGCGCCGCCAGTGGCGAGCAGGCCTCCATGCGCATGTTGCGCGCGATGACGGCGGAGCCCGAGGTCTGGTTCAGGAAGGGGATGGCGAAGTTGCTGCCGGCCTGGCGCAGCTCGAAGTTCGGCGCGTCGAAGACGTGGCGATTGTGGTTGGAATAGGCGCCCGCCTCGTTGCCGAACCGCACGCCGAAGCGATCCTGGCTCGCATTCACCCCGGTCGCCTGGGCGAAGTGGCCACCGTAGTAGCGGACCGAAGTGTTCCAGGCGGTGGCCGTCGCGCACCAGATATCGAGCCCGATGCGGTTGTTGACGATGCGGCCCAGCGTGAAGGTGCTGTCCTCGACGCCGCGGCCATCGCCCAGCGTGCGCATGCCGATGGTGAAACCCTCGACGCGGCGCAGCTCGATCTGGCTGGCATCGACGTTGCGCACGGTGATGCCGATGTCCGCCTCGGAGGACCAATCGGAGATCGTCTGCCGAATGACGTTTAGCCCGGTGTAGAGCTTCTCCGCGTTGCGGATGGTCCCGCCATCGCCGAGCACGAGGACGCTGGTCGGCGCCGTGCCTGTGTAGCGGATGGTGCCCTGCATGATCAGGCCGCGCGCCCCGCCTGGCAGCGTCACGGTGCCGGAGACGTTCCAGGTGCCGGGCGGGATCATCGCGAACTTCTGGTCCGCGCCGGCGCGATCGAAGGCGGCCTGGATGGCGTTGCGATCATCGGCCACGCCATCGCCGAGCCCGCCGAAGTCATTGGGCAGCACGGCCTCGCGGTCGCGCAGATACTTGGCGAAATCGCTCTTGTTGAGGTTGGCGTTGAGGACCAGCAGGTCATCGATGCGGGCCGGCATGGCGTTCTCCGATCAGAGGGCGGTGGCGGTGACCGGGCCGGCGAAGGCGGAGACGTTGCCTTCGGCCGAGACGCTGCGGAGCCAGTACCAGCGGGTCTGGACGGTGGTGAGGCCGGTGCGGTCCCACGGCAGCGCGGTCGGCTCGCTGGCCAGCTTGGTGGCGGCGGTGAGACTGGCGCTGCTGGCCTCGAAGACCTGCAGGCGCACAGCATCTGCGGGAAAGCCGCCCGACAGTCGCACGCCGCCGGCGATGCCCGTTGCGGCCAGACCCGAGGCCGCTGCCGGCACCAGCGCCTCGCGCCAGCCCGACACTGCTCCGCTGCGCGCCTGCGCCCGCACCCGGAATGCGGTGGGCTCCGCGGTGGGGATGGCCACCGCCGTGGCGCCGAAGCCGCCTGCATAGCCCTGCCAGACCGCCACCGAGGCAGGCCGGAACTCGATCTCGTAGCCGGCGAGATAGGCCGAGCCCACTGCGGACCACGAGACCGCGATCGCCGTGAAGGTCGTGCCGAGCGGCGTCTCCACCAGGATGGCGGCGGGTGCTGCGATAACGCCCGGGTTCGGCAGCACGACGGACGGGTTCTGCCCCGTTGCGCGCTCGTCCGTCGCCGGGTTCCACGCCCAGACGGCCGGATCCTCCTCGGCCAGTTGCAGGTTCACCCCGCCATCGGACGCCAGCGCCCAGCCCGTCACCCGCGCCGGGAAAGGCGTCAGGCGTTCGAGAGCCACCGTTACCCCATCCCAGGGCCGCAGGCGCAGCGCCGAGAGGTTGGCCTGCATCGCCACCTCGCGCTGGCGGCGGTTGCGCTCCAGTTCGATTTTCATGAGGCGCTGGACCGTCGCTGCCGAGGTGGTGAGCGGGAATTCCATGTCCCGGTAGATCGCCTCGCCGCCATCCTCGGTGACGTAGTTGCTGGCGAGCAGCGGCGGGGCGTCGGTGGGCTGCCAGGCGGCGGCCGGCTCGACATAGACAGCACGCACCCCGTTGAAGAGATCCCGCCGCGGGCGCGAGCCCACGATGGTGACGTCGCCGCGCAGATCGTCGGAGGTGAGTGTCGCCGCCGGCAGCGCGGGCGCCCCGGCATGGATGTAGAAGCGCCCGCCCGAAACCACCAAGGCGCCCGCCATGGCGGCCACCAGCTTGCGGGTGATGGCGATCTTGCCCTCGCCGAGCGTGACGGCGCCGTTCACGGTGTAGCGCCGCTCGGCGGTGCCATCGCGCCGGCCCATGATCTCGTCGCAGATGTTGGCCGCGGCCATGAGCGCCGGCAGGTCGATGTCGGCCCAGGCGGCGCGCCACCCGAAGGGCGAGGTCAGGTACCAGGCCAGGCACAGCGCCGGATTGTCGGACCAGCCGGTGGCGCCGGTGCGCGGATCGAGAATGGTGTCCGCACCCTCGACGATGGCGGAGAGGCTGGGCGCGCCGGAGGGAAAGGCCTCGGGCCGCAGCTTGAGTCGTACGGCGAGATAGGCCCGGCCCTGGCCGCGATGGGCCGCCGTCCATTGGCCGCCGGTGTCCGCCACGAGGTTGGCATTGGCCGCCTGGCCGGGATCGCCCAGCGCGCGGTCGATCCGCAGCAGGCCGGCAAACTTCGCGTCGGTGGAGGCGGTGCCGTTGAGGAACACCTCGCCGATGGCGCGCACGCGATGCGCGGCGAGCACCACGACGACGTGGAGAAAGCCGTCGGCGCGGCCCTCATCATCGGTGGCGGAATGCAGGAACACCACGGGGCCGGAGGTGCGGCAGCGCCCGAAGACGATCTGGTGCTCGGTGATGGGCTGGCGGAAGGATTGGGTTCGGCCGGCGCCGGGCGTGCGCGGATCGAAGCCCGAGCCCGGCCCGGTGTCGGTCCCTGGCGTGACGTTGGCGCTGCGGGCGGCGGAGGGCGACTTGGGGCGGAAGACCGCGGCACCCACGGCGGAAACCACCAGGGCGGCGCCGGCGGCCGCCACGGCGCCCAGAACGCCGCCGCCAATGACGGCGGAGGCAGCGGCTCCCGCCGCGGCGGCGATGAAGGGGATGGCGACGGGCATGGTCTATCAGTCCCTCACCAGCCGATGCGCCACGCCACGGCGCAGGTCGTGATCGGCGCGCGCAGCAGCCCCACGGGCCCGACGAAGGCGACGCGGCCGGCGTCGAGCACGACGCCGAGGCGATCGGGGTCGCTGGCCAGCACCACGTCCCCCGCGCGAGCGAAGGGCACCGGGACGCGCGGGTAGCCCGCTGTGTCGGCCATCGCGGCGAGGGTCGGGCGGTGCTGCCAGGACGGCCGCTGCCCAGTGCAGGCCACTACCGCCGCCATGGCGAAGCGCCCGCAGTTCCAGCACGCCGCGTCGAAGGGCCGATGCTCAGCCGCGATGATCAGCGCCGCCAGCCGCTCCGGCCAGTCGGGCAGCCGGGTCACTGGATCGGCAGCCGGATCTCCGCCTCCTGCAGAGCCGGGACGAACTCGAAGAACCGATCGCCGGGGTATTCTGCCTGCTGGTCGGCGTCGGTGTAGCGCCGCACCTCGGCCCGCTCGAGGTCCACCAGCCGGCTCTCGCAGGCCAGTGCGACGGAGGGCTCCGCGCCGTCCGTCACCTCCATCGTGTCCATCAGCCCCGCCCAGAGCGGGAACGGGTCCGCCACGAAGGCCCCCTGCGCATCGAGCAGTGCGCCCCATAGCGTCACCGGCCGCAGGCGATAGCTCCGCTCGGCCAGTGCGATATCCACCACCTCCTGCGGCACGGGCGACAGCGCCAGGGTCAGCCGGACGGCGCGCAGCTCCACCGTCTCCTCCACATCGGAGATGGCGCCGATGCTGCCGGCGCCCTCGAACACCTTCCCGGCCCAGTCCAGCGGCCCGAGCCCGGTCCAGACGCGAAAGGGGCCGGTGGCGAAGTCGAGCTCGACCAGCACCACCGGCGTGGCGATCGGCGCGGTCGCGGCGGCGGCCGCCTGATTGCTGAGGCGTGGGGTGCCGAACATCAGAGGGCTTCCTCGAGGCGGATGGTGACGGCGGCAAAGGGGCCAGGCCGCGTCGGGTTGGCCGCCTCGTCGTCGGACACCAGCCGCATTGGCACGCTCGGCAGCGACAGGATGATCGGCTCGCCCACCACCATTGCGGCGCGCAGTGGCGGTGCGATGGCAACGGTGGCGGTCCCAGCCCCGGAGGCGGCGACCGCAGCGGTGGCGATGTAGAGCCGCCCGCCAAGCCCGATGTAGTCGCCGGCGCCGACCGCCACGGTACTGGGCCACCAGCCCTGAGTGACGATGGACAGCGCCCCGCGTGGCGCGCCGGCCGCCAGGGACGGATTGCCAGAGCCGACGACCAGCCCCGTCCCATCCGTAAAGATGGTCGCATCCGAGAAGCTGTAGGGCCCGGTCGGCACATCGCCCTGGCTGCGCGGATCGCCGGTGCGGTATTCGCGCCGCCAGTCCCAGATGCGGACGGTGTTGGCCGAGCCGGCGAGTGCCGCCAGCAGCCCGTCCATCACCCCGGCCTGGACGCGCCCCAGCGGCTCGAAGCTCGCCTCGGCGACCCAGCGCGCGCCCTCACGCCGCAGCACCTGCGTGGCGCGGGTGACGGGGGAGACAAAGCGCAGCGTGTTGTGCTGCAGGTAGAAGCTCAGCCGCGACGGCCGCAGCACGGCGGGCCAGGCGTATTCCGTCATGGCCCTATCCCCGCACGATGGAGGTGGCGCTGCCGCCGCGGCGGATGGCGTCGAGCGTGGCGGCACTCGCCTGGCGGACGATTTGCGCCGAGAGCACGCGCAGCCGCGCCTCGACGCCGGCATCGGCGCCGCGCGCGTCGATGGTGATGCTCTGGTTGATCACCGGGCCACCTGGCGCCATGCCGTTGGGCAGCACCGTGCCGCTGCGGTTCGGCACGAACCATTCGGGGCCGCGTTCGCCGACGATATAGGGCTGGCCGCCCGCCACCGGCCCGCCCTCGGCGCGGAACAGCCCACCCAGCGCCGAGCCGATCCCCGAGAAGATCGAGCCGAAGTCAAAGCCGCTGAGGCTGGAGGTCACCGCCGTGCCGAGCGGCTCGGTGATGGTGCGGCGGACGACGATGCGGGCGATGTCCTGCAGGATGCCCTGCAGCACCTTGGAAAAACTCTCGCCCTTGATGATCGCGTCCTCGAAGGCGGAGGAGAAGGTCAGGCCCAGCTCGCGCGCCGTGTTGCTCGTGCGCTCCGTGGCCTGCTGAACGCGCTGCTGGCTGCGCTCAAGCTCCTCCAGCGCGGCATTGGCCTCGCGCGAGACAGTCTCGTCGGGGATGGGCTGGCCGATGCGCTCGGAGCGCTCCACCAGCCGGCCGAGGGTTTCCAGGCGCCGGGTGTACCGCTCCTGGGCGTTCTCGTTGTTCTGGATCAGCCGCTCGCGTTCGCGGATGATGTCGTTGATCTCGCGCTCGGCCTCGCGGTCGGGGCGCGGGATTGCGGCCACACGGCGGGTGGTGCCCTCGATGCGGCGCAGCGCCTCGTCGCGTTCACGCAGCGCCAGGGTTTCGAGGCGCGTGCGGTCGGCAGTGGTGATCCCGCCGGCGGCCTCGGCCTCGCGCAGGCGGCGGACGCGGTCCTCATATTCGCTGTTGATCCGGAAGCGGTCGTCGAGCGCCTTGCGGAGTTCCTCGGCATCGGCGGCGGTGCGGCGGCGACGCGCCTCTGCGGCCTGGGCAGCGGCGCTCTCCTGCTCGGTGCGCTGGCGCTCGCCGGCCGCCGCCTCCCCGCGGGTGATCTCATCCTGCAGTTCGGCGTACTGGCGGCGCAGTTCCTCCAGCCGGGCAGCGCGATCCACGCCGGCCTGCTGCTGGCCGGTCCCGACCAGGCCGCCCTGGATCGAACCACGACGGGGCTGCGAGCGCAGGCTGTCGCGGCCGTCACTCTCGGCCTCGAGACGGGCGATCTGGGCGCGCAGCGCCTCGGCCTGGGCGCGACGGTCGGCCTCCTGCTCGGAGGGGAGCAGCAGGCCGGAACCGCGACGCACGCCGTCCAGCACGCGGGCGGCGCCGGACAGCGCACGCGCCAGCGCGTTGGACAGGCCGATCGCCTGGTCGAGCCGGGCGAGGAACTGGTCGGCGGCGGCGGTGAGCTGCCCGAAGGCGCGGCCGACCGAGAGCGGCGCGCGCTCGAACTCACCATTCAGCCGTTCGACGGCGCGCAGCAGCGCGGGGAAGACCTTGTCGGCGGTGAGCTTGCCCTCGGAGCCGAGCTTGCGCAGCTCGCCGATGGAGACGCCGAGCTCGCGGGCCAGCGCCTGCGCCAGCGTGGGCAGGCCTTCCAGGATGGAGCGGAGCTCGTCGCCCTGGAGCGTGCCCGACGCCAGGGCTTGGGCGAGCTGCTGGGTGCTGGAGGCGATCTCCTGCTGCGAAGCGCCCGATGCGATGGCGATGCGCTGCAGGCCACCCACCAGGGTGGCGACCTGGTCGGAGGTGGCGCCGATCTCGCGGGCCGCGATCGAAAAGCGGGCGAAGGCGTCCACGCTCTCGCGGACGGCGACGCCGGTCTGCAGGCTGTCGCGGTACAGCCGATCGTAGATCTCGCCGGCACGCTCGACGGAGCCGAGGGCCGTGTTGAGCCGGCCCATGGACTGGGTGAGCGCGTCGCCGGCCACCACCACGGCGCGCAGGCCCGCGGCGAGGCCTGCGATCTGCACGCCACGCACCGCGACGTCGAGCAGGTCGAGCGCGCGGGAGGCGCGATCGGCGCCGCCCTGGATGCGTTCCAAGCTGCGCTGGCCGGTCTCGCCGACTTCGCGCAGTTCCTGCTTGACCCGGGCGGCATCGTCCAGCGACAGCCGGACCGAGACGCGGCGCGTGCTATCCGCCATGGGTCACGCCTCCTGCGTTGGTCGGGTGGTCAGGGCCCGGGCGGATCAGTGCGCCGCGCGGCGCTGCCAGCGGCGAGGCCCACGCGCATGGCGAGCAGCAGTTCCGCCGTCGCCCAGCCGGTGGCGCCCATCTCGCGAGCGGTGCCGAGTGCGGCCGGCATATCGAGATCGAGGCCCGCCATGGTCACCGTGGCGCAGGTGGTGCCGGCGGCCCAGGCTGCGGCGCCCTCGACGCTGGCCGGCGCGTGGGCGGCGTAGGGACAGGCGAGGCCACAGTCGCGATCGAGGGCCGCGCAGCCGCGGCAATAGTCAGGGCCCTGGCCGAAATGCCATTCGGCCCGAGCCCTCAGCCGTTTCCCTCCAGGGCCACGGCGGCGACGGGGCCGGTGGCGCGGTCCCAGAAGGCGGCAGCCATCTCGTCCATGTCCATCAGGCGCTCGACCGCCTCGGGCGAGAGCGGCAGCGGCCTGCCGGCAGCGTCGCCGACGCCCTCCCAGGCGGTGACGGCGTGGCGGGCCAACGCTTTCACCAGGAACGCGAAGGCCAAGCCGCGGGCCATGTCGGGGTCGAGGTCCGCCTCCGCGGCCCGCAGCGCGCCAAGGCGGCGGGCGGAGCCGGCCTGGGCGGCGGCCATGACGGCGGTGGTGACGGGGCGGATTTCCACGCGGACGCCGCGGGGCAGGTCGAGCCAGTACGGCTCGACCGGGAGGTCGAGGGTGAGCATTGGGTTCTCCGCTTTGGCTGAGTCTGGGGGAATGATCTGAGTCGGCACAGGCCAGGGAAGCGCGCAACACAAGGCACAGCGTCAACACCGGGGCCTGCCCAACACCCCGGCGCGCCCAGATCAAAGGCGCGGCGCCAAACGCGGGGAAATTCCGTTTAGCGTCCCAAGAAGACCTGCCTGGACAGCTTGTCGCTCATGCGAGAAAAGTCGCCCGGATGGCGGGTTTGCATGCTCGACTTTACCGGAAAGCTTCGACCCGGCGGACACTCGCCATCAAGTTGTCGGCCGGCGAGTAAAATGCAGATTTCGACATCCTCATGGCCCAGCTATTAGGCGCTGCCTGAGGGACGGAGCGAGCCTTGCATATATTTATAGACGAAAGCGGCTCCTTCACCGTTCCCAGCGAAGCGAAAAAGCCTGCGGTTTCTGCCGTCGGCGCAGTCCTTCTGCCGAGCCTTCAGACTCCGCAGATTTTGGCTGAGTTCAAGAGACTTTCGAGCGCCTGGGCAAGCGAAAACGGCGAGGTCAAGGGACGGCTACTGGACGAGGCGCAGGTCGATCGTTTCCTTGGTTTCCTCGCTGACTGTGGTGGACTGGTGGAATGCACGGCAATCGACTTGGCTCTCCACCGCGTATCGGAAATTCGCCACCATCAAGAAATCCAAGCGCGGAAGATCACAGCCAACTTGACTTCCGAGCACCATCCCAACGTTTGGGCAGGGGCCCGCGCTTTGGCTTCGAGGCTTAGTCGCCTTAGCGTGCCAGGCTATGTGCAACTCGTCTCATACTCAGCGCTGTTAGAAGCGATTCTTCGCGAGAAGACGATGTACGTCGTGCAACGACGTCCGGATGATCTGGGTACGCTGGCCTGGACACTGGACGCGAAAGGCCAGCCGATAACCGAAATGGAAAGCCTGTGGAGCTTTCTGGTCAAACCCTTCCTTCAGTCTTCGTCGCTTCAGAACCCGATGGCGCATCTCGACTGGTGTGACTACTCGGCATTCGACCGTGCATTCCAGAGCGACCGCGAAGGCCTGCCAGATTACCTGGCTGCGCACGCGCGCCCTTCGCCGCGCACGCGCAAAAGCGTGCTCGACATCAACCGTCTTCTCGCGGACCTCAATTTCGCCGCCTCGCAGAATGAACCGGGCCTGCAGATGGCCGACATCGCCACGAACGCCATTCGTCGGATGCTGGTGGGCAACTTGCAGCAATCTGGCTGGCGCCGTCTCGCCCGCGTCATGGTTCAACCCGAGCGCGGTAGCGAGGTGGTCCACATGATCGCACTAACGAATCAGCCACGTTCGTGGGCTCGTTCGCCCTATATCTCTCCCCTGCGGACAATCCGTGCAGAAGCCTTGCCGATGGTTGCCGGATAGGAGGCAAGGCTTGCACCCTCGCTATTTCAGCGCCACGAGCGTCACGCGTATTCCGTCCCGGCCTGCTGGTTCCGCAGCACCGCGGTCATCATCCGCGTCGCCGTCGCGTTGAACGCGGCGCGGAAGTCGAAGCTGGCCTCCACCCCGGCCGGCCCCTCAATCGGCGTCTTGGCCAGCGCCAGGTAGACCTCGTGCAGCGTGATGGTCAGGCTGCGGTTGGCGTCGATGGTGAAGGCCATGGCGAATTCCGCCGAGGTACCAGCCTGCGCCTGCGCGAGCAGCGCCGTGTTCTCGAAGCGCACGGTGATCTGGCCGGTGCAGCGCGCGATCCCGGGGTCCACGCCCTCGACCCGGCGATCGGCGCGGATGGTGCGCACCGCCTCCATGCCGTTCGCATAGGTGAGCCGCGCGCCGGTGACCTGCGCCAGTGCAGAGCCGCTGCGGGTGATCGACCCCTGCGCCTTGTTGAACGCCGTGTAGGCGGCGCTCGTCGGCGTGCCGCCTGACGTCGCGCCGGTGCGCACTGAGCCCTGGCCGAGCAGCCCGAAGGTCGCCGTCGCCGCGCCGGTCGGCGTGAAGTCCAGCTCCAGCGTGTCTGCGCGCACGCCCGTGCAGACGTCGAAGGACGGCACGTCCGGATAGCCGATCTCCATCGCGTTGCTGGGCAGCGACGCCGCGCCAGAGCCGAAGGTGTGGATGAAGTTCGTCGTGCCGGTGGTGGTGGGCGCGCCGAGCAGCAGCCGCAGCCAATGGCCGATGTTGATCAGATCGACCGGCACGACCGCCTGGCCGGCGACCGTCACCGTGTCGAGGAAGGGTGCCGCCGGATCCCGGTTGCTGCCGACGCCGATCACGTCGGCATCCAGTAGCGGCTGCTCAGCGCCGAGGTCGCAGGAGAGGAACGGCATGCGCCGCCAGTTGCTGCCGGGTGCGGTGCCGTAGACGGTTTCGGGCAGCATGAGCAGGCGACAATTCGCGCCGATGGCACGGGGCATGGGCTTTCTCCTGGAGCGGGATCAGGCCAGCGGCGAGCCGGCGACGGTGAACCAGAGGGTGATGGGGATGGCGGCAGCGCGGGCCGCTGCGGCCCCCTCGAACTCGACATCCTCGAAGGACGCGCTGCCGGGCTGTGCCCATTCGACGGCGCCGCCCAGGGTGCGATTGGCGGCGATCGCCGCAGCGACATCCACCAGCAGCGCGTCGAGCATTATATTGCGCGCGGCGGGTGTGGCGCCGGCGACGGTGATCTCGACCTCGGCGCGATACTCGATCTGCCATGCGAGCGGGGAGAGGATGGGCGTCTCCTCCACCGCTTCGCCGTCGCGAACGACCACCAGGCCGCCAGCCGGGATGCGTTGCGGGATGGTCTCGCCACGCAGCACGATGGGCGCCGGGTTCCGGGCTGCGAGCGACGCGACCAACCGGCTGTGCAGCGCGGCGATGGCCGTCTCGCGCGCACTCATGCCCACCCCAGCATCGATGCGAAGAAGCGGCCCGTGACCCAGGTGAGCGCCAGGCCGATGGGCACGGCGGCCCAGGACAGAACGACGAGCCCGAGCAGCAGGAGGAAGCGCGCGCGCATGGTCATGCGGCCCTCCCGCTTTGGCGTTCCCATGCCGCGACAAACCGCCCTGGCAGGCGGCGCAGGCCCCGCTCGGCGGCACCGCGCACATCCAGCCGCTTGGCGAGCTTCACCTGCGGCAGGAGAAGGAACATCGGCACCATCCCCTGTTCCAGCAGGCCGCGCGCCCAGGCCTCGCGGCCCTTGCGGTTGGCGGTGCCGACCTCGGTCACACCCCCCGCCACCAATCGCGTGCGCCGCCGCCGCCCGGTCTGCTCGCCCTGCCGCAGGGGCAGGCACCAAACGAAGCCACGGCCCGACTTGAACGGCCGCAGGAAGGCCTGCCCGGAGGCGACCATCTGGGCCGGCGTCACGCGCATGCCCTTCTCACCGCGGCCACGCCGACCGCGCGCCGCATTGAAGCCGGTCGGAATGGCGAGAAACTTCCTGCCGCCCTTGGCGCGGATCAGCGCGCCGCGCTCGAAGGCGTCGATGACATTCGGCACCTTGGTGAAAACCAACCCCGCCGGCCGCAGCGACTGCCCGCTCCGCGGGAAGACCATCGATCGCCAGGCATTGGCGATCCCGCGCGCGTTGCCCGAGAAGGCGGTGGTCACCTGCCGGCGCAGCTCGGCCTTCACCTGCTCGGTCTCGGCGCGGATCGCGGTCATGGCGGCGCGCTCGCCGGCGCGCACCTCGTCCGCCAGCACCTGGCGCAGATCGCCCACGATGCTGGCGCCGAGCCGCATGGATCAGCGCCCGCCGAACTTGCGGCTGAGGACGCGCAGCAACAGGTCGTGCAGCGCCGCATAGCCGAGGGTCCCGGCCAGCCAGGCCACCGCGAAGAGCCACCAGCCATCGAGTTCGAAGGCATGGCCGATGAGCCAGGCGCCGGTGCCGAGGCTACCGCCCGCCAGCGCGTGCAGCAGATAGGCGCGGGTCAGCAGCGGTCGGTCGGTGGAGGAGAAGCGCGCCATCGCCCCGAGCGCACCCAGGGCGCCAGCGAGCAATGCCTCGCCAACGATGCCGCCGATGCGCTCCGGGTCGATCATGGCGGTGCTCCTATCGGCGGCAGAAGACGCGCCAGGCGATGCCGGCGGCGTCACGCTCGGCATGCTGAACGGTCAGGGTGTCGGCACCGAGGGTGAAGGTGTCGTCCGCCTCGACCGCGGGCAGCACGGCGATGGCGACGGTCAGGACGTCGCTGGCCTGGATCACGCTGGTGCCGAAGGCATCTCCAAGCCGGTCCGGTGCCGAGCGGACCACGCGGAGCAGGACCGGAACCCCGGTCCCACCCACGCGATAGCTCGCATCCGCACCGATGTTCGGATCCGCGGCCAGCGCGTCCATCGCCGCGGCAAAGGCGTTCACGCCGGCCGCCGCAGCCGCCAGGCGAGGACGCCCACCACCGCGGCGACGATGACGGCGATGGCGACGGCCGGCGCCAGCGTGCCCAGCGCCTGGATCGCGGGGGCGGCCTGCGCCACGGCGGTGGCGATGCCCGCCGCGCCCACGAGGATCGCACCACGCCCGGTGCCGGTGACGGCCGCCACCTCCCGCAGCGTCGCGGGCTGCGCCGGCGGTACACCGGCCAGGGTGAGCGCGCGGTCAATCACCGCGGCCGGATAGCTCAGCCCGGCGCATTCATGGTGGATGATGGCCTCCACCAGCGGGCGCAGGTGGTCGTGCCGATGCAGGTCGATCGCATCATCCGGACCGACACCGATCCGCCGCGCCACCACCGCGATGTATGCGGCGGTGTCGTTCTCCACCTTGGGCGCCCAACGCTCGATGATCGCCCGCGGCGTGCGCAGCTTATGCCGGTCCTGATAGGTGACCAGCAGCGCCGCCAGCGCGCGGATGCCGAACTCATGGCTGGTGAAGCGGCAGAACCGCCCATCCGAGGGAGGGTCGGCCAGCCCCTGCCATTTGTTGGCCGGGACATGCTCGATGTTGCCTGGGTTGCGGTTGCGATAGCCCCGCGTGGCCTTGGGATCGATACTCACGTGCCGAGGGCCGGCACACGGTTGAGCCACACCCGCACGGTGGTGTCCGCGGCCAGTGCCGCCAGGCTGGCGATGCCCACCTGGAAATTGCCGGCTGCGGTGCTGGTGATACGCCGGTTGGTGTTGTCCCAGAAGACGCGGGCGCCGGCGGTGATGGCGAGCGCCGGTTCCTTCGTGATGTCGAAGACGCCCTGGGTGGCGGCCTCGATGATGGCGTTCTGCGCACCATCGACGGCGGCGACACCGAACAGCGCGCCGACCAGGACGCCCTGGCCGGAGAGAATGCCGCCCGCATAGGGGACGGCGATGGCCAGGCTGTTGCCGGGCTGGACGTAGTTGCGCATGGGGATGAGGTCTCCTCAGAAACACGAAGGGCGCCCGATGGGGCGCCCCGCGTGTCGTCATGGTTGTGGGAAGGAAGCCGGGATCAGAGCCCCGGATTGAACCAGGCGCCGCGCCAATCGATGGCGCCGACGCCGAAGTCGAAGATCACGCTGACCTCCACACCATCCACGCCCTGGACATTGCCGGTGGTGACCTGCGGGCCCTCGGCGCCATTGAGGTAGCCGTAGACATAGACGGGCGCCGCGAAGGGATCGGAGAACAGGTACCAGCGGTTCGCCGGGATCAGCGGCTCGACCAGCGGCTGCACGAAGCCGGCGTAGACGTTGGCGTTGCTGGTCTGCGTCGCCTGCACCGAGACGGTGAGCTGCCGGGCGGCGAGTTCCTGGTTCGGCCCGACCAGCAGGCGCATCTGGGAACCCACCGCGATCGGCAGCCCATCAAGCGTCCGCTGGCGCATCACCGCCGCCCGCCCCAGCGCGAGATTGCCCAGGTCGAGCAGCGTGCCGGCGGTGGCCTTGTTCAGCCGCGCGGCGCCGGTGGCAAAGACCGGTGCGGCGCCGGTGACCAGCGTCGGGCCGTCACCGGTGGCGCTGTTCACCAGGGCGTAGGCCGTGGCGTTCTCGAAGTCGGCGACGCGCCGGCCGATCATGCTGGCGAAGTCCGTGAAGGCCCCGAGATCGTCATTCACCAGCATCTGCCGCGTCACGCGGATGCGGCGGGCGAAGGTCTGCAGGAACACGAGCTCCTGGCTCTCGGACATGGTGCCGGCCTGGATCTCCCCGTTCTCGGAGAGCGCCACGAGGTTCGGGAAGTCGCCGACGCGCAGATGGCGGTGCGGCTTGAAGTCCCGGAAGTCGCGGCGGAGGAACAGCGTGCGGTAGGTCGGCTGCGCCGGCGCATAGGCCGCCAGCAGCATCTTGTTGGCCGCGGCCGAGAGCAGGGCCGGGAAGTCGCTGGTGGTGTGGAATGCGCGCTCGGCCAGGACCGTCGGGTTGCGGGGGATGTTGCGCTCGCCGCGGGCGCGGAGCAGTTCGCCCATCATGTCGGAGGGGCGCCAGCCCATGAACTCGACGTGGCGGCCGGCGCCGGGGCCCGTGCTGGGCGCCTGGTAGCCGGGCATGGAGCGGGCGGCGAGCGCCTCGGCCATGGCGTCGAGCAGGCTGGCCGGGTCGTCCTGGCCGGGGCCGGTCTCTGGGCGCGCCGGCAGGGAGGGGCGCGGCGCGCTCTGGGCGAAGGCGTCCCACAGGCGGCCACGCAGCACCTCGGGCGAGATGCGGTCGCGGATGGCGGCCTCGCGCATGGCGTCGAGCATGTCGGGGGTCACCAGGCCGCGGGCAGCGGCCAGCACCGGCTCATAGGCGGCGATGCGCTCGACGGCGGCGCGGTCCGCCTCGGCGCGGATGGCGTCCAGGTCGGGCGCCGGCGGCGCGGCGCGCGTGGGCTCGGGCGGGGCGGTGGTGGTCACGGGGATCTCCTGGGGCGGGATGGTGGGCGGCGCGGGCGGCGCCGGCGCGGGATCCGGCGAAGCCGGCGTCGTTTCGGGCATGGGTGGTTCCTCGGGGATGGTCAGGGCGGGTTCGATGGCGGTGGCGGGGGTGCCCTGATCCCCCTCGCCACGGACGACAGCGGCTGCGTCCACCGGGACGGGCACGATCGAGATCTCGTAGGGCTCCCAATCCACCGCGCGGTGGATGGTCTGGCCGGTGGTGGCGTCGGGCCGGGGCTCGTAGCGATGAACGCGATAGCCGACGCTGACGGACTGCAGCGTGCCGTCCGCGACGCGCTGCCAGACCGGCTCGACGTCGTCCGCGCCGCTGAATTGCAGCGTGGCGTAGCCGCGGCCAGCCTCGAGGCGCGCGGCGGTGACGCGACCGAGCACATCCCGCGTCCCGGCGCGGCGGTGCGTGTCGAGGACGGGCGCGCGGCCCGAGCGCAGCGCGTCCATGCGCACCGCCTCCGGCCGCATGTCGAGCTCCTCGATGATGGGACCGAGCGGGGGCACGAAGTTCCGCGCGCGAGCGCCGGTGGACCACACCACCTCGACGGTGCGCGCGGCGCGATTGACGGTAACGGGCGCGGCCAGGGCGCGGCAGGCGGCGATCGACTGCCCAGCGATGGGCAGTCGATCGGGCAATGGCGTGGCCTCCGGCGCGGGGGAGCCCCCGCCCGGGTCGATCGGCTCTGTCATGGGATGCTCCTGGGGCGGCGCCTTACGGCGCGGCGAAGCCCTGCGCGTTGACGTAGACCTGCGCGCCGGTGGTGATGCAGGCGACGTTCATCGCCGTGGCCGCGGTGCCGCGCAGCGGCGTCGGGAAGGTGATCTCGACCGGCGCCGGCATCGCCGCCGCCAGCAACTGCCGCCAGATCACCGTCGCCCCATCCTTGATCACCACCTCGGTCGCCACCGTCGGATGCGCGTTGCGGAGGTCGATCGAGGTCACGTAGTTGCGGATGCCGGCCGCAGCCGCCGCCCGGAGCACCACGTCGGTGGTAGTGATGATCCCGCCCGCCGCGGCCGCGGTCTGCCAGTCGGCCTCGGGGATGGCGTAGGGCTTGGTGACCAGCGCGCCGATCAGCGTCGCCAGCAGATCCACACCACGCGCCGTCGTGACGGCGATCGGGTTGGCCGAGTAGCCGGTGGCGGCCAGCACCGGCACGGCGCCGCTGGTGTTGCGGGCCTGGCCGCCCACCGGCGTGACCGTCGGCGGGATGGTGCTGAGCACGTTCACGCCCAGCCCCTGGCCCGCGACGGACTGGCCGCGGCCGGCCGTGATCTCCGTCGTCAGCTCGGCATAGTCCGCGATGGTGACGAACTGGACCTTGATGTCGGTGTTCGAGGCCGGCGCGAGGTTGCGCGAGACCGAGGCCCAGCCGGTGTTCAGATAGGCGCCGGTGAAGGTCGAGCCCACCAGATCGAAGCTGTTCGCGTCGATCACCGTGATGGTGAAGCTGCCGTTCGCCCCGGGCACGCCCGACGCGTCCGCCACCGTGACCACATCGTTCGTCGCGAAGCCATGCGCCGCGCGGGTGATGCGCACTGCGCCACTGCCGTTGTTGGCCACCGCCGAGATGCCGTTGATGACCTGCCGGTTCCGCACCCGGATCCGAAAGCGGTAGAGCGCATTCGGCTCCGGGATCTGCTGGTGGCGGACATAGGAGTTCGAGCGCGCCGCCGTGGTGTCGAGCAGCCGCCCGTGGAAGTAGCACTCGTCGTTGGTCGGCTCGATCTCCAGCACGGACCAGCCCGCGGGCGCCGTGGTCGGGATGGTGCTGCCCGAGGCGCTGCCGAGGCGGGGCGCGCCCTCGCTCCCCACCTCGTAGTTGGCGAGCGTCGGGCTGGCGCCGTCCAGCCGCCAGGCCGCGGCGCTGCGCCCGTCCGGCTGGGCGGTGGTGGGATCGATGCTGACGAGCTCGAGCCAGACGGATTGGCCGACGATGCGCTGGCTCATATTCACCGCCACCATGACCCGGAGCGGGATGGTGAAGGTGGTGCGGCTGGTGAGCGTCAGCTCATCGTCGAGCGTGGTGCCGGTGGAGATGGTCACCGCGCCGTCGGCGACGGTGTGGGTGATGCCGCCGCCGGTGGCCGCGATCTCCCACCGCGCCGGGTTGATCTCGGTGCCGTTGAAGCTGTCGCGGAACTTCTTCTGCATGCTCTTGATCTTGAGCATGTCGTCGGTCCAGTCGTAGGCGCCTGCGATCATTGGGATGCTCCTGGATTGGGGGCAGCGCCAGCATCCGCACGCGGCGAAGCAGCGCCGGTGGCGGCGATCTCGATGGCGGCGAGCTGAGCGGCGTCCTGGGCAGCGCCCGACTTCGCGACCCGGCGCGGATCGCTGTCGAGCGACAGCCCTGCCTCATCGAGCAGGGCATTGGCCTCGCGGATCATCTCGACTACCTGGCGGAAGTCGTAGCCGAACGCGCCGACCGCCTCGGGCTGCGGCACAAAGCCGGCGCGGACCTGCGCGATCAGCGCGGTGGTATCCTTGAGCGGGTCGATCATCTCGTGCGCCGGCGGGACGTGCGACAGGCCGTCTGGCACATCGGCACCCCATAGGCCGAGCAGCGCGCCCTGCGCGTGGAAGCGATCGGCGATGGGCCGCACCAGCATCGGGATCAGCATGCCGTACTGCACCTGCTCGCAGAGGCGGCGGAACTCGATCTTGCCAGCGCGGAGGCTGGAGTAGTTCGCCTGGGTGAGGTCGCCGGCCACCTGGTCGTAGGTCAGGCCCGTTCCGACGGCGGAGGCTTCCAGGGCGCGGCGGGCGAAGGCGGCATGGCTGCCACCGCCAGACGGATTCACCACCTCCACGGATCCCATGCCGCGGCGATACAGGATCATCCCCGGCTCGAAGCTCTCGACCGTGCGGCCCTGGGCATCGCGCAGCAGACCGGAGGCCGGACCGGTCATGGCATCGTCGCCATCCTCGGACACCACGGCAGCCAGGCAGGCCTCGATCTTGGCCTTCATCAGCAGCGCGGCTTCATAGTCCCCAAGGTCGCGCAGCCGGGTCAGCACCGGCGCCAGCCAGGAGACGTCGCGCAGCTGGCCGGGCCGACGCTTGCGATAGATGTGCAGCACGTCACGGGCGGGCACGCGCTGGCTGCTCAGCCAGGTCGCACCGCCCGGCAGCACCCAGGATGCGCCGGGATGGACGCGGTGCAGCCAATAGCCGACCGGCTCACCGGCCTCACCGAGGCCGATGCCCTGCAGGGTGGGGACGCCCTCGATGACGCCCTGCCGCGCTGTGTCGAGATGGTCGCTTTCCAGCACCTGCAGCCGCAGGCCGATCGGGTTCGCCGGCGTGATGTCGGCGGGCAGCAGGCGCACGAAGCATTCGCCGCTCTCCACGACGGCGCGCATGACCAGCGCTTGGAGGCCGTAAAGGTCGAGGCGGCCCTCGGCGTCGCAGGCGGTGCTGTCGGACCAGCGGCGCCAGGCCTCGGCGTGGGGCTTGTCCGGCCAGCGGGTGGTGATGCCTGCGCCGACGGCATTGCCGGTCCAGAGATCGACGATGCGGGCGGCGTAGGGATCGTTACGCACCGCATCGCGGGCGCGGCGCGCCACCGTGGGTGCGGTGGCGCCAACCTCGGCCGTGGCGCTGCTGCCAGAGGCCGCCCAGCTGGAGGCGCGGCTGTCCTGCGCGGCGGCATAGCCGCGCAGCGCGTGCCAGGCATCCCTGAGGCGGCCCATCACCCGCTGCCCTCGCGCGAGAAGCTGGCGAAGGTGACGCTGGGGCGGCGCGCGGCGGTGTTCTCGGCGGCGTGCAGCACCGACAGCGCGCGGCCCAGTTCATCCAGCGAGCGGTACTCGACCGTGCGGCCGTCGAAGGTCACGCGGGTGGTGCCGCCGGTGAAGGCCGCGGCCAGCACGGCGGCGCGGGTGCCGGTGGGCTGCGCCAGCGCCCAGGAGAGGACGGTTGGGTTCATCACGTCCTCCCTCAGCGAAGCCAGCCGTTGCGGGGCGCGAGCCAGCCGCGTGGGCGTTGGGTGTTATTCGCGACCTGCGGCGGCGATGGAGGAGCGACATTCCCGCCGGTGGGAATCTCGCCTGCCGGCAGCGACAGCGAATCCGCCATCCGCGCCCAACGTCCGTCACCCCAGCCGTCCATGCCGAGGGCCGCCGCGGCAGCACGCGCATAGACCCGGCAGTCCAGCGCCTCGTTCCGTTCCCTGGTTTTGACCCACTCGAGCCGGCGAAAGCCGTTGCGGCCGGCGCGGGCGACGAACTGCTCGGCGGTCAGCTGGCGGCAGAATTCCTCGCCGGCCGCATGCAGCGGCAGG
Organism: Sediminicoccus rosea; assembly: GCF_033547095.1. Taxonomy (NCBI): domain Bacteria; kingdom Pseudomonadati; phylum Pseudomonadota; class Alphaproteobacteria; order Acetobacterales; family Roseomonadaceae; genus Sediminicoccus; species Sediminicoccus rosea. The sequence continues at coordinate 3,343,336 of NZ_CP137852.1, read as the reverse complement.
TGGACAAAGCCTGGCGGGAACGGATCGCCGCTCTCCGCGGTCGGCCGCTCCAGCTTCAGCCAACCGTAAGTCTCACCCTTCAGAAAGGACGAGCCGACCGGCCAGAGTTTCAGCCCGCCCAGCTTGCGGCCGTTTCGCCGCACCTCGGTGGCCGAGGGCTGGCCGATCGCCGCCCGCAACCCGTCCTGACCCTTCACGGCAATGGCCCGACCGGCGCCGGCGCGGCGCACGAACGCATAGACCTCCGCTGTGGTCATGCCGTCGCCGCTGTCGATCGCCGTCATGGCGAGGCCGAGCCGGTGGCCGGAAGCATGCCGCCAGGTCTCGCCCAGCAGGCCGCGCAGCTCGTCCCAGACCGCCGCCTCGAAGGGATTGCCCACCAGGATGCGGTGCTCGATCAGCCAGGATTGGCGATCCTGCGCCCAGGCCCAGATGCTGGCCTCGAGGCGGTCGCGCTGGACGTCGACGCCAGCCGTCAGCAGCAGCCCCTCGGCCGCGACGGTGCCCGGCGCCCATTCCTCCCGCCGATCGTAGAGGCGCTGCCAGTCCGGTGCCTCGCCGCTCTCCTGCCAGGTCTCGCCCAGGACGGTGTTCCGAAATGTCTTGATGGCGCGATCGTCGCCCTGCGCGGCCTCCCAATCGCGCACCGCCTGCGACCAGGAGAACCAGCCGACCGGCGAGTAGAGCGCCGAGATGTGAAAGCCGATTGCGTGCGGATCCTGCGGGATGGCGGTGGGCCGCCATTCGCCGCCGGCCAGCATGGTGGTCTTATGCTGCTCGCCGATGGCGCCGTCGCAGGCCTCGCAGAGATAGCGGGCGCTGTCCGGTTCGCCCTTCTCCCAGACTAACCGCTCAAAGCGCAGCCACTGCATCGCGGCGCAATGCGGGCACGGCAGGAAGAACCGCCGCTGGTCGGAGGCGAGGTATTCCCGCTCGATGCGCGACAGGCCCGAGATGGTGGGCGTGGAAACCAGCAGCGTCTTGCGCCGCCAGCCGAAGGTGCGGGCGCGGGCCTCGGCCAGCGCGACTGGATCGCCTTCGCCCTCGACATCGCCGGGATAGGCGTCCACCTCGTCCAGAAACAGGAAGCGCGCCGACATGGAGCGCAGGCCCACCGCGCTGTTGGCGCCCGTCATCACCAGCTGGCCGCCGGGGAACTCCTTGCTGAGCTGACGATTGCCACTGTCCCGCGAGCGCGCGGGCGCGACCCGCTGCCGGATGGCGGGCGTCTCCTCCACCAGCGGGTCGATGCGCTGGTCGGAGAAGCGCTTGGCCAGTTCGGTGGTGGGTTGCACCGCCAGCATGGGGCCGGGCGCGTGATGGATGACATAGCCAATCCAGTTATTGCCGCACTCGGTGCCGCCGACCTGCGCCCCCTTCATGAACACGACCCGCCGCGCCGGGTGAGCGGGCGAGAGGGCATCCATCACGTCGCGCAAATAGGGCGTGCGCGCGGTCCGCCACGGCCCTGGCTCGGCGCTGCCGCGAGAGCCGAGCATGCGGTGCTTGTCGGCCCAGTCCGAGACCAGCAGGGCGGGCTCGGGCGCCATGCCGTCGCGCCAGGCCTGGAGGATCTCGGCGGCGCCGTCGAAGTTGCCGAGCTCAGCGACAATCTGCTCGCCGCTGATCATGCGACCGCCACGCGGACATCATTGCGTTCTGCCAGGTGCTGGCGCAGTCGGGCGTCCATCAGTGTCTGCAGCCGATGCGCGTCGACGCCGAGTTCGGCCGCCAGTTCCGCGGCGACACGGGCTGGCCAGGCGAGAATGGCATCGCGCTCCTCCTTCGCCAGGCGGTGCACCAGCATCAGCGCGCGCGCCTTCTCGACCAGCTGGCCGCGGCGCTCATCGAGCCGGAGCTTTCGCTCCTGGGCCTTGAGCATCTCGTTGGCGGTGCGCGCATTGTGGAAGCTGCTGCCGCCCGTGGAGGGTGTAGGCAGTGGCTCCGGCAGGGGCGGCGCGACGATGGCCGGCCGCGGCGGGGGCGGTGGTAGCGAGGGCGAAGGCGAAGGCGAAGGCTGTACAGGCGCCACCATGGCCGCCGTTTTGCGCGCCGGATCGCTGCTCGCAGCCAGCCGCGCGCGGACCTTCTCGACGTCCCAGCCGCCGCCCGGTTCCTGCGCGATGCGGCCGGACTGGGCGGCCTTCTGCAGCGCGGTGTGCGAGATGCCCAGCCGGCGCGCCACCTCGCGCTGCGAGGGCACCAGCGCATCGGAAGCGGCTGCGATCATGATGTGATCGAACCCCTCCGATCTTAGCAATTCGATGAGCGCGAGATGCGCTTGGCTCGTGCGCGGCACAGCGCGAATGGTCCGTCACACGCAGGGGATGCCCTGCACCACGACGGAGACCAAGATGACCGACCGCACCGCCCGCGCCGCCCGCAACCAGGAAAACAGCCTGGCCGCCTTCCTCACGAAGAAGGCCGAATTCGATGCCCTCCTCGCGGAACTCACCCAGGCCAGCGCGGACCACTTCGGCGCAGACCCCGAGACGGTGCTTTGGGGCGAAGCGGCTTGGCTTTCGGATGCCACCGCGAAGCTGAAGGACATCGCGGACCAGCATTTCCGCCGCGGCGAATACGAAGCCTGACGCGGGCCATTCCCGCACCGCCCCGACCGGCGACGCCGGCGGGGCTCCCGGCAGTAGGGGCCGATGACCGGCACCCGGAACCGGAGACCACCACGATGACCCAGCTTTCTGACACACAGCGCGTGATCCTGAGCGCCGCAGCCCAGCACGAGATGGGCCTGGCCCGCGCGCCCAAGACCCTGCCGGCCGCGGCGCGCAATGCAGTGTTCCGCAGCCTCATCAAGAACAACCTGCTGACCGAGATCAACGCCCCGCGGGACTTCGTCGGGCTGGGCTGGCGCCAGGACGAGGACGGCACCTGGATCGTGGCGCGCATCACCGACGAGGGGCTGCGCGCCATAGGCATCGACCCGAACGACGGCGACGCGGTGGCACACACGGCGCCCACGGCGGCACCAGACGCCACGCCGGGGGAAAGCCCCGCGCCCGCAGCCGACCCCGCCCAGGCCGCGCCCCTGACGGAAGAAATTGGCCTGCTCGACCAGGCCCTGGCGGCGCGCGCCGCCACACCGCGGACCAGCCTGCGCGACGCGGCCGCGGCGGTGCTCGCCGCCTGGGACGATCAGGCCGCTCGATTTGGGACGCATGATGGCGACCTGCTTGGGGCCCTCGACGCGCCAGTCGCGGCGCTCCGCATCCTGCTCGCTGGCAAGCCCGCCCGCGTCGCCCGCGAGCCGGGTGCGCCCCGGAAGCCGCGCGAAGGCACGAAGCAGGAGCAGGTGCTGGCCATGCTGCGCCGGCCCGAGGGCGCGACGGTCACGCAGATTGCCGAGGGCACAGGCTGGAACAACAACACGGTCCGCGGCTTCCTGGCGGGACTGAAGAAAAAGGGCCACGCGGTCGAGGTGATGGAGCGGATCCGCCAGGTCGGCCCGAACAAGGAGGGTGCGCGCGGAAGCTTCACGATTTACCGCATCGCCGAGTAACAACCAGGCGAGTGTTTCCAAACGGCAGGGCGCCAAATGGAAACACCCTCCCGGCAATCGAAGACCACCGGCCTCATCACGCCGCCGTCTGCACTCCGCGGGCGGCGGCGATATCGTTGAAGGCCCGCTCCTCACCCGCCAGGATAGCTGCCTTTCCGGTCATGCGCTGCCACCGCTGAATGGCCACATCGACATAACGCGGATCGATATCCACCGCGTAGCAGGCGCGGCCTGTCGCCTCCGCGGCAATCAGCGTGGTGCCGCTGCCGAGGAAGGGATCGTAGATCGTCTCGCCCACGGCGCTGTTGTTGATGATGGGGCGGCGCATGCACTCCACCGGCTTCTGCGTGCCATGTACCGTGGCCGCATCCTCGTCGCCGCCATTGCTGATGGCCCAGAGCGTGGCCTGGTCGCGGGCGCCCTGCCAGTGACCGGTGGCGCCCTTGCGAACGGCATAGAGGCAGGGCTCGTGCTGCCAGTGGTAGTCGCCTCGGCCCAAAACAAAGCGCGACTTGGCCCAGACGATCTGGCTGCGGATCACGAAGCCGGTCGCCTCGAGGCTCTCGATCACCGTGCGGCTGTGCACGCCGGCGTGCCAGACATAGGCGACGTCGCCAGGGAACAGCGCCCAGGCCTGGCGCCAGTCGGCGCGGTCGTCATTTGCCACCTTGCCGGTGCGCATGGTGGCCGAGACGCCGGCCTGGTTGCGCCATTCTGGATCGTAGTTCACGCCATAGGGCGGGTCGGTGATCATCAGATGCGGGGCCGCGCCATCCAGCAGGCGCGCGACATTGGCGGCGGAGGTGGCATCACCGCAGAGCAGGCGATGCGGCCCGAGCTGCCACAGATCGCCTGGACGGGTGACCGGCACGACCGGTGGCTCGGGCGCCGGCGCATCGGGATCGCCGCTGCCGCCGCCCGTCTCGTCGCCTGTTGCATCGGCCAGCAAACGATCCAGTGCCGCCTCGTCAAAGCCAATCACGCCTAGATCGAATTCTTCCGCCCGCAGTTCCCGCAGTTCGGCGGCAAGCAGGCTCTCGTCCCAGGTTGAATTCAGCGCCAGCTGGTTGTCTGCCAGCCGGAAGGCCCGCGCCTGGGCCTCGGACAGATGGCCGAGCCGGATGGCGGGCACCGCGTTGAGCCCGAGAGCCTTGGCCGCTAGGACGCGACCATGGCCCGCGATCAGGACGCCGGCATCGTCCACCAGCACCGGCACGTTGAAGCCGAACTCGGCTATGGACGCCGCCAGCTGCGCCACCTGCTCGGTGGGGTGCATGCGCGCATTGGCGGCATAGGCCGCGAGCGATGCCACCGGCATCATCTCCATCTGAAGGTCAGGCCGCATCGGCGGTGGCCTCCATGCGGGCCGCGGCGACAGCCTCGTAATCGCGGCCATCATCTGCCAGCGTCACCGGCAGGTCGGGGTGCAGCATCCGCCAGCGGGCGATCGCCAAGTCGACATAGGCGGACGCCAGCTCGATGGCGCACACGCGGCGGCAGGTGCGCTGGCCGGCCAGGATAGTGGTGCCGGAGCCGCCGAACGGTTCGAACACGACCTCGCCCTCGTCGGTGTAGGTGCGCATCAGGAATTCCGGCAGCACGACCGGGAACACCGCGGGGTGCTCCGTCTCGATGCCGCGGCCCTTGTGGCGGGTCAGGCGCAGCACGTTGTCGGGGATCCGGAAGTCCTGCACCGGCAGGCCGGCATGCTGGTACTCCGAGATGGTGCCGTCGGCGGCGCGCAGCCCGCTGCCCTTGTTCGGTGTGCCGGCCCATTTGCAGGGGACGATCTTGTTCGCCTGGCGGGCCTGACGGTTGAAGTGGAAGACGAACTCGAAGGCGGGTGCGAGGCGGCCGTTCCAATCACCCGGCAGGCCCGGCCCCTGGTCCCAGGTGTAGAGCCCGAAGCGCCGCCAGCCGCGGGCGCGCATCCAGTCGAGCCAGCCGGCCCAATAGGGCTGCCATTCATTGTCGCGATGGATCAGCCCGAGGTTCACCAGCACCTGGCCGTCCGGCCGCATGGCCACGTCGAGATGCTGGAACACGCCCTGCATCAGGGCATCCCAATCGGTGCCGCCGCCGGTGGTGTAGTCGCGTTGGTTCCCATAGGGCGGGCTGGTGAACAGCAGCGCGGCACGGTCCTCGCCCATCACGCGCGCCACCGAGGCGGCGTCGGTGCTGTCGCCGCAGAGCAGGCGGTGGTCGCCCAGCAGCCAGAGATCGCCGGGGCGGGTGACGGCCTGGCGGGGCGGCTCCGGTTCGGCGTCCGCGGGATCGTCTGCCGGCGCCTCGTTGCCAGGGGGCTCGCCGCTGGCAACAGCCGGGCTGGCAAGCGGCCCGTTGCCAGGGTCCGTTGCCACCGGCTCCATGCCGGCCAGCAGGCGATCAAGCTCGCCGGCATCGAAGCCAGTCAGCGCCAGATCGAGACCGCCCATCTCCTGCAGCTTGGCGACCTCCGCCGCCAGCAGCGCTTCGTCCCACCCCGCGTTCAGGGCGATGCGATTGTCCGCCAGGCGGTACGCGGCCTTCTGCGCCTCGGTCAGGCCGGCGCGAGTGATGGTGGGAACGGTCTCCAGGCCCAGGGATTTGGCGGCCTGCAGCCGGCCATGGCCGGCGATGACCTCGCCGCGCTCGTCGACGAGCACCGGCGCCACGAAGCCGAATTCCAGAATGCTGGCCGCGATCTGCGCTACCTGTTCGGCGGAATGCGTGCGCGCATTGCCGGCATAGGGCAGCAGCGAGGCGACCGCGCGCGCCTCAACGGCGCTCGCAGACCATGGGGCCTGGGGCATGCGCACCTGCTGGAATCGATGGTGGTGGTGAGAATTGCCGCCTGGGGAGGCTGGCAACGCGGCGCCGTGGCAACCTGGAAAAATGGCCTGGCGCTAGGAATGTTGCGCGCTTCCGCCCCCCGCATACAGCGGGGCCAGGAAGGACCCTGCGGCTTGAGAGCCACAGTGGCTGATCAGCTGGCGAGTGGCTCGGGAGCCGCGGTGCTCTCGCACCTTCTCTACGTGTCTTGCTTCTAGCCTTATCGATTTCGGAGCCGCTACGGGGCGAATTGTAACAGCGTGATCGGGGCGATGATGACCGCCCCGATCGTCCCGCGTCACGCCGCCCTCGCTCGTGGCATCAGCCCAAAGTGTACGGCGAGAATGCCAAGGGACCCGACCAGGATGCCCTGTCCCACTGGGCCGTGCACCGTCCGTCCGGCCCAGCCCTGCCGCATCGACCACTCGCGGACCGAGAACTCCAGGCCGACGACAAACCACGCGCAGGAGCCGCAGGGGCTGTCCTGCCCCCCCAGAGCATCGAGCGCCGCAGCGACGCGGCGCCGTGCCTCCACCTGCATCGTCGAGAGCGTGTCGACGCGCGTGCCTGGGATGCGCATGATCTGCGACGTCGACATGCTGTCGAAGCAGGCGGCGCGGAACAGCCCGCGGAAGATCTCACCCGCTTCGTGCATCTGCGGCGTGATGCTGCCGTGCGCCAGCATCAGCCCGAGCGTGTCGACGGCACGACGATGCGCGACGGGTGAGCCCGTTTCCGGATCGGCCTCGCGGATCGGCTCCGAGAAGCCACCATGCTGCAACCGCCACTTCGACGGCTTCGCGAGATCGTCGTCCTTCGGCTTCGCCACCTTGGGCTTGCGCTTACCGGCCATGGTGGTTCTCCCCGTTGCGACGCCCCCAGCGCCGGTTGGCTTCATTGGTGATGGCCTGACGGAGCCAGTCGTCCGTGATGTCGGCGACAGGCAGCGCGGCCACGCCGTGCCGATGCCAGGCAGCCGCACGCATGGCGTTCACCTCGCTGTCGTTGGTCGGGCTGCGCGTGCCGCGGTCGAGGCAGGACCGGGGCGGCAGTGGTGCGCCGTGCATGCTCATGCGCGGCCTCCCGTCGGGTCGGTGGCCCAAAGCAGAAGGGCGATGGCATCCGCCTCGTTGTCGTCGGCCGGCGCGAAGCCGCGAGCCTGGATGGCGGCGACCATCTTCGCCTTGTCAGCGTTGCCCTTGCCGGTCGCGTAGCGCTTGATCGTGCCGACCGAAACGCCCTCGTAGGGCACCTCGTGCTCCTCGCACCAGGCGGTCAGCATGCCGAGGAAGCCGCCGTAGATGTGCGCCGCGTCGGTGCCGGCATGGGCGCGGACTTCCTCGAACACGATCCGCGTCACGCCGCCGGACAGGGCGGCAATTTCGGCGAGCCATCCGCGGAAGCGCAGGAAACGCATCCCGCCGCCCTCGAAGCGACCGGGCTTAAAGGTCATGGTGCCGGAGGTGGTCCCGCCGTCCCCGAAGCGCAGGGCCCAGCCGGTGGTGGTGCCGAGATCGAGGGCCAGGATGCCGGGCTTGCGCGGCCGGTAGAGATTGGGATCGGGCAGGACGGTGCTTGCGTCAGGGGCGGGCATGGTGAGAGTCGCGAAATCCATGGTGGTCTCCGAGAGGGGATGATCCTGGTGAGGGCGGCGACGGCGCGGTTCTTGGCGGAGCTCGTCGTCGCTGCCCGGCTTGGGTGGAATGACCCTGGTGGTGGGTGGTCCCCGAACCCGAACCAGGCGCCCCGGGGTGTGGTGTGCGCGCGTCTTTTGGACGCGCACGCACACCCCCCGTAGGGGGGTAGCATTTTGCGGAACTTGCGGAACTTGCCTAACCCATTGAATACGGGAGATATTTTGAAGTTCCGCAAGCAAGTTCCGCAAAGCCTCGCTGCGGAACTTGCGGAACTTGTTCAACCCACTGATATCGCTGGAGGATTCGAGTTCCGCAGGCAAGTTCCGCAATCTTGCGGAACTTGCGGAACATGGAAGTTCCGCAGCAAGTTCCGCACAGTGCGACATCGTATCAAAGTGGCGTTTCATGCCTGGGCCTCCGGGTCGTTCAGCACCCAGATTTCCGGATTCTCGACGGGCAAAACTGCGTTGTTGGTCTCCGATTGGAAGTGCGTCGGCAGCAGCGGAACGAGGGTGCGCGTGATCTCGCCGGTCTCAGGATCGACCGTCTCGCGATCCGTCCCGAAGAGCATGTCCTGCACCAGGAGGTAGCCCTTGGTGGATTTGCTGACCGGGATGCCGAACTCGGGCGCGTCACGCAGGAACTTGATGTAGCCCTTGTTCGCGAGGACGTTGATGCGGCGCGCGATGGTGTCGTCACCCCCCAGGCCGTGGGTGTTCTCGAATTGTGCGGCGAAGGCGCTACCGGTGAAGACCTTCCCCTCGCGAGCCTCGTTGGCGATGATTTGCAGGATGACGTCGTGGCGCCGGCTGCGCTCGGCATCGAGCTTGCCGCCGATGTCTTTCCGCACCAGGCGCTGGCCCGTGCGATCGAGCTCCACCCAGGCGCCACCACGTTTGTCGACCAGCATCAGCTCGAGGCCGGGCCCGTTGCGGAGCTCGACATGAAGCTCGCGCTCGGTCTGCTCCTCGTCGGGGCGGAACAGGATGGCGCCCGAGGTGTAGTAGCCGCGCAGCGCGCTGGCGCCGGACAGCGCCAGGAAGGGATCATCCTTCACCTGCTGCTTGCTGAGCTTCTTCGTATGGTGGGCGAGGATGATGCCGCCTTCCGGGGCGACCTCGTCCCGCAGCGCCTCCACGCGGCTCTGCAGGAAGAACATCATCGCGCTGTTGTCGTTCTCCCCTTCGCCCGCGGGCCCACCATCGAAGAGGTTGCGGATGGGGTCGATGCAGATGATGTCTGGCGGCGCATCGGGGAAAGCAGCGCGGATGGAAGCCGCGACGAGGGGCACTCCCTGTTCGTCCAGCAGCATACGGAGCTTGGGGGTAACAACGAGGGTGTTGCGAGCGCGAGCGACGACCGCGGGATCGAGCCGGAGCTGCTGCAGGCGTTCGCGCAGGTAGTGGTATTGGATCTCGGCCTGCAGATAGAAAACCCGCAGCGGGCGCGGTGCGGTGAATCGCAGGAACGGTGCGCCGGCGGCGGCGTGGACCAGCAGGCTGATCAGGAAGTCGGATTTGCCGACCTTCGGCGCGCCGCCGAGCACCAGCATCCCACCCGGGGTCAGCAGGCGTGGCCCGATGAGGTCGTCGGGCATCGGCGAGGTGTCGTCGAGCAGCGCGCCGAGCGTGTGCGCGGGGATGGCGCTGGACGGCGGCGCAGTGGCGCGAAGCAACGGCGGCCCGTTGCGGTCGACGTGCAGTGCCCAGATGCTGTCCGCCTCGACCTTGAGGCGGTCCAGAGGCCAGGCCGGGCGGAGGCAGGCGGCGTTGTATTGGCAGATGGCCTCCCAGCCGTCGTCGCCGGTCATGCGGCCCTCATGGACCATGCGGACGAAGTGGCCGATGGCAGCGCTGGCGCCCTGGAAGCGGGTCCAGGCGTCCTGACTGCCCTCGCGCACCGGCGTAGTCAGGACGGAATCGAGTCTGGGGCGGGTGGCGCCAGGGGCGGCGGTGGGCGCCGCCAGGCCCGGCATAGTGGGCATGGCCGCGACCGCTGCGGCGAAGTCGGCGAGCTCCACCTCGACCCTGGGCCGGTGCTCGCGAATGGTGACGCGCCGCTGCACGCCATGCTTCTGGTGGACGGTGCCAGGCACGCGGATCGGCTGGTGAGCGGATCGGAAGTGCAGGTCGCCACCGACCTTCTCCGCGATCTCACCGCGCAGCACGCAGAGGCGTGCCAGATCTTCACCCTCGGCCGGCTCGGACAGCCGCCACCAGGCATGCAGCTTGGCGGCGCCCTCCGTGGTGCGGCCGCCGCTCTCGACCAGCAGGGTGGGTGCGCCGAGATGTTGGATGAGGTGGCCCAGCTTGGCGGCGATGTCGCCGGCGTCGAGATCGACCACCACGGTCTGCATCTGCAGCACATGCTCGGCGCGGGCCTGGCCCTGCTCGGCGACGGTGCCGGGGATGACATAGACGGCGCTGCCCTCGCGCGCGGCCCAGGTGGCATAGGCGCTGAGGGATGCGGCGGCGTGCCGGTCGGCCGGGACCCAGATGTTGTGCGGCTTGGTGTCGAGGCCCTGGCCCTGGTCGACAAAGCTGCGGACGGGGATCAGCCCGTCGCAATAGCCGAACACCACATCGAGGAAGATAGCGATCTGCGCGACGTCCGGGGCCATGGGCCCAGCGGCCGCCGGCATCGGCTGCCCTGCACCGGGAAGTCGATCGAGGGCGATCTGCCCAGCGGCGGGAAGTTCGCTCACGCAGTCATCCGGCAGCGGCGCGGCATCGTTGAAGTCGCCCCATGCCGTCATACAGGCAGCGCCCAGCACCGCTTGGCCCAGGGGCAGAAGCGACACTCGAAGTGATCGGCCTTGGCGGCAACGCGGGGCAGCAATTCGCCAGCATCCGTCGCGGCCAGGATGCGCACCGCCCGGTCCGACATGCGCTGCGCCAGCTCCGCGTTGAACGGCAGTAGCTCATGATGCAGCTCCGCCGTGTCCTTGTTGATGGCGGTGAACAGCGCCGGGTTGTCCGCCACGCCTGGGACGCTGGCGTCCATGTATGCCTGGTAGACCGCAATCTGCGCCGCATAGATCGGCTTGGCCACGCCGACGCCCTTACTGGACGTCTCGCGCCAGGCCTTGGCATTCATGGTCTTGCATTCCCACAGCGCCGGGAACGCCATGCCGGGGATGGTCGGGCCGCCGGCGAAGACGCCATCGACATGGCCGCGGATGCGACCGCCCGCTACCGAGAAGCCAAACTGCTCGCCATGCTCGTCACCCCCACGGCGGGTGTAGAGATCGAAGCCGGCGGCGCGCAGCCAAGCGACGGCCACGTCCTCCAGCGCGTTGCCGATCCCGAAGATGCGCAGCAGCCGTCCGTCGAAGTCGGCGCCTTCGTCCTTCGGGGCCTTCACGAACTCGAATTGCAGCGCCCGCTCGCAGGCATGACCGAGGCGCGACCCACCCAGGTAGCTGCGCGGCAGCGCTGCCTGATTGGAGGCGACCAGCGCCGCGTCGATGGCGGCATTCACATGCGTTGAGGTCTGGCTGCGGCTGTTGAAGTCGAGCATCAGAAGGGCACCTCCGCCGCCGCGTCATGCCGGGCGATCGCCTGCATCGCCTCCTGGAAGCCGCCGACGGCGACCTCGATCAGGGTGAGCACCTGCGCCTCGCTCAGCTCCTGGAAGCGGGTGCCCCAGCCGATCTCGGCCATCGTCTCCGCCACGCGGCGCATGGCGGCGCGCATCGCGGCCTTCTCCTGCTCAGTGAGGTCAACCATGGCGGACGACCTCCCCGCCAAGCGCGACCAGAAGCCCTGGCAGGCGATGCAGCAAAAGGAGACCGAGGGCCGCGGCTTCTTCCGCGGCACCGGGTCGAACCAGCCAAAGCCACGCGCCGGGCGGGAGCAGACGGCGCAGGGCGGTTCCAGGGAGCGGGCCATAGATCATGCGGCCTGCCCCAGCGCCGCGGGCTGGGCGCTCCGCACGAGATGCTGGATGGCCTGGCGGTTGAACTTGAAGGTCAGCAGCGCCGAGGCCTGGTAACGCGTCATGCTGAGATCGGCCCGTACTGCCGGCGGCAGGTGGACCAGCTGGCGCTCTGTCGGCGGCTCGCGCAGCCAGCGCCGGCTCTTGTGGGCGCTCTCGTCCGTCTCGTAGGTGTTCAGCCAGTCATCCGCCGCGGCCAGCGCCACCAGCCGCTCCCCGATGGAGAGCAGGCGCGGCCGCTCCTCCTTGGCGCCGCCGACTGCGTGCCAGGCCCCGTTCAGGAAGAAGATACCCGCCCAGCCGTTGAACCCATTTGCCAGCAGCGCGGCGTCGTCGCCGAACAGGTCGCACCACTGGAAGGCGGAGCGACGGAGCAGATCGATCTCCGTCATGATGAAGTCGGTGAGCGGCGCCGTCTCGCGCCCGCGGGGCTCGAAGGCGTGGCCGCAGATCGGGCACTCCATCACTGCGATCGGCACCTCGGCCTCGCAGGCAGGGCAGGTCTTGGTGGGCGGCTCGCCCTCGCCGGGCTGGCTGTCGAGATCGACATCCTGCTCCAGGCAGCCATGGATCTGCGAGGAGGTGCCGAAGTCGAGCACGATGCAGTCGCGCTTGACGATGCCGGGATGCTCGACCGGATCCACGGTGCGCAGCCCGCGGCCGACCATCTGGATCATGGTGCACTTGAAGGAGCTGGGCCGCAGCAGCACAACGCAGGAGGTGGGCGGGTGGTCCCAGCCCTCCGTCAGCACCGCGACATTCACGACGATGCGCGCCTCGCCCCGGGCATAGGCGGCCAGGACGGAGCGCCGCTCGCCGTCCGGCATGTCGCCGGTCACCATGACGGTGGGGACGCCGGCCGCGTTGAAGGCGGCGGCGACGTGCTCGGCATGGGCGACGGTTGAGCAGAACGCCACGGTCTGGCGGCCGCCCGCCTTCTCCTGCCAGTGCTTCACCACGGCATCGGTGACCGGCACCGTGTCCATCACGCGGGCGACCTCGCCCATGTCGAAATCATCGCCGCTGCGGCGCACGGCCCGGAGCTCATCCTGTACGCCGACATCGATGATGAAGGTGCGCGGCGGCACCAGGTGGCCGGAGGCGATCAGCTCACCGAGCCGGATCTGATCCGCGACGTTCGAGAACACCTGGCGCAGCCCGATCTTGTCGCCGCGGTTCGGCGTGGCGGTGACACCGTAGATGCGGCAGTCCGGGTTGCGATCGCGGGCGCGATCGATGATGCGGCGATAGCTGTCGGCGACGGCGTGGTGCGCCTCGTCGATCACCAGCAGGTCCAGCGCCGGCATCGCCTCCAGGTTCGCCTGGCGCGTCAGCGTGGGCACCATGGCGAAGGTGACCTGGCCGCCCCACGACTTCTGGCGGGCATCCACCACCGAGGTGGAGATGCCGGGATTCACGCGGCGGAACTTCGCCAGGTTCTGCGCCGTCAGTTCATCCCGATGCGCGAGGACCGCGGCCTTCGCGCCGCTGCCGCCGACATGCTCGCCCACCGCCGCCGACAGCATGATGGTCTTGCCAGCACCGGTCGGGGCGACGCCGAGGGTGTTGCCGTGCTCGCCAAGCGCACGAAGGCTGCGCTCGACGAAGAGCTTCTGGCGGGGGCGGAGCATCATGCTCGTTCGGCCCTCCCTCAGCGCGCCCAGGCGGGGCGCGGATCGGCGCTGGCGGGCTGCTGCGCCGCGACCGGGAAGGCGCCCTGCTGCATGGCCGGCGCGGCGGGCGGGGGCGTATGCACGGGCGGGGCATAGCCCTGGGACGGCGGGGCATAGGCAGGCGCCGCATACCCTGCCGGGGCGGTGGTGCGCCCCATCGCCTGCGCGTAGTCTCGATGGTCCGGCGTCACCGCCATACGGACTTCGTTTTTGGTCTCGCCGCCGGCGTCGGTGCCGTGCTCGATCTTCGCGACAAACTCCAGCCCCTCCAGGTCCGCGAAGCCGCCGATGCGGCGCGCCGCCTGCGCCTGGGGCGAGACATCCTTGTCGGAAATGCCGCGCGCGGAGTTCAGCATTCCGCGCAGGAAGCTGCGGCCCATCCCCGCCCATTCCGGACCCTTCGGGCTGTAGAGGCCGATCAGCGTGAAGATTTTCCGCTTGGCGTAGGGGCCCTCCAGCACGGTGAACTCGCCGTTGAGATAGACGGCGCCGGTGCTGCCGCGTGTGGCGTAGCCGCCGGTCCAGCCCTGGCTCGGATCGTCGAAGCCGCCGGGCCGGATGGTGAGGCGAACCTTCGCCAGCGTCCCCTTGGGGATCAGGTTCGGGTTCGACTGGGCGTCGTTGTAGTCGTTCCAAGAAGCCATGGTGCTTCTCCTCCGGTCAGGTGGTGGGGGTGTCGGTGGCGGCAGTGATGAGCGGGGCCGTCAGCGCGGGCGCCGCCGCAATGGGCGCTTCCGTTCTGCGGATCTTGGCGAAGATGCGTCCGAGATCCGGTGGCTCCAGCAGGTCGAGCCGGCCACTGCGGTCCTTCGCCGGATAGCCCCAGGGGTTCAGCGTGTGGCAGACCAGCGCTCGGAACGGCTGCCCGCCCTGGTCCTTGATCTCTGCCAGCGTAAGCACTTCATCGACGATGCCCGGCAGTTCGAGGCTGGTCTTGCTGCCCTCGATCTGCAGGCTGAACACGCGGCGATTGAAGTCGTCGAGCTTCTCGTCGAGGATCCCGACGAAGATCACGTTGCGGCCGCGGGCGTGCTGCAGATGCGTGAGCCATGCGATCATCTCGCGCCCATGGAGGCCGTAGGCGCCGCGCACGTCAGGCTTGCCGGTGCGCTCCGCGAAGGCCTCGGGCTGGCCGCGGCACCACTGGAAGCAGAGGCGACCGGCGACGGTGATGCTGTCGATGAACAGCGTGACGTAGTGATCCATGCGCGCCGGATCGCCGTACTCGCGAACCACCCGCGCATGCTGGGCCGCGGAATAGGGCTGGTCGTCGCGCAGCGCGGGGTTCGGGCCGGCGAGGAACAGCGCCAGGTCGCGGCATTCCTCCCACGTCCGCGGGCGGATCGAAGCGCCCCGCCAGCCCTGCACGGCGAGATCGCCCGCCTCGAGATCCATGAAGAGCGTGGTGACGGCGCAGGTGGTGTTCAGAAGCCAGGTCTTGCCCATGCCGGGCTTGCCGAGAATGGCAGCCTTGACGCCGCGCTCCTCGGCCTGCCGCTCGTCTGCGGTGATGATACGCAGCGCCATCAGCGGCCTCCCTGCATCGGGAGGATGCCTGCGGCATGCGAGCTGTCGCGCTGCGCGACATCGGAGAGGATGGCGAGGCGATAGGTGGCGCGGCCCGTGCGCACCGTGCGGGCCGGATCGAAGGCGGCGCGAATGCGCTCCGGCCAGGCGGTATAGGCGCGCTCCGAGACCTTGAAGCTGACCTCGACGTACTGGCCGGGATCCTCGCCGCCGGCGCGGATCTGCTCCGACAGCGCCGCGAGCCGGGCCTGATCCCAATCCACCTTCTTCGGCAGATCGACGGCGATCTCCACGGCGCCGTCCCGGAAGCGAACGGTGCCGGTGTCTTTGCCGGCGGCGGCACGGGCGCCGATGGCGCGCTGCTCATAGCGGAGCGCGATCGCGGCCTCGATCCAGTCCTGCATACGCTTGGCGGCATCGAGCGCCTCGCGCGCATCGGTCTGCAGCAGCGCGAGATGCTCGGCGGGAAGCGCGATGACGTCGCTCACCGGCATGTGGCGCAGTGCGTCGAGGGTGGGGCGGTTGGTGCGGGGCGCGTCCATCACGCGGCCTCCGCGAGCAGTAGGGGCAGGATGGACGACGCATAGCGACGCGGCCGGCGGCGGGCGACGAGGATGTAGGCGTAGTCCTCATAGCCGTGGCGGCGCTGCACGATGTCCGCCAGGCCGAGCTCGGCCAGCTTCCAGGCGCGGGCCGCCAAGCGCTGCAGCGCGGTGCGCTCCTGCTCGGGCAGGCACCGCAACTGCGGGCAGACCTGCCGGGCGAGCGTGCCGCGGTGGTAGGTGATGCTGTCGCCGGGAGCCGCGGCGCCCAGCCAGGTGCAGAGCGACGCCTCGGTGAGAGGCTTCGACACTGCGCGGATGTCGGTGATGAAGGTGTCCATACTTAGCCCTACCCAGCCCCTCGCCGATGCGTCTCAGGCCGCAGCGGCGATGCCGCCGGCGAGGAGCCGCAGGCGCAGTTCGCGGATGCGGCGGTAGAGGACCGACCGCGGCAGGGGACCCTGCTGGCCGAGCTCGTGCGGCGTGCACTGCGTCAGGGCTGCGCAGATGCTGTGGTCGCGCTGGTCCAGGACGGTGCCGGCGCGATCCAGATCGAGGCGGCGCTCCAGCGCGGCCACCGCGTCGGTCTGCTGGCCGCACCACGCCGCATACCCCTCGGATTCGGGGATGATGTCGGCGAGGGTCAGGTCCTCCTCCTGGCCGGGCACCACGTCGTCCAGCGACGCCTCATGCCGTTCGCGCTTCTCGCGGCGCAGGCGGATCGCGAGACGGGACGCGCGGTGCTGGAAGCAAACCGTGGCGAAGGCCGCCAGCGTCCCGCGCGCCGGATCGAAGCCGGGCAACCGCGCCAGGAGGTCGAGCAGCATGTCCTGCTCCATGTCCTCCCGCTCATGGCTCGGCCGCCCGAGGGTGCGGCAGAGGCGCCGCGCGTACCGCTCGGCAAGCGGGTGAACGACATCGAGATCGGCGAGGGAAAGCTGGGCGGGCATCGGGCGTGGCTCCTGCTGGGCGGCTATGACGTCCAGAAGCAACCACACGGCCTGCCGGGGCGGAGAGGCGGAATGGGGCGCAATGGGGAATTAAAGTGATCTGGGATTTATTCCCCATGTTAATTCAGTGACTTATGGCCTCTTTCGACCGAAATCAGAGGGATAGCCTGGCGATTTACGCCCCACCCATGCGGGAACTGCTCCCTCAGCCGATCGCCTGTGGATATCGGGGATGGGCGAACATGAGGGGAACAATGCTGTTGACCAATCGCACAGCAATTCGTCATGATCCCGGCATGTCCATCACTGTTGAGTACCCGCATCACGCCGCTTCGGGCGCGCCTCGGCCGTTGTCGGCCCAGACCCTCTGGGCGGTCGCGGCGCAGGTGCGCCGCCAGGCCATGACCGAGCCTGGTGGATTCGCGCTGCCGCTCGCCGCACTGGTCGGCGCCACGCGGACGGTATCGGCGAATGGCCGGGCTATCCTGGTCGCCTGGGAGCTCGACCACCCCGTGCATGATGGTACCGGAGCGGCGGTGCTCGGCGTCTGCGAGACGGATCCCGACATGCCCGGCACGGCGCTGGTCTCGGTGAATGCGCGCATGGTGGCCGGCCGGCCGGACCTGGCAATCAGCACCGCGGCGCACGAGCTGGGCCACGTGGTGTTCGATGTGCCTGTGGCACTCGGCACGCCAGCGCGGCGGTATCGGTCAGTGACGGCCGGCCCGAGCGCGCTGCTCGATCGGACCACAGCGGCCTCCGAGCGTCGGGCGAATGAATTCATG
This sequence comes from Sediminicoccus rosea, assembly GCF_033547095.1. Classification (NCBI taxonomy): domain Bacteria; kingdom Pseudomonadati; phylum Pseudomonadota; class Alphaproteobacteria; order Acetobacterales; family Roseomonadaceae; genus Sediminicoccus; species Sediminicoccus rosea. The sequence goes on along the minus strand of NZ_CP137852.1, from coordinate 3,325,958 downwards.
GGTGCGCTACTCGCTCCCCCGGTGCAGCTCCACCTCCGGATGCTTGTGCACGCGCGGTCCGAGCGGCTGCGCACGGTGCATGCGGCGCATCGGGGACGGCAGGGCAGCCGCGTTTTGGCCGCCGACAACCCGCCCGAGGTGATCGAGGGCGTGGTCGCCGCGCTGGCGGGCGACTTCGGCGTATCAGAGCGCTTTATCGCCGTACGGCTGAGCCGCTACGGCCTGGTTCAAGGAGAGCAACGGTGAGCTTTGGATCGGTCATCCGCGAGCGACGGACTGCGCTCGGCATCGGGTTGAACGATTTCGCGGAGCGATTGGAAATCTCGGCGGCCTATTGGTCGCGCATTGAGCGCGACCAGGAAAATCCGCCCCGCGACGAGCTGATAGAGCGTGCCGCCGCCATTCTCGGCGTGCGGATGGATGATCTGTTCGTCGAGGCGCAGCGACTGCCGCCCGACATGCGGAAGGATATGGCCAAGGTTGTGCAAGCGTATCGGCGGTTGCGCTTTGTCGGGAAGGGATGAACGTCGTGGGCGGCCGAATTGTGAGGAAGCCCTGCTACGGGCTGGCCGAGGTCTGTGAACGTTGGGGCGTAAGTGAACTCGACATCGCCAACTTCGCCATCGCTGGCGAACTGACGCTATCGATCGTGGTGGCGCAGCTGCCGCTTGAAGATGGCAGCGTCGAGGAAGTGGATGATGGACATTTCGTCGACATGCCGGAGCGCCGCTTCCGGTTCACCGGGACGCTGGATCTGTGGGCGCACGACGCCTGGCACGTGATGATGACGGGGACGCACGGGGTGAGCGCATTTCGCACGGAACCGGGCATGTACCGCAGCCTCTGGGTGCCATCGGATGGGGAGGAGCAGTTCCTTGTGCCTCGCGAGCGGCTGGTTGTTCGGCATGCTGAGCGCGAGCGCTTCGAGGCAGAGCAAGCAGCGACGATAGTCTCGACGGCAACCGTGCCTGTCGTCGCCCGAAATGGCCAGCGCGGGGCGCCGCCGAAATATGACTGGGACGAGTTCTACTGCGAGCTGGCGGTATCGATGCAGATTGACGGCTTCCCAGAAAGCCAAGCAGCCATCGTCCGGCGCATGGTGGAGTGGTTCGCAGCCCGTAATCAGTACCCAGACCAGAGCACCATCAAGAAGAAAGTCGCTTTGCTCTGGCGGCGTTATCACGAGGCTTTGGCGCGCATGCCCGCCTGATTGGGACGGATCGCCGCCGAGGCGGGTAGGGCTAAGTATGAAGCCATCGCCCGTGGGACTGAACGCTCACCTTCCGCCGCACCTCCGCGAGGTCTGCGGCATCCTGGCTAGGGGCCTGGTGCGGCTGCGCAGCCGCGCTGCCGAGGATGATGCGCGGGATGAGGAGATAGCTCGGGGGGCGGGAGACGTTCGCCTTCACTCCACTGGCAGGCAGCGCCTGCATGCGAACCCCAACAGGAAGGGACTCGCATGACCAGACGATCCACCGCCGCGGCCGCGCCGGCACCCACCATCCCGAAGATCCCGCCGACGCAGGTGCTGAGCCGCCTCGCCGCGCTGCAGGCTGCGCCCACCGCCATGCTGAAAGACCAATGGCGGGAGCTGTTCGGCAAGGAGCCGCCGCCCTGGAATCGGGCCTACATCCAGAGCCGGCTGGCCTATCGCATCCAGGAATTGGCCTATGGCGGGCTGAAGCCCGAGACCGTCGACCGGCTGGTGGCGCTTGGCGAACAATTGGATGGCGGCAACGTCGTCCTGCGTCGCATCCGCGCCGATAGCCGCCCGCTGGCCGGCACCCGCCTGATCAGGGAATGGCAGGGCGTGCGGCACGTGGTCACCGTGCGCGTCGACGACTTCGAGTTCGAGGGGCGGCCGTATCAGTCGCTCTCGGCAATCGCGCGCCACATCACCGGCACGCGGTGGAACGGCTGGACATTCTTCGGATTGCGCGCGCGGGGTGACGCATGACCCGGCGCGCCCGCATCGAGCCGGCCATGCCGGCCACCACGAAGAAGCTGCGCTGTGCGGTCTACACGCGGAAATCCACCGACGAGGGGCTGGAGAAGGAATTCAACACCCTCGACGCGCAGCGCGATGCTTGCGAGGCATACATCACCAGCCAGCGGGCCGAGGGGTGGCTGCTGGTCCGCGATCGCTACGACGATGGCGGCTTCTCTGGCGGCACGCTGGAGCGGCCGGCGCTGCAACGCCTGCTTCGTGACATCCAGGCCGACCTGGTCGATGTGATTGTGGTCTACAAAATCGATCGCCTCAGCCGCTCGCTGATGGATTTCGCCAAGCTGGTGGAGGTGATGGACGCGCATGGCGTGACCTTCGTGTCGGTCACACAGTCGTTCAATACGACCACCAGCATGGGGCGGCTGACGCTGAATATCCTGCTCAGCTTCGCGCAGTTCGAGCGCGAGGTCATTGGCGAGCGCATCCGCGACAAATTCGCGGCCTCCCGAGCCCGTGGCATGTGGATGGGGGGCAAGGTGCCGCTCGGCTACGACGTCGTAGCCAGGAAGCTGATCGTGAATGAGGACGAGGCGCCGCGGGTGCGTCGGGTGTTCGATATCTTCGCCGAGACGGGCTCGGGCATGGAGACGGTGAAGCGCCTTCGAGAGGAAGGCCTCACCAGCAAGGTGGGCCGCCCGCTCGACAAGGGCGATGTCTACAAGCTGCTGAACAACCGGACCTATGTCGGCGAGGCCGCGCACAAGGGAAACATTTATCCTGGCGAGCACCAGGGCATCGTGCCGCGGGAGCTGTGGGACCGGGCGCATGCCGTGCTCCAGGTCAGCCCGCGGGTCCGCGCCAACCAAAGCCGCGCGCAGACGCCGGCGCTGTTGAAGGGGCTGATCTTTGGCACCGACGGTCGGGCTTTGTCGCCGTCCCACGCCAGAAAGAACGGCCGCCTCTACCGATACTACGTGGCGCAGCGCGTGCTGAAGGGCGACGCCGCCGGCGACGACACCATCGTGCGCCGGGTATCGGCAGCGGAGATCGAGGCGGCGGTGGTCGATCAGGTGCGGGCTCTGCTGCGGCAGCCGGAGATCGTGGTCGGCACCTGGCGGGCGGCGCGCAGGGAGGCGCCGGACCTGACAGAGGGCGAGACGCAGGATGCGCTCCATCGGCTCGACCCGCTGTGGGAGCACCTATTTCCGGCGGAGCAGGCGCGGATCGTGCGGTCGCTGGTGGAGCGGGTGGTGGTCGGCCCGGCTGGCGCGGACATTCGGCTGCGGCTGGACGGGCTCGGCGGCCTGGTCCGCGACCTCGGCGCCATCGCTCCCGATGCGCTGAGGTCGGCAGCATGACCACGGCGACCAGCATCACGGTCCGGGTGCCGCTGGCGATCCGCCACCGGCCAGGGCGGAAGACCGTCGTGACGCCGATGACGGATACCGTAGCGCGGGTCCCCACGCGCGCCGACCCGGCGCTGGTGAAGGCCCTGGCGCGGGCGTTTCGGTACCAGCGGATGCTCGATCAGGGGCGCTACGCATCGGTGACGGAGATGGCTGCGGCGGAGAAGATCGATCGCGGGTACCTTGGCCGCCTGCTTCAACTCACGCTATTGGCGCCCAGTGTTGTTGAGATGATTATCAGTGGACGGCAGCGAGATAACATAACGCTACCGCGGCTGGCGGAGCCGCTTCCGACACTGTGGGCAGAGCAGCTTGATGTGCTCGCCGCTTCACCATCGGGCGACAGAGGATCGCCTTGAACCCCGCCTCTAACTCGTCCGCAGCCCAACCGCCACAGGCGTACTGCTCTTGGGAGATATCCGCAGAATCTTGGCATGATAGCGGACGGTGGGCTATTGATTTACTCACCTACGTGCCACGTCAAGTGCTAACAGATTCTCGGGCTGAATCCCGGGCATGCGAAGGAGGGAGGCGCGAATGTCGACGAAGCATCTGCTTGCTCTCCTCAATTCGCATATCGAGGGAGATGACGAGCAATTCCTTTCGATCGCGCTACAGGTCGCCGCGCAAGAGGCTCGGCAGGGGCGGCCGGAGGAGGCGGATAGGCTGAAGCGCCTGGTCCAGAAGGCTCGGGATCAGCAGCGCAGTGGTCGGCCGGCCAGCGGTCAGACGCCAATCCCCCTCGCTCGCCCACGCGGTGAACTCCAAGGCTTGGTCGAGACCGGCTACCCCAAGGTCTCTCTTGCCAGCATGGTCTTGTCAGACGGCGTCCGCGAGCGCCTGACCCGCGTGGTACGGCAGCAGCAGGAGCGCGCGACTCTTCGGAACCACGGGCAGGTTCCGACCACGCATATCCTGCTTGTTGGTCCGCCTGGGACTGGCAAGACGATGACCGCGTCGGCGTTGGCCGGCGAGCTGCACCTGCCACTATTCACCGTCCGGCTCGAGGCGTTGTTTAGCCGTTTCTTTGGTGAGACGGCCGGGAAGTTGCGCCTGCTATTCGATCAGATCGCGCAAACGCGGGGCGTTTACCTTCTCGATGAGTTCGATGCGATCGGTGCGCGCCGTGGGGATTCGAACGACGTAGGCGAAATCCGCCGTGTCCTCAATTCTGTGCTTGCTTTCATGGAAGAGCCCAACAGCACGGACAGCCTTGTGCTCGCGGCGACCAATCACGTCGAGATACTAGACGAGGCTCTCGCTCGGCGTTTCGACGAAGTCATCGAATATGGGCTGCCGGACCAGTCGGCCGCACGCGCCATCCTGGAACGGCGCCTAGGTAGTTTTAGGCTGAGTGCCCGCTCCTGGCCGACGATACAGCCCGCCCTCGATGGCTTAAGCCAGGCTGAACTCGTGCGTGCCGCCGATGCAGTCGTCAAAGATGCCATCCTCGAAGGCGCGACCAAAGTGTCGTCGGATGCGCTTGGGCAAGCGCTTCAGGACCGGCAATCCCTGAAGAGCAAGTTCCGCCGCCAAGCTGGCCATTAGGTAGGGCGCTGGCCGGACGGATGGGACACAGAAGCTCGAGGTTAGGGTTGCATGGCGGAGCCTGAAGATTACGGCGCGAGAGATCGGCCGCACGTTTCAATCGACACGTTCCGCGAAGTAACGCAGTACAGTTTTCCTAAGCGTTCGCAGGAGCGCAAGCCCTTGCGCTCGGACTACGCAAAGCATTCCAGGGCGCTTCTCGACCAGTTGTCTCGGGCGCTGGGGAGTCTGCCTGCACCAGCGGACGACCTACGACTGCAGGTCGCCGGGCTAAAGCCGGGCACCGTGGTCGAGTTGTCGACGCTCCCCCCTGCCGAGGCCTCGCGCTCGAAGGCGGCAAAGGTTCCGGCAACGCTGGAATTCCCTGCGCAAGACATCGTGGTGCTACGGACCGATCGGAAGGACGACAGGACAGAGAGCGCGCTGCTGTTCGTGCCCGACGAAGCCAGAGGATACTTGCGGGACCGCATCGCCGAGTATGGGCGCGATCCTGGCAATGCTCCGCGGCCGGATGTCGACCGATTCGAGGTCGTCGAAACGATCACAGCCGCTCCAACCCAATCGCTTTTTGTTGGTGCGGTCGATTTCGGTGCGCAAGAGTTGGTCTGGTGGGAGATCTGGATCCTCGGCGGGCCGGGGCGGGCTGAGCGGGTGGCCGTTGTGGCGCGCGGGGCAAACCTCGACGTCCACGCCGACCGCCTACTATTTCCAGACATGACGGTCCTGTTCGTTCATGCTGCTGCGGGCGCGCTTGGGGCATTTGCCGAGCACGTACCGGGGGCGATCAGCGAGGTCCGGCGGGCGACCGGCACCATCGAGGCTTTCCTCGATCGGGGCGGGAGCGGGGTCGGGCAACACGACTGGGTCGCCGAGCTTGCAGAGCGTGTCGTAGCAGCCCCAGACGCCGCGCCTGTGGTCTGCACACTTGATACCGGCGTCGCGGCCGATCACCCGCTTATCGTACCCGGCCTCAAGGGTGCTTGGGCCTATGACGCGGCCTGGGGAACGGATGACCACGCCCCGGATGGTGGGCACGGCACTGCCCTCGCAGGCATCGTTCTCTATGGCGATCTCGATCCGCACATGAATGGGACGACTACCGTGCCGCTTACCCACGGCGTCGAGTCGATGAAGCTGCTGCCGCCGCGAGGTTTCCCGGCTACAAAGCCGCCGAGCTACGGGGTGGTGACTCAGGGCGCAGTGGCCCAGGTTGAAATCGAGCGACCTGGTGTCAAGCGGGCGTTCTGTCTTGCGACATCAACGACCGATTTTCCGCCGAGCCGGCCCTCCAGTTGGAGCGGGGCGCTCGACCAAGTCGCGGCCGGCTCAATGCCGGGCGACGCGGCAGATGGGGTGCCCGCATCCGACGCGCCCAAGCGCCTTGTTCTGGTCGCCACCGGCAATGTGTCCGGCGGCCTGAAGGTCGATGTCGTTCAGTTGCAGCCGCTCGAAGACCCGTCGCAGAGTTGGAATGCGCTGACGATTGGCGGCTTCACGCGCAAGGAGCCTGCGCCGACGCCACCACCAGCGTTGGAGCCCGTCGTACCAGCGAACCACCGCAGTCCCTTCAGCCGAGGCTCGCAATCACTCCCCGACGACCTGACGCCGATCAAGCCGGAGGTGCTGTTTGAGGCCGGCAATATGATGTCGGACGAAACTGGCTTCTGCGGTTGGCATCAGGCCGCGTCGCTGCTTGCGCCGGGCTCTGCTGTCGCAGTTGAGCCGCTGGTCCCGTTCTGGGCGACCAGCGCCGCGGCCGGTCTGGCTGGCAACTTCGTCGGTCAGCTCCAAGCGGCTCTACCTGAGTTGTGGCCGGAGACCCATCGTGCACTGACAGTGGATTCAGCCGCTTGGCCGCAGCCCATCCGCAAGCAGCTGATTGGCCGGGGGGCGCATTGGAAGACGGGCTCGAAGGCTAAAAAGCAGCAGATCCTGCGTGAGATGGGCTACGGCGTTCCTGACGTCGGGAGAGCAATCCTGTCGGCGCGCAATGAGGCAACCATGGTGGCGCAGGCAGAGATCCAACCTTTTGCAGTCGGCGCCGACGGCCGGACAGGCGTCTATAACGAGATGCACTTTTACGACCTGCCTTGGCCGAAAGCCGCCTTGGAGCAGCTCGAGAACGAAATTGTCATGATGAAAGTGACGCTGTCCTATTTCATCGAGCCGAACCTGACAGGCAGGGCGGCGACACGCCCAGATACGTACCGCTCCTTCGGCCTTCGCTTCGCGATGAAAAAGCGCGGAGAAACAGCGGTGGCGTTTCGCGCCCGCGTTAATGCCGCGCAGGAGAGCGACGGGTCGGCAGCTGAAACCGAAACAGATTACTGGCTGCTGGGACCCAAGGCGGTGCAGGCTGGATCGCTCCACTGCGACCTATGGCGGGGCTACGCCATTGATCTGGCCGGGCACGACTCGATCGCAATTTACCCTGTGGGCGGTTGGTGGAAGTCACACATCGGTCAACGACGTATGGAAGACAGGGGCCGTTATGCACTCGTGATTTCGATTTCGGCGGCGGGACAGGCGGTAGACCTGCACGCCGAGGTGGCGAACTTGGTGCAAGTGAAGGAGGTCGAGGCGCTGATCGGCTAACCACGGCAGATTGGCCTGGCCAGACCGAGGCTCCAGCTTCGTCTGGTCGTAGTGCATGCCACGCGAGCTGGATTGCTGCCTCTCGTAGGACGTCGGCCGGCAATGCCGAAACCGACCGGTGCGATCAGGTCTTAATCTTATCTGACAGCTGCGTGCGCACGTCTCTCGCGGCCGCCGATTTCTCGACGACAATGAACAGGGCCCGACCCTGGCTTTGGCGTTCCCACAATTCCCCGATGAGGCGCTTCTCATTCGTGTCTGCCCCATCCGCCAGATGCGCGCCTTTGTACTCGACCACCAGCGTGCGCCCGTCATCCAACATGGCGACGAAGTCAGGGTAGAACTTGTCGCTGGCCGTCGGCAGCCAGAACGAGTTGGGATGGCGCGCGACATTTCTGATCCAGAATTTGACAGTCGGCAGACTGTCGATGGCCTGCGCGCATTGAAACTCCTCGCCATCCTCCGTACCGTCGAAGGCGGGTAGGTTGTCAGCGCCCAGGAAATGCTTCCGCGGCCGCCAGCGGCCCCGATAGCGGCGTTGGTCCCAATACATGCCCTCCTTGAACGTGAAGGCGTCATCGAAGGAGACACCCACCTTGGCCTCGGGCGCGAAGAGATAGCGTTGATAGACGCCGTTGCGCTCCTGCTGGCGAATGGCAGCCAGCTTCTCGCGGACCTTGCGGGCAAGGATGAATTTGCAGCGCATCAGCGCAGCGATGTGCATCCCACGCGTGGTGATCAAATGCGCCACAAGGTCACGCAGCCATCGAAGGAGCTCGCCTTGGTGAATATCCGGCTGTCGCGCTTGCCGGTCGAGCCAGAGCACCAGCGCCTCAGGCGTCCAGCCGGCTACGTCGATGTCGAGCGCGAGCTGCTCCTGCTCATCGGCGAACTGGTAGGTGATGCGATTGCCGTCCAGGTCGATTTCGAAGCTGCGAGCGGTCTCACGGATTGCGAACTCACCCTCCGCCATCCGCGGCGAATGATCGAGCAGCGACCAGTCACGGAACTCCATGAAGACGTCGGTGTCCGCGAATTCCAGCTTGCCCTGGATCTCCGACACCAGGCGCGGAACCGCGAACGGCTCCTGCATCTCGGCGGGTGACAGCAGTGCCTGTGCATCGGCACGGAATGCGGCGACGGCGTCAGCAAATCCCTGGCGGGCCGTCTCAGGAAGCGTTTCCGCAATTGCCTTTTCGCGCGCGGGATCGAGAGGCCCGGAGACGGCGATCTCTACCTGTCCGCCTTCCTTCTCGTGGATCGTGACGCCTTCGTGCTGCGTCAGCGCGGCGATGACCTCGGGCGCCGCGCTCAGTTTGTGCCGCAGGGTAGGTCGTGGCCGCTCCTGTGGTCCGAACAGGGTGGTCGGGTCGCCAAGGTCTGGCTGAACCGGGGCGATGTTATCCTTTGCCTCGTCCTCTTCGAAGCCCATGGCGACAAGCTTGTCAGCGAGGGTTTTCGCCGCCTCGCCAAAGGAGGGCTCGGAGAGGAAAGCATAGGCCCTGTTCAGCGCATCCGCGCGCCGGCGCTTCGCATAAGGCATGCGCAGCACCCGGCCCAGCAACTGCTCGACGTCCACGGCGCTCTGGATGCGCGACACTGAGCAGAAAACGTAGGCGAACGAGCAATCCCAGCCTTCCTTCAGCGCCTCGACGGTGATGACGTATTCAATGGGGCAATTGCGGTCGAAGAGGTCGAGCCCGTCCAACTCACGTTGATCGCCGGTCGCCACGGCGATCTTCGCTTCTGGAATCTGCTCCACCTCCATCAGGTGCTTCTTCAGCGCCGCGACCGTGACCTCCTGGTTCTTCGGCTGGGCCTGGAACAGGATGATGGGACGAATGTAGTCGGCATCTGTCTCGGCCGCGGCGGCGAGCGACGCGCGCGCCGCGATGGCGCCGTTCACCGCATTCTGCCAGGTGTCATGTTCCTTGAGCATGATCGGCAGCTTGATCATCTCCTCCAGCTTTAATTCCTGCGCCGTGACGCTGTGCAGGATGTTGGAGTTGAGACGCGGCGTCGCTGTGAACTCGATGATGGCCGAGGGGTTCACACGGGCCTGCATGTCCCGCGTGAGGCCGGTGACGGCGTTGTGCGCCTCATCCACGATCATCAGCGGCCGATGGATGTGCATGAGGTTGGCGAAGGAGAATTTGACCCCACCATTCTCCAGCGTCTCCAGACCGGGCAGCGTTTTCGGCAGCCCGGTGAAGTGCGGCTCCATATCCTCGTTGTGAGCATAGACCTTCCGGCCCTCGGTGTTCTGCACGCGGAGCGTTTGGATGGTGCCCACCACGATACAGCAATGGTCGCGAATATCGTGCGGTCGGATATTCGCGAAATCACCGATATCGAAGACGCGCACGCGGCCGGAAAAGGCTTCGTCCATGGCTTGGCGATAGGGGTGCCGTGGGTTCTTGAGGGCCTCGGCGGTTTGCAGGCGGATGGTGTTGGATGGCACCAGCCACAGCACCATCGGGTACTCTTTTTCCACCCAGGCATCGCGCGCGATGCTGATAGCGTGGGCTCCCAGGATCGTCTTGCCGCCGCCTGTGGGCAGCCGCAGGCAGACATAGGGCGCGTTCGGCAGGGCTTCGAGTGCCGTATAGGTCCCCCCATAGCGGCCCAGCCGCTTCGCCTGGTCTGGCTCCTTGGTAAGCGCCTCGTAGGCCTGCTTCGGCCCTGCCACGCGGGCTTCCTCGAAGAAGCGGCGGAGGATGGAGAGAGTACCGGTCTGGTATTGCTTCAACTTCATGAGATGCCCCTCAGGCCCGCGCTTTGATGTCGTAGGGCGTCTGCTTGAAGGTGATGCGCTCACGATCGAGGGTTGCGGGTGTCAGCCGGGATTGCTCGCCATAGATGGTGAGCGGATAGGCTGGGCTCTCCGCGGCGAAGTTTGGATGGACCTGGGCGATCGCATCCCGGATCAGCGCGAGGGTAGCTCGAGTCAGGACATTGCCTGCACCCGGCCGCTTGTCGCCGAGGATGCCGTTGTAGAGCAACGCGAAGGCTTGCCCCCCGTGCAGGCCCAGGAAAGGTGAATTGCCATTCCCATCCCAGGGTCGATTGGTCTCACTGAACCAGACATGGGCCGCGAGGATGGGGAAGCGGATATCCTGGCGGATATGGCCCTCCGCATCGAAGACGGGCGGGCCGAGCCGGTAGAAGCGGAACCCGCCGCCGCCCTGCCAGCCTACGCTGCTCGAAACCCCGCCTTGCTCGGCGTCGATGACTTTTCGCAGGCGGGGCACGCAATGGGTGACTGCGTGATCCCCCATTTCGATGCCAATGTAGCGCCGGCCCATTTTATGCGCGACGGCCGCGGTCGTGCCGGAGCCAAGGAACGAATCGAGCACGAGGTCGCCAGGGTTGGTGGCGATGTGAAGGATACGCTGCATGAGGCGTTCGGGCTTTGGCGTGCCGAAGGGCGACCCATCCTCAAACAGCCGGAGTATCTCCCGTTTCGACTCTTCATTCGTGCCGACTTCTTCAGCAAGCCATAGAGACATCGGCACCAAGCCAGCTTCTTCCCCAGCGAACTGCTTTATGCGTGGGCGACCGGCGCCATTGCGCGGAAAGTAGACCCGGTTCTCCGCTTCGTATCTACGGAATACTTCTTCAGTGGCACCCCAGCAGCGACCGCGAGGTGGTTCGTGCCGCTCGCCATTCGGCCCCTCAATCACATACATCTGGTTTGGCCGGTATCCCTGTGCGGAAAAGGGGATCGATCGCCATGGACCGCGTGGGTCAGCATCCGGGTTCGAGAAACCATTCAGATTGGGCGAGAGGGGGTTGCGGATTGCTTTCCATTCGATCGGCGGCATTTTGCCGTAGGCAAGAATAGTATCGTGAGCTTGACCGATTGCAGCGCGATTTTCACGGGAGGTCCGCTTCTGCCATATAACTTCTGCGAGGAAGTTCCGGCGCCCGAACACCTCGTCCATGATGACTTTGAGGTAGTGCCCCTCATTGTCATCGATCGACACCCAAATCGAGCCGTCTTCGGCCAACAGATCCCGAAGGATCTCAAGCCGGGGCCACATCAGCGCCAGCCATTGAGTGTGCTCTAAATTGTCGTCGTAATGCTCAAACGCGGAGCGCGTGTTGTAGGGCGGATCGATATAAACGCATTTTACACGGCCAGAATAGAATGGCAGTAGCGCCTTCAGCGCATCGAGATTGTCACCCTGGATCAACATGTTGCCGCTATCCCGCTCACCCGCGGACAGGTCAGGCACTTCCTCCAGCAGGCGATAGGGGACGCGCTGGGCTGAGCGTATGTCTTCGTCTCGGGTCAACCAGTTCAGAATCGGCATCCGGCACCATCACGCGTTTCAAGTCCCGTCTTCGCGCAGGATGCCGCCCGTTGCCAGACGCCACTACCTCATTTCGTCACCGCCGCATTCGCTCCACCCCAGGCTCCCGCCATAGCCAGCCGAGATCACAGCGCATCATCGGGTCGCCGGGTCTCTGCTGCCCTGAACGGCTTTCCGGCGTCTTGAGCGCGGCCGCCACCGCACGGACCCGATTCGAGCTTTGGTCGCGGCCGCGGTGTCTTGCCTCTGAGCGCCGGCATCGGGTGGTCCAGCAAGCGGCGGTCGTGGGCGTTGACCTCATGATGAACGATTTCGCGCTCCCAGGCACGACCGGTATGCGGTCGCCATGCGCAACCAGGCGGCGTTCCTCAGCCGACAAATGTCGCAATTTCAGGGGCTTGATGCTGTAGACTCAATCGCCCAAGTACCGAGCTTTGGAGACCTTCGCGCCTCCGGAGAGCGATTTTCGGGATCGTTGCGTTCTCCAACCCTCAAGCCAACGCGGCAAAACCCCAGGAAACCTGCGGTTCAGGACGCTGTCAGCGAAAGATAACTGTGAGGTTAGAAAACCGACTGGAGCGGGCGAAGGGATTCGAACCCTCGACCCCGACCTTGGCAAGGTCGTGCTCTACCCCTGAGCTACGCCCGCCCGCTCCGTGGGTGAGTGTTTTGCACGCATCGCTGGCCCTGGCAAGCCCACCCCATCATGCTCGGTACGCATAGCGACCAGTCCGCTCTCCGCGGGCTGCGGGGCGCAGCAGTCCGCTGCGCCCTGTCCTGCTCCCGCCATGCACTGATGACAATTCGAGGGCCGGGGCGCAGACTTCGACCTTGAGATGTCCGCCAAGGCCGCCCCGCGAGAAACACCTCTAGTTCGCCGCTGGGGCGGGATGTTTGGCTACCGAATCGTCGTCATCATCGCGGTCGTGCTCGTCATGGCGGTCCTGGCCATCGCTTATGCGGTGCAATCCTCGCGTCGGCAGGTGCGGGCAGAGACGGACGCCGCCCATTTGACCCAGGCCATCGCCGTCGGCCTCGCCGATCAGATCTCCCGCACGGTGGACACGGTCGGATTCGTCCTCTCCGACCTCATGGCACGGACCCAACGGGGAGAGGCCCGGTCCCTCTCGCCCGATATGTCGAACCTCATCCAGGACATGCCGCAGCTTCGTGCGGTTCTCCTGCTGGACGGCCAGGGCCGCGTCGTCGAGGCGATGCCGCCGGCCCTCGCCGGGCGCGAATTTGGGGCCAGTGCCTGGTTCCAAGAGTTGCTGCGCATCCGCGCGGCCGGGGCGGTTGGTGTCCTTCGGGTCCTGCCCCCACAGCCAGGCCGCCTGCTGGAGGAGCCCGCAGCCGATGTGGCGTGGCGCCGCTGGACCATCCCCCTCGCGCTGGCGCGCCCTCCTTCGGGAACGCCTCAGGGCGAGTTCGCGGTGGCGCTCGTGAACCCCGAATATCTGACGGCGATCGCAGCCACACCCGGGGAAGCCTTCGGCGTGGATATTCGCCTCTACAGCTTCGAAGGCGCGCTGCTGGCCCATGGTGACGGGCGCAGCGAGGCGATTGGTCAAAGCCTCCCCGACAATTGGCTCTTCCGTGATTTCCTGCCGCGCCGAGAAGTGGGCTCCCTCATCGGCCAGGATGCATTCCAGCGAGATGTGACCGCGAGCTTCGCGGTGAGTCGTCAGGTGCCGATCGTGATCGAGGTGGCGCAGAGCCGCCGCGACATCATGGAGCCGGTGCGCGAGCAGTTGCACATCTTCCTTCTGGCCTGCATCGCTGTCGCGGTCATCGCCGGCACGGCGCTCGCCCTGTTGCTCCGGCAAGGCCAGCGGCTGGCGGAGAGCGAGGCGCTGGCGCGCAGCGCCTCCAAGGCGAAGGAGGAGTTCCTGGCTTCGATGAGCCATGAGATCCGCACCCCGATGAACGGTGTGATCGGTCTGAGCGGCCTCCTGCTCGAGACCCGGCTGAACCAAACGCAGCGCCGCTACGCCGAGACCATTCAGACATCGGCCGATCACCTGATGACGGTACTGAACGACATCCTGGATTTCTCCAAGATCGAGGCCGGTGAGATCGAACTTGAGCAGGAAATGTTCTCGCCCGAGGAGCAGGTGACCAACATCATCGAGCTCTTCGCGCCGCGCGCAGCGGCCAAGGACATCGAGTTGGTCGGCAACATCGAGCCCAGCGTGCCGGCGCAGGTGATCGGCGCGCCAGGCCGCTTCCGCCAGATCCTGCTCAATCTGCTGGGCAATGCGGTCAAGTTCACCGATCAGGGCTGGATCCGTGTGACACTCTCGGCGGCGCCCGATGCCCCGCAAGGCGGTTGGCGATTGGTGTGCGCGGTGAGTGACACGGGCATAGGCATTGATCCCGCCAACATCCCCAAGCTCTTCGAGCGCTTCACCCAGGCCGACGCCTCCACCAGTCGCCGCTTCGGGGGCACCGGTCTCGGCCTGGCCATTTCGCGCAGGCTGGCTGAAATCCTCGGCGGCGGGATCGAGGCAGAGCCTCGACCGGGCGGCGGCAGCGTTTTCCGCTTCACCATCGCCGTGGAGGTGGCGCCGACCATGCCAGAGCCACCCGAACTCGGCTTCGTCGGCAAGCGCGTTATGGTGGTGGCGCAGCAACCCATCAACCGCGGCATCATCTGCCGCCAGCTGCGTGGCCTCGGCGCAGAGCCGACGGAAGCTGAGGAGAGAGAGGGCGCCATTGCCAGGCTGCGCGAGGCGAAAGCGGCCGGGCGCCCCCTGGATGCGGTAATCCTGGACGGGCGCCTGGGCGAGGAAAGCGGCTTCGGCCTCGCGCAACGCATCCGCGAGGAGAGCGGCCCGGATCTGCGCCTCATCCTGCTCAGCGCAGGCGAAGGCACCCATGGGCCGCCGCCCTTCGGCTTGTTCAATGCGTTGCTTCTCAAACCCTCCATGCCCGCTCGCCTGCGCGAGGCGTTGCGTCACGCGTTTCGTGCACGCATGCCAGCCCCGGAACCGGAGCCGGCCGGCGGGGCCGAGATCAGTACGCGCATGCAGGCGCTCGTTGTCGAAGACAATCCGGTCAACCAGTTCGTCCTGACCCGGATGCTGGAGCAGGCGGGCGTCGGCGTGACACTGGCCGAGAACGGTGCCGTCGCGCTGGAGGCCCTGGCAGGCCGACGCTTTGACGCGATCCTGATGGACATGCAGATGCCCGTGATGGACGGACTGGAAGCGACCAGGAACATCCGATCAGGCGACAGTCCCAACCGGACGACACGCATCATCGGCCTGACCGCTGCCGTGGGGCCGGTCTATGAGCGGCAATGCCTGGAGGCGGGCATGGACGACTACCTGCCCAAGCCCGTTGTGCGCGCCGCGCTGATGAATGCGCTGGGTCTCGCCCACGAGGAAGGCGAGGCCGGCTGACGCTATTGCCCCCGGCCGCCTGCCATTACGACCAGTGTCCGAAGCGCGATGCCGATGTCTGTGCCGAGCCAGGTGCGGAAGCTGGTGAGCCGCATCGCATAGGCATGATCCCAGGCGACCTTGTTGCGGACGTCGTCCAGGCTCGTGTCATAGCCCTGATTCACCTGGGCGAGGCCCGTGATGCCCGGCCGGATGCCGCCCGTCCGCTCGGCGAAGAAGGGAATGGCGCGGTCGAGTTTCTGGTAGAATCCCGGGCGTTCCGGCCGCGGCCCGATCAGCGCCATGTCGCCCTTCAATACGTTGATCAGTTGCGGGATCTCATCCAGTCGCGACTTGCGGAGGAAGGCACCGACGCGGGTGATGCGCGGGTCACGCTGCTTGGCCCAGACGGCGCCGGTCTGCTTCTCGGCGTCGGCGCGCATGGAGCGGAACTTCAGCATGGTGAAGAGCACCACGCGGTCCCGATCGGCCCGCCCGATGCGCAACTGCCGGAACAGCACAGGGCCGGGACTGTCGAGTTTGATGGCCAGCGCGATGATCGGCCAGAGCGGCAGGGTAAGGATCAGGGCCAGAAGGGCCACGACGATGTCCATGGCGCGCTTGGCGACGCGGATGGAGCGGGGGGGATCGCAGTCGAGCATGTCGGTTGTCTCCGGTTGTTGTCTTACGGCGCAGCGCGCCGCCAGGGCTGGGTGGGGCGACTGAGCATGTAGCGGGCGGCGCCCATTCCGCTTGCCGCGTGTCCGGCCAGTGCATAGGCGGCCAAGGCGAGGATCCGAGGCGCGCGGCTGCCCAGCGCCAGGCCGGCGAGGGCGGCCAGCAGTCCCGCGATCTCGGCGATGGCCAGCATCGTGAAGAAGGTGGAGTGCGGGGCCAGCAACGCCGTGCCCAGTCCGGCGATGAGGATCAGCAGCGGCATCACCACGCGCAACGCCTTGCCTGAGAGAAAGGCGACTGCCACGCCGCCATGGCGCGGATGCAGCAGCGGCATCAAGCGGAGCATCTGCTGCATGTTTCCCGCCGCGATACGCCGGCGTCGGCGGAGATCCTGCGCGGGGCTGCTGCACTCCGCCTCGCGCGCCAGGAGTCCGGCGTCGTAGCCAACGCGCCAGCCCCGCAGCACCATCTGCATCGGCAGCGTGAAATCATCATTGATCGTGTCGGGTGCCAGTGGCGCGAAGGCCTCGCGGCGGAAGGCCCAGAAGGCGCCATGCAGGCCGAGTGGCGCGCCCAGCGCGGCCTCCCCGCGCTTGCCCGCGACCTGCCAGCGCCAATACTTCGCCTCGCCCGCCGAGCCGGGCTTGTCGAGCACATAGGTGCCACCGACGGCGCCAAGACGCGGCTCGGCGAAATGCGCCGCGATGCGCTTGAGGGCGTCGGCCGGGAGCAGCGCCGAGACATCGGTCAGTGCGACGATGCCGCCACGGAGCGCATCCACGATCTCGTTCAGCACCGCCACCTTGCCACGGTTCTGGGCAAAGATGCGCAGCTCGGCCGAGAGCCCTTGGCGCTGCAGCTCGGCCCGCGCGATGGTGGGCGTCTCGTCGGAGCAGCCATCCGTCGCGATGATGATGCGCAGCTGCTCGCGCGGATAGTCCAGCGCGGCGAGGTTCGCGATCTTCCGGGCGATGAACCGCGCTTCGTTGTGCGCGGGCATTACGAGCGTGATGGCAGGCAACAGATGGCGCGGCAGTGGGCGGGGCGCGGGTGGAGCTTTCAGGGCTGCCCGCCGGAGAATGAGCGGCCAAGCGAGGTGGTGATAGAGGATCAGCGCGATCGCGCCGAGCGTGATGATCGCGAGCAGGAGATGCATGGCAGCCGGGCCTCCGAAGGGTTCGGAAGGCCTTGTGCAAGTGCGGGTCCGCTTAGCTCTCGCGCGCTGCCTCGCAGCTTGCGATGGGCGCGCGGAATTTGGGCGCAGCGAGCGTCAGGCAGGCGCGTGCCGCCGCATCAAGGCTGGCCTCGCGCAGCACGAAGGGACGCGGATCGCCCGTTCCCTCGAGAGCGAGCAGGACGGCGCCGGCCAAGGCGGCGGGATCTTCCGCCGTCACGAGCTGGCCTGTCCTCGGGCAGATGCCGGCCGCGGTGCCGCCGACATTCGTGGCCACCACGCGGATGCCGCAGGCCTGCGCCTCGAGCGGCGCCAGCGGCAGTCCCTCATGCCGCGAGGGCACCAGCAGCAGGTTGAGGGCCGGGTAGAATCGCGACATGTCGTCCATCACGCCGAGCCAATGCAGCCGATCCGCGATCCCGAGCGCGCTCGCCTGGGCGCGCAGCGCTGTCGCCTCGCTCCCCCCACCGGCGATGGCCAGATGCACGTCACGCGGCAAGAGGCGCAGCGCCTCCAAGGCCACGTCCACGCCCTTCACATGCTCCAGCCGCGCCGCGATGCCGAGCAGACGCTGTCCGTCAGGCAGGCCGAGGGCGTGGCGGGCCGCGGCCTGGTCCCGCGGCCGCAGGCGCTCGGTGTCCACGCCGTTCATGACGATGACAGGTGGGGTTCCGCCGAGCGCCTCGGCCACGCTTTGGGCGACATGTGGCGCATCGGCGATCATCACCGGCGCCATCAAGCGCCGCGCCAGGCGCACGAGGCGGCGTCGTTTGGGATCGGTGAGGTGCCAGGCGTCATGCTCGGTATGCAGGCGGGCCGGCACGGCGGCCAGGCGCGCGGCGGTACCCGCATAGAGCATGGGGCCCACGTGATGGGTATGGACCACCGCCGGGCGGAGGCGCCGGAACAGCGAAATCAGGCGCGGCATCAGCATCGGATCAAGGCCTGGCCGCTTGGCGGCGAAGAGCAATTGCTCGCGCTGGCCCGCGAGGCGCGGCCAATGCGCGATGGCCGTCTCCAGGTTGCCCTCCAGGCTCAGCACCAGCGCGGGCCGACCCTGCGCCTGTTGCGCCCGGGCAAGCTCGAGGGCCATGACCTCCAGCCCGCCGGGGCTCAGGTGCTGCACAACGTGGATGACTGCGCCGCTCATGCCGGCATCTCCTGCCTGGCGCGCGGCAGCCGCGCCAGGACCGGCACACCGAGCAGTTTCTCCGTGGCGCGGATGCCGCGCAGCGAACCATCCATCAGGTCGAACAGGGCGGCGAGGCCGATGCCCAGCGCCAGACCTGCTACGATGCCGGCAAGGGCGAAGATCATTGTCATTGGCTTGATCGGTGCCGTCGGCTCGAAGGGGCGGTCGATGACCTTGATGCGCTCGGGTGCCTGCTGCCGCGCGAGGTCGGCCGTGACGCGCGCCGTCTCGAAGCGCCGGCGCAATTGCTGCGTGAGGTCGGCCTGGACCGCCACGTCACGCTCCAGGCCGCGCAACTCGCGCTCCACCTCCCCCGAATTCGCGACATGGCGCGCGAGGTCGGTGACGGCGCTACGCAGGCTCTCCGTCTCGCCGCGCAGCTGGCCGAGCCGCGCGCGCGCCTGATCGAGGATGGCGACCTGGCTGACCAGGAGCGGCTGGGCGCCGTCGCCACGTGTGGTGCTGACCGAGGCGATGTTACGCAGCCGTGTGTCGTCCATCGCGATGCCGCTGCGGGCGACGTGGCTGTCACGCTCCTGCTCCAGGCTCTCGGCGCGGTTGAGGGCGGCCTGCACGCGCGAATGGGCATCGGTATAGCGGCTCCGCAGCAGGGCGAGTTCGCCCCGAGCGGCCACGATGTCTTGCTCCAGCCGCCCGATCACCGGGTCGGTCTGCAGGAGGCGGCTGGAGATGGAGGCGATCTCGGCCTCGGCGCCGGCGAGGCGCACCTCGCGCTCGGCCAGTTGCTCGCGCATCTGTGCCAGGCGCTGGAGGTTGGCCGCCCGCATGTCGGGGAGTTGTGCCGCATGTCGGGACTTGAAGCTGGAGAGTGCCTGTTCTGCGTGGTTCAGCGCATTCTGCGCGTCCTGAATCTGACCGCCGAGGAAGGCGACGCTGTCACGCAGCGATGCGTCCTCGGGGCCGCGCACGCGCTCGATGAAGCGCTGGCCGATCTGCGCCAGCACGCGGTCAATGCCCTCGGGCCGCCGCGCCCGGTAGCGGAGTTCCACCATCTCCTGGCCGATGAGTTGCACCGAGACGGAGGAGGCGAGTGCGGAGACAGCGCGGGACTGCTCGGCCTCGCCGGCGCCAGGCTGCACCATGCCAAGGTCTTCGGCGACGCTCAGCAGCACATGGCGTGAGGTGAGCAGGGCGCGTAGCCCATCCATTCGGTCGCGCAGGTTGGAGCGGACCGAGAGGTCCTCCAGGAAGGGATTGAAGCGGCCGGGCTCCTGCACGAGGACCGACATGCGCGTCTCGTAGGAGTGCGGCACGAAGCTGCCGACCAGGCCGCCCAGCACGGGCAGCAGCAGCAGCGGCACGATGATCAGGTAGCGGCGGCGCCAACCAGCGGCCAGCAGCGCGTGGATGATTTCGGAGAGCGGGGGCGCGGCGCTCATCGGGCACGCTCTGTGGGCAAGAGGATACGGATGGTGTCGGGCGGCACCTGCAGGTCGAACTGGATGTCCACCTGCGCGAAGTCAGGCTCCAGCAGGCGCGCGACGGCAACGGCGCGGCGCGGACCGAGCATCTCTCCGCCGCCGCCTTGGCGGGCCTGGACGACGAGCCGCGGAGCCCCGCGTGCGGCTGCGGCGAAGCGCGCTACGGCCTCGCGCTGGGCGGCATCCGGGGTTGTCACAGTGCCGGGAAAGCGAAGCGCGAGAGGGGCGGGGTCATTGGCGCGGGCGCGCGCCAGAATGGCGTCCACCGCGGATCGGCGGTCGCGACCGGTCGCTTGGCGGGCCTCTGCCTGCAGCATGGTTCGCTCATGGCCGGGGATGGCGCGCAGCGGATCGGGCGCGGCGCAGGCCGCCAGCGCGAGCAGGATCAGGCAAGACAGGGTGGGCTTCACGAAACTCGTCTCCCGCGCGAGGGCGCGCCCCTCTGGTCCTAGGCGCGCTCTGCGGGGTTATCTCACCAAGTCGCGTGCCAGGGCGATGATTGCATTTTGCCACAGCTCCGGTGCACCGGGCGGCAGGGCCATGGCCTCCCGCCAGGTGGCCGGCACCTCCCGGCGCAGGCGGCGGCGGAGTGCCACGGCCGCGTCGCCCGGCGCGGTCTCGAGCCAGGCGAGCCAGCGCAGGTCCTCCTGGCCGGCCAGGATTTCCAGCAGGTCGGCATCGAGGTCGGGGGCGGCGCAGATGCCTGGCGTGGGCCAGAAGAACTGCACATCGCCCTCACGGCCGTCGGTCGGATCGAAGGCATCGGCCGTGGGCATCCGGGCATGCCATTGCAGCAGGCCCTCCGCGCCGCTGCGCCAGAGGTAGAAGCCGGCGGCGAGCCGCAGCCTCGGCATGTTGTACAGAAAGGCCCGCAGCCCGGCAGCCCTGAGGCGGGCGATGTCGTTCGCATCGGCGCCATAGCCCTGGTTCACGGTGGCCAAGTGCAGCAGCGGCAGCAGGGCGGTGTCGGCCGGGTTGTTCAGGTGGCCGGCGAGGCGCGCCTCGCTGCCTGCCTCGCGCAATGCGACGGCCATCGCGCGCACGCGATCGGCCATGCCAGCGCCGGAGGGCTCGTCCGCCACCACCCAAACGGGTTGCGGCAGGCCGGCGGCGGCGATCGCCCTCTCGGCCGCTACCAGCGTCTGGGCGGCGTCGCGTGGGCCCATTTGCGCCTCCAGCCGGCGCAGAGGGGCGTAGGCGATAATCGGGCCAGGGAAGCGTGTCGCGGCGGCGGCGAGGTCGGCCACCAACGCCGCATGGTCAGGTGGGGTTGCGAGCGGCGGCGCGATCAGGTCGAGGCCCAGGGCGCGCAGCGTCTCCAGGTCGCAGGCGGATTGGCGAGACGATTGGGCTGGCGTGAGGTGCGGGGCCACGTCGAGGAAGACACCGACGCGCTGCGAGGGGGCCGGGCGCCGGAGGGGCAGCACGGTCAGCCGCGCCTCCGCGGTGGCGCCTCCGACCGAGAGGCGCAGCCGCCGCTCGCCGGGAGGTGCGCCTTCGGGGATCGTGACCAGTGCCGTGATCTCGCGCGGCAGGCCGGCGGGGAGGGGTATCGCCTCCGAATCGGCCCGCAGATGCGCGGCCGAGAGCACCACGCCGGGCGTCTCCGGCGCCGGGCGGCGCCAGCGCCACTGGCCCCAGAGCACGCGCATGGGCAGCGCCTCACCCTGCCAGATCCAGCTGGGCGTCAGGGTGCCCGCAGGCCCGGTCGCGGTGAATCGGAGTGCCACGATGCTGCCTGGGGCCGCCCAGCTTTGTGCTGGACTGGTGACGGAGAGGCGTGTCGCATTCTGCGCCGCGGGGCGATGCAGCACGGGCCAGTTCTCGTTGAAGCGAGCCTCGCGCAGCGCTTCCATCGCGCGGCGGCCCTCGGTGCCTGGCTCGGCCAGGATGGCGGCGAGATGCGTCGCGGCCCGCGGATGGCCGGCCAGTTCGACAACGAGATCCTCGCCGGGCGCGAGTTGGACATCGGCCTCGATGCGCCCGCCTCGCCGTGCGCCGAGTGCGGCCCAGGGGCTATCCGTCACCTCACCCTCGCGGCCGGCGAAATAGCGTTGCGCGGCCCATTCCTCCGGCGTGCGGCGGAACAGGACGACGTCCCGGCCATTGATGCGGACGCGGTGCTCCAGCAATTGCGGCAGCGTCTCCCACTCGCCGGGATCCTCGGTCCAGAGAGTGATCTTCCAGTCACCGGGCGGGAGGGGGGCGGCGAAGCGGGTCACGCCCGTCATCCCGCGCGCAAGGATCGGATCCTCGCCCGGCCGGCGCACATGGCGTGGATTGATCCCGGTGAGGCCTGGGCCTCCAGGGATGACGCTCGTCATCCCGCTCAGTGGCGCCGCGCCTTCGGGCGCGAAGGACCAGCCATGGACGCCGAGGGGAAGCGCGGGTGCGCCCTCGATGGCGAGGCGGGAGAGGCGCATGCCGGAGTCCCGCGCATCGGCGATGGCGAGGCGGATGGCGCCGGGTTCGATCGCGCGGCCGCGTGGCGTCGTCAGCAGCGGCAGCCGCAGACGGAGAGTGAAGGGGCCGGGCGGCACCATGCGCTCGATATTGGCGCGGTCGTGATAGGGCGGGCTCGCGCGATCATCCACGCGCAGCACGAGGAGGGAGGGGACGGTGCCCAGGTTCTCGCCAGTGAGGACGAGTTCCGGCAGGGCGGGCATGATCGGGGGCGGGCCGATCCGCAGCGTCTCGGCCGAGGCCGAGGCGAGCGACAGGAGCAGGATGAGCAGCGCCCTCACAGCGCGTCTATCCAGGCGGCGGCCTCAGCGGCACGGGCGGCCCAGGACTGGGCGGCGACGGCGGCCTGGCGGCCCGGGCCGTCGGTGTCGGTGAGGCTTGCGCATAGGGCAGCGGCGAACCCCTCCGGCGTCTGCGCCACCTGGATCAGGTGACGGTAGCCGTTCAGGGCAGGAAAATCGGTGCTGACCACCGGCCGGCCAGATGCGAGATATTCGCGCAGCTTCAGTGGGTTGCAGGCGCGGATCTGCGGCGTGTCGCGGAAGGGGATGATCCCGGCATCCCAATGCTGCGCATAGCCGGGCAGCGCCGCATGCGGTCGCGCGCCCAGGCGATGAACGTTGCCGATGCCCTCGATGGCGGAAAGGTCGGTCTGGGCCGCGCCG
This sequence comes from Sediminicoccus rosea, assembly GCF_033547095.1. Lineage (NCBI taxonomy): Bacteria > Pseudomonadati > Pseudomonadota > Alphaproteobacteria > Acetobacterales > Roseomonadaceae > Sediminicoccus > Sediminicoccus rosea. Next base: position 3,303,148 of record NZ_CP137852.1, on the reverse strand, counting down.
ATCATCACGAAGCGCCATTCGGGTAGGAGCCGTGCCGTGGCGGCCACCAGGTCGAGGTCAATCCAGGGGGCTAGGCTGCCATAGAAGCCGGCGACCGGGCCGCCCTCGGGCATGTCGGCCGGGCGGGGTACGGGTGTGCCGAACAGCGCGGCGTCCACGCCATGCGGCAGCAGGCGCGTCTTGTGCGCGGGAAAGCGCGAGGCCAGCATCTCGCTGGCGGCGAGGATCAGGTCGGCGCGGGAAACCAGTTCCGCTTCCATACGCTGGGCGGCGGCGTGATCCACGCCGGAGAGCGCCGAGAAGTCATCGCCGCAGTAATAGACCACCCCGTGCTCGCCGAGCGCGCCGAGCGCCGCGACGGCGGAGGGGAGGGCGGCCCAGACCACGGGGCGCTTCAGGCCGGCGGCGGCCATGCGGACCTTGCCGCCGATCAGTGCGCGGTTGACCGCGCGGCCCATGCGGCTCTCGGCCATCGGCAATGCGAGCGGCTGCACCACCGGGCCCGGGGCGGCCACGCGCGGAGCCGGCGCCTTGCGGCGGAAAGCGGCACCCAGCTTGCGCACAGCGCGCGTGGCATCGCCCATCGAGAGGCTGAGCTTGCGCAGGCCGATGGAGTTCACCCAAACCACCTCGCGCTCTTTCGCCATATGCGAGACCAGATGCTGGCTGGAGGAGGGATGCGCCCCCCAATCCTCGCCGAACACGATCAGGTCATGCGCCATCAGCCGATCTCCCGGATCACGCGGGCGGGGCAGCCGGCGGCGATGACGTCGGGCGGCAGGTCGCGCGTGACGACGCTGCCCGTGCCCACCACCGTGCCGCGGCCGATGCGCACGCCGGCCAGGACCGTCACGCCGCTGGCGAGCCAGACATCGTCCTCCAGGATGATGTCGCCGATCTGCGCCGCATCGCAGGGCAGCCCCGCCGCGCGGCGCTCGGCCTCCAGCGGATGCCCGGGATAGCCAGCGAGGAAGCAGCGGCCGGCGAGGCGCACATTGTCGCCCATCACGACACGCGTGCCGACGGCGATGGTGGTCTGCCAGCCGATATCCACATTGCTGCCCACTTCGAGCAGCGGCGCGGCGCTAGCGCTGCGGCCGGTGAGCGTCGTTGTGGCGGAGAGCCGCACATCACGTCCGAGGCGGATGGACAGCGGGCCCAGCACCAGCGGCATGCCGCCTTCGAGGTAAAGGCCCGGCGCCTCGTTCTCGACGCGCGAGAGGAACATCGGCGTCCACCAGAGGATGCGCGTGGCATTGCTCCAGGCGCCCGTCACGCCCTTGTGCAGGGCATAGAGCGCCTGATGCAGCGGGCGGATCACCGGAACGCGCGCGCTACGGACCGCCTTGGCGACGCGGAAGGCGAGGCGGGCGGCGGGGTGCTCGCCGCGCTTCACCCAGGCTTTGAGGGAGAGGGTCGCGCTCATTCCACGGTCACCGACTTGGCGAGGTTGCGCGGCCGGTCCACGTCATGCCCGAGCACGACGGCCGTGTGGTAGGCGAGCAACTGCAGGAACACCGCCTGTGCGAAGGGTGCCACCAACGCATCGCCCGGCATGGTGATGGTCTCGGCCGCCGTTGCGGCCGCCGCCTCGGCGCCGCCCACATCGGTCAGCGCCACCAGATGCGCGCCCCGCGCCGCGACCGCGCTGGCATTGGCCAGCACCTTGGCCTGCCCGGCATCGCCCGGCGTGCAGACGATGACGGGCGAGCCCTCGCGGATCACCGCGATCGGGCCGTGCTTCAGCTCGCCCGAGGGATAACCCTCGGCGCGGATGTAGCTCAGTTCCTTCAGCTTCAGGGCGCCTTCCTGGGCGAGTGCCGCGCCCCAGCCACGACCGATGAAGAGTGCCTCCTCTTCGCCCGCGATGCGCTCGGCCAGGATACGGGCGATGGGTTCCATCGCCTCGGCCTCGGTGCAGATGCGCGGCAAATCATCCAGCGCGCGGGCCAGGCGAGTGCGGAATGCGGCGTCGCCCGTGCCACGCGCCTCGCCGAGCGCGATGCCGAAGCGCATTAGCGCCAGGAGCTGCGCGGTGAAAGATTTGGTGGCAGCGACGCCGATCTCCTGTCCGGCGCTGATCGGCCAGACCAGCTCCGCCGTGCGGCCGATCACGGATTCCCGGACGTTCACCATGCCGATGGTGGAGAGGCCGGCGGCGCGGAAGCGCGCCATGGCGGCGATGGTGTCGGCCGTTTCGCCCGATTGCGAGATCAGGATGGCGATGCCCCGCGGCGGGGCGGCACGGTCGCGGAATTCGGAGGCGATCTCGAGGTCCACCGTGACGCCGGCCGCGCGCTCGATCGCCTCGCGCGCGGTGGCACCGGCGAAGAGCGAACTGCCGCAGGCGATCACCGTGAAGCGATCGCAGGCCACAACATCGGGCGGCAGCGCCAAGCCCTTCAGCGCCGCATCGGTCGCGGCCAGCGCCTCGGGCTGCTCGGCGATCTCGCGGCGCGTGTGGTGCGCGAAGCGGCGACCATCCTCGCGCGCCGCCATCGGGTCCGCCACCGTCTGCCATTCACGGCGCGGGGCGCGCCGGTCCTGCGCCACGGGCCGCTGCTGACGGCGGCGCTCCTGGATCCGGACGGGATGGAAAGTGATGCCGTCGCCGGTGAGTTCAGCGATCTCGCCCTCGGCGAGCGGCGCATATTCCCGGGCCATGCCGGCCAGCGCCGCGGGGTCGGAGGCGATGGCGGCCATGCCCTCGCCGCGCGCCACCACCAAGGGGCTGCCCATCCGGGCCACCAGGATGCGATCCGGCTCGGCCTCGGTCACGGCGGCGATTGCATAGGCCCCTTCCAGTGCCCGGCAGGTGACGAGCAGCGCCTCGATCGGCTCCAGACCCTGGCTGATCGCCTCGGCCATCAGATGCGGGATCACCTCGGAGTCGGTGTCGGAGGCGAAGTGATGGCCCTGGTCACGCAGCTGGCGCCGAAGGGCGTCGTGATTTTCGATGATGCCATTGTGCACGACGGCGACGCCGCCATGCGTGTGCGGGTGGGCGTTGCGCAGATCGGGCCGGCCATGCGTGGCCCAGCGCGTGTGGCCGATGCCGGCGCGGCCGCGCGGCTGGGCCGCCTCCAGCATCGGCACCAGATCGGTCGCGCGGCCGAGGATGCGGTGCACCGGCAGACCGGGTCCGGCCAGCGCCACGCCGGCCGAGTCATAGCCGCGATATTCGAGGCGCCCCAGCGCGGCAGCGAGGTCCACCGCCACCGGATGTCCGTTCACCATGCCCACAATGCCGCACATGCCATTCGCTCCTGAGAAGGTAATCCCCCCAGGCAAGGCATACGGCGTGCCATCGCTCCCTTCGCTCCATTCGCAGCCTGCGAGGCAGCGCGCGATGGACCCTCAGGGCAGGGCGGCGGTGCGGTGGAGCGTCACGCGCAGCCCGCCATGCGGGACGGGCGGGCTGGAGGGCAGGAAAGGCAGGCGCGTCGCCTGCGCGAGCCGAGGCTCGGCCGCCACCAGCCCGACGCGCCAGCCGGAGAAGCGCGTGAGCAGCACATGGCCGAGCGCCTGGTAGAGCGGCAGGAGCTGCTTCCTGTCACCCAGGCGGTTGCCATAGGGCGGGTTCACGATGACGAGGCCGGGCGGCCCGGGTGGCGGGGTGGCCTCGCTGATGGTGGCGCGTTGGAAATCCGTGAAGGCGGCGATGCCGGCGCGTTCCGCATTCGCCTGGCTCATCGTGATGGCGCCGGCATCGCGGTCGCGCCCGAAGAACCTTGCCTGCGGCACGCGGAAGGGGTTCACCCCGCGCATGCGCGCCCAGGCCTCCGGATCGAAGGTCGCAAGCTGCGCGAAGGCGAAGGCCCGGTCCCGGCCAGGGTTGAGGTGGGCTGCGATCTCCGCCGCCTCGATGATGAAGGTGCCCGAGCCGCACATGGGGTCGAAGACCGGCTCATTCCCCTCGAAGCCGCATTGCCGCAGGAAGAGTGTCGCCATCGTCTCGCGCATCGGTGCCACGTTCACCGCCTGCTTGTGGCCGCGCCGGTGCAGCAGGTCGCCCGAGGTGTCGAGGCTGACGGTGCAGATGTCGTTCTCGATCCGCACGCGCACCGTCACCTCGGCCTCCTCCGAGACGGGCGCGCCCAGCGTCTCGCGGATGGCGCGCTCGATGCGCTCGGCCGCCGCCCCGCTGTGGTAGATGCGCGAGCGGGAGCAGGTGGCCTCCACGCGGACGGGAATGTCGGGCCGCAGCACCGCGGCCCAGGGTAGATGCCGCGCGCGGCCATCCAGTTGCGCCAGGTGTTCGACGCGGAAGCGCGCGATGCGGGCCAGGACGCGGCCCGCGCCCCGGATCCAGAGATTGGCGCGCCAGACCTCGGGCCAGCCGCCTTCCAGAACCACGCCGCCCGGGACGGCGCGTGGCCGGCGGAAGCCCTTGCCGCGGACCTCGGCCAGCAGCGCCTCCTCCAGCCCGGGCAGGGCGGTCAGGAAAATCTCGAAGCTGGTGTTGCGCGTCATGCGCCCTGCTTACGCCGCCTGGCCGCGCTCGGCCACTCAGGCGAACTCGGGCGGAAGCGTCCCTTCCTCGCGCCAGGTGATGAGGCGGCGGTAGATGGTGGAGGGGTTGATGTCGAGCAGCGTCGCCGCGCGCGGCACGTCGCGTTGGGTGTGGCGGAGGGCCGCGAGGATGGCGCGGCGCTCGATTTCCTTCATCGGCAGGAATTCTGGCTCCTGCGGGGCAGCCGCGGCCGGCTTCGGGGGCGGCTCCAAGGGCAGGGGGGCGGCCAAGACCGGCTCCGGCACGGGGATGGCGGCTGCGGGCACGGGCAGTGGTAGCCCAGAGGGCGTTGAGGGCACGGGCGCTGAGGGCAGCGGTTCTGCGGGCATGGGGGCGTCCGGCACGGGGGCTGCCGGTTGGGGGGACACGGCCATGCCCCGTGGTGCCGCCCGCAGCAATTGCGGCGGCAGCATGCCGCGCTCTAGGGCGGGTCCGTCATGCAGCACCACGGCGTTGCGGATCGCGTTCTGCAGTTGCCGCACATTGCCGGGCCAGGGATAGGCGGCGAGCACCGTTTCGGCCTCCGGCGTGAGGCTGCGGAAGGCCTTGCGCTCTTCCTTGGCGAAGGCCTTGAGGAAGGCGCGTGCGATCATGATGACATCGGCCCCGCGCTCGCGCAGCGCCGGCATCTCCACCGGCACGACATAGAGGCGATAGGCGAGGTCCTCGCGGAAGCGGCCTTCCTCGACGGCGGCCCAGATGTCGCGGTTGGTGGCGGCGACGAAGCGCACATCCACCTTCTCCGCGCGGGTGGCGCCGACGGGCGTGAAGCTTCCGGTCTGCACGAAGCGCAGCAGCTTCACCTGCATGTCCATCGGCATCTCGCCGATTTCATCCAGGAAGAGCGTCCCGCCATCGGCCGCCTTGGCCGCGCCTACGCGGTTCTCGGTGGCGCCCGTGAAGGCGCCTTTGACATGGCCGAAGATTTCGCTCTCCAGCAGATCCTTCGGGATGGCGCCGCAATTCAGCGCTATGAAGGGCGCCTTGCGGCGGGGCGAGGCCTGGTGGACCGCTTCCGCGGCCAGTTCCTTGCCGGTTCCACTCTCACCCGTGATGAACACGGTGGCCTTGGAGGCCGCGACACTCTCGATGGTGCGATAGACCGCGCGCATGGCGGGCGAGGCGCCGATGAAGCCGTGGTAGCGGTCCGGCGCCAGATCCGCCTTCACCGCCTGCAATTCCTGCGTCAGGCGGCGCGCTTCCAGCGCATTGTTGAGCGTGACCGTCAGCCGCGCCTTGTTGTAGGGCTTCAGCACGAAGTCGCGTGCGCCCTCGCGCATCGCTTCGACCGCCGTGCCGATCGAGCCATTGGCAGTGATGACGATCACGGTGGAGTCGATGCCTTCCGTCTTCAGGCGGCGCATCAGGTCCATGCCCTTGCCATCGGGCAACTCCAGATCGAGCAGGATGACGTCGGGCGCCTCCTGCGTGATGGCCTCGTGTGCCGCCTGCGCCGTCTCGGCCACCGCGATGCGGGTGCCGAGGTCGCGCAGCAGGGCCTGGGCGAGCGCCACCTGGGGCGGGCTGTCCTCGACGATGAGGACCAGCGGCGCCTGGCTCATCCGAGCCGTTCCTCGAGCGCCATGATGGTGGCGTCGACCAACCCGGTGATCTCGGCAAGGGCCGCGGCACCAGGCGGCTGTTCCATGGCCGCGCGGGCCGCCTGCTCCAAAGGTCGCGCAGCCACGCCGCCGGCACCACCGGCCAGCCGGTGTGCCGCACGTTGCCAGGCCGCCGTGTCACCGGCCGATTCCGCGTCCCTCATGGCGGCCAGCATGGCCTGCGCGTCGCGCACGAGCAATTGGCAGACATGGCGCAAATCCTCGGCCGGCAGGTCGCTCGCGAGTTGCGCCCAGTGCTCGGCATCCAGCAGGGGGGCGCTCACACGCGCAGGCCCAGCAACGCGGAGCCGCGGACCGCGCGCGTCAGCCGGGCGGCGAGGCCTGGCAAGACGCGTCCGATGCGGGCGACCTGCCGCTCCAGTTCCATGGCGAGGGAGGGATTGTCGCGATCATTGAGCGCGACACCCACCAGCGTCGCCCCGGACACCCGCAGGCGCTCGCGCGCCTCCCGCAGGGCGGATGCGGCCGTGCGTCCGGCCAGCACCACCAGCAGCGTCGCCTCAGCGGCGGCGGCGGCGGTCAGCCCCGGTAGGCTCTGTGCGCCGCGTGCCAGCACGGGTGAAGCGTCGAGCACCACGAGGTCCCAATCCCTGCGCCATTCGGCGATGGCCTCGCGCAGGCGGGCAGGTTCCCGCCAGGCGGCGACCTGGGCCGCATCCGGCGCGCCGATCTCGCCCAGCGGGTGATTGCCCATGCGCTCGAGCCGGCCGGGTTCGGCACCGGGCTTGTTGCCGTTGAGATGCACCAGCAGCGCGGTGCGGCCCGAATGCTCGGCCCGCCGCCAGATCGCCTCTGCCACCATGCTGGTGCCCTCGCCAGGCTGGGCGGCCGCGATGGCGACGCTGCCGGCGCCGGCGATGCCGCGCCAGAGCGCTTCGATCTCGGGATGGTCGGAGGCATGGGTCATGGTCAGAGGGCTCCTATGAGCGCGATGATCGAGATGATGGGAAGCACGTCCCGCAGCGCGTCGAAGAGGATGCGCCAGCCGCTCTGCGTGTTGGATGGCACGTAGACGGTGTCTCCTGCGCGGACGACGGGCATGCGGGTGAAGTCGCCGCTGCGGGCAAAGGCCGGCAGGTCGAAGCTGCTTGCCTGGTCCTGGCAGCAGGAGAGGTTGACCACGACGATGCGCTCCTGCCAGGCGTCGCGCGTCGGACCACCCGCCTCGGCCAGCAGGTCCAGCAGGTTCATGCTGTCGTTGAACTGGTAGCGGCCGGGGCGGTTGACTGCGCCGAGCACCCGGACGGTGCTGCCGGGCGACTGCTCCAGCCAGTTGCGGTTGCGGTCCGGCACGAAGATGACATCGCCCGGCCGCACGCGGGGCAGCAGGCTGTCATCGCCGCTCTCGAAATAGGCCGCGAGGTTCACGCGGCTGACGCGGTCCCGACCCTCGCCACGGTGGGCGACGCGGATGTTCAGCAGGTCGGCCGCGGCGGTAGGCCCGCCGGCCGCCGACATGATGTCGAGGAAGGAGAGCTGTGGCTCGAAGGCGTAGCGGCCGGGCGAGCCCACGCTGCCCATGATGTAGATCGAGCGCTCGGCCGGCTGGCCGACCCATGTGGAGCGCTGGTCGCTCGGGCTGACCGGCAGTTCGGGGATGGTGATCGTGTAGCCGGCGCGGATCTCCGGCAGCGAGCCGGCTCGGCCGCCCTCGGCCAGGAAGCGGCGCAGGTCGAAGCGGCGGGTCTGGCCGCGGTCGCCCATCAGGATCTGAACGCCGGCCGTGTCGGCCCGTTCATTGGGGCCGCCGGCCTGCGCGATGAGGTCGAGCAGGCTCATCTCGTTCGACCACTCATAGCGGCCGGGGTTGCGCACGGCGCCCATCACCCGCACCGCCCGGCTGGGGGGCACGCGCAGCCAACTGGCCTGCTCGGTCTGTTGGGTCTTTTCGGGGACGAAGATCGCATCGCCGGGGGACAATGCAGGAGGTATGCCACCGCCGCCTTCGATGAAGGCGCCGAGGTCGAAGGGCTCCACCCGGCGCCCATCCGCGCGGATGATGCGGACCTGGCGGGTTTCGGCGAAGCGGGTGGGGCCGCCCGCATTGGCCAGCAGGTCGAAGAAGCCGGTGCCCGGGCGGACCTCGAAGGCGCCCGGCCGCGCCACCTCGCCCATGACATAGATGACGCGCGGCCCCTGGCGCACCTCCTCCGCCTGGACCGGCACGAAGATGGTGGTGCCCGCGGCGATGGGCGGGTTCATCGCCGCATTGCCGCTGTCGAGGAAGGCCTTGAGGTTGAAGGTGCGGGGCTCGCCATTGGTGATGACCCGCACCTGCTCGGTGCCGGCGAAGCGGGTGACGCCGCCGGCGCGGATGATGGCGTCCATCACCGTCATCCCCTGGCGCCAGGCAAAGCTGCCGGCACTCTGCACTTCGCCGAAGACGCGCACCGCGCTGCGGTCCTCCGCCGCATCGCCGGCGGCGGCGAGGGTGCGTGCGTCGAAATCGATCTGCACGTTGCCCGTGAGCGGGGAGGCAGGGACGAAGATCTCGTCCAGCGGGCGCAGCGCGGGCAGGATGTTGCGTGCGCCGGTGTCGAGGAAGCGCTTGTAGTCGAAGGTGATGACCTCGTTGCCGCGCCGCACCTGCATGCGGTCGAGCTGGGCGCCCTGGCTGAGGCCGCCCGCCGCAGCGATCGCCTGCTGCACATTGGCGCCGGCCGGCAGCTCGACCGGCCCCGGCGTGCGGACGAACCCCCCCACGCTCACCAGAAGGCGGCGTTCGCGCAAGGTGAGGTTGAAGCGGCCGAGGTCACGGAAGGATTGGGCCAGGGCGGCGCGCACGCGGTCGCGCGCCTGGGCCACGGTCAGGCCCGCGACATCCACCGGCCCAACCTCGGGCAGGTTCACCCGGCCCTCGCGGTCAATCTGCAAGGGTTGGGCGAAGGCCTCCTCGCCAGGCAGGGTCACCTGGATGATGTCGCCTACGTTCAGCCGAAGGTTGCCGTTGGCCTGGCCGTTCTGGGCCTGTGCCGGCGCGGCGAGCGCCAGCAGCAGAACCATCATCCAAATGGCCAGGCGACGGATCATCAGGTGCACTCCGGCAGTGCGGGGCCCCCCAGAACCGGATGGAGGCTTGCCGCGTCTTGCTCCAGCCGGTCGAGGGTCCGCCCGGCATCTCGCGGGAGACTGCCATACGTCTCTCGCGTCGCGCGAGTGGCGGTGAGGCGGAGCAGGTTGGCCTGGCCTGTGGCCCGCCCCTGCTCGCGCGCCGCCGCCTCCAGCACGCCAACCCGCCGGAGCGCGCAGGCAAGGCGTGTCTCCAGAGCGGCTTCTGCGACCGGCGGGGGCAGGCGGATTTCCGCGAGGCCGCCCTGGCCCTCGCCGGGCCAGCTCGCGCAGGCCCCGAGGGACAGTGGCAGCAGCAGGGCGAGGGAAGCGAGGCGGCTCACGCGGCGGCCCCGCGGGCGGCGCCCCAACCCATGCCGGGAAGCGGGCGCAGCAGGCCGGCCCAGAAGGAGCGGCGCTCCTCGCTCAGGCCGAAGGCGCTGGCGAGGCCAAGCTGGCGCAGCAGCACAAGCGGCTGCCCATGCGCGCCGGCCAGCTCCAGGCTCTGCCCGGCGGCGGCGAGACGCTTGCGCAGGAAGGCGATGGCGCCGATGCCCGAGCCGTCCAGCGCCTCAACCTGGGAGAGGTCGAGCACCACGCGCTGGGCACTGGCCGTGGCGACGGCGCTGATGGTTTCCAGAACGGGACGGAGCTTCAGGCTGCCTTCGGCATCGAGCGGGAATTGCGGGGTGATCTTGAGGGTGTCGGCGGCGATGCGTGCGAAAGCGGTCATATCGGGGCTCCGTGGAAGGGATCTGCCGGGTGGACTGCAACCGCTGTGCCGCCTCCGCCCTCGCAGCCTGCCTCGCAGCCTGCGAATGGCGGCGGCATGCGAGGTGCGAGGCGGGGGCGACATCTGACGGAGGGCGCGATGACGCGCGAGACCTGGCTTCTGCTCGACAGCCGCGGCTTTGGCGGCATCGAGAGCCATGTGGCGGAGCTGGCCGCAGGGCTGCGCGAGGCAGGGCGGATGCCGCGCGTGCTGCTTCTGCAGGATCACGGCCCGCATCCCCTGGCCGCGCGCCTCGCCGCCGAAGGCGTGGCGCTGGAGGCGCTGCCCCGCGGCTTCCGCGCCCTGTGGCGGCGCCTGCATGCTGGCCGGCCGGCGGTGCTGCACACCCATGGCTACAAGGCCAATCTGCTGGGCCGCCTCGCGGCGCGGCTGACCGGCACACGCTGCGTCGCCACCTACCATGCCGGCGAGCGGCCGCCCGGCCTGCTCGCCCTGTATGATGCGGCGGATCGCTGGACCTCCGGGCTCAACCCGCGCATCGCCGTCAGCCGGCCGATCCTGGCGCGGCTGCCCTGGGGCGGGGAACTCATCCCGAATTTCCTGGCCCTGCCGCCTGAGCCGCCCGACGGGGCCCCGATGACGGTCGCCTTCGTGGGGCGCCTCTCTCCCGAAAAGGGACCGGACCTCTTCGCCGAACTCAGCCGGCTGTCGCCCGGGCCGCGCTACGAGGTGTTCGGGGACGGCCCGATGCGGGATTCGCTCACGGTCTCGGGGCTTGTGCTGCATGGGGCGCGGCCCGGGATGGGCGGGGCCTGGGCCGGGATCGGCCTGCTCGCCATCACCTCGCGCGCCGAGGGGCTGCCGCTGGCGGCACTGGAAGCCATGGCGCATGGCGTGCCGGTGGCGGCCTTCGCGCTGGGCGGCCTGCCGGAGCTGATCGAGGAGGGCCGGAACGGCTTCCTTGCCTCGCCGGGCGACCTGCCGGCGCTGGCCCGCGCGGTGGCGAGCTGGGCCGCGATGGCGGAGGGGGCGCGGCGGGCCATGGGCGCGGCCGCGCGCGCGACGATCGCCGCCCGCTACAGCCGCGAGGCCGGTGTGGGGCGCATCCTCAAGCTCTATGCCGGTCGGGACTGAGCTGCCCCGCCATCAGCGCAGCAAGGCGGACGCTGCTTCGCGCGCATGGCGCCGCGCCGGCTGGCGCAGCCAGGCGCCGAGATGCAGCAGCGCGGCCTTGAGCCGCGCACCCTCCGCAGCCGCCGCCTCTGCCGCCGCGACCAGCAGCCGCACCCGGCAGGCGCGCAGCGCCGAGGGATCGAGCCGAGCCGCCATCGGGCCATGGCGCCGGACCACATGCTGCATGGCCGCAAGCCGCGCGCGCTTCTGCCCGGAAAGATTGCCGGGCCGGTGCGCGGTGTAGTCGGTCAGTACCGCCGGCAGGCAGCCGACGGGCGCGCGGGCGGCCAGTCGCAGCCAGAGATCCCAATCCTCCGATTGGGCCATGTCGGCCTGGAAGCCGCCCACCTCCCGCAGCAGTTCCGTGCGGGCCATGACGGTGGAGGTGCCGATCACGTTCTCGGCCAGCAGCGTGGCGGGGGCGGCCTCTACCATGAAGCCCTCCTCGCGCCCTGCGACGCAGGCGGCGAAGCGCGGCCAGAAGGCGAAGCAGGTGCCGCGATCCTCGCGCTCGGCCGTGATGTGCCGGTAGTCGGTGAAGGAGAAGCCGGCCTCGGGGTGCGCCTGATGGAAGGCCAGCTGTGCCTCCAGCTTGCCGAGCCGCCAGCGGTCATCCGCGTCGAGGAACGCGATGAGCGGCGCGCGCGCGGCGGCGAGGCCGAGGTTGCGTGCGGCCGCCGGGCCCTCGCCGCGGCCGGTCAGGATGCGCAGCCGTGGGTCGTGCAGGGCAAATTCGGCCAGCATGGGCTGGGTCGCGTCGGTGGAGCCGTCATCCACCACCAGGATCTCCGCGCCTGGCATCGGCCCCACGGAGGCTATGGCGCGGGCCAGCCAGCCGGCGGCGTTGCGGGTCGGGATGATGATGCTGACTTCGGGCGTGTTCATCAGGCGGTCTCCTTCGTGCCGCTCGCTGCAACCCTTGGGCCAGGGCGGGTCGCAGCCTGCGAAAGGCGGTTGGCACGCCGGCTGCGAGGCAGGGACGCGCCTCAAGGATCGATGTGATGCCCAAGACAGCCCTTCATGCCCTCGCCCGGCTGCCCGCGCCGCTGCGCGCCGCGGCGCTCTACGCCGTGGCGATCGCCTGGACCAAGGCGCTGTCGCTCCTCCTGCTGCCGCTGCTGACAGGCTATCTGGAGCCTGCGGAATTCGCCCGGCTGGAACTCCTCTCCAGTGCGGCCGAAATCGCGGCCCTGCTGGCCGGGGCAGGGCTGGTGGACACGCTCTACCGCTTCGCATCGTCCCCCGGGCGTGAGGGGATGGCGATGGCGGCGCGCGTGCTGGGGCTGGGTGTGCTGCTGGCCGGCCTTGGCCTCATCATCGCGGTGCTGCTGGCCCCGGCTGGTGCGCTGCTGCCGCTGCCGGCCCCGCCGATCGAGGTGACGCTGCTGGGCGCCGCTGTCGCCATGGAGGCAGTGATTGGCGTGCCGCTCGCCTGGATGCGGATGCAGGGCCGGGCGCTCGCCTGGTCGGTTGTGATGGTGGTGCGGGGCACGGCGCAAGCCGGCCTCGCCGCCGCACTTCTCTGGTCCGGCTACGGGGTCGCGGGCGTGCTCGCGGCAGGCGCCGTCGCCGCCGGCTTCACGGCACTGCTGCTGGTGCTGCGCCAGTCGCGGGAGACCGGCCTCGCCTTAGAACCGCGCATCTGGCCGCGGCTGCTCGTCTATGGGCTGCCGCTGACCGGCGGTGGCCTCGCCAGCTTCGCGCTCGGCACGGCGGATCGCTGGCTGCTGGCCGGCGCCGTGACGCCCGAGGCCCTGGCGCATTACGCGCTGGCGGCAAAGATCGCCATGGTGTCGGCCCTGCTGACGCAACCCTTCGAATTGTGGTGGTATCCTCGCCGTATCGGGCTGCTGGAGGCGGAGCATGGACATCGGCAGACGACCCAGGTGGTTGGCATGGGCGGTGCGCTGGTCGTGCTCGCAGCCGCCGGCACGGCGCTGGGCGGGCCGGTGCTGATCCAGCTCGCCACGCCGCCGGCCTATCACGCTGCCGTCTCCTACCTGCCCTGGCTCTGTGCCGCGCTGGCCATGCAGTCGCTCGGCAGCCTCGTGAATGTGGGCTGCTACATGGGCCGGACGGGCGCGCTGCCGATGCTGGTGAATGGCGCGGCCGGGGTGGTGGCGATCCTCGCCTATCTGGTCCTGATCCCTTCGCATGGCGTGATGGGCGCGATCATCGCGACGCTGCTGGCACAGGGCGTCCGGCTCGGACTGTTCCTGTGGTTTTCGCAGCGGCGGGTCCGGCTGGATTACCGGCTGGGGCGCCTCGCCATTCTCTCCGCCCTTTGCATCCTGGCGCTCGGACTGCCCTTGCCGCTCGGCGCGATCCTGCTGGGCCTGGGCTGCATCCCGTTCGCCATGGCGCTCGGCCTGCTGCCCGCGCCGCGCCTGCCGCAGCGCCAGGCGATGCATGGATAGCTGGAAGCTTCAACTCGCCGTCGCCCTCCTCGCCGTGGCGGTAGTGGGCGTCATTTCCTGGCTGGTGCCGCATCCGGCGGTGCCGGTCGCGATCGCACTCGCGCCCATTGCGGCCATTCTCGCCTTCCGTGCGCCCTTCCTGCTGTGCCTGCTCTTCATCCTCTTCACCTTCTTCCGGCTGCACGAGGCGTTTCCCGTGCTCAACCCGTTGCGGATCCCGCAGCTCCTTGCACTTGGCTCCCTCATCGTGTTGGGGGCGCTGGTGCTGACGCAGCGCATGCGGATCGCCTGGAGCCCGGAGCTCAAGCTCTTCGCCATCCTCTTCGCGCTGATGACGCTGGGGCTGCCGGTCGCGAGCGGTAAGGATGTCGCGATGTCCTATTGGACGGACACCTATGTGAAGATCGCGATCATGACCTTCGCCATCGCCTCGCTGGCGCGGGCGCCGGGGGATTTCGCGCTGGCGGCACGGGCCTTCGTGCTGGCGGGGATGCTGGTGGCGGGCGTCGCGATCTCCAATGCCGCCAATGAGATCGGGCTGGTGGAGGGCACGCGCGTTACCATCGGGCGTGACATCGGCTCGGTGCTGGGCGACCCGAACGACCTCTCGCTGGTGCTCCTCTTCCCGCTCTCCTTTGCCGTCGCGCTGGTGCTGACGCCGCGCACAGGGGCGCTTAGCCGCGGCTTCGGCGCGATCGGCGCCGTGCTCATCATGATGGCGATCCTCGAGACGCAGAGCCGCGGCGGGTTGCTGGGCATTGTGGCGGTGTTGGGCGTCTTCGCCGCGCGGCGCATCAAGTCCAAGGCGGTGCTGTTCGGCGGCGGGGCGGTCGGCCTGCTCGGGCTCTTCGTCGCGGCCGGGGTGGGCGGGCGGCAATCGGGCGGCGCGGCCGAGGCGGGCGCGATCGACGAGAGTGCCATGGGCCGGCTCGAGGCCTGGATCGCCGCCTGGCGCATGGCGGTGGGGCGGCCGCTCACTGGCGTCGGCCTGAATTGCTACGTGCCCAACTTCTACTTTTACTCGGACTGGTGGGAGGGCTTCGCCAAGGCGGTGCACAGCACCTGGTTCGCGGTGCTGGCGGAAGGCGGCTTCCCGGCCTTCTTCGTCTTCGTCTGGATGTGCGTGCGCGTCGTGCGCTCGGCCATGGCCTCGGCGCGGGATCTCGCGCCCGAGGCCATGGGCGCCGACTACCAGGCGGCGCCCTATGCCATGGCGCAGGCGGTGCTGGCGGGGATGGCCGGCTTCGCGGTCTCCGGCACTTTCCTTACCCAGGCCTTCACCTGGCCGGTCTATATCCTGCTGGCGCTGGCCGCCGCCACCAGCCGCTACGTGCTCGCTCAGGCGGCAAGCGCCGCCTCCACGAGCCCCAGCGTCGCCGCCAGGCCCTGATCCAACCGCGTCGTCGCGTGCAGGCCGAGCAGCGCCGTGGCCTTGGCCGGATCACCCAGCGAGAGCCGGATGTCGCCCGGCCGCTCGGGACCGAAGCGGCGATCGGCCTTGCGGCCGCAGACGCGCTCCAGCGCCGCCAGCAATTCCAGCAGCGAGGTCGCGCGCCCCGTGCAGACATTGATGACCGCGGCCTGTGGCGCGCGCTGCAGCAGGCCCATGCCGCCCATCAGGTGGCGCACCACATCGGCCACATAGACGAAGTCACGCACCTGCTCGCCCGTGCCGTTCACGGTCAGCGGCTCGCCGGATGCGAAGCGGCGCGCAAAAATGGAGATCACGCCGCTATAGGGCGAATGCGGGTCCTGCCGCGGGCCGTAGACGTTGAAGAAGCGGCAGCCGAAGGTCGGCACGCCATGCGCGAGCCAGGCGACCTGGCCATGCAACTCGGAGCCCAGCTTGTCCGCGCCGTAGGCGGTGAGGGGGCTGGGCGCCGTCGCCTCGCTGATCGGCATGCGGTCCGGGTTTCCGTAGATCGCCGCCGAGGAGGCATAGACCACGGGGACGCGGCCTTCCGCGCGCGCCGCATCCATGACGGCGACGGTGCCCGTCTGGTTCGCGCGATGCGTGCCGAGCCAATCCTCGTTGGAGCGCGCGACGGAGGCGATGGCGGCGAGGTGGAAGCAGCCGGCCGCACCCTGGATGGCCAGGCGGACCAGCGCCGCATCCGCCACGTCGCCCTCGATGAATTCTGCGCCGCGCGGGAGGTTCTCACGCTTGCCGGTCGAGAGATCATCTAGCACGCGCACGCGGTCGCCGCGCGCGATGAGCGCATCCGCGAGGTGGGAGCCGATGAAGCCGGCACCGCCGGTGATGAGGTAAAGCGCCATGAAAGCGGCTCCGCTGAAGGTTGCGGAAGGGGGTTCATCAAGCGCCGTGCCGGGTGGCTCTCGCGCGGTGCGAGGCAGGAAGCGATGTCCGGCGGGCGGGAAGGTTCGGTGGGTGGCCCCGAAACGCAGAACGCCCGGCGCGGGTTCCCGCGGCCAGCATGTGTTCGTGTCGGTGACGCCAATGGCTGCGATAGCCGGCCGCCCGATGGGCCCGCATCGTGCCTACCGCCTTGGATGCAACGCCATACCGCCCGACGCATCCGCGTCCAGCCATATGTTGGCCTGCTCGATGGGCGGATCGATCAGGGAGCACGCCGTTTCCGTCCCACTCCTTTTGCCGTCCCAGACCGGATGACCGGCTGTCGCAGTCGTCATCATCCGGAATCACGATTACAAGGTAAACGTAGTCGCCCCATGTTCTCCGCGACCAACAGTGAGCCCAGCGATGGATCAGGCTAATGTAAATGACCCCGTCAGCCCGGCCGTCGACGCCCTCCGCAGGGCCGAGCGTGCAGGCAATGGTCTCATGCTGGAGCCTCTCGGGGCATATGAAAGCGTGGTCACCATGGGCCCAGCCCATGTCCATTGTGCGTTAAAAGCGACACCCCCAAAAAGCGTTAAAGGTACCGGAGCTGATAATTTCATTTTCGGCGGCTCGTATAGTATCTCCCGAAGCCTCAGCATCATTATTGAGGGCGATAGAAACGTCATCATTTTGGGCGCTTACAGCCGTTTAGGTGCGCTTACGATCAAGATAGTGGGATCGGGCGGCGTCGTGTTCATCGGAGCATTTTGCACCGCCAGCAGCGGCAGCATCGTGATGGTGGGAGAGAACTCGCGGATCATCATGGGGGAGGACTGCATGCTCTCTTCCAGGATCGTGATCTCGAACACCGATTCCCATTCGATCTTCGATGTCGCGACCGGCGCACGCATCAATCGCGAGCGAGACGTCGTCATTGGCAATCACGTGTGGATCGGTCGAGATGCCCGGATCGGGAAGGGCGCCCAGGTCGGGCACGATTGCGTCATTGCGCAATCCGCCATCGTAAGCGGAGAGATCGCGCCCTTCTCGGTCGCTGGCGGTGTGCCCGCCCGGCCCCTGCGCGAGGGTGCGACGTGGAGCCGCGTCCGCGCTGCGACCATCGCAGAGGCGGAAGCGAGCCCTCAGATGGTCCAGCAGCGCAAAAGTGTCGCAGCGCTGCAGCGCCGGATTGCCGCTTACGCAGAGGCACGCTCGGCGCCGGCTTGTGACGCCTTGTCACCGGAAGAGTTCGTTCCCCTTCCGGATGCCTCGGCGGCAGACTGAAGCCCGGCTCAACTCAAATGGGCTCCGGCATGTGAGGGCCGGCGCCATTCAACTGCGCGTGGTGGAAGACCGGCCAGGCCGTGGCTGTCCCGTTCGTGTCCAAGCTGGCCGCCCTGCTGCACTTTCGCCGACGCGAACAAACACGCCATCGGGGCCGAGCGGGCCAGAGAGACGAAAGTGGGCTGCAGGAGGGGGCCGAAGTTCGCCGCCGAGCGCCTTGCCCGGAAGGGCCCCGGCGCCAGTCGATTTGCAAACCTCTTGCAAACCCCCTTTCAAAGCGTTGATTTGCAAGAGGGATGGCGCGCCCTGGTGGATTCGAACCACCGGCCTGAAGCTTAGAAGGCTCCTGCTCTATCCAACTGAGCTAAGGGCGCTGAAGTCCTGGCCGCTCAGTGCGTCCAGTTGTCCGGGCGGTTGGTGCGGAAATTGTCGGCATACACCTTGGGCTTGATGGGGCGCGCCCGGGCGGGCTCCTCCACCTCATAGGCGATGCCTTGCGCCTTGGCGTAGGCCATGGCCGCCTCGCGCGTCGGAAAGACCAACCGAAGCTGCTTCGTCGTCTCGCCCGAGCCGATCCAGCCGGTCAGGGGGTCAAGGCGCGGACGGCCGGGGGGCGTGAAGACCAGCACCCACTCATGGGTGTTGGCCCGCCCCGACTGCATGGCCGAGCGCGGCGGCTGGAAGATGCGGGCCGAGGTTTTGACGAGCGACATGCGACGAAGATCCTGAACGGGCCAGATGCGCAGCATGATAGGCCGGTTGCGCCGCCGGTGGAACCGCGCCGCTACTCGCGGGGCAGCCGCGGCAGGATGGCGCGGATGGCAGCCCGGTCCTCCGCCCAGAACCGGGTGAAGTCGCGCGGGCCGAGCGGCGCCGGCGCCTCGCCCAGGCGCTGCATGGCCGCTGTGACGATGGGGCCGGCCATGGCCTGTGTCAGCATCTGCTCCAGCGCCACCAGTGCCTCTGGCGGCGTGACGGCGGGGAGGAACATGCCGCGCCAGCCGAGGAAGACCAGGTCCACGCCCGCCTCGCGGAAGGTTGGTGTCTCGGGCAGGCTCAGGTGCCGCGCCTCTGTCGTGATGGCGATGGGGCGGAAGATCGCGCCGCCGCCCTGGTCCAGCACCTGGCCGGGCGGGACGGGGATCAGCTCCACCTGGCCGCCGAGCACGGCGCTGGTGGCGGGGCCGGTGCCCTGGAAAGGCACGTGCAGCAGCTCGATCCCGGCGGCGGCGGCGAAGCGCTCGGCCACCACATGGGCGAAGCTCATCACGCCGGGCGTGGCATAGGTGATGCGGCCCGGGGCGGCGCGGGCAGCGGCGATCACATCGGCCAGGGTCCGCAGCGGCCCATTGGGGCGCGTCGCCAGCACGAAGGGCGATGTGGCGAGGCGCATGAGGGGTGCGAAATCCTCGGCGCGATACTGCGTGCGCCCGGCTTCCAGAAGGATGGACATGGGCGAGCCATCGGCCTGAAGGATCGTCGTGCCATCAGGCGCCGCCCGTGCCACGGAGAGCGCGCCGATGGTGCCCGAGGCGCCAGCGCGGTTCTCCACGATGGCGCTGCGCCCGCCCATGGCCGTGATCTGCTCGGCGATGGCGCGTGCCAGCACATCGGCGCTGCCGCCCGGCGGATAGGGGACGACGAGGCGCAGCGTGCGCGGCTGGGCGAGTGCCGGGGGCGCGAACAGCGTGCCCGCGGCGAGCAGGGTGCGGCGGCGCATCGCCCTCACTCCGCGCGGATGTTCGCGGCCTGCGCCACTTCGCGGAAGCGGGCGATGTCGGCGCGCAGGATCTCGGCGAATTCGGCGGGGCTGGACGGGGCGGGTGTCGCGCCTTCCGCCTCATAGATACGGGCCACGTCGGGTTCGGCGAGGCTCGCCACCACGGCGGCGTTGAGGATGCGCGTCACCTCTGCCGGTAGGCCGCGCGGTGCGAAGAGCGCCCACCAGATGGTGGCCTCGTAGTCGAGGCCGGTCGCCGCGCGCACCGTGGGGGCGGGCGGGCTGCTGGCAGGTGCGCCGGGGCCGGCATAGGCGAGCAGCCGGACGCGCTGGTCCCGGATGGGGGCGGAGGCGCTGGCCATCGTCGTGATCAGCATCTGGATATGGCCGGCGACGAGGTCGGTCACGGCGGGCGGCATGCCGCGATACGGCACGTGGTTCAGCCGCAGCCCGGCACGCAGCGCGAAGTATTCGGTGACGAAGTGGTTGATGCCGCCGGGGCCCGAACTGCCGAAATCCACGCGCCCCGGATTTGCTTTCGCATAGGCGATGAGGCCAGCGATGTCGCGCGGCGGGAAGTTGAGGTTGGTCAGCACGAGGAAAGGTGCGACGGCGAGGCGCGCCACGGGTTCGAAGCTCGTCACCGCGTCATAGGGCGTGCGCTGCACCACGGCGGAGGCGGCGAAGCTGCTGCTCGTTACCATCAGCGTATGCCCATCCGCTGCCGCCTGCGCGACCTGGGCGGCGCCGATGGCGCCCCCGGCGCCGGGCCGGTTCTCGATCACCACCGGCTGGCCCAGGCGCTGCTGGAGCTTTTCGGCCAGGGGCCGCGCGATCACGTCATTCGACCCACCGGGCGGGAAGGGGACGATGATCCGGACGGGCCGCTGCGGCCAAGCGGCCTGCGCCTGTGCCAGGGCGGGTGTCGCGAGCAGGGCTAGGGCGGCGCGGCGCTTCATGGGTTGGTTCCTCCACCGCCGAATGTGACCGAACTTGTGCGTTTGTCCACGCTTCGCGCTTGCGTGGGGCGGGGGGAGGGGCTTCCCTACTTGTCCGAACCATTCGGAGAAGGATGCCGTTATGCCGAAGCCCCTTCGACCGCGCGTGCAGGAAGGCCGCGCATGAGCCTTCGCCTCGCCGTCGGCATGTTCAAGCATGAGACCAACACCTTCTCGCCCGTGCCGACGCGCTGGGAGGATTTCAGCCCGATGGCGGGAGAGGAGGCGCACAGCACCTATCGCCGTTCCGGCTATGCCATGGCGGGCCTGCTGGCGGAGGCCGAGGCGATGGGCGCCAAGGTCACCATCCCCATCGCCGCCCGCGCGCTGCCAAGCGCGCCCGTCTCGCGCGATGCCTTCGAGCGGATCAGCGAGATCCTCTGTGCCGCGGCGCGGGAGTGCGACGCCATGCTGCTCGACCTGCACGGCGCCATGGTTGCGGAGGATTACGAGGATGGGGAGGGCGAGATGCTGGCCCGGATCCGCCAGGTGCGGCCCGGCCTGCCGATCGGCGCGGCGTTGGAC
This sequence comes from Sediminicoccus rosea, assembly GCF_033547095.1. NCBI lineage: Bacteria > Pseudomonadati > Pseudomonadota > Alphaproteobacteria > Acetobacterales > Roseomonadaceae > Sediminicoccus > Sediminicoccus rosea. The sequence continues at coordinate 3,282,813 of NZ_CP137852.1, read as the reverse complement.
AGCCATGGCAACATCACGGCGCGCTTCGTCGAGAACTGCACGGTGATGCCGGGCTATCGCACCTATCCGCACCTCGACATGCCCGAGACCGGCCGCCTGGCTGGCCGGCTGTTGCGGGAGGTGCTGGAGGGGCGGCTCGATCCCGTCACCGTGCTGCACCGCGTGCCCATGCTGCCGGACATGGTGCGCGGGCTCTCCAGCAAGCCGCCCATGTCGCACGTGATTGCCGCGGCGCGCGCGGAAGAGGACGCGGGCCTGCCCTGCTGCACGGTCTTCACCGGCTTCCCGCTGGCCGACACGGCCGATACCGCGCTGACCGTGGTGGCGACCGCCCACAAGGATCGCGCCCAGGCGGCGGCGGCGGCGGCCCGCGTGGGCGGCCTCGCCTGGTCGCTGCGCGAGGAATTCACCCAGGTGCTGGAGCCGCTGGAGAGCGCCATCGCGCGCGCGGCGGCGATCACCGACGGCACCGTCATCCTCGCCGACACGGCGGATAACTGCCATTCGGGCGCGCCGATGGACAGCATGGCCGTGATCGAGGAGGCGCTGCACCAGGGGCTGGACCGCATCCTGGCCGGACCCATCCGCGACCCCGAGGCGGTCGCCCAGATGATCGCGGCCGGCATCGGCGCAACCGTGACGCTCGAGATCGGCGGGAAGATGCCCTCGCCCGCCTTGAAGGAACCGCTGCGCCCGCTGCGCCTGACGGGCGTGGTGAAGAGCCTCGCCATGGGGCGTTTCACGGTGGAAGGGCCGGTCTTCACCGGCATGCCGGTGGACCTCGGCCGCTGCGCCGTGCTGGAAACGCCGCGCATGACGCTGCTGGTCAGCGAAGGCCGCGTCGAAGGGCTGGACCCGCTACAATACCGGCATTTCGGCCTGGAGCCGACGCGCTTCCGCTACGTCATCCTCAAGGCCAAGACCAACCACATCCCAGCCTTCGGGCCGCTCGCGGTGGCCGACATCGCCTGCCACGGGCCGGGGGTGGCGAGCCTCGATTTCGCGCAATTCGACTGGCGCCGCGTCCGCCGCCCGATCTTTCCCCTCGACAGGAGCAACGCATGATCCGCTTCCTCACCGCGCTCGCCCTGCTGGCGGCGCCCGTCTTCGCGCAGGCGCAGACCGTGCGCTGGGGCAATAACGGCGAGATCTCCACCATGGATCCGCATGGCGCCTTCAGCACGGCCAATGCGGCGCTGCTCGGCAACATCTACGAGAGCCTGGTGCGGCATGACCGCAACCTGCAGTTCGAGCCGGCCCTCGCCACGGCGTGGGAGGTGCTGGCGCCCGACCACTACCGCTTCACGATCCGTCAGGGCGTGCGCTTCCACGACGGCAGTGCCATGACGCCGGCCGATGTGGTGGCCTCGCTCAAGCGCGCCTCGGTGCCCAATTCGCCCTATGCCTCGGTCACGCACATGATCCGCGAGGTCACGCAATCCGGCCCCTGGACGGTGGATGTGCTGCTGCGCGGACCCTATCCCGTGCTGATCAACGACCTCGCCGGCATCTCCATCCTCTCCGAGGCGTGGATGACTCGGCATGACGCGCTGCTGCCGGCCGATCCCGCCCGCGGGCGTGTCGCCTATACCAGCCAGAACACCAACGGCACCGGCCCCTTCCGCCTGGTTTCCCGCACGCCCGATGCCGAGACGGTGCTGGAGCGTTTCCCCGAATGGTGGGACCGCCCCACGCACAACCTCCAGCGCGTGATCTTCACGCCCGTTGCCAATGATGCGACGCGGGTGGCGGGGCTGCTGGGCGGACAGCTCGACGTCATCACGCCGACGCCGCTGCAGGACCTCGACCGCTTCCGCGCCACAGGCACGATTCGTGTGGTGGAGGCGCAGGATCTGCGCGTGATGTTCCTGGGCTTCAACGTGGCGCCCGACCATCAGGTGGAAGGCCAGCCGCGCAACCCGCTGGCGGATGTGCGCGTGCGGGAGGCGCTGACGCGGGCGGTGGACGTGCCCGCCATCACCGGCAGCGTGATGCGCGGGCTGACGCAGCCGATCCACACGCTGATCGCGCCCGAGATCGGCGGCTATGACGCCTCGCTCGCCACGCCGCGTGTCGCGCATGACCCCGCCGCCGCGCGCCGCCTGCTGGCAGAGGCCGGCTTCCCCGACGGCTTCGGCATCGGCTTCGAATGCCCCAATGACCGCTTCGTGAATGGCGAGCGCGTCTGCCGCGCCATCGCTTCCATGTGGGCGCGGATCGGCGTGCGGGCGAACCTCAATGTCTATCGCTACCCGGCCTATATGGCGCGGTTCCTGAACCACCAGAGCGACATCTTCCTGCTGGGCTGGGCCAATACCCCGCAGCTCGATGGCTTCTCCATCCTCAACAACGTGCTGCATACCAAGAACCAGCGCAGCGGGAGCTGGAATGCGGGCCGCGTCTCCGACCCCGCCTTCGACGCACTGATCGCACGCACGGCGACGGAAATGGACCCGGCGCGCCGCACTGCCTTGATGACCGAGGCCTTCACCATGGAGCGGCGCGCCTTCTGGACCGTGCCGCTCTATCGGGAGCCCATGGTGGTCGCCATGCGGCGGCAGCTCGACATGCCAGCCTCGGCGGATGGGCGGATGCGCTTCTGGCTGGCCCGCTGGAGCGACTAGGGGGGCGACCGTGCCGCGCGCCTTTCCCGGCGTGACCAGAATCGCGATCCGCTCTCACCGGACCGCGATCGAGCCATGGCCGGAAGCATGCTCTAGGCCGTGACCAGCCTCCAGGCGACATGGCCGAGAACGCCGACCATGGCGCTGGCGGTGGCCAGGACGCCGAGGCGCAGGATGGTGAGAATCACGGCTCCGCGGGTGTCGCGGGTCTCGCTGGACATGGGCTGAAACTCCTTCGCACGCCCGCCCCGGGATGGGGCAGGCCTTTTGGGCGGGGCGCGTTCGGGCGCACGTGGCGGAAACACGCCGCCGCCATGCGGAAGAACCTAAGGACGAGCGGAGTGCGGCCCCATTCGGATTGAGCATTGCCGGGGATCGGCTCCGCCGATCGCGCGGGCTTGCAGCCAAATCGGAGGGCCGGATATGAAAAAGGCCGGCCAGGTTGCCCTGGCCGGCCTTTCACCGAAGCGGGGAGGGTTAGCCCGCCGCCTTCATGATCTCGTCCGCCACGTTGCGGGGGACGGGGTCGTAGTGGTGGAACTGCATCGAGAAGGACGCACGGCCCTTCGTCATGCCACGAAGGTTGGAGATGTAGCCGAACATCTCTTTCAGCGGCACATGCGCCCGGACGATGACCGAGGTGCCGGCCATGTCCTGGTTCTGGATCACGCCGCGGCGACGGTTCAGGTCGCCCACCACGTCACCCACATGGTCCTGCGGGGTGGTGACTTCGACGTCCATGATCGGCTCCAGGATCACCGGGCCGGCCTTCTTCATGCCTTCGCGGAAGCAGGCCTTGCCGGCGATTTCGAAGGCGAGCGCCGACGAGTCGACGTCGTGGTACTTGCCGTCCACGAGGCTGAACTTGAAGTCCACCGTCGGGAAGCCGGCCAGCACGCCGGTGTCGGCCTGCACGCGGATGCCCTTGTCCACCGCCGGGATATACTCCTTCGGCACTGCACCGCCGACGACCGCGTTCACGAACTCGATGCCCGTGTTGCGCTCCAGCGGCTCGAAGGTGATCTTCACCTCGGCGTACTGGCCCGAGCCGCCCGACTGCTTCTTGTGGGTGTAGGTCTCGGTGTGGGCTTTGGTGATGGTCTCGCGATAGGCCACCTGCGGCGCGCCGATGTTGCAGTCCACGTTGTACTCGCGGCGCAGGCGATCAACGATGATTTCCAGGTGCAGCTCGCCCATGCCGGAGAGGATGGTCTGGCCGGTTTCCTGGTCGGTCTTCACGCGCAGCGAGGGGTCCTCGCCAGCGAGCTTGCCGAGGCCGATGGACATCTTCTCCACCGCATCCTTGGTCTTGGGCTCGACGGAGATGTCGATCACGGGCACCGGGAAGGCCATGCGCTCGAGCACGACGGGGTCTTCCTGGCTGGCCAGCGTGTCACCCGTGCCGGTGTCCTTCAGGCCGACGAAGGCCGCGATGTCGCCCGCGATGACTTCTTTGATTTCCTCACGCTTGTCGGCGTGCATCTGGAACATGCGGCCGATGCGCTCCTTGTGGCCCTTGGTCGTGTTCATGACCATGTCGCCCTGGCGCAGCACGCCGGAATAGACGCGCACGAAGGTGAGGTTGCCGTACTTGTCGTTGATGATCTTGAAGGCGAGGCCGGCGAAGGGGCCTTCCGGCTTCACCGGGATGATGCGGCGCTCGGCCGTCTCGTCCTGGCCTTCCTCGGGGGCGACCTTGATGCCTTCGACGTCCACCGGGCTCGGCAGGTAGTCGATCACGGCGTCGAGCAGGGGCTGCACGCCCTTGTTCTTGAAGGCGGAGCCGCAGAGCACCGGGCGGAACTCGCCCGAGATGGTGCCCTTCTTGATGCAGCGCTTCAGCGTCTCGACAGAGACGTCGCCCTTCTCGAAATACTCTTCCATCGCCGTCTCATCGACGCCGACGGCGGTGTCCAGCAGCTTCTGGCGGTATTCGGCGACCTTGTCGGCCATGTCGGCCGGGATCGGCGCTTCGTGGTACTTGGCGCCCAGCTCGTCGCCTTCCCAGATCAGCGCCTTCATCTCGACGAGGTCGACGACGCCCTTCAGCTGGTCCTCGATGCCGATCGGCAGCTGCAGCGCGACCCAGTTGATGCCGAGCTTCTCGGTCAGGGTGGCGGCGGCCTTGTAGAAATCGGCGCCGGTGCGGTCGAGCTTGTTGATGAAGATGATGCGCGGCACGTTGTAGCGGTCGGCCAGGCGCCAGTTGGTCTCGGACTGCGGCTGCACGCCGGCCACGCCCTCGATGATGAAGATCGCGCCGTCGAGCACGCGCAGCGAACGGTTCACCTCGATGTTGAAGTCGATGTGGCCGGGCGTATCGATGATGTTGATGCGGTTATCGTTCCACATCGCAGTCACGGCGGCGGAGGTGATGGTGATCCCGCGCTCGCGCTCCTGCTCCATGTAGTCGGTCGTGGTGTTACCGTCATGCACCTCGCCGATCTTGTGGCTCTTGCCGGTGTAGTAGAGGATTCGCTCGGTGGTGGTCGTCTTGCCCGCGTCGATATGCGCGGTGATGCCGATATTGCGAATCTTCTCGAGCGGTGAATGAGCCACGTCAGGCCTCCATGCAGCAGGGCAGGTCAGCGCCCATTTGGCGCCGCCTGCCCCCAGGTCTTGCGATCAGGATAAATCAGTGCAGCGGGAGATGCCCTCTCCCGCGGGAATTTGCAAGCGCCGACCCCGGTTGGCCGGCTTGCGCCGGACGCGGGCCGGCCAGCGCCGGCCGCGGGGGCAGACTTCGCCTCAGGTCAGGCCGGCGCAGAAGCGCTGGATGCGGGTGCAGGCCTCGACCAGCGTCGCGTCATCGGTCGCGTAGCTGATGCGGAAATGCCCGGGGAACATGAAGGCCGAGCCATGGACCGCGGCCACGCCCTCTTCCTCCAGCAGCGCCTCGACGAAATCCGCATCCGTCTCGAGCTTGCGGCCGCCCTTGGTGGTCTTGCCCAAGCAGGCGTTCAGGGAGGGATAGACGTAGAAGGCGCCTTCGGGCTTGTGGCAGCGCAGGCCCTCGGCCTTGTTCAGCATGTCCACCACCAGGTTGCGTCGCCGCTCGAACACCTTGCCCATGGCGGCGACCGAATCCTGCGGCCCGGTCAGCGCCTCGACGGCGGCGGCCTGGCTGATGCTGCTGGTGTTGCTGGTGCTCTGCCCCTGCAGCTTGTCCATCGCCTTGATGAGGGCGAGGGGGGCGCCAGCGAAGCCGATTCGCCAGCCGGTCATGGCATAGCCCTTGGAGCAGCCATTCATCGTGATGGTGCGGTCACGCAGGCGCGGCTCGACCTCGACGATGGTGGCGGGCTTGAAGCCATCGAAAGCCAGCTTTTCGTAAATGTCGTCGGTGAAGATCCAGACGTTCGGGTGGCGCAGCAGCACGTCGGTCAGCTTCTTCAGCTCCTCCGCATTGTAGGCGGCGCCGGTCGGATTGGAGGGGTTGTTCAGGATCAGCCACTTGGTCTTGGGCGTGATCGCCGACTCGAGCTGCTCGCCCGACATTTTGAAGCCGGAGTTCATGCCGCAAGGCACGAACACGGGCACGCCCTCGGCCAGCGCCACGATGTCCGGATAGCTGACCCAGCATGGGGTCGGAATGATCGCTTCATCGCCCGGATTGATGGTGGCGAGCAGGGCGTTGAAGATCACCTGCTTGCCGCCGGTGGTGACGATGATCTCCTCCGGCTTGTAGTCGATACCGCTGTCCCGCTTGAACTTTTCCGCGACCGCGCGGCGCAGCTCCGTGGTGCCCGAGACATCGGTGTACTTCGTCTCGCCGCGCTGGATGGCCGCGATGGCGGCGTCCTTGATGTTCTGGGGCGTGTCGAAATCGGGCTCACCCACGGAGAGGCTGATCACGTCGCGCCCCGCGGCCTTCAGCGCGCGGGCCTTCGCCGTAATGGTGATGGTCTGCGAGGGGGAGATGCGGTCGAGCCGATCGGCGGTGAGGTTCATGGTCTTCCGGGTCCTGACGTTGGCCGGACCCTATTCCCGTGACGAGGGCGTTTCAACCCAGGGCGCCCCAACAAAAAAGGCCGCTCTGGAGAGCGGCCTTTCATGAGGGGGGCTAGGTGAAGCTCAATGCTTCACGTCGGCCCAGACCTTCCGCTTCACGGCGTAGACGAGGCCGCCCAGGATGGTCAGGAAGATCAGCACCTTCACGCCCATCGCGCGGCGGGCTTCCGTCTCGGGCTCGGCGGCCCAGGCCAGGAAGGTCGTCACGTCGCGGGACATCTGGTCCACCGTGGCCTTGGTGCCGTCGGCGTATTCGAGCTGATCGTCGTTCAGCACGTTCGGCATCGCGATCTGATGGCCGGGGAACCACGTATTATAGTTCATGCCGTCCATCAGCGTCACGCCGGCTGGCGGATCGGTGTAGCCGGTCAGCAGCGCGTGGATGTAGTTGGCTCCGTCCGGACGGGCCTTCACCATCACCGACAGATCCGGCGGATAGGCGCCGTTATTGGCGGCGCGGGCAGCCTGCTCGTTCGGGAAGGGCCGGCGGAACCGGTCCGAGAGACGGCCCGGGCGCTCGAACATCTGGCCCTCGTCATTCGGGCCGTCCGTCACGGTGAAGCTGGCCGCGATCTCGCGCACCTGCTGCTCGGAGAGGCCGAGGTCCAGCAGGTTGCGGTAGGAGAGTTGCCGCATCGCGTGGCAGGCGGAGCAGACTTCCTTGTAGACCTGGAAGCCGCGCTGCGCCGACGCCCGGTCGAAGGTGCCGAACAGGGTGTTGAAGCTAAAATTCGCGTTCGGCGGGGGCGGACCGCTGCCAGCCGCCAGCGCGGGAGCGCTCGCGAAAAGAGCGGCGGAGAGGGCGAAAGCCTTGAGGATACGCATGGGTCAGGCCTTTTCCATCGGCTTGGCGGCGGCGGCGCCGGGGATCGGCCCGCCACCAAGGCCAGCCTTGGCGCCGAGCACGGCGCGGGAAATGCTCTCAGGAAGCTTCATCGCCACCTCGAAGCGACCCATCGCGGGGAGGACCACCAGGAAATAGGCGAAGTAGAACATAGTGCAGATCTGGCTGATCAGCACGTAGGGCTGCTCGGCCGGCTTCGCGCCCACCCAGGTCAGGACGAAGAAGTTGACCGTCCAGAGCAGGAAGATGATGCGCGTGATCGGGCGGAAGCGCAGCGAGCGAACCTTCGACGTGTCGAGCCAGGGCAAGAAGAACAGCACCACGATGGCGCCGCCCATCAGCAGCACGCCGCCCAGCTTGTCCGGCACCGCGCGCAGGATCGCGTAGAACGGCAGGAAGTACCATTCAGGCACGATGTGCGCGGGCGTCACCAGCGGGTTGGCCGGGATATAGTTGTCCGGGTGGCCCAGGTAGTTGGGCGCGAAGAAGACCAGGGCGGCGAAAACGGCCAGGTAGACCACAATGCCGACGCTGTCCTTGATCGTGTAGTAGGGGTGGAAGGGCAGGGTGTCCTGCGGGCCCTTCGGCTCGATGCCGAGCGGGTTGTTGGAACCCGTGATGTGCAGCGCCGCCACGTGCAGGAAGACCACGCCCACGATGACGAAGGGCAGGAGATAGTGCAGCGAGAAGAAGCGGTTCAGCGTCGGGTTGTCCACCGAGAAGCCGCCCCAGAGGTAGGTCACGATGGTCGGACCGACGACGGGGATGGCGCTGAACAGGTTGGTGATGACGGTGGCGCCCCAGAAGGACATCTGGCCCCAGGGCAGCACGTAGCCCATGAAGGCCGTCGCCATCATCAGGAGGAAGATCACGACGCCGAGCATCCAGAGCAGCTCGCGCGGGGCCTTGTACGAACCGTAGTAGAGGCCGCGCCAGATGTGGATATAGACCACGATGAAGAACATCGATGCGCCGTTCATGTGAACGTAGCGGATGAGCCAGCCGAAGTTCACGTCACGCATGATGCGCTCCACGCTGTCGAAAGCGTAGGCGGTGTGCGGCGTGTAGTTCATGGCGAGGAAGATGCCGGTCGCGATCATGATCATCAGGTTGATCATCGCGAGGGCGCCGAAGTTCCAGAAATAGTTGAAGTTCCGGGGCGTCGGAAACACCCCGTACTCCTTCTGGATCATGGTGACGACCGGAAGGCGCTGGTCGATCCAGCGCAGGACCGGGTTGGTAACCTGAGAGTCGTGCAGGCCGCTGGCCATGGTGCTCGTCCTCTAAATAGAAAGCCCCGGGATGGGGGTTGGGCAGCGTGGGACCATACCCCGCGCCCGGTGAACCTCAGCCGATGCGGATCGCGCGGTCCGAGGTGAAGGTGTAGTCGGGGACCAGGAGGTTGGTCGGCGCGGGTCCCTTCCGGATGCGGGCCGAGGTGTCGTAGTGGCTCCCGTGGCAGGGGCAGAACCAGCCATTGTAGTCGCCCTTCGCATCGGTCGACTTCTGACCGAGCGGCACGCAACCCAGATGGGTGCAGACGCCGACGACGACGAGCCAGGGGTCACGCTTGATGCGCGACTGGTCGGTCGCGGGGTCCTTCAGCTCGCTGAGCGGGGTGGCGCGCGCCACCTGGATCTCCTCCGCCGTGCGGTGGCGCACGAAGATCGGCTTGCCCCGCCACATCACCGTGACGCTCTGGCCGAGCGCGATCGGGCTCAGATCCACCTCGGTGCTGGCCAGCGCCAGCACGTCCTTCGAGGGTGCGAGCGAGCCGATGAAGGGCCAGACGATCGCGCCGACGCCCACGGCCGCGAAGGCCGCCGTCGTGAGGGAAAGAAAATCGCGCTTGGTGACACCGGGGGCGGTGCCCCCCGTCGTCGCCTGCGATGCCATCGAGTCCGCCATCCAGCCCACCTTTTGCCCCGCCGGATCAACCGGCTGAAACCCACCATGACAGGCGACGCGCAAACCTATGCCCGCGCCCCGCCTCACGCTTGCTGCCTATTAGGGATGCTTCCGGAAACTGGCAACCACGCCCAGGCTTAAGAAGGTGCAATCGCCACGGGAAAATCCCCCGGCTGGCCGCCGTGGGACTTGGTGATAGGCTTCACTTATGAACGAAGCCCAAACCGCCCCGAACCCTCCCTCCATGGCCACCCCTTTGGCCCACCCGCTGGCGAAGTCCGCCGAGGCCTGGTTCGCCCAGTTGCGCGACCGCATCTGCGCCGCCTTCGAATCGCTGGAGGATGCACTGGAAAGCGGCCCCCATGCCGACCTGCCGGCCGGGCGCTTCACCTACACCCCCTGGACGCGCCCAGAGGGCGGCGGGGGCACGATGGGCCTCATGCGCGGCCGCGTCTTCGAGAAGGTGGGCGTGAACATCTCCACCGTCCATGGCGAGTTCAGCCCGGAATTCCGCAAGCAGATCCCGGGCGCCGAGGAGGACCCGCGATTCCTCGCCACCGGCGTCTCGCTCGTTGCTCATCCCCGCTCGCCCCGCGCGGCAACGGCGCACATGAACACGCGCTTCATCATGACGACGAAGGCCTGGTTCGGCGGCGGCGGCGATATCACGCCGATGAACGTGACCTCGCCCGAAAGCCTGGAGGATGCGGCCTTCTTCCACGCCGCCTACCAGCGCGCCTGCGACAAGCACGACCCCAGCTACTATCCGCGCTTCAAGAAGTGGTGCGATGAGTATTTCTACCTGCCGCACCGCGGCGAGACGCGCGGCCTGGGCGGCATCTTCTACGACTGGCTGGGGGACCGGACGCCGGGCCGCGGGGCGGATCTGGACTTCGCCTTCACCCAGGATGTCGGCCTCGCCTTCCTCGAATCCTACCCCGAGATCGTCCGTCGCCGGATGCACGAGGCCTGGACGCCGGAGGAGCGCCAGCACCAACTGCTGCGCCGGGGCCGCTATGTGGAGTTCAACCTCCTGCATGACCGGGGCACGATCTTCGGCCTCAAGACGGGCGGCAATGTCGAGGCCATTTTGATGAGCCTGCCGCCCGAGGCCGCCTGGTAGGGAAGGCCGGGTGCGGATGGCACGCCGGCGCGCGCCATCCGTCCGGTTCAGCGGCCGCTCATTGGGGCGGCGACCCGCCAGGTCTCACGACCGCGGGCCGAATGCGGGCGCCTATTGCTGGAGTTCCATCCGGATCGTCGCATTGGCGAAGCCCTTCGAGCAGGGCACCGGCTGGCCATTTTCCTGGCAGTTGAAAACGAAGATTTCCGGGCAGACGAGAGCGACGCTGATCGTCGTGGTGAAGCTGACCGTGTGGGCGCTGCGCTCGTTGGTGACGGGCGTGCGGGTCCCCGCCTGGCCGGGCAGGCCGCATTCGCTCAGCCAGGCTTGGGCGATGCCCGTGACGTTGCCATTGCCCCGCGTCATCAGCATCGTCGTCTGGCGGTACTGGCCGGCCATCGGGACCCGAAGCGCGCAGCGGACCTGGTCGGAACCGTGCTGCGCGCAGGGTCCGTTGTGAACAGTGACCTGCTGGGCGCTGGCGGGCAGGGCTGTCAACAGCGCCAGGGAGGCGGCGATCATGGAAGTTCTTGTCACGGCAGGATCCTTTCTCGGGCATGGAGATAGCAACGCGGCTGGCCGCGCGCCAAGTGGACCCACCCATGCCGGCGATCGGCCCGACCGATCGCCCCTCGCGCTTCCCGCCCGCCGGCGCCCATGCTGCCGGCGCTACTGAACCCGGATGTTGCGCGCGCGGACCACCGCGCCCCATTTGGCGCTCTCGGCCGCGGCATAGGCCGCCCATTCGCCGAGCGGCCGCGTCTCGGCCGTCACCGCCAGGGCATCCAGCCGCGGCTGCATGTCCGGCGCGCGCAAGGCCGCGCGGCAAGCGGCGTTCAGCCGCTCCAGGATGGGCTGGGGCGTGCCGGCGGGCGCCAGCATGGCCACATGCTCGACGATCTCCACATCCGGGAAGCCCTGCTCGCGGAAGGTCGGCACCTCGGGCGCCAGCGGGCTGCGGGTGGCCGAGGCCACGCCCAGCGCGCGCAACTCGCCCGAGCGGATGAAGCCCATCACGGCAGCCGCCGGCATGAAGACCATGCCGGCCTCGCCCGCCACCACCGCCTGCACGGCCGGGCCGCCGCCCCGGTAGTTCACCTCCAGCACCTCGATGCCGGCCGATTGCAGCAGCATCTCGCTCGCCAGGTGGGATGTCGCGCCGACGCTGGCATTGGCGTAGGTCAGCCGGCTGTTCGGCCGCCGCGCCAGAGCGACGTATTCGGCGACGGTGGTGGCCGGCGAATTGCGGTGGACCAGCATGAAGATCGGCATGGAGACCAGCAGGCCAATGCCCACGAAGTCCCGCTCATTGTTGTAGGGCAGCTGGTAGAGATGCGGCGCCACGGCGTAGGTGCTGTTGGGCGCGATGACGACGGTATAGCCATCGGGCCGGGCGCGGGCGGCGAAGGCCATCCCGATGGTGCCATTGGCGCCGACGCGGTTATCCACCGGGAAGGGCTGGCCGAGATCGGTCGAGAGGCGCTGGCTCAGCACGCGGGCGAAGGCATCGGTCGGCCCGCCGGGGCCCCAGGGAACGACGACGCTGACCGGACGGCTCGGATAGGCCTCCTGCGCGCCGGCGGAGGAGAGGGCGGGGGCGGCGAGGCCGAGGGAGGCGGCGATCAGGCCGCGGCGAGGCATGGGCATGTGGCGTTTCCTTCAGGCGATATCCGGCGGTAGGCCCGCCCAGATCTCTTGGGGTGTGGGGGCGCGGGGAATAAGGCCCTGGCGCACGGCGTGATGCGCGGCGAAGGCGATGGCTGGCATCATCGCCACACGGCCGCGCTGCGGTGCCTCGCCCGCCGCATCCAGCAGGCGCAGCACGGCGGCGGCATGGGCGACGCGGTCGGCGCGGATGACCAGCAGGTGGTTGATGGGCGTGAAGCCGTGCCGCCGGATGAAGGCCGCCCCCGCCGCCACGGCATCGGGGAAGACCGGACGCAGCCATTCGGCCGTGGGTGGTTCGGCGCCGGAGATGATGGCGTCGAGTTCGCCCGCCTCCAGCATCTTCACCATATCGTGGCCGGCAGGGGCGCGGGTCGCGAAGGGCGGGTCCTGGCATTCGGCGACATGGGGGTCCTCGAAGGTGACCCAGTGCACGTGCTCCGGCGCCACGCCATGGGCGTCCTGCAGGATGCCGCGCAGCCAGAGGCCGGTGGTCTGGCTGTAGGCGCGCACGCCGACACGCTTGCCGGCGAGGTTCTCCGGCCCACGAATCGCCGAATCGGCGCGGCAGAAGACCGAGCCCTCCTGCAGCCGCGCCGCCAGGACGCGTGGCAGCAGAACGAGCGGCTTGCCATGCGCCCAGGCCTGCAGCCAGGTGGCGATGGCCATCTCGCTCACCTCGAAGCGCCCCTCCCGCACCATGGGCGCGAAGGCGCGGCTGATGTTGGGGAAGGCGGCGCAGTCGAGCGCCACCTCCGGGTCATGCACCTCGCCGTCCAGCAGAGCGGCCGTGTGCGGGTAGCGGCCGATCGCGGCCGAGAGGGTGGTCACGCCCCGGCCCGATCGTCGCGGCGGCTTTGCCGCGGCGTGAATCGGTCCGGCATCAAACCGGCCCGATCGTCGCGGCGGCTTTGCCGCGGCGTGAATCGGTCCGGCATCAAACCGGCCCGATCGTCGCGGCGGCTTTGCCGCGGCGTGAATCGGTCCGGCATCAGACAAGCCGCTCCACCACGTGCGGGAAGACGCTGGCATAGCCCTCGCCCCAGGTGATGGACTTGTCGCTGTTGCGGGCAGCCTGGGCGCCGCGCTGCTGCGCCACGCGGGTGTAGTATTCCCAGAGGTGTTCCTGACCAGCCATGCACTCGATGGCGGCGCGCTTCTGCGCCCAGACGGGCCCGATATCCAGCAGCACGTCCGGCTTCCAGTTGCATTGCTCGGGCTGGTGCGGCTCGAAGAGGAAGACGGGCGGCGCGCCCAACACTTTCTGGCCTGGATTGTGGCCATGCGCCTGCGCTGTGATGCGGGCATGCTGCGCGAAATCCGTCACCGCCGGGTGGTCCCAGTTGTAGAGATCCTCCTTGGAGTGGGTGAGGATGAATTTCGGGTGGATGGCCCGCATCACATCCACCATGCGGAACAGGCTCTGCTGGTTCAGCGTGATTGGGTAGTCGCCCAGGTCCCAGAACTGGAGGTCATGCACGCCGAGCACCTTCGCCGCGGCCTCGGCCTCCTTCTGGCGCTCGGTCTTCACGCGCTCGAGCGTCATGCCGGGCTGGCGCCAGAGCTTCGCACTCTCGCCGCGCTCGCCATAGGAAAGGCAGACCACCGTCACCTCGAAGCCGGCGGCGGCGTGCAGTGCGATGGCGCCGCCGGCGCGCCAGACGAAATCGGCCGAATGGGCGGAGATGACGAGGGCAGTGGGCTTGCTCATGACTTGTTCTTCTCGGGCAAAGGAGGGGTGGCGTAGGTGCGGAAGCTGTCCGTGAGTTGCAGTCCCCAGGCCTGGCCCTTGTTCCGCTCGGCCTGGCTCCAGGTGATGGTCTTCCAATCCGGGGCCAGCACAAGCCGGGCGCCGGAATGGGCGAATTCCACGCGATTGCCGCCTGGCTCGATCACGTAGAGGAAGAAGGTCTGCTGGATGGCGTGTTTGTGCGGACCGTTCTCGATGGGGATTCCGGCATCCAGCAAGGTGTCGGCGGCCTGGAGGATGGCCTCGCGGCTGTCGAGCGCGAAGGTGATGTGATGCAGGCGGCCCTGCACGCCATTGGCCTCGCGCCCATAGGCGACGTCGTAGGATTTGTTGGTGGCGGTGAGCCACATCCCCATCTCGACGCCATTGTCGAAGACGATGCGCTCGGTGCAGCGCAGCCCCAGGTTGCGCTGGAAGAACTCGCGGCAGGCGGCGACATCCACGGCGAGGCAATTGTAGTGATCCAGACGGCGGACATTCACGCCGCGCGCCGGGTAGCGTTCGGCCTGGTTGCGCAGGGCGGGCCGGCGCTCGGGCGGCGCCTCATACCATTGGGTGTCATAATAGAGTTCGACGAGGTGCCCGTCCGGGTCGCGGAAGCGGTGCGCCATGCCATGGCCGAAATGGCCCTCGACGGTGGTGACCGGCACGCCATCGGCGCGCAGCGCGGCGAGGCGGCGCTCCAGCGCCTGCGGGCTGCGGGTGCGGAAGGCGGCATGGCCAAGGCCGGAGGTGCGGGCCGCGGTGAGTTGCAGGGAAAAGGTCTCGTAATCGTCCCAGCCGCGCAGGAAGACGCTGTCGCCCTGTGTGCCACTGACGGTCATGCCCAGGATGTCGCGAAAAAAGCCGAGGCTCTCCTGAGGCTTTGGCGTCAGCAGCTCGACATGGCCGAGATGCGCCACATCCAGGATGGGTTCGGCCGTTTCCAATGCTTCTCTCCCTCGACGCCTCGCTTCTAGCCGGGGGCGGGCTTGGCTGTCTTATGGATTTTGCGACGCGAGCTATTCTCTTCACGGATAGGTGAGAGACCCTGTGCCGCGATCTCTCCCAGGTGCCCGCGCAGGGCGGCGACGAAGGCCTGCCCGGCCTCGGGCAGGGGGCGGTCGGGTGGCAGGATCAGGCCGGCGGGGCGGGGTGGGGCGTCCTCATCCAGCGGCAGGACGCGGAGCGCGCCGCGCAGCAGGTCCCCCACCATCATCAGCCGGGGCATGACGGCCACCATGTCGCTGGCGAGCAGCATTTCCCGGATGAAGCCGTAGCTGCTGGAGCGCAGCGGTGCCTCGGTGGTGAGGCCCAGCGCCGCGAGCCGCTCGTCGATCTCCTGGCCCACGCGCTGGCTGACCGTGGGCAGGATCAGCTCGCAGCCCGCCAGCGCCGCTCGCGTCACCGGACCTGCGAAGAGCGGGTGGCCGCTGCGGGCCAGGAAGGAGATCGGCTCCTCCCACAGCGCCTCGCGCAGGAAACCATCCGGGGCGGGGGCCGGGTAGAGGCGGCCGAGGATGAGGTCGATCTCGCCGGCGGCCAGCAGGGGCAGCAGCTCCTCCATGCGGCCCTGCTGCAGGCGCAGCTGGATGTCCGGTCGGCCTTGTTTCAGCCGGATCAGCGCCCCCGGCAGCACGCCGACAGCCGCCACGGGCAGCACGCCCACCGCGAGCTGGGCGCCGGCCAGGTGGTCCAGCGCCTCCTCCGCGCGGTGCAGCTCGGCCAGGACGCGGCGGGCCAGGCGGGTGATGACGAGGCCGGCCTCGGTGGGCTTCACGCCGCGGGCGTGGCGGGTGAAGAGGCGGGCGCCGATCACTTGCTCCGCCTCCTGCAGGCTGCGGGTGAGGGCGGGCTGGCCGAGGCCGAGGCGCGTCGCGGCGCGCAGCAGGCTGCCCTGCGCCTCGATGGCGTCGATCACGCGCAGCCATTGCAGCTTCAGGCGGCGGTCGAGGTGGCGGCGCATGCCATACAGCTATCAAGAATCCGCATGGCCGGCCAGGGCGCGGCGCATCCGTGCTAGCCATCCGGCCCGGGGCGGGCTATGCGGAGCGCCATCATGTCCACCATCCTCACCATCATCTTCCTGCTGGTCACCCTGGCGCTGATCGGGGTCATCCTCGTGCAGCGCAGCGAGGGCGGCGGCCTTGGCATTGGCTCCTCGCAGGGCATGGGCTCCTTCATGGGCGGGCGCGGCACGGCCAACCTGCTGACGCGCACCACGGCCATCCTCGGCACCATCTTCTTCGTGCTGGCGCTGATCCTGGCCCTGCTGGACCGCGGCACCGCGGTGAACCGCTCGATCCTCGACGCGCCCGCGCCGGTGATCGCGCCGACCGCGCCCGCGCTGCCCGCCGTTCCCACGAACTGAAGTCCCGGCCGCCAAGGGGGGTGTGACAGCGCCACGGAAGTGGCTATGGAGACCTCCCATGGCACGGTTCGTATTCATCACCGGTGGCGTGGTTTCCTCGCTTGGCAAGGGCATCGCGGCAGCGTCCCTTGGCGCACTCCTGCAGGCCCGCGGCTACCGCGTCCGGCTCAGGAAGCTTGACCCGTATCTCAACGTGGATCCGGGCACGATGTCGCCCTACCAGCATGGCGAGGTCTTCGTGACCGATGACGGGGCCGAGACCGACCTCGACCTCGGCCATTATGAGCGCTTCACAGGCGTCCATGCCAGCAAGGCGGACAACTGGACCACGGGCCGCCTCTATTCCGAGGTGATCGCGAAGGAGCGCCGTGGCGACTACCTGGGCGCCACCGTGCAGGTCATTCCGCACATCACGGACGCGATCAAGGAAGCCGTCGTCACCGGCACCGACGAGTATGACTTCGTCCTCGTCGAGGTTGGCGGCACGGTCGGCGACATCGAGTCGCTGCCTTTCCTTGAGGCCATCCGCCAGCTCGCGAACGAGTTGGGGCCAACGCGCAGCCTCTTCGTCCACCTCACGCTCGTGCCCTACATCCCCTCGGCCGGCGAGCTGAAGACCAAGCCGACGCAGCATTCGGTGAAGGAACTGCTGGGCGTCGGCATCCAGCCGCAGATCCTGCTCTGCCGCTGTGACCGCCCGATCCCGGAGAATGAGCGCCGCAAGATCGCGCTTTTCTGCAACGTCCGGCCCGAGAGCGTTATCCCGGCCTATGACGCCTCCAGCATCTACGCCGTGCCCGGCAGCTACCACCGCGAGGGGCTGGACCGCGAGGTGCTGCGCCACTTCAACCTGTCGATCTACGGCGAGCCCGACCTCACCGCCTGGGAGCAGGTGGTGCAGCGCATCACCGCGCCGGAAGGCGAGGTGACCATTGCCGTGGTCGGCAAGTACACCGGCCTGCTCGACGCCTATAAGTCGCTGAACGAGGCGCTGGCCCATGGCGGCATCGCGCACAACATGCGCGTAAAGCTCGACTGGGTGGACAGCGAGATTTTCGAACGCGAGGCGGGCGAGGTGATGCGCCGGCTGGATGGTGTGCACGGCATCCTTGTCCCCGGCGGCTTCGGCGAGCGTGGGACGGGCGGCAAGATCCAGGCGGTGCGCTTCGCGCGCGAGAAGAAGATCCCCTTCCTCGGCATCTGCTTCGGCATGCAGATGGCAGTGATCGAGGCGGCGCGGAACCTGCTCCAGATCCCCGCCGCCTCCAGCACCGAATTCGGCCCCTGCGCCGAGCCGGTCGTGGGCCTGATGACCGAGTGGGTGCGCGGCAACGAGCGCGAGCAGCGCGACGCCAGCGGTGACCTCGGCGGCACCATGCGCCTCGGGGCCTATCCTGCGCTCCTCGCGCAGGATTCGCTGGTCAGCAGCGTCTATGGCGCGAGCCGCATCGAGGAGCGCCACCGCCACCGCTATGAGGTGAACGTCGCCTATCGCGAGCGGCTGGAGGCGGCGGGCCTGCGCTTCTCCGGCATGTCGCCCGACGGCCTGCTGCCCGAGATCGTGGAATACCCGGACCATCCCTGGTTCATTGGCGTGCAGTTCCACCCGGAGCTGAAGTCCAAGCCCTTCGCGCCGCATCCGCTCTTCGCGGGCTTCGTGGGGGCCGCGGTGCGCCAGGCGAGGCTCGTCTGATGGATGTGACGATCCGTGACCTGGTGATCGGCCAGAGCCGCCCGCTCGCCTTCATCTGCGGGCCCTGCCAGATCGAGAGCCGCACCCATGCGCTGGAGACGGCGGATGCCATCGCCGCCATGGCGCGCGATCTCGGCGTGCCGATGATCTACAAATCCTCTTTCGACAAGGCGAACCGCACCAGTGTGAACGCCGCGCGCGGCATTGGCATGGCCGAGGGCCTGGCCATCCTGGCCGAGGTGCGCGAGCGTACGGGCCTGCCCGTGCTGACGGATGTCCACACCGCCGAGCAATGCGCGCCGGCCGCGGCGGCGGTGGATGTGCTGCAGATTCCGGCCTTCCTCTCGCGCCAGACCGACCTGCTGCTCGCCGCCGGCGAGACGGGCGCCGCGATCAACGTGAAGAAGGGCCAGTTCCTGGCGCCCTGGGACATGAAGAACGTGGCCGCCAAGATCGCGTCCACCGGGAACCAGCGCATCCTGCTCTGCGAGCGGGGCGCCAGCTTCGGCTACAACACGCTGGTCTCCGACATGCGCTCCCTGCCGATCATGGCCGAGACGGGCTACCCCGTGGTCTATGACGCGACGCACAGCGTGCAGCAGCCGGGCGGGCAGGGGGGGTCTTCCGGCGGGCAGCGCGAATTCGCGCCCGTTCTGGCCCGCGCCGCGGTCGCCGTCGGCGTCGCGGCCGTCTTCATCGAGTGCCACGAGAACCCGGATGCGGCGCCCAGCGACGGGCCCAACATGATCCCGCTGCGCGAAATGCCGGCGCTCATCGCCCGCCTCAAGGCCTTCGACCAGCTCAGCAAGGGCTGAGCGCGGTCACTCCACCCGCACGCCCGCCTCGCGGATGATGCGCGCCCAACTGGCCGCATCGCGCGCCTGGAGCTGCGCCAGTTCCGTGGGCGTGGCGGTCGCCGGCTCGAAGGTGAGCTGGGTGAAGCGCTCCCGCACGGGGGCGCTCTCGGCGAAGCGGGCGAGTTCCTGGTTGAGGCGCGCCGTGATCTCGGGCGGCAGGCCGCGCGGGCCGTAGAGGCCGAACCAGGTGCCGGTGTCGAAGCCCGGCGCGATCGTCTCCGCGAGGGTCGGCACCTCGGGCATGAAGGGCGAGCGCCTTCCGCCGGTCACGGCCAGCGCGCGCAGCCTGCCCTCCGCCACATGCGCGGCGACACCCGGCATGAGGGCGACGACCATGTCGATGCGGCCCGCGACCAGTTCCGTCACCGCGGGGCCGAGGCCCCGGAATGGCACATGCTCCATCTGCGCGCCGGTGATGAGGCGCAGATATTCGCCATAGAGATGCGCAGGCACGCCGACGCCGGCCGAGCCGTAGGTGAGGGGCCTTTGCCGCCCCAGCGCGACCAGCCCCGCGAGGTCCGTCACCGGCAGGGCGGCATTCACCGTCACCACGCTCGCCATGCGGGCCAGCAGGCCGATGGGCGTGAAATCCCGCACCGGATCGAAGCCGGCGCGGGGATAGAGCGCCGCGTTCACCGTCATCACCGTGTCGATGGTGGCGAGCAGCGTGTAGCCATCCGGCGCGGCCTGCGCCACGGCCTGGGCGCCGAGATTGCCGCCTGCGCCGGTGCGGAAATCGGGCACGAAGGGCTGGCCGAGGGCGCCGCGCAGATGTTCGCCCGAGAGGCGCGCGATCAGGTCCATCGGCCCGCCCTGGGCGAAGGGGACGACGATGCGCACGGGCCGGTCCGGCCAGCCGGATTGCGCGAGAGCGGGTGTCGCCAGCAGGCCGCCCAGCAGCGTGCGCCGGGCGATGGCATCGCGTGTCATGTGTTTCCTCCGCGTCTTGTGCGCGATTGTGGCGCGATCGCAGGCGAAAGCCAGCATTTCCGCACGCCGTTGCGTGCAGCCCGTGGCGCCGCCAAGCTCCCGGCCAAAGGGAAGGACAACGCCGCATGACCGTGACGCCGAAGATCGGCCTGAGCGTGAAGGATTCCACGCCGGCCTGGCCCGCGCCGCCGCGCCCGCCCAAGGGGGCGCCCAACATCCTGCTCATCCTGTTCGACGATGCGGGATTTTCGGATTTCGGCTGCTATGGCTCGCCCATCCGCACGCCGAACATTGATGGCCTGGCCGCACAGGGGCTGCGCTACACGGGCTTCCACACGACCGCCATGTGCTCGACGACGCGCACCGCGTTGCTGACCGGGCGCAACCACCATTCGGCCGGCGTCGGCAGCCTCGCCAATTTCGACAGCGGCTATCCGGGCTATCGCGGGAAGATCGCGAAGGAGGCCGGGACGCTGGCGGAGATGCTGCGCCCGCATGGCTACCGCAACTACATGCTGGGCAAGTGGCATGTGACGCCGTTGACTGAAAGCGGCAGCACCGGCCCCTTCGACGGCTGGCCGCTCGCGCGCGGGTTCGACCGCTACTACGGCTTTATGGACGCGGCGACGGACCAGTACACGCCCGAACTCGTGCGCGACAATTCACCGATCGAGCCGCCACGCACGCCCGAGCAGGGCTACCACCTGACCGAGGATCTGGTGGACCAGTCCATCCGCTTCCTCGCGGGGCACGTGGCCGAGCAGCCGGAGACGCCCTGGCTGCTCTGGCTGGCACTGGGCGCGGTGCACGCGCCACACCAGGCGCCGGCCGATCTCATCCGCGGCTATGACCCGACGTTCGAGACAGGCTGGGACGCGGAGCGCGAGGCGCGCTTCGCGCGGCAGAAGGCCATGGGCATCGTGCCGCCCGATACGCGGCTTCCCCCGCGCAACGCCGATGTCGGGCCCTGGGCGGACTGCGATGATGACCAGCGGCGCTTCTACACGCGACTGCAATCGGCTTTCGCCGGCATGCTCGACCACGCCGACCAGCAGATCGGCCGGCTGCTCGCTTTCCTCGATGCGGCGGGGCTGCGCGAGGACACGCTGGTGCTGGTGCTCTCCGACAATGGCGCGAGCCAGGAGGGCGGCCCTACCGGCGGCGTGAACCTGCTGGGTCCGCGCAACCTGCGCGAGGAGACGATGGCCGAGAAGATGGCGCGGCTCGACCAGATCGGCGCGCCGGGGACCTATGCGAACTACCCGCTGGGCTGGGCCATGGCGTCGAACACGCCGCTGCGCCGCTACAAGCAGAACACCCATGGCGGCGGCATCCGCGATCCGCTGGTGATCTCCTGGCCGCGCGGCATTCCGGCGCGGGGCGAGCTGCGCCACCAGTTCGTCCATGCCTGCGACCTCACGCCGACGCTGCTGGAGATCGTGGGCGTCACGCCGCCCGCCACGGTGAACGGCGTGCCGCAGATGCCGCTGGAGGGGGTGAGCTTCCGCCCGAGCCTCTTCGACGCGGCCGCACCCTCCAAGCCCGTACCACAGTATTTCGAGATGTTCGGCCATCGCGGCCTGGTGCATCAGGGCTGGAAGGCTGTCGCCTACCACACGCCGGAGACGCCCTTCGAGGAGGATCGGTGGGAGCTCTTCCACCTCGAGACCGACTTCTCCGAAAGCCATGATCTCGCGGCCCAGCACCCGGAGAAGCTGAAGGAGTTGGTGGACCTCTGGTGGGAGGAAGCGCGCAAGCACCAAGTGCTGCCACTGGATGACCGCTTCCGCCAGCGCTTCGCCGAGAATGCGGCCCGCGTGCATGGCGCGCGCCAGCGCTACGTCTTCCATGCCGGCGTCGGCCATGTGCCGACCGAGGTGGCGCCCGACATCCGCAGCCGCAGCTATCGCATCGACGCGCATGCGCGCTTCGCGGGCGGGGATGAGGGCGTGCTGATCGCCCATGGCGATGCGACGACGGGCTATGCGCTCTACCTGCGCGGCGGGCACCTGGTGCATGACATGAACATCGGCGGTGAGCATGTGGTGGTGACCTCCGACCGCCCGGTGCCGGCGGGCGATCACATCGTGGGGCTGCGTGTGCGGCGCCTGACGCGCGAGGAGAAGCCGACCATCGCCACGGGGCCGGGGATCAGCGAATTCACCCTGCTGATTGATGGCGTGCCCGCCGGGCGCATCGAGACGCGGCTCGGCTTCTTCAACTTCGTCTCCTGGGCCGGGCTGGATGTGGGCTGCGACCGCGGCTCGCCCGTTTCGGACTACGAGCCGCCCTTCCTCTTCACCGGCAAGCTCGCCAAGGTCGTGGTCACGATGGATGATGACCAGGAACTGGACGGCGATGGCGTCGGCGAGGCGCTGATGGCGCGCCAGTAGTCAGGAGAGCGAAGCATGGCCGCCCCCGAAGTGCCGATCGAGGTGGACCCGCAGACCGGGATCTGGACCACTAATGGCCTGCCCATGATGTATCTGCCGCGCCACTTCATGGTGAACATGCAGCAGACCATCGAGGCGGCGATGGGTGTCGCGGCCTATCGCGCCATTCTCTACAAATCCTGCCATCTCTCGGCGCTGCAATGGTGCCGGGCCGAGGCGAAGACGCATGGCCTCGGGCCGGAGGAGACCTTCCGGCACTATCTCCGGCGCATGTCGCAGCGCGGGCATGGGCAGGTGGAGATCGCGGCCCTCGACGTGACGGCTGGGCAGGCCGAGATCGTCGTGAGGAATTCGGCCTATGCGCTGGGCTACGGGCCGGGCGCGGGCCGGCGCGTCTGCTACGTCTTCGAGGGCAGCTTCGCGGGCGGCATGGCCTATGTGCTGGAGGCGGAGGGCCGCCCGGGCGAGCCCGCCTGCCAGGAAATTGCCTGCTTCGCCGAGGGCGCGCCGGAGTGCCGCTTCGAGGTGCGCTGCGGCTGAATTCGCGCGGGGGGCCTCGCCCATCCGCACCGGGCGTGTTTCGATCCTGCCTCGCCATTGGAGGATCAGAGCCGCATGCCCCGCCTAGCCCATGACAAGCTGACCGACCTGGTTGCCGGGATGCTGACGCGCGTCGGCGCCGCGCCTGAGGTGGCCCACCAGGTGGCGGTGGATCTGGTGGAGGCGAACCTCCAGGGCCATGACAGCCACGGCATGCAGCTCGTCCCCCGCTATGTGGAGAACACCGAGAAGGGGCTGATCACGCCCAATGCGATGGCCGAGCAGGTGGGCGGCGCGGGCTCGCTCGCCGTCTGGGACGGGCATATGGGCTATGGCCAATGGACCGGCCGGCAGGTGACGGCGGCCGGGATCGCGGCGGCGCGGGAGCATGGGCTGGCCTGCTTCGGCCTGCGCAACACGCATCACTTGGGCCGCATTGGCGCCTATGCGGAGATGGCGGTGGAGGCGGGGATGATCGGCCTCTTCTTCGTCAATGCGGTGAGCGGGGCGCCGGTGGTCTCGCCCTTCGGCGGCACGGATGGGCGGATGGGCACGAACCCGATCTGCATCGGCATCCCCAAGGCGCCGGCCCCTATCATCCTGGATTTCGCAACGAGTGCCATCGCCGTCGGCAAGGTGAAGGTGGCCTTCAACGCGGGCAAGCCGGTGCCGGCGGGCGCGCTGGTGACGCATGAGGGTGCGCCCAGCACGGATGCGGCCGTGATGTACGGCCAGGGGCCGCGCGGCGCCTTGCTCTCCTTCGGCGGGCACAAGGGCTATGGGTTGGCGCTGGTGTGCGAGATCCTGGCCGGCGCGCTGACCGGTGGCGGCACGAATGAGCCGAAGAACCCGAACAATCGCGGCATCGTGAACGGCATGCTGGGCTTCGTGCTGGACCCCGCGCGCCTCGCCGAGACTCCGGGCTTCGGCCAGGAGGTGCAGGCGATCTGCGACCATGTGCAGGCGAGCGCGCCAGGCCGCGTCCTGCTTCCCGGCGACCCGGAGCGGCGGGCCAAGGCGGAGCGGATGACGCAGGGCATCCCGTTGGATGACGTGACCTGGGGTGACCTTTCGGCCTGCGCCACGCGGCTGGGAATCGCGGAGCGCGAAATTCGCGCCGCGCTGGTGTGAGCGCGCCATCATTGGTCCGGCGCGCGTCCCGAGAATCCGGGCCCAATAGGCCCGGCGGAATGCTCCAGCATTCCGAAGCCAAGCGGCCGGGGGCCGCTGTTGGCGTCTGAGGGCGGCGAAGACCAACCCAAGTCTGCTGGGAGTTCGGAGGATCCGGGCCGAATAGGCCCGGCGGAATGCTTCAGCATTCCGAAGCCAAGCGGCCGGAGGCCGCGCCCGGCATCTGAAGGCGGAAAAAGCCAATCCAAGTCTGCTGGGAGTTCGGAGGATCCGGGCCGAATAGGCCCGGCGGAATGCTTCAGCATTCCGAAGCCAAGCGGCCGGAGGCCGCGCCCGGCATCTGAAGGCGGAAAAAGCCAATCCAAGTCTGCTGGGAGTTCGGAGGATCCGGGCCGAATAGGCCCGGCGGAATGCTTCAGCATTCCGAAGCCAAGCGGCCGGAGGCCGCGCCCGGCATCTGAGGGCATGAAGAAAGTGGGGGGCTTCTGTTGCCCGGTGCCCCCCGAACCGCGCTTACCTATTCCTAGGCAGCGAGCGCCATGTCCTCGCGGACATTGTCGTTGGCACTTGTGATTTGGTCCGATAACGCCGGTACCATGCCGGGCAAAAGCAGCGTCTTTACCACGCACGTCGAGCCTGTTTCGTCCCCGTGCCACGCTTCCCGACAAGGAAGGTTGGAGTGGTGGAGACGCCGGGCACTGCCCCCGGGTCCGTAACGTTTATGCCACGCTGCGTTTATCGCCATAGTCGGGGGCGGCAAGCCGCCTCTGACAGGACCAACATAGGGTGCCGCCTGGCCGAATGCCAGGGGAAGCCGGCCCCGTTTCCCGCCCGGTGGCCCTGCGCTACATGCAGCCCACCAGAGGATCACGAACATGGCATTGACGGACGCCCAGCGGGCAGAACTGGAACAGGCGCGCGCGGCGCGGTCGGAAACCCGGCGCGCCACCGTGCCGGCGCTGGAGGCGATGCTCTACCAGGTGATGCCCGTGCTCGATCACGGCTTCGTCCGCGTGGTGGACTACATGGGCGATGACGGCGCGGTCGTGCAGTCTGCCCGCGTCTCCTACGGACGCGGAACCAAGGCCGCGAACGAGGATCGCGGCCTGATCCGCTACCTCATGCGGCACCGCCACTCCACGCCCTTCGAGATGTGCGAGATCAAGTACCATGTGAAGCTGCCCATCTTCGTGGCGCGGCAATGGATCCGGCACCGCACGGCCAATGTGAACGAGTACTCCGCGCGCTATTCCGTGATGGACCGCGAATTCTACATCCCCGAGCCCGCGCAGCTCGCGGCGCAATCCAGCAGCAACCGCCAGGGCCGCGGCGATGTGCTGGAAGGCGACGAAGCGGCCGAGGTGCTGCGCCTGCTGCGTGATGATGCGAGCCGCAACTACGATCACTACGCCTGGATGCTGAATGAGGACGACGCCGGCCAGGTGGTGGATGAGGGCCGCTCCGGCCTCGCACGCGAATTGGCGCGGATGAACCTCACGCTCAACACGTACACCCAGTGGTACTGGAAGACCGACCTGCACAACCTGCTGCACTTCCTCAGCCTGCGCGCCGATTCCCACGCGCAATACGAGATCCGCGTCTATGCCGAGGCGATGCTGGAGACGGTGAAGGCCTGGGTGCCGCTGAGCTACGAGGCCTTCGCCGATTACCGCATGGGCGCGGTCATGATGTCCTCGCAGATGCTGGCGATCGTCCGCCGCATGCTGGGCGGGGAAGAGGTGACGCAGGTGACGAGCGGCCTCTCCAAGCGCGAATGGCGCGAGTTGATGGAGGTCCTGGGGCGCCCCGCGTGAGCGGACGGCAGGACGCGCTGCTGGGCTTCATCACCCTCGCCGACCGGCTGAAGCATGTGCTGCGCGCCTCCCGCACCGGCGAGCGGCGCGAGAACGCGGGCGAGCACGCCTGGCATGTGGCCCTCATCGCCGTCCTGCTGGCCGATGAGGTCGAGCCACGGCCCGACATGGCGCGCGTGCTCTCGATGATCGCCATCCATGACGTGATCGAGATCGAGGCGGGCGACACCTTCGCCTTCGACGAGGCGGGGCTGCTGACACAGGCGGCGCGCGAGCAGGCGGCCGCCGAGCGCATCTTCGGCATGCTGCCGCCCGACCTCGCCACGCGCCTGCACGCGCTGTGGCGTGAATTCGAGGCGCAGGAGACGCCCGAGGCGCGCTTCGCCATGGGCTGCGACCGGCTGCAGGGCTTCGCCCAGCAGGTCGAATGCGGCGCGCCCGCCTGGGCCGAGGTGGGGCTAACCCGCGCGCGCAGTCTCAGGCGCATGCAGCCTGCGATTGACCTGGGCCCGCCCTTCGCCCCCATGATCATGGCGCTGTACGAGCGCGCCATGCGGGAGGGGCTGCTGCTGCCGTGACGGTCACCATCTTCGGCTCCGCCATTGCCGACATCGTCTTCCGGCTTCCACGCCTTCCGGGCCCGGGCGAAACGCTGCTGGGCGCGGCCGGCGCTCCGCTCGCCGGCGGCAAGGGGCTGAACCAGGCCATCGCCGCGGCGCGGGACGGCGCCGATGCGCGCTTCGTCGGCTGCGTCGGCCGTGATGAGCATGGTGACCTGCTGCGGATGGCGCTGATCGCGGCGGGCGTGAACGTGGCGGGCCTGCGCGGGGTGGATCGGGCGAGCGGCCTGGCCTGCGTCTGCGTGGATGCGGAGGGGCAGAACCAGATCGCTGTCTCGCCCGGTGCGAACCTCCAGGCGCGGGCGGCGCAACTGCCCGAGCTGCGCGACGACTCCATCCTGCTGCTGCAGATGGAGGTGCCGCCGGAGGAAAATGCCCGCGCCATCGCCCGGGCGCGGGCGGCGGGCGCGCGCGTGCTGCTCAACCTCGCCCCCGCCGCCGCGATGGATCGCGCGGCGCTGGGTGGCGTGGACCTGCTGATCCTGAACGAGGGCGAGGCCGCCTGGCTCGGCCGGCAGCTCGGCCGCACGGGAGATGCGGCGGCGCTGAACGAGGTCCTGGGCATCGGCGTCGCGGTGACGGAGGGTGCGCGGGGTGCCTCGGTCGCGACGCGGGCGGGGCTGATCCAGGTGCCGGCCTTCGCGGTCGGGGTGGTGGACAGCACCGGCGCGGGCGATGCCTGGTGCGGCGTGCTGGCGGCTGCATTCCATCTCGGCATGCCCATGGAACTCGCGGTGCGCCGCGCCAATGCGGCGGGTGCTTTGGCCTGCACCCGGCCGGGCGCCGCGCCCGCGATGCCGGACAGCGCGGCGATCGATGCGCTGATGGGGCTCGACTAGGCGCGCGATGATGCGCCCCACCCGCCGTGCCCTGCTCACGCTGCCGCTGGCCCCGTCCGCCCGTGCGCAGGACCGGCCCATCCGCCTCGTCATCGCCTTCCCGCCGGGCGGCAGCACGGACCTGCTGGGCCGGCTGGTCGCACCCCGGATGGGCGAATTGCTCGGCACCGGCGTGACGCCCGAGAATCGCAGCGGCGCCTCGGGCGCGGTGGGTGCCGGGGTGGTGGCGCAGGCCGCGCCGGACGGCACCACCCTGCTGCTCGATTCCGGCGGGCAGGCGGTGAACCCGCATCTGATGCGCGGCCTCGGCTTCGACTACGCGACCGCCTTCGCGCCCGTCACCCTGCTCGCGACCCTGCCGCTGGTGCTGGTGGTCCGGCCTGATCTCGGCGTGACGGACCTGCCCGCGCTGCTGGCGCGGCTGCGGGCGGAGGGGCGGCCGGCGGCCTATGGCAGTGTCGGCATCGGCGCGCGCACCCATCTCGCCATGGCGGCGCTGCTACGCCGGGCCGGCCTCACGGGCGAGCACATCCCCTATCGCGGCGGCGCAGACCAGATGGCGGGGCTGCTGCGTGGCGATGTGGCGATGGGTTTCACCTCGGTGGCACTGGCGGCACCGCTGCTGCGGGAGGGGCGCCTGGTCGCGCTCGGCTATTCGCTGCCCGGGCGCGTGCCCGCCATCGCGGAGCAGGGCTTCCCGGGCTTCGCCATCGGCGACTGGCTGGCGCTGCTGGCCCCCGCCGGCACGCCGCCCGCCATCGTCCAGCGCATCGCCGCCGCCGCGCGGGAGGCCGTGATGCAGCCCGCCCTGCGCCCGCGCCTCGCGGAACTCGGCCTCGAGCCGGCGGCCGAGGGGCCGGAGGCCCTGGCCCGGTTCCTCGCTGCCGAGCGCGCGGCGATGGGCGCGCTGATCGCGGCCGAGGGGATTCGGCTCGACGGATAGCGCGGCGCGCGGCATTTAGGGGGGATGAACCGTCGCGCCCTTCTCGCCCTCCCTCTCGCCGCCCCGGCGATCGCCCCCGCGCAAGCCTGGGCCCAAGCCTGGGCCCCCACGCGCCCCGTGCGCATCGTCGCAGGCTGGCCGGCCGGAGGTTCCGCCGATGCTTCGCTGCGCCTGGTGGCGCCGCACATGCAGACCGTGCTCGGGCAGAGCGTGGTGATCGAGAATCGCGGTGGCGCCTCGGGCTCCATCGGCGCGGGCGTGGTGGCGCAGGCGGCGGCAGATGGCCACACGCTGCTCTTCGACGCGGCGGGCCAGGTGAGCAACCCTCTCCTGATGCGCGGCCTCGCCTTCGACTACCTGACCGCCTTCGCGCCGGTCTGCCTCTTCGCGCTGCTGCCCAACGTGCTGGTCGTGCGGGCCGAGACGCCGGTGCGGACGGTGCCCGAACTCGTCGCCTATCTGCGGGCCAATCCGGGTCAGCCCTATGCGAGCACCGGCATCGGCCTCGCCTCCCATCTCGCGGCGGTGATGTTCACCCAGCGCGAGCGGCTGGAGGTGACGCATGTGCCCTATCGCGCCAGCCAGCAATCCATCCCTGGCCTGCTCGCCGGCGAGACGGTCTTCACCTTCAACACCACGCCGCTGGTGATGCCGTTGATTCGCGACAACCGGTTGCGGGCGCTCGCCGTCGCCACGCCGCGCCGCATCCCGACGCTGCCCGATACGCCCACCATGCTGGAGCTGGGCTATGATGGCTTCTCGCTGAACGAGTGGCTCGCGCTCTTCGCGCCGGCCGGCACGCCCGCCGCCGCCATCGCCCGCCATGCGGAGGCCGCGCAGCAGGGCCTGGCGGACCCGGTGGTGCGGGAGCGCCATGCCAATCTCGGCATGGACATCCAGGCGCTCGGCCCCGCCGATTTCGCGGCCTTCCTGACCGAACAGCGGGCGCGCATCGGCGCGCTGATCCGCGACAACAACATCCGCCTGGAAAGCTGACGCGGCCCGCCGCAACGGGAAAGGGGGGCCGAGGCCCCCCTTTTTTGTGTCCGTCGTCCCGGGCCTCAGCCCGGTGCGCCGCGCGGTGGGGCGAGGCGCAGCGGGACGAAGCGCTGGCCCTGCTGCTGGCTCTCGATCAGGAAGAGCGCGGTGGCCCGGCCCTGGCGGCGCAGCCGCTCGATCCGCTCCTGCAATTCCTGCGGGGTGGTCACGCGTTCCTGCTGGACTTCCAGGATCAGGTCGCCGGGGCGGATTTCCCGCTCGGCGCCCGGGGTGTTGGGCAGCACTTCGGTCACCACCACGCCGCGTGCCTCGGGCCGCAGGCGGAAGCGCTCGCGCAGCTCCGCCGTCAGCGCCGTCACACGCAGGCCAAGGCCCGAGAGCTCGATCGGCCGGTCGGGGCGCGGGGTCTGGCTGGGCGCGGTGGAGGCGGGCGTGGCTTCCGTCGGCAATTCGCCGAGCGTCACGGTCACCGTCTCCTCGCGGCCATCGCGCCAGACGACGACGGGCACCTGCGCGCCTACCGCCGTTTCGGCCACGATGCGGGGCAGGGTGCGCATCTCGCGCACTTCCTGGTTGTTGAAGCGCAGCACCACATCGCCGTTGCGGATGCCGGCGGCGGCGGCGGGCGCCCCCTCCTGCGCGCGGGCGATCAGCGCGCCACGCGCGCCGCCGCGCAGGCCGAGGCTCTCCGCGATCTCATCCGTCACCTGCTGGATGTTCACGCCGAGCCAGCCGCGCCGCACCCGGCCACCCTCGGCCAGCTGGCGGGCCACGCCGCGCGCGAGGTTGGAGGGGATGGAGAAGCCGATGCCGATGGAGCCGCCGGTCGGCGAGTAGATGGCGGTGTTGATGCCCACCACCTCGCCGCGCATGTTGAAGAGCGGGCCACCGGAATTGCCGCGGTTGATGGCGGCATCGGTCTGGATGAAGTCGTCGAAGGGCCCCTGGCGGATGTCACGCCCGCGGGCCGAGATGATGCCGGCGGTGACCGTGCCGCCCAGGCCGAAGGGGTTGCCGATGGCGACCACCCAGTCGCCCACCAGCGCCGTGTCGGAATCGCCCCAGGGGACGAAGGGCAGGGGCGCCGTGTGGCTCACCCGCAGGACCGCGAGGTCGGTGCGCGGATCGGTGCCGAGCAGCGTGGCGCGCAGCGTCGTGTTGTCCTGCAGGATGACGTTGATCTCGTCCGCGCCGTCGATCACGTGGTTGTTGGTGATGACGATGCCCGAGGCATCCACGATGAAGCCCGAGCCGAGCGACTGCGCGCGGCGCGGCGCCGGCCGGTTGGGCTGGTTCGGCTGCGGCTGCGCCTCGTTCTGCTGGCCGGGCGGGCGGTTGCGGTTGAAGAAGTCGCGGAAGAATTCCTCGAAGGGCGAGCCCGGCGGCGCCTGCGGCGTCTCGGGCGCATCGGGCCGGCCCGGGCGCGGCGCCACATTCTGCGAGGTGGAGATGTTCACCACCGCCGGCAGCAGGTTCCGGACGAGGGGCGCGAAGCTCTCGGGCGCCACGAAGGGCGGCATGCTGGGCGCTGGCGCGGCGGGGGCCGCCGGCTGCGCCAGGGCGGGGGCGGAAAGGGCCAGGAGAAGGGCGGTCGCGACAAGCCGCATAGGGCAAGCACCTCTGGAAAGAGAATGGGCCAGGGTGGCGCGGACCACCCCAGCCCGTCATGTGGAAGCTAAGGCGCGCCTGTCCAGCGCGCCAGCCCCAAGGCGAATCAGCGCGGCGCCCCGGTGCGCGCCGGCATGTCCCGGAAATAGCGGAAGAAGTCGCTCTCCGGGGTCAGCACCATGCGGGATTCGCCGGTCGAGAAGACATCCCGATAGGCCTGCATGGTGCGCCAGAACTGGAAGAATTCCGGGTCACGCTCGAACGCCTCCGCGAAGATGCGGATCGCCTCCTGCTCACCCGTGCCGCGCAGGATCGCTGCATCGGCTTCGGCGCTGGCCAGGATCACGGTGCGGTCGCGCTCGGCCTGGGCGCGGATGCGGGCTGCCACCTCGGCACCCTCGGCGCGGGCCTCGCGGGCCACGCGCTCACGCTCGGACTGCATGCGCGAGAGGATGGCCTGCGTGTTCTCGTCCGGCAGGTCGGCGCGACGGATGCGGACATCCGTCACGTCGATGCCGAAGCGCCGCGCCTCCTCGTTCACCTGGCGGCGGATCTCACCCATGATCCGGCCGCGATCGGCACTCAGCACGGCGAGCAACGTCTCGCCCGCCAGCACGCGGCGCAGCGAGGAGGTGACGATGGAGTTCAGTCGGCCGCGGATGCCCGCCTCCGTCGCGCCCACCGTCTGGAAGAAGAGCAGCGGGTCGGTGATGGAGTAGCGGGTGAAGCTGTCCACGATCAGGCGGCGCTGGTCGCCCAGGATGACTTCCTCGCCCGGCGCCTCGAAGTCGAGCAGGCGGCGGTCGAAGACGATCACGGTCTGGATGAAGGGCAGCTTCACGTTCAGGCCCGGCGTCTGGATCACGCGGATCGGCTGGCCGAACTGCGTGATCAGCACCTGCTGCGTCTGCTGCACGGTGAAGAAGCTGGAGGCTGCGACGAAGAGGGCGGCGACGGCGACGCCGGCCGCGATGGCGAGCTTGTTCATCGGCCCGTCCCCCCGCGTTGCTGCTGCTGCTGGATCATCGGCGCGACCGCAGGCGGCGGCACGGCCGGGCGCGGCTGCGACTGGCCCGTCGGCGCATTGCTGCGGCCGTCGAGCGGCAGGAAGGGCACGAGGCCCTGCAGCCGGTCATCCACCAGGATCATGCCGTTGCGCTTGAAGATCTCTTCCATGGTTTCCAGGTACATGCGGCGCACCGTGACATCCTGCGCCTGGTTGTAGGCGCCGAGCACGGCGTTGAAGCGGCCGGCCTCGCCTCGGGCGCGGGCGATCTGGCTGTCGCGGAAGCCCTGCGCCTCCTGCACCATGCGCTCCGCCTCGCCGCGGGCGCGGGGGATGATGTCGTTGCGGAAGCTCTCCGCCTCATTGCGGACGCGCTCGCGGTCGGCATTCGCGCGCTGCACATCGCGGAAGCTCTCGACCACCGCGGCCGGCGGGTCGGACTTCTGCATCTGCACCTGCGTGATCTCGATGCCCGCGCGGTACTGGTCCATGATCGCCTGGGTGCCGCGGCGGACATCCTGCTCGATCTGGGCGCGCGCCTCGGTCAGCGCCGGCTGGATGGGCGTCTTGCCGATCACCTCGCGCATCACGGATTCGGCGGCGGATTTCACCGTCTCCTCCGGGTTGCGGGTGTTGAACAGGAAGTCGGCCGCGTCGCGGATGCGCCAGAAGACGGCGAAGTCGATGTCGATGATGTTCTCATCGCCCGTGAGCATCAGCGATTCGGCCAGCACGTCCCGCGCCGAGATCACGCGCCCGCCGGGGGCGACATCGGGCGCACCGCGGAAGCCGATATCCACGCGGTTGATGCGCGTCACGCGCGGCGTGGTCACCGTCTCGACCGGCCAGGGGATGCGGTAGTTCAGGCCGGGCGGGGCCGTGCGGTCGAAGGCACCGAAGCGCATGACGACGCCAAGCTCGTCCGGCTGGACGCGGTAGAAGCCCGAGGCGCCCCAGACGCCGACCAGGACGAGAGCCGCGAGGCCGATGGCCTTGCCGCCGCCCGCGCCACCGCGCGGCAGCAGGCGCCGCACCGTATTCTGGGCGTTGCGGATCATCTCCTCGATGTCCGGCCCCTGGCCGCGATTGCCGCCGGGCGGGCCCGAAGGCGGTCCGCCCCAGGGTCCGCCGCCATTTCCCCCACCACCGGGAGGACGCGGATTGCCCCAGGGGCTCGGTCCACCATTGTTCCAAGACATCGTTACCGGACACTCCGTTCTGGCCGCCGGGGACGCCCCCGGGCGGTCATTCCTGAATTCTCTTCCATATATAGGCTCGCTCGCCCCTTCGGGAGGGGTGCGCATGCGCTTCCGCATGTGCATATGTGCGGCCCCGCCGGTCAAGGAAAGGTTCAGAAACATGTCGGACACGCTCATCGCGGCCATCAAGGCCGCTCTCTCCCGGGTCACGGACCCCGCGACGGGCGTGGATGTGATGAGTTCCGGCATGATCGAGGGCATCTCCGCCCGCGACGGCATGGTGCAGTTCACCCTCTCCGTCCCGCGCGAGCGGGCGCGCGGCATGGAGCCGGTGCGCGCCGCCTGCGAGAAGGCGGCGGCCGGCGTGCCGGGCGTGATCTCGGCCACCGTCGTGCTGACGGCCCATCGCGAGGCGCCCGAAGCGCCAGGGGCGCGCTCCGCCCGCCCCGCGCCGGGGCCGACGCCGCCCGGCCAGGGGCAGATGCTGCTGCCCGAGGTGAAGCGCATCATCGCCGTGGCCTCGGGCAAGGGCGGCGTGGGCAAGTCCACCACCGCGGTGAACCTCGCCGTGGCGCTGGCGGCGCAGGGCCTTCGCGTCGGCCTGCTGGATGCCGACATCTATGGCCCCTCGCTGCCGCAGATGCTGGGCACGCAGGAGAAGCCGCGCGCCGTGGGCCAGCGGATCATCCCCCTGCAGCGCTGGGGGCTGAAGGCCATGTCCATCGGCTTCCTCGTCGAGCAGGAGACGGCGATGATCTGGCGCGGCCCGATGGTGATGGGTGCGCTCGAGCAGATGATGGGCCAGGTCGAGTGGGGCGAGCTCGACGTCATGCTGGTGGACATGCCGCCGGGCACGGGCGACGCGCAGCTCACCATGTCCCAGAGGGTGCCGCTGGCGGGCGCGGTCATCGTCTCGACGCCGCAGGATGTGGCGCTGCTGGATGCACGGCGCGGCATCAAGATGTTCGAGAAGGTGAACGTCCCCGTGATCGGCCTGATCGAGAACATGTCCTATTTCTGCTGCCCCGAATGCGGCCACCGGACCGAGATCTTCGGCCATGGCGGTGCCCGCGTGGAGGCGGAGCGGCTGGGCGCCGAGTTCCTGGGCGAATTGCCCCTCAAGCTCGCCATCCGGCAGATGGCCGATGCCGGCACGCCCATCGTGCTCGCCGCCCCCGACACGCACGAGGCCGCGACCTATCGCCGCATCGCCGCCCGCATCTGGGAGAAGGTGGAGCAGCCCGCCGCCACCGGGCCGCGCATCGTGATGGAATGAGTGCCGCGCTGACCCGGCTGCGGCGCATCTGCCTTGCCCTGCCCGAGGCGGAGGAGCGCGAGACCTGGGACACGCCCACCTTCCGCGTGCGTGGCAAGATCTTCTGCATGGCGCTGACGGAGCCGCTGGCCATCTGGGTGAAGGCGCCGCGTGGCAGCCAGGAAGTGCTGATCGCGGCGGCACCGGAGCGCTTCTTTCGGCCACCCTATCTTGGCCACAAGGGCTGGGTCGGCGTGAACCTCACCGGGCGGCCGGACTGGGCGGAGGTGGAGGCGCTGGTGCGGCGAAGCTGGAGCCTGGTGGCGCCGCGGGCGCTGGCCGCCCGTGCCGGCAGCGCCGAACCGGGCTAAGCTCGCCGCATGGCACCCCGCCGCGACCCTTCCGACGACCTCTTCGGCCCGCCCGAGGCCCCGCCGCCCAGCGCCGCCTCCAGCGCCATATCCCGCCCCCTGGCCGAGGGGGCGCCGCTGGCCGAACGGCTCAGGCCGCGCAGCCTCGGCGAGGTGGTGGGGCAGGATCAGTTGCTGGGCGCCCAGGGCAGCATCACCCGCATGCTGGGGCGGGGCAGCCTTGCCTCCATGATCCTCTGGGGCCCGCCCGGCGTGGGCAAGACCACCATCGCACGGCTGCTGGCCGAGGCGGCGGAGTTGAGCTTCGTCTCGCTCTCGGCGGTGTTCTCGGGTGTTGCGGACCTCAAGCGCGCCTTTGACGAGGCGCGGCAGCGGCGGCGCATGGGGCGGCGCACCTTGCTCTTCGTGGATGAGATCCACCGCTTCAACCGCGC
This sequence comes from Sediminicoccus rosea, assembly GCF_033547095.1. Classification (NCBI taxonomy): domain Bacteria; kingdom Pseudomonadati; phylum Pseudomonadota; class Alphaproteobacteria; order Acetobacterales; family Roseomonadaceae; genus Sediminicoccus; species Sediminicoccus rosea. The sequence goes on along the minus strand of NZ_CP137852.1, from coordinate 3,247,906 downwards.
GCAGCAGGATGGATTTCTTCCGGTGGTGGAGGACGGCACCGTGGTGCTGATCGGCGCCACCACGGAAAACCCGAGCTTCGCGCTGAACGGCGCGCTGCTCTCGCGCTGCCAGGTGATGGTGCTGAAGCGGCTGGATGCGGCCGGACTGGAAGCGCTGCTGGCCCGCGCCGAGGCGGAGGCGGGCCGCGCCATCCCGCTCGATCCCGCAGCGCGCGAGGTGCTGCTGGCCATGGCCGATGGGGATGGGCGCTACCTGCTGAACCTCGCCGAGCAATTGCTGGCGCTGGAGGACCCTTCGCCGCTCGACCCCGCCGGGCTTTCGCAACTGCTGGCCAAGCGCGCGGCACTCTACGACAAGGACCGCGAGGAGCATTACAACCTCATCTCCGCGCTGCATAAGTCGCTGCGCGGGAGCGATCCGGATGCGGGGCTCTACTGGTTCGCGCGCATGATCCTGGGCGGCGAGGATCCGCGCTACATCGCCCGCCGCCTCGCGCGTTTCGCCGCCGAGGATGTGGGCCTGGCCGATCCCTCCGCGCTGCCCGCCGCCATCGCCGCCTGGGAAAGCTATGAGCGGCTGGGTTCGCCCGAGGGAGAACTCGCGCTGGCGCAACTCGTCGTGCATCTCGCGACCGCGCCCAAGTCCAACGCCGTCTATGCGGGCTGGAAGGCGGCGCAGGCGGCGGCGCGCGAGACCGGCAGCCTGGCACCCCCCGCCCATATCCTGAACGCGCCGACGAAGATGATGCGCGACCTGGGCTATGGCGCGGGCTACGCCTACGACCATGACACGGAGGAGGGCTTCTCCGGCCAGAACTACTTCCCGGAGGGCATGGCGCGGCCGCGCTTCTACGAACCCGTGGGGCGTGGCGCGGAGGCGGAGATCGCCAAGCGCCTCGCCCAATGGGAGAAGCTGCGGCGATGAGCTTCCTCCTGGTGGCGCTGGGCGGGGCGCTGGGCTCGATGGGGCGCTACGGCGTCTCGCTGATGGCGATGGCCTGGCTCGGCTCCGCCTTTCCGTGGGGAACGCTCGCGGTGAACGTGCTGGGCAGCGGGGCGATCGGCGTGCTGGCGGGGCAGGGGATCAGCGGAGGCGCGCGGCTCTTCTGGATCACCGGCGTGCTGGGCGGCTTCACCACCTTTTCGGCCTTCAGCCTGGAGGCGGCGTTGCTCTGGGAGCGCGCGGCCTGGCAGGGCGTGGCCTATGTGCTGGCGAGCCTGGGCCTCGGGCTGGCGGCTTTCGCGCTCGGGTGGGTGCTGGCGCGGGGGTGAGGTGAGGGGAGCCGCCCGGCTCAACCCGCACCATCGGCCGGGAGGGATCTGATTTCGGCCAATCCCCGCCGCAAGGCCGCCGCCGTGCCCTCGCCAAGCTCCGCATCCAGCGCCGCATGCGCCGCACGCCAGGCCGGGACGGCCTCCCGCAGCAGGGCGACGCCTTCCAGCGTGATCTGGACGCGGCGGGCGCGGCGGTCCTTCGCATCGGGGATCACGCGCAGCAGGCCGCGGCGCGCCAGCGGCTTGACCGCGGCGGTCAGCGTCGAGGGTTCCATGGCGAGGAAGGGTGCCAGCCGCCCGATGGCCGGCGGCTGCGCCTGATTGAGTGCAACCAGCAAGGAGAACTGGCCGTTGGTGAGGCCGAAAGGCCGGAGTGCCACGTCGAAGCGCCGCGCCAAGGCGCGCGCCGCGCGCTGCGCCGCCAGGCAAAGGCAGGTGTCGCGGATGTGGTGCACCGTGGCGACGGGGAGGGTTTCCGCATTTGACAACGTCATTTTACTTTGATATCAAAATTTCGCGACGAATGCCAGAGCAGAGCCGGTCAAACCGCAGGCTTCCTGGGGAGACGCCATGACCGAACCCGGAGATTTCCCATGAGCGACCCCACCCCGAAGAACACGGTCTGCCTGTGGTTCGACCGCGAAGCGGAGGCGGCCGCGCGATTCTATGCGGCGACCTTCCCCGACAGCCATGTCCGCGCCGTGCATCGCGCCCCGGCCGACTATCCCTCGGGGAAGGCGGGCGATGTGCTCACGGTGGAGTTCACCGTGGCGGGCATTCCCTGCATCGGCCTCAATGGCGGCCCCGCCTTCCCGCACAGCGAGGCCTTCTCCTTCCAGATCGCGACCGACGACCAGGCGGAGACCGACCGCTACTGGGACGCCATCCTCGCCCATGGCGGGCAGGAGAGCGCCTGCGGTTGGTGCAAGGATCGCTGGGGCATCAACTGGCAGATCACCCCGCGCGTCCTGACCGAGGCGCTCGCGGCGGGCGGCGATGCGGCGAGGCGCGTCTTCGCGGCGATGATGACGATGCGCAAGCTCGACGTCGCGGCCATCGAGGCCGCCCGGCGCGGCTGACAACCTGGCGAAGCAACAGCGGAGGAAGCGGCATGCCCGCACAGCAGATCACCGTCGAAGCCCTGGTCCCCGCGCCGATCGAGCGCGCATGGGCCGCCTTCACCACGCCCGCCGACATCACGCAGTGGAACTTCGCGAGCGATGACTGGTGCTGCCCCTCCGCGGAGGTCGATCTGCGCGTCGGCGGCACCTACAAGGCGCGGATGGAGGCGAAGGATGGCAGCTTTGGCTTCGATTTCGAGGGGCTCTACGAAGAGGTGGAGCCCGGCCGCGCCCTCACCCTCACGCTCGGCGACGGGCGCAAGGCGCGCACCACCTTCGCGCCGAGCGGCGATGCCACCCGGGTCACCACCGTCTTCGACGCGGAGACGCTGCACAGCATCGCGATGCAGCGCGATGGCTGGCAGGCGATCCTCGACAATTTCGCGGCCCATGTCGGCAGACAGGCCGCGCGCTGAACGCCACGGCATCGGCGGGAGAAGAGGGATGTATGTGGACGGATTTGTGCTGGCGGTGCCGACCGATGGCAAGGAAGCCTACCGCCGCCACGCGGAGGAGGCGGCGGTGGTGTTCCGCAGGCATGGCGCGCTATCGCTCGTGGAGGCCTGGGGTGACGACGTGCCCGAGGGGAAGGTGAACTCCATGCACACCGCCGTGCTGCGCAAGCCGGAGGAGACGGTGGTGTTCTCCTGGATCACCTGGCCCGACAAGGCTACGCGGGATGCGGGCATGCAGAAGGTCTTCGCCGACCCCGCCATGGCCGGCAGCATGCAGCACATGCCCTTCGACGGGACTCGCATGATCTTCGGCGGGTTCGAGGTGATCGTCGACGCCTGACGCGCGGGCCGGGGCGCGCGTCCCCGCGCCTCTCAGCCGAGGCGGATCTGTTGCGCCTTCCGGCCCCGCATCCAGGCGAGGATTCCCGCCGCGCGCCCGGCCCATTTCTCGCGGCGCGCATCGCCGCGCCGCAACGCCGCCTTGAGCGCGAGGCCGGGCCATTCGGCCAGCGCGAGCCGCCAGGCGGCGGCGCGCCCGCGATGCTTCGCTTCCAGATGCAGCCGCGACCAGCCCTGGTGGAAGGCCTTCCAATGCGAGAGGCGGGGCGCGGGGGCGGAGCTGGCGCCGCCCAGGTGCCGCACCCGCACCCCCGCCACATGCAAGAGTGCATGGCCGGCCGCCCGCATCCGCAGGCAGAGGTCGTCATCCTCGAAATAGAGGAAGATGTCGGGATCGAACCCGCCGATCCCGCGCAGCGCCGACATGCGCAGGAACATGGCCGAGCCGCCGACATACCAGCAGCAGGCATCGCCCGAGGGCTCCACCACCGGCCCGCGCAGGCGGCGGAAGGGCAGGTCATGGCCGAACTGCATGTGGCCTTCCTCGGCGATCACCTCGGGCGCCAGCATCCCCGCCTCGGGGTAGCGACGCGCGGCGGCGACGAGGCCTGCGATGGTGTCGGCTTCGAGCGTGGCGTCGGCGTTCAGCAGCAGGCCGAACTCGGTCGTGACCTCGGCGAAGCCCAGGTTGGCGCCGGGGCCGAAGCCGAGATTCCTCCCCGCGCGGATCACCCGCGCCGCGGGGCGGGCCGCTTCCGCCACGGCCGCGCTGTCATCGGGCGAGGCGTTGTCCACCACGATGACCGGGCAGTCCGCCGGAATGGCGGCGAGGCAATCCGGCAGCAGCGCCGCCGAGTTGTAGGCGACGATGACGACGCTGCACGCCGCCTCCGGCGGGGGACAGGCCGCCGCCGCCGTCACGGACGGGCGGGCGCCAGTTCGGACAACGCCTTGAGGAAGGCGGCGATGGCGGCCTCGGGCTCCATCGCGGCATCGAAGCCGGTCTTGCTCTCGTCGCTGCCGACGGCGACAAGGCCGCCGGCCCAGAAGCCCGTCGCACCCTCGCCCGGGGGCAGGGCGTATTGCAGGATCGCGATGCCGCCCGGCCCCCGGTAGGAGATGTAGGGGCAGCGCTTGAACTTCTTGGTCCGCACGCCGCCGCCCGTCTTGGGCGCGCCGCTTCCGGCCAGCAGCGCATGCGGCGTGGTGATGCCACGCGCCTTGGCCGTCTCGGGCGTCAGGTCGAACTTCGCCAGCGCCTCGGCCGCCACCGCCTTGATGCGGGCCACGGCGGCATCCAGCTCCGGATTGGGTTCGGCGCGCTGGCCCGGGGGCGCCACGCGCCGCTCGGCCAGCGCGGCCTGCGCCGCTTCGCGGAACTGCTGCGCCTTGACGTGCAGCTTGGTGTTCGCACCGGCGAGGATGGCCTCGGCATTGGCCACCATCGCCTTGAGCTCGGCCGCGGTCTTGCCCGTCAGGTCGAGGCTCATGCCATGTTGACCATGATGGTCTTCTTGTGGGTGAAGTGCTCGAGCATGGCCTCCAGCGAAGCCTCCTTGCCGAGGCCGCTCGACTTCACGCCGCCGTAGCTGAGGTTGGCCTGCACCACCAGGTTCTGGTTGATCTGCACCAGGCCCGCCTCCAGCCGGTGCGCGAGGTCGAGGCCCACCTTCAGGTTGTTGGTCCAGAGCGAGGCGGCCAGGCCGTAGTCGCTGTCATTCGCCTCGGCCAGCACGGCCTCGGGGTCGTCGAAGGCCTGGATCACGGTGACGGGGCCGAAGATCTCTTCCTTCACCAGGCGGGAATTGCCATCGAGGCCGGTGAAGATCACCGGGCGCAGGAAGAGGCCCTTCTTCAGCGCAGGGTCGCTCGGCATCGCGCTGCACTCATGCGCGGTGGCGCCGGCCGTCGCCTTGCCCTCGGCGATGTAGGCCTGGACCTTCTCGAACTGGCCCTGGCTGATGATGGTGCCGATGTCGGTCTTCTCGTCCAGCGGGTCACCCATCACCATGCCGTCCACCGCCTTCTTCATCTCGGCCACGAAGGCGTCGAAGATCGGGCGCTCGACATAGATGCGCGAGGCGGCGGTGCAGGACTGGCCCTGGCGCGTGAAGCGCATGGAGGTCAGCGCGCCGGAGACGGTCTTGGCGAAGTCGCAATCGGCGAAGACGATCATGGGCGACTTGCCGCCCAGCTCCAGCGTCACCGGCACCAGCTTCTGCGAGGCGGCCTTGGCCACGATCTTCCCGGTCTCGACCGAGCCGGTGAAGGTCACCTTGCGGACCAGCGGGTGCTCGACCAGCGGCGCGCCGCATTCGGGGCCCATGCCGCTCACCATGTTGAAGCAGCCCGGCGGCAGCACGCGGTTCATCAGCTCGCAGATGCGCAGCACGGCGAGCGGCGCTTCCTCGGCCGACTTCACGACGACGGTGTTGCCCGCCACCAGCGCCGGCGCCACCTTCAGCGCCATCAGCAGCATCGGCACGTTCCAGGGGATGATGGCCCCCACCACGCCCAGCGGCTCACGCACGGTGACCGAGAGCACGTTCGGCGCGAAAGGCACGCTCTCGCCCTTCAGCTCGGAGCCGAGGCCGCCGAAGAATTCGAAGACATCGGCCACCACGCCGGCCTCGACGCGGCTTTCGGTGCGCAGCGCCTTGCCGGTCTCGAGCGCGATCAGGCGGGCCAGCTCCTCCTGGTGCTCCTTCAGGAGCGCCGCACACTGGTGCACCAGCGCGCCGCGCTTGCGGGCGGGGACCTTGGCCCATTCCTTCTGCGCGCGGGCGGCGTCACGGACGGCCGCGTCCACATCGGCCGCGTCGCCCTCGGCCGCGCTCGCGACCTGGATGCCGGTGGCGGGGTTCACCACCGGGAAGCTCTTGCCGCTGACGGCCGGCACATAGCGGCCGCCGATGAAGTGCAGGCCGGAGAGGGCGGTGGCCAGCTTCTGCTGGTCGAGGCAGGGGGCGGCGGGGGTCGGGTGCGGCGTGTCGAGCATCGGTGCGTTCCTCTCAGCAACTCGCGGCGGACCATGCGCCGGATGGGGGGGAGGGGGCAAGCCTCACCCCCGAAAGGCAACCCGCGCGCGCCTCGCCGGTTCAGCCCTGATCCAGCCGGAGGAACAGGACATGACCGAGGCCCAGAATGACGACGAGGCCCGCATCAAGGTGCGGGACCTGCTTGAACACATCCGCACCGTGATGCTGGTGACGCATGACCCGGAGGGCGGGCTCGATGCCCGGCCCATGGCCGTGCTGGCCGTGGAGGGCGACACGGTCTGGTTCTTCACCGATGTGGAGAGCCCGAAGACGCTGGCCATCGGCCAGGACCACGCGGTGTTGCTGGCCGCCGCCAACCCGGCGGGGCAGGAATACGTCTCGGTCCGGGGCACCGCCCGGGTGACGCAGGACCGCGAGCGCCAGAAGGCCCTCTGGACCGAGGCCGCGCGGCTCTGGTTCCCCGATGGCGCGGGCAGCCCGAAGCTCGCCCTCATCGCCGTCGAGATGAGCGAGGCGCAATACTGGGACGGCGCGGGTTCCAGCGCGCGCTATGCGATCGGCTATGTGAAGGCCCTGCTCACCAAGACGCCTTCCGAGATCGGCGAGAATGCCAAGGTGCGCTTCGGCATGGGTTGAGCGCGGCGGTCAGCCGGGCGGCGCGGCGGGCAGCTCCGCGCAGAAGCGCAGGATCCGCGCGGCGATGGCGTCCCAGCGGGCCGGCGGGATGCGGAACTTGTGGCAGGCATCCACGAACTCGACCGTGACGGCGGGCGAGAAAGCGTATTTGTCCAGGATGCCGCGGCCGCCATAGCTGTCATGGATGCCCTGCAGGATCAGCGTCGGCGCCAGCACATGTTCCAGGTGCTCGTAGCGTGCCGGCTCCGGCGGCTGCCGCGGCCGCTGGAAGGGATAGCCCAGGCAGATCACGGCCCTCATCCGGCGGCGGGTGGCCAGCAGCGTCGCGACCCTGGCGCCCGAGGATCGCGCGATGACGACCGTCCCCTCCGCGTCGGAGATGGCCCGGTCGAGCAGGGCGACGCGCCGCCGGATGTTGCGGTCCAGCTCCTGCGCGCCGGCGGCCTGGAGCAGGTCGAGCTGGCTCGTCCAGGCGCTGGCATGCGCCTCCAGCCGTGGGCGGAGCGGATAGCCGATGCTCGTCTCGGGGGTGCATGAATCCCCATCGAGTTGAATTACTGATCCGAGCATGGTGCGGCCGATCGATGGGGTTGGGGCGGCCGCGAGTCTAGCCCGGGCGGGCAGCGCGGCAAGCCGGCCCGTCTTGCCGCGCCGGGCCGTCGCGCATAATCACGACGGCAGCACGGAGCCAAGACATGTCCCAGCCTTCCGGGCCCCTGAAGGGCCTTCGCGTTCTCGACCTCACCCGCGTCCTCGCCGGGCCGACCTGCACGCAGATGCTGGGCGACCTGGGGGCGGAGATCATCAAGATCGAAAAGCCCGACAGCGGCGACGACACGCGCGGCTTCGCGCCGCCCTTCTGGCCGGAGACGAAGGAGAGCGCCTATTTCCTCGGCGTGAACCGCAACAAGCAGTCGGTTACGGTGGACATCGCCAAGCCCGAGGGCCAGGCGCTGATCCACAAGCTGCTCGAGCATTGCGACATCCTGGCGGAGAACTTCAAGGTCGGCGCGCTGGCGAAGTATGGCCTGGGCTATGAGCAGCTGAAGGCGAAGTACCCGCGGCTGATCTATTGCTCCATCACCGGCTTCGGCCAGACCGGCCCCTATGCGCCCCGCCCCGGCTATGACGCGCTGATCCAGGCGATGGGCGGCATCATGTCGCTGACGGGCGAGCCGGGCGGTTCACCGCAAAAGGCGGGCGTGCCGGTGGCGGACCTCTTCGCCGGCCTCTACGGCTGCATCGGCATCCTGGCCGCGGTGAACCACCGCCACGCCACGGGCGAGGGCCAGCACATCGATATCGGCATGCTCGACACCCACGTCGCCTGGCTCGCCAACCAGGGCATGAACTATCTTGCGACCGGCGAGAACCCGCCGCGCCTGGGCAACCAGCACCCGAACATCAGCCCCTACCAGGAATTCCCGACCAAGGATGGCTACCTCATCCTCGCCGTCGGCAATGACCCGACCTTCGAGCGCTTCTGCAAGAATTTCGGCTGCGAGCACCTGCTGGCGGATGAGCGCTTCGCGACCAACCCGAAGCGCGTCGCCAACCGGGACCTCGTGACCCAGACGCTGACGCCGGTGATGAAGTCCAAGACCACCAGCGAGTGGGTGGAGGCGCTGGAGGCGCTGAAGATCGGCTGCGGGCCGATCAACACGCTGAAGGACGTGTTTGCCGATCCGCATGTGAAGGCGCGCGACATGGTGGTGAAGATGCAGCACGCCTCGGGCAAGGAGATCGAGGTGATCGCCAACCCCGTGAAGCTCTCCGCCACGCCGCCCGACTACCGCTCGGCCCCGCCCGTGCTGGGCGAGCACAGCGAGAGCGTGCTGGGCGGTCTGCTCGGCATGAGTGCCGCCGAGATCGCGGCCCTGCGCGAGAAGGGGATCGTCTGACCATGGAGCGGCCCCGTTTCGGCGCCGTCAGCGGCCCCTTCGAGGGAACGGCGGAGAGCCGCCTCGTGCCGCTGCGCTGGGTGGAATGGGGCCCCGCTTCGGGCAAGCCCGTGGTCTGCGTCCATGGGCTCACCCGCAATGCCCGTGATTTCGATGCGCTGGCGCGGCACCTGGCGGCGCAAGGGCGGCGGGTGATCTGCGTGGACGTGCCAGGCCGCGGCCTTTCGGGCTGGCTGCCGGAGGGGCGCTTCTACGCGGTGCCGCACTATATCGCCGCCATGATGCCGCTGCTGACCAGCCTGGGCGAGTTCGACTGGGTCGGCACCTCGATGGGCGGCCTGATCGGCATGGGCGTCTGCGCGACGCCCGGCCTGAAGATGCGCCGTTTCGTGATCAACGATATCGGTCCCTTCGTGCCGGTGGCCGCCCTTGAGCGCATCCGCACCTACCTCAGCGAGCCGCGCATCTTCGCCGACATCGCGGGGCTGGAGGCCTATCTGCGCCAGGTGCACGCACCCTTCGGCCCGCTCGCGGACGAGGAATGGGCGCATCTCGCGCATTACAGCGCGCGGATGCGGCCCGATGGCCAGGTGGCGCTGCACTACGACCCCGCGATCATGGAGCCCATGCAGGGCGAATTGGCTGATGTGGATCTCTGGCCGCTCTGGCCCGCTGTGGCGAGCCGCCCCGTGCTGGTGCTGCGCGGCGAGCGGTCCGACCTGCTCCTGCGCGAGACGGCGCTCCGCATGGGGGAGAGCCCGGGCGTGCAGGTCGCGACCATCCCGCGCTGCGGCCATGCGCCGGCCCTGATGGAGCCCGCGCAGGTCGCGCTCGTCGCGCATTTCCTGGCGGGATGAGCGACGCGCCGCCCCGGACCGGCTTCTGGGGCGGCCTGCTGGGCCTGCTGCCGCGGCTGGTGCCGCTGGTGGGCGTGCTCATCCTTCTCGTCATCCTGGTGGATGAATTGCAGCGCGATGGCGTGGAGGTGCAGCCCATCGCCGTGCCGCCGCGCCTCGTCGAGCTCGGCCTCACGCCCGATGTGGTGGCATTGCGGCTGACCGATGCGCTGGCGAAGCTGCAGGACAGCGTGGGCGGCGAGCCACGCCGCCGCACCGGCGCCGATGTGGGCGGCGCGCATCCGGATTTCACCGTGCCGCTGACCGGGCTTTCGCTGCGCTCCGTCGCCAGCACGCTGCGCGGCATGCTGGGCATCCCTGAGCGCCGCGTCTCCGGCGAGGTGACCGTGGATGGCGAGGTGCTGCGCCTCAGGCTGCGCCTGTCCGGCCAGGGGGTCATCGCCGATGTGGCGGCCGCCAACCCCGATGCGCTGATCCGTGCCGGCGCGCCGCAGGTCTGGCGCGTGGTGCAGCCCGTGCTCTACGCGTGGTGGCTCTCCAGCGAGGCGGCGACCGAGGCGGAGGTGCGCGAGACGCTGGAGGAAATGATGCAGGAAGCGGGCTCGGACCGTGAGCTGATGCGCACGCTGCAGCTCCTGCTGGGCCGTTCCTATGCGCGGACGGGCGAGGCGCAGGCGGCGCTCGCCGTGAACGAGGCGCAGCTGCGCGAATTTCCGAACTACCCGCCCGCGATCTATGCGCGCGGCCGGGCGCTGCGCGAACTCGGCCGGCTGGACGAGGCGATGGCCGCCTTCGATGCGGCGCAGCGCGCCATGCCGGGCGTGGCCTTTCCGCGCGTCGGCCGCGCGCAGGTGCTGCGGGACCGCGGCGAGAACCAGGCGGCGGCGGACCTCCTGCAGGCAGTGGTGCGTGACAACCAGGTGGATGCGCAAGGCAAGGTGGAGCTGGGTGCGGCGCTGCTGGCGCTGGGCCGCGCCAGGGAGGCGCTGCCACTGGCCCGGCGCGCGGTGGCCGAGGACGCGAAGAACGCCTCGGCCCATACCCTGCTGGGGGATGTGCTGCTGGCCGGGGGGCAGCCCGCCGCCGCCCTGGCCGCCTATGAGGCAGCGCTCGCCCAGGCGCCGCTTTGGGGCGAGGCGCAGCTCGGCCGGGTGGAGGCGCTGCGGGCGCTGGGCCGCGCCGAGGAGGCGCGCGCCGCCCTGGCCGAGGCGCGGCCGGTGATCGCGGCGGTGCCGCGCCTCGCGCCCCGCCTCGCGCGGCTCGATCCGGGCTGAGCCTATTCGGGCTGCACGCCGGCCGCCCGCAGGATCGCCGTCTGCTGCGTGATGCTCGCCCGGACCAGCGCCATCACCTGCGCCGGCGTGTCATAGCCCGCGCGCGGCGTGACGCCCGCAAGCTCCGCGAGGCGGGAGGCGGTCTGCTGCACGGCGGTGCGAAAGGCCTCGCCCAGGGCGGCGACGACCGGGGCCGGCGTCTGCGCCGGGGCGACGATCGGGAAATACTCCTCCAGCACCACGCCGGAGAGCCCGGCTTCAGCCGTGGTCGGAACGTCGGGCAGGACGGGCGTGCGCGCATCCGCCAGCACGGCCAGCGCCCGCAGCGCGCCGCCGCGCACCTGGCCGATGGAGGAGGCCATGGTGGGCAGGCCGACCTTCACCTCACCCGAGACGAGCGCGGCGACGGAGGGGCCGCCGCCGCGGTAATGCACGACGTCCGACTGCACGCGCGCGATGGAGCGGAACAGCTCGGCCGCCACATGCACGCCGCTGCCATTGCCGGTCGCGGCGATGTGGTAGTTCTGCGGTGAGGCCCGCATCAGGGCCACCAGCTCCTGCGCTGTGCGGGCGGGCACCTGCGGGTTCACGACGAGGACGTAGGGCGAGAAGCCGGCGACGGCGATGCCGGTGAAGTCCTCCAGCGTGTTGTAGGGCACGCGGGCCACGATGGCGGGCACGGTCGGCAGGGAGGAGTTGATGAGCAGCGTCTGGCCGTCGGGGGCCGCGCGGGCCGCGGCTTCGGCGCCGATGACGCTGCCGGCACCGGCGCGGTTCTCGATGACAACGGGCTGGCCCAGGATCTGGCCTGCCGCTTCGCCCACGATGCGGCCCACGATGTCGTTGGAGCCGCCGGGCGCGAAGGGCACGATGAGGCGGATGGGCCGCGTGGGGCGCCAGGCCTGGGCGAGTGCGGGTACGGGCAGCAGTGCGAGGCCCGTGGCGAGGAGCTGGCGACGTGACGGCATGGTTTCCCCCAGTTTATGTGCCCTCAGGATGGCAGGGCACCTCGGTTGGGGGAAGCCTATGTTTTGGGGCCTGGGGCCTTGCGGCCCCAGCCGCCGGAGGCCTGTTTCGCTATCCCGCCTTGATGATCTTCGCCGCCTTCACCGCGAAATAGGTGAGGATCCCATTGGCCCCGGCGCGCTTGAAGCACATCAGGCTTTCCATCATCGCGCGGTCATGATCGAGCCAGCCGCGTTCGATGGCGGCCATGAGCATCGAGTACTCGCCGCTCACCTGATAGACGAAGGTGGGCGCGCCGAATTCGCGGCGCACGCGATGCACCACATCGAGATAGGGCAGGCCGGGCTTCACCATCACCATGTCCGCGCCCTCGGCGAGGTCGAGTGCGACTTCGCGCAGCGCCTCGTCGGTGTTGGCGGGATCCATCTGGTAGGTCTTCTTGTCCTTCGGCCCCGTGCGGTCTGGCCCGGTGAGGGAGCCGATGGCGTCGCGGAAGGGCGCGTAGAAGCCCGAGGCGTATTTCGCCGCGTAGGACATGATGCGCGTGTGGATCAGCCCCTCGGCGTCGAGCGCGCGGCGGATGGTGCCGATGCGGCCATCCATCATGTCGGAAGGGGCGACCACGTCCACGCCGGCCTTGGCGTAGTTGAGGGACATGGTCACCAGCGCCTCGACGGTCTCCTCGTTATGGACCTCGCCGTTGCGGACCACGCCGTCATGGGCGTGCAGCGTATAGGTGTCGAGCGCGATGTCACCGATGATGCCCACACCGGGATGCGCCGCCTTGAGCGCGCGGGCGGCGCGGCAGGTGAGGTTGTCGGGGTCCAGCGCCTCGGTGCCGTCCTCGTCGCGGGATTCCATCGGCGTGTAGGGGAAGAGCGCCACGGCCGGAATGCCGAGCGATGCCGCCTCCGCGACATGTTCGGCGACGACGTCCGTGCTGACCCGGAAGACGCCGGGCATGGAGGGAACCTCGACCCGCTGCCCTTTGCCTTCGGTCAGGAAGATCGGCCAGATGAGGTCACTCACATGCAGCGCGTTCTCGGCGACCAGGGCGCGCGTCCAGGCATCCTGGCGGTTGCGCCGCATGCGGGTGGTCGGGAAGGAGCCTGCGTAATGCATCACGCCAGCGCCTGTTCGAGATCGGCCAGGATGTCGTCAATGTGCTCGATGCCGATGGAGAGGCGGATATAGCCGGGCGTGACCCCGCTCGCCGCCTGCTCGGCCTCGTTCAACTGGCTGTGGGTGGTGGTGGCGGGATGGATGGCGAGGCTGCGCGCATCGCCGATATTCGCCACATGGTAGAACATCTTGAGCTTCTCGATGAAGGCCTGGCCCGCTTCCTTGCCGCCCTTCAGTTCGAATCCCATGAGGCTGCCATAGCCGCCCTTCAGATAGGCCTCGGCGCGGCGCTTCGCCTCGCCTTCGGCGAGCGAGGGGTGGATCACGCGGCTCACCTTCGGATGCGCGGCGAGATAGGCCGCGACGCGGATCGCGTTGCTGCAATGCCGCTCCATCCGCAGCGGCAGCGTCTCGAGGCCCTGCAGGAACATGAAGGCGTTGAAGGGCGCCATGGGCGCGCCGATGTCGCGCAGCAGGCAGGTGCGCATGCGGAGGATATAGGCGATGGGGCCGAGCGGCTTGGCCGCCTGCGACCAGACCGCGCCGTGATAGGAGGGGTCCGGCTTGTTCAGCGTGGGGAAGCGATCGCCGCCCGCCTCCCAGTCGAAATTGCCGCCATCCACCACGATGCCGCCGATGGAGGTGCCATGCCCGCCGATCCACTTCGTGGTCGAGTGCATGACGATGGCCGCGCCATGCTGGAAGGGCTTGCAGATGATGGGGGCCGCCGTGTTGTCCATGATCAGCGGCACGCCCAGGCGCCGGCCGATGGCCGCCACTTCCGCGATCGGGAAGACCTGCAGCTTCGGGTTCGGCAGCGTCTCGGCGTAGTAGCAGCGGGTGCGCGCATCGGTCGCGCGCGCGAAGGCCTCGGGGTCGGCCGGGTCCACGAAGCGCACCTCGATGCCGAACTGCTTCAGCGTATTGGCGAAGAGGTTGTAGGTGCCGCCATAGAGGTCGGTGCTGCTGACGATGTTGTCGCCCGCCTCGCAGAGGTTCATCACGCAGAAGCTGGTCGCCGCCTGGCCCGAGCCGACCGCCAGCGCCGCCGCACCGCCCTCGAGCTGCGCGATGCGCGTCTCCAGCGCATCGCAGGTCGGGTTCATGATGCGGGTGTAGATGTTGCCGAGCTCGGCCAGGCCGAAGAGGCGCGCCGCGTGGCCCGTGTCCTGGAACTGGAAGGAGGTGGTCTGGTGGATCGGCACGGCGACGGAGCCGGTGTTCGGGTCCGCGCGATGGCTGCCGCCATGCAGCGCGATGGTCTCGGGATTGGTGTAGGTCATGGCTGGCCTCCTTGCTTTGGAGGGAGGGTGCCATCCCTGGCGGGAAGGTGGAAGGGTGCGGTTTGTGGCGCGGAACATCTATGACGACCCGGCCTTCTTCGCCGGCTATGCGGGGCTCGAACGCTCCCGCCTCGGACTGGACGGCGCGCCCGAATGGCCGCGCCTGCAGGCCATGCTGCCGCCGGTCGAGGGTCTGCGCGTGGCCGATCTCGGCTGCGGCTATGGCTGGTTCTGCCGCTGGGCGCGGCAGGCAGGCGCGGCCCGCGTCCTGGGGCTCGACCTCTCGCGCCGCATGCTGGACGCGGCGCGGGCGCGCACGGAGGGGGAGGGCATCACCTATGTGGAGGGCGATCTCGCGGCGCTGGCGCTGCCGGAGGCGCGGTTCGACCTCGTCTTCAGCTCGCTCGCCTTCCACTATGTCGCGGATTTCGGGCGGCTGCTGGCAGCGATCCGGCAGGGGCTCGCGCCGGGCGGGCGGCTTGTCTTTTCCATCGAGCATCCGCTGCTCATGGCGCCGCGCGCGCCGGGATGGCGGCGCGAGGCGGATGGGCGGCTCACCTGGCCGGTGGATGCCTATCTGGAGGAAGGCCCGCGCGAGACGCATTGGTTCGTCCCCGGGGTGGTGAAGCACCACCGCAGCCTCGCCACCACGCTGAACAGTCTGGTCGGCGCGGGCTTCGCGCTCGCGCGCCTCGAGGAATTCGGGCCGAGTGCCGAGCAGGTGGCGTCCCGGCCTGAATGGGCGAAGGAGCGGGAGCGGCCGCTCTTCCTGCTGGTCTCGGCAGCGGCCCTATAGGGCCCGCCAGCCGATGTCGCTGCGGCAGAAGCCCTCGGGCCAATCCACCTTGGCCACCGCGGCATAGGCCGCGGCACGGGCCTCGGCGAGTGTCGCGCCCGTGGCGCCGATGCCCAGCACGCGTCCGCCATTGGCCACCAGCCGTCCGGCCTCGTCCCGCGCCGTGCCGGCATGGAAGATCTGCACGCCGGGCACCTGGGCCGCTTCCTCCAGGCCGCGGATCTCCGTGCCCTTGCGCGGCGTGCCGGGATAGCCCTCGGCCGCCATCACCACGAGCAGGCTCGCCAGCTTCTCCCAGCGCAGGTCGAAATGCTTGAGCTCGCCCTGGGTGGCGGCGAGCAGGGCGGGCAGCAGGTCGGAGCGCAGGCGCAGCATCAGGGCCTGGCATTCCGGGTCGCCGAAGCGGACGTTGAATTCCAGCAGCTTCGGGCCATCGGCCGTCAGCATCAGCCCGGCGAAGAGCACGCCCTGGAAGGGGGTGCCGCGCCGCGCCAGTTCGGCCAGGACCGGGTTGATGCAGGTGGCCATGACCTGGGCCTGCAGTGCCTCGGTGAAGGCGGGCGGCGGCGAATAGGCGCCCATGCCGCCAGTATTGGGGCCGGTGTCGCCATCGCCCACGCGCTTGTGGTCCTGCGCCGCGCCGAGGGGGATGGCATGCGTGCCGTCGCAGAGGGCGAAGAAGCTGATCTCCTCGCCGATCAGGCATTCCTCGATGACGACGACGCGGCCCGCCTCGCCATGGATGCCGCCCTCCATCATCTCGGTCACGGCCTCCTCGGCCTCGGCGACGGTGGTCGCCACCACCACGCCCTTGCCGGCGGCGAGCCCATCGGCCTTCACCACGATGGGCGCGCCCTGTGCGCGGATATGGGCGCGGGCGGCTTCGGCCTCGGTGAAGCGGCCATGGACGGCGGTGGGGGCGCCGGCCGCATTGGCGATCTCCTTGAAGAAGCTCTTGCTGCCTTCGAGTCGCGCCGCCGCCGCGCGCGGGCCGAAGCAGGGGATGCCGGCCTTGGCGCAGGCATCGGCCAGGCCCAGCGTCAGCGGTGCCTCGGGGCCGGCCACCACCAGGTCCACGGCATTTTCGTGCGCGAAGACGACAATCCGGGGGATGTCCTCCGCGCCGATTCCCACGCATTCCGCCACTTCCGCGATGCCCGGATTGCCCGGCGCGCACCACAGCTTCGTCAGCAGGGGGGAGGCCGCGATGGCCCAGCACAGGGCATGCTCACGGCCGCCACCGCCCACAACAAGAACCTTCATCGCAACACCGCCTCTGCAAAACCCAATTCCGCCCCTATAAGTCGGGTATGGATGGAATCGGCGCCAATGTTCCCGAATATGGTGTGGGCGAGTTGGCGGGGGCCATCAAGCGCACCCTGGAGGGCGCCTTCGCCCGCGTGCGGGTCCGCGGCGAGCTGACCGAGGTCAAGCCCTATGCCTCCGGCCACATCTACCTCTCGCTCAAGGAAGAGAACGCCAAGATCGAGGCGGTGATCTGGAAGAGCGCCGTCTCCCGCGTCGGCCTGCGGCCGGAGAACGGGATGGAGGTGGTGGCGACCGGCCGCCTCTCCACCTATGCCGACCGCTCGAAGTACCAGCTCGTCATCGAGAAGCTGGAATATGCCGGCGCCGGCGCCATGCTGGCCCGCATCGAGGCGCTGAAGGCCGCACTCCTGAAGGAGGGGCTGTTCGAGACCGAGCGCAAGCGGAAGCTGCCCTTGCTCCCGCGCGTCATCGGCGTGGTGACCAGCCCGCAGGGCGCGGTGATCCAGGACATCCGCACCACGCTGGCCCGCCGCTTCCCGCGCCATGTGATCCTCTGGCCCGTGCCGGTGCAGGGGGAGGGGGCGGCCGAAAAGATCGCCGCCGCCATCCGAGGCTTTTCCGAACTGCCCGAGAATGGCCCGATCCCCCGCCCGGATGTCATCATCGTGGCGCGCGGCGGCGGTTCGCTCGAGGATCTGATGGCCTTCAACGAGGAGGTGGTGGTCCGTGCCGCCGCCGCCTCGACCATCCCGCTCATCTCCGCCGTCGGCCACGAGACCGACACGACGCTGATCGATTTCGCGAGCGACCGCCGCGCGCCGACGCCCACCGCCGCGGCCGAGATGGCGGTGCCCGCGCGCCTGGAACTGGCGGCCGATCTCGCCCAGCGCGGCGCGCGGCTGGACAACCGCATCACCGCCCGCCTGCGCGAGGCGCGGCTGCATGTGACCCGCGCCGAGGCGGGCCTGCCCGACCTGCCCGCCATGGTGAACCAGCTCCGCCAGCGCCTGGATGACCGTGGCGAGCGGCTGCGCGCGGCCCTGCCGGGCTTCGTCGCCGGCAAGCGGGCGACGGTCGCGCGGCTTGGCGCAGGGCTGCGCCACCCGCGCGAGTCCATCGCGGCCGGCCGCCATGCGCTCTCCGCGCTGGACCAGCGGATGCAGGCCGCCTGGGCGCGCGGTGCCGCACGGCGGCAATCCGCCCCGGCGCTCACGCGCCTCTCGCCCGTGCCGGTGCAGGCGCTGATCCGCGAGCAGGCGGCGCGCGTCGAGGGCCTCGCCGCCCGGCTGGAGGCGGTCAGCTACAATGCCGTCCTCGCCCGCGGCTTCGCCCTGGTGCAGGGGGCCGATGGCGCGGCGCTGACCCAGGCCGCGCAGGTCGCACCCGGCGCGGCGCTGACGCTGACCTTCCAGGATGGCGCCGTGAAGGCGACCGCGGCGGGCGCCAAGCCGAGAACCACGAAGCCCACGCAGGGTAGCCTGTTGTGAGGCGCCGCGCCGCCCTTGCCCTGCCGGCCCTGATGCTCGGGGCCGGTCCGGCGCGGGCGGTCGAGTGGCGCGGCACGCCCCAGCAGGGCGCGCTGCTGATCGGACAGGGGGCGGCGGGGCAACGCCTCGCGCTGGATGGGCAGGCGGTCCGTGTCTCGCCCGAGGGATTCTTCGCGCTCGGCTTCGGACGGGACCATGGGCCCTCGGCCACGCTCACGGCCAATGGCGTGGCGCGCCCTATCGCCGTCGCGCGGCGGGAGTGGGATGTGCAGCACATCACCGGCCTGCCCCCCGCCCAGGTGACGCCCGATGCCGCCGCGCTGGAGCGCATCCGGACGGAGCGCGAGCGCCTTGCCGCCGTGCGCGGCCTGGATTCCGGGCGCACCGATTTCGTCCGCGGCCTGGCCTGGCCGGCGCGGGGGCGGATCAGCGGCATCTTCGGCAGCCAGCGCGTGCTGAACGGCCAGCCGCGCCAGCCGCACTACGGTCTCGACGTCGCGGGGCCGGTCGGCACGCCCATCCTTGCCGCGCAATCGGGCCAGGTGACGCTGGCGGCGGATTTCCATTTCTTCGGCCAGCTCATCGTGCTGGACCATGGGCATGGGGTGAACACGCTCTACGCGCATCTTTCGGCGATCGAGGTGCGGCAGGGCGAGGATGTGCGCCAGGGCCAGCGGATCGGCGCCATGGGCGCCACCGGCCGCGTCACGGGGCCGCATCTGCATTTCAGCCTGAGCTGGTATCGCGTCTGGCTGGATCCGCAGCCGCTGTTGCCGGCCTGACCTGATCGGCTGCGTGACGAAGATTTTAACTCTAATCGCTACCGGCTCGTTCAGCTTCCGTTTATCTTCTGGCCCATCGCGAGGTTCCGGCAGCGCGTGAGTTGCGTTGTCCGTTCGCCTTCGCGTTGGAAAGTCCAGAACCCGCATGAATGTGATCCACCAGGAACGGGCCAAGGCCGAGACGCAGGCCGAGACCAAGGTCCAGGCCGAGGCGCCCGTGGAGGCCAAGGCCGGTGGCGTGCCCTGGCGCTGGATCGGCCTCGCGGCGCTGCTCGCGGCGGGCGCCTGGTTCATCATGAACCAGGCCGAGCCCCCGCCCGCCCAGGCCCCCGCGCCCGAGCGCCTGCCGGCCGGCGAGTTCCGCCTGAACGAGAATGAAATGCGGGCCCTGCGGATCGAGCCGGTGGCGATGCGCGAATTCCGCCCCGAGCGCCTGGCCGAAGGCCGCATCGCCTATAATGATGACCGCTCGACGCCCATGCTCTCGCCCTTCACCGGCCGCGTGATCCGTGCCTTCGCCCGCGTGGGCGACCGGGTGGAGGTGGGCCAGTCCCTCTACGAGGTGGAGACGCCCGAGATCACGGCCGCCGCCAATGAATGGCTCGCGGCACTCGACAATGTGCAGAAGACGCGCGTGGCGCTGGAGCAGGCGCGGCGCGAGGAGGCGCGGCAGCAATCCCTCTTCTCCGCACGCGCCGCCTCGCAGCGCGATGTCGAGCAGGCGCGCGCCGCCACCAGCGCGGCCGAGGCGGATGCGCGCAGCGCCCTCGCCCAGGCCGAGGCGTATCGGGACCGCCTGCGCGTCCTGGGCCGCACGCCCGAGCAGATCGCCGAGATCGAGCGCACGCGCCAGGTGAGCGCGCTGATCACGGTCACCGCGCCGCTCGCCGGCACCATCACGCAGCGCCGCGTGGGCCCCGGACAATGGGTCCAGGCGGGGCAGGGCGAGCCGGTCTTCACCATCGCCGATCTCTCGACCATGTGGCTGGTCGCCCATGTCCGTGAGCTGGACGTGCCGATGATCCGCGTGGGCCAGCCGGTGGAGGTCACGGTGGGCGCGCTGCCCGGGCGCGAATTCCCGGCCCGCATCGTCCGCACCTCGGCCGGCCTCGATCCCGCGACGCGGCGCCTGACGGTGATGGCCGAGGTGCAGGACCCGGACGGCGTGCTGCGGCCCGAGATGTTCGCCAATTTCCGCATCTCGGTGGGCGACGCCGAACGCTCGCCCGCCGTGCCGGCCAGCGCCGTGATCTTCCGCGGCTCGGAGGCTTTCGTCTGGGTGGCCCTGCCGGAGGGCCGCTTCACCATGCGCCGCATCACGCCCGGCATCCGCGCGGGTGACATGATCCAGGCGAAGGACGGCGTGCAGGGCGGGGACCGGCTGGTTACCGGCGGCGCGCTCTTCATCGACCGCGCGGCGCGGATCGACTGACCGCATGGTCACGGGGCCGCCTTGCCGCCGTGACGGACCCGGGCCCCGCCGCCATGGCACGCGACCCATCTGATCGGACCTTGAATGCGTCAAATCGTCGCCATTTCGCTGCAGCAGCGGGCGCTGGTCATCCTGCTCTTCATCGCCTTCGTGGCGGTGGGCGCCTATGGCTTCCTGAAGCTGAACATCGAGGCCTATCCGGACCCGGTGCCGCCGCAGGTCGTCATCATCACGCAGAACCCCGGGCAATCGGCCGAGGAGATCGAGCGCTACGTCTCCATCCCGGTGGAGCTCGCAATGGCGGGGCTGCCCAACCTGAACTCGATCCGCTCGACCAGCCTCTTCGGCCTGTCCGACGTGCGGGTGCAGTTCACCTTCGCCTACACCTATGAGCAGGCGCTGCAGCAGGTGCTGAACCGCCTCGCCGTCCTGCGCGACCTGCCGGATGGCGCCAACCCCACCATCAGCCCGCTCTCGCCCATCGGGGAGATCATGCGCTACCGCGTCGTGGGCCCGCCCGGCTTCTCGCCCGATGACCTGAAGGTGCTGCAGGAATGGGTGCTGGAGCGGCGCTTCAAGCGCGTGCCCGGCGTGGTGGATGTGACGAGCTTCGGCGGCCGCAGCAAATCCTACTCCGTCACCATCGACCTGCCGCGCCTCAACGCCTTCGGCCTGCAATTGCCGGCGGTGATCGAGGCGGTGCGCAGCGGCAACGCGACGGTGGGGGCGGGCACCATCCAGATCGGCCCGCAGGCCGCGGTGGTGCAGGGCATCGGCCTGATCCGCAGCCTGGACGACATCCGCAACATCGTCCTCAGCGCATCGAGCGATGGCACGCCCGTGCTGCTCTCCGATGTCGCGACCATCGAGATCGGCGCGCTGCCGCGCCTCGGCATCGCGGGACATGAGAGGGATGAGGATGTGGTGCTGGCCACCGTGCTGATGCGGCGCGGCGAGCAGACGCTGCCTACCATCCATGGCGTGCAGGCCGAGGTCGCGCGCATCAATGCGGGCGGCATCCTGCCGCCGGGCGTGCGCATCGTGCCCATCTATGACCGCGAGGAACTGGTGAAGCTCGCGACGCACATGGTGGTGCACAACATCATCGTGGGCGTGGTGCTCATCCTCGTCATCCAGTGGCTCTTCCTGGGTGATCTCAGGGGCGCCATCGTCGTCGCCGCCACCATTCCCTTCGCCTTCTTCTTCGCCGTGCTGGTGATCCTGGCCCGCGGCGAGAGCGCCAACCTGCTCAGCATCGGCGCGCTGGATTTCGGGCTGCTGGTGGATGCGACCATCATCATGGTGGAGAACATCTACCGCCACCTCGCCATGGCGCGGCGCAACCCGCATCTCTATGCGGGCGGGCAGGCGGCGGGCGGGTTGTCCGGCATCTCGCTCATCATCCTCCGCGCGGGCAGCGAGGTGGGCAAGCCCATCCTCTTCGCGCTGCTCATCGTCATCGTCGCCTTCATCCCGCTCTTCACGATGGGCGGCATCGAGGGGCGCATCTTCGGCCCGATGGCCAAGACCTACGCCTATGCCATCGCGGGCTCGCTGATCGCGGCCTTCACCATCGTCCCGGCGCTGTCCGCCGTGCTGCTGAGCGAGAACAGCCAGGAGCGCGACACGCCGCTGGTCCGCGCGCTGCGCTGGTCCTATGCCAAGCTCTACCAGGCGGCGATGGCGGCCCGCGCCTTCGCGCTGACGGTCGCCGCCATCCTGGTCGCCGTCTCGATCTTCGTGCTCTCGCTGCTTGGCGCCGAATTCCTGCCGACGCTGGAGGAGGGCAACCTCTGGGTCCGCGCCACCATGCCGGGCACCATCTCCCTGGAGGAGGGGCACGCGACGGTGCAGGGCATCCGCGCCACGCTGATGGAATTCCCCGAGGCCATCACCGTCACCTCGCAGCAGGGCCGCCCGGATGACGGCACCGACCCGGCCGGCTTCTTCAATGCCGAGTTCTTCATGCCCCTCCTGCCGCCCGAGCGCTGGACCACCGCGCGCAACCGCGATGGCCTGGTGGCGGCGATCAACGCCCGCCTCTCCGAACGGTTCCTCGGCGTGCAGTTCAGCTTCGCCCAGGCGATCAGCGACAACGTCCAGGAGGCGGCCTCGGGCGTGAAGGGGGCGAATGCCATCAAGGTCTTCGGCACCGAGCTCGACGTGCTGACGGCCCGCGCGGAACAGATCCGCGGGCTGCTGACGCAGGTGCGGGGCCTGACCGACATCGCGGTCTTTCCCACGCTCGGCCAGCCCACCGTCTCGGTCACCATCGATCGCGCGCGCGCCGCCCGCTTCGGCCTGCGCGTGGAGGAGATCAACGACGTGATCCAGGCGGCGATCGGCGGGCGCGAGGCGGGGCGCCTCTACGAGCCGGGGGGTGACCGCAACTTCCCCATCGTGGTGCGCCTGGCCGAGCCCTATCGCAACAGCCTCGACGCCATCGGCCGCATCCCGGTGGGCGGGCCGCGCGGCGCGGTGCTGGCCGATGTCGCGTCCATCCAGCTCGTCTCGGGCACGGCCTATGTCTATCGCGAGGATGGCAGCCGCTACGTGCCCATCCGCTTCTCGGTCCGCGGCCGCGATCCGGCGAGTGCCGTGCTGGAGGCGCAGGCCCTGGTGCAGCGCGAGGTGCAGCTGCCGCCCGGCTATCGCCTCGACTGGGTGGGCGAGTTCCGCAACCTGCAGGAGGCGGTGAAGCGCCTGCTGATGATCGTGCCCGTCGCGCTGATCATCATCATGATCCTGCTCTACGTGCAGTTCGGCAACATCCGGGAGATGCTGCTGGTCATGGCCATGGTGCCGATGTCGCTGGTCGGTGGCATCCTGGCGCTGGGGGCGGCGGGTCTGAACTTCTCGGTGCCGGCCGCCATCGGTTTCCTGGCGCTCTTCGGCATCACCGTGATGGAGGGGATCATCCTGCTCGCCCACTTCAACCACCTGCGGCATGAGGGGATGCCCTGGCGTGCCGCCCTCGACCAATCCGGCCAGGACCGGCTGCGCCCGGTCTTCATGACCTGCTTCGCGAGCTTCTTCGGCCTGCTGCCCATGGCGCTGGCGACCGGCATCGGCGCGGACGTCACCAAGCCGCTCGCCATCGTCGTGGTGGGTGGCATCGGCCTCGTGCCGGTCTTCATCCTGGTGGTGTTCCCGGCGCTGATCGACCTGCTGGGCCGCCCGGCCGACCTCGCGCGGCAGGAGGCGGCGCTGGCGGCGCGGCGTGAGCGCGCGGGGCTGCCGGCATGATGCGCCTCACCCCCTCGCTGGCGCTGCTGCTGCTGGCCGCGCCCGCATGGGCGCAGACCCCGCCCACCGTGGCCGCGCCCGCCGCGTCGCCCACCGCCCGCCCGGCGCGCGCCGCCGGCCCCGGCATGGCGCCGCTGCCGCTGCCCGCCGGCACGCGCGTGATCTCGCTCGACCAGGCGGAGCGGATGCTGCTGGAGCGCAACCTCAACGTCATCGCGGCGCAGCGCGGGGTGGATGCGGTGCGCGCGCAGCGCCTCGTCGCCTCCTCCCTGCCGCCGCCCTCGGTCACGGTCGGCAACAACTTCGCCGAGTTCAACAGCACGCAGAGCAACAACCGGATCGAGGGGGCGCGCTTCATCAGCCCCTCGAACAACATCGCCCTCGGCCTCACCGTGCTGATCGAGACGGGCGGCAAGCGCACGCTGCGCACGCGCCTGGCCGAGCAGAACATCGCGGTGGCCGAGGCGCAGGTGCTGGATGCGCTGCGCGGCCAGTTCTTCCAGCTCCGCCAGGCCTTCATCGCGGCGCTGGCGGCACGCGCCAATCTCGAGGTGGCGCTCGCCAATCGGGGCAGCCTGGACCGCACCGAGGCGCTGCTGCGCCGGCAATTGCAGGATGGCGCGCTGCCCGAGGGCGACCTGCTGCGCTTCCAGGCGAGCCGGCTGCCCTTCGAGGCCGACGTCACCAATGCGGCGCAGAACTACGCGGCCGCCGTCGCGCAGGTGGCTGTCGTTCTGGCGATGGACGCCGCCGCCTTCAGCGCGCCCGCCACGCGCAACGCGACCACCGCAGCGCTGCCGCCCGTGGCGCTCGACGTGCGCGGCCGCTTCGACGCCATGCCGACGCCGGGTGCGACGCGCGAGGAGCTGGCCGAGGCGGTGCAGAACCGCGCCGATGTGGTGGCCGCCGCGCGCGCCGCGACCGCGGGCGCGGCGAATACCAGCCTCGCGGAAGCGCAGCGCTGGCGCGACGTGACCCTGAACGGTGGCTGGAGCCGCTCGCGCCTCTCGCAGGACCTGCCCAGCGCCTCGCAGCCGCTGAACGCCACCAACCAGTTCACCTTCAGCCTCTCCGTGCCGCTCTTCACCAACCAGATCGTGACCGGGCAGGTCGGCACGGCGGCGGGACAGCAGGCGCAGCTGGAGGCGCAGGCGCGCGCCGCGTTGCTACAGGGCCGGGCCGATTTCGCCACCGCCTGGGCGGCCTACGAGCAGTCCCGCGCGCTGCTGCGCCTCTACACCGGCGGCGCGCTGAACCGGGCCGAGCTGGCCTATCGCAGCGCCGAGCAGGCCTATCTCGCCGGCGGCCGCTCGCTGCTCGACGTGCTGGACGCGCTGCGCACGCTGAATGCCACGCGCGTCGGTGCGAACAATGCCCGCGCCGCCTATCTGACGGCGCTGGCGCAGCTCGAATTCGCGACGGGCGTGAGCGGGGTGGCCGCGCGGCTTTGATCCGCGCGCGAATTCAGCGCCGCCAGGGCAGGGCCAGCCAGGCGCCGAGCGGCAGCAGCCAGGCGATGCGCGCCTGGTAGCGCGCATGCACGCCCGAAAGCCCGCCCGTCGCCCAGGCATTGGCCAGCACCGCCACCACCAGCGCCAGCAGCACGCCGCGCATCCGCGCATCCCCGCGCAGCCAGCCCCAGGCGAGCAGGGGCAGGCTGAGCAGCAGCACCAGCGGGTGCAGCCAGGCGATGGCGCGCCCGGCTTCGGCCAGCTCCGGCCCCTGCTGGCGTGCGGCGTCGAAGGCGGCCGCCTCGCTCGGCGGGAAGCCCTGGACCAGGCGTGGGCGCACCGCCAGCCCGAGATGCCGGTTGTCCAGGATGTCGCCGATGCCGGCCGTGACCAATTGCCGCCCCCCATTGCCCAGCCCCGCTTGCAGCACGGCCCAGGGTTCGCGCCACAGGGTCTCGGCGATGATGGCGCCGGCCTCGGGCGCCAGGAGCATGCCGC
Source organism: Sediminicoccus rosea (assembly GCF_033547095.1). Lineage (NCBI taxonomy): Bacteria > Pseudomonadati > Pseudomonadota > Alphaproteobacteria > Acetobacterales > Roseomonadaceae > Sediminicoccus > Sediminicoccus rosea. Next base: position 3,222,717 of record NZ_CP137852.1, on the reverse strand, counting down.
CCAGGAAGATGGGTGTGCCCTCGGGGGCCCGGTTCACCGGGCTGTCGGGCGCCCAAAGGAAGGTGTCGGCATCCATCGGCAGGCGGTCGGTGAAGGCGCAGAGATACCAGCCCGCCTCCGGGCAGCGCGCGGCGATGGTCCGCGCGGCCGGCCCGTCGGCGATCAGCCGCGCGAGCAGGAAGCTGCTGCCATAGGGTGAGAGGGCGATGCGCCCATGCCCCGCGATGTTGGTGGCCAGCAGCAGCAGGATCGCGCCCAGCAGCGGCATCGCCACGGCGAGGCCGCGCCACCAGCGCAGGCGCGGCAGCAGGGCCAGGACCACCAGCGCCAGCATCACCGGCAGGTGCGAGAGATGCGCCGCCGTCGCGACGCTGCCGAGCAGGATGAGCCAGAGCCGCTCGCCCGGGCCCAGCGCCGCCCATGCCCAGCCGAGCAGCACCGCCGCCAGCACCGCGACGGGTGCGAGGATGTCCGGCATCACCAGCGCGGCCGACCAGGGCAGGGTGGTCAGCAGCGCGAGCCCCGCGCAGAGCGTGAGGTGCCGCAGCGGCGTCGCACGCCCGAGCACCCGCGCCAGCAGCCAGAGCAGGTGCGAGACGATCGCCCCCTGCGCGAGGATGGTCCCCCAGAGCGAGACATGCTGGTGGAAGATCCAGGCGAAGGGGCCGTAGATCCAGGGCTTGTCCCAGATCATCAGCGGCACGACGGTCTGCGCCAGGAAGGCGCCGCTGTCGCTGAAGAGCAGCGGATAGCCGTTGAAGAAGGCCGGCCAGAGCAGGATCAGCCCGCCGGCCAGGATGGCGGCGAGGTGCATCACCACCGCCCCTCTACCAACGTCCGGCGGCGGCGTCGTCCTCGCTGCGCGCCTCGACCCAGCGGGCGTGGCCTTCCGTGAATTCCTCGCGCTTCCAGAAGGGCGCCTTGGTCTTCAGCCAGTCCATCAGGAAGGCACAGGCCTCCAGCGCCGCCTGGCGATGGCCGCTCGCCGTCAGCACCAGCACGATGGGCGCGCCTGGCTCCAGGCGGCCCACGCGATGGATCACGGTGCAGCCGGTCAGCGGCCAGCGCGATTCGGCCTCGGCCGCGATCTTCGCGAGCGCGCGCTCGGTCATGCCGGGATAATGCTCAAGCACCATCGCGGCGAGGCCGTCATCGGCGCGGCAGATCCCGGTGAAGCTCGCCACCGCGCCGATATCGGCGCGGCCCTCGGTCAGGCGCGCCGTCTCGGCGGCGATGTCGAAGGGCGCTTCCTGGACGGCGATGCGCGCCATGTTCAGCCGCCCTCCTCAGCCACCGGTCACGGGCGGGAAGAAGGCAACCTCGTCGCGGTCCGTGACCGGATCGGTCAGGGCGGCGAAGTCCTGGTTCACGGCGGCGCGGATGGCCGTGGGGTTGGCGAAGGCCGCCGCATGGCCCGGGCCGAGCGTGGCGAGGTGCCGCATCAGCCCGCCCACATCGGCGATGCCGGCGGGCAGGGCCAGCTCCTCACCGGCGCGGCCGATCTTCTCGCGCACCCAGGCGAAATACAGGATCTGCATGGCTCAGCGCGGCGTCGGCACCTGCTGCGCGCGGCCATCGGGGCCGAACAGCGTGGTGGTGGCGCCGTCGCGAATGGCGAGGCCCGAGCCGCGGGGCGAGACGGTGGACTGCACATTGCCCGCGCCGCCGGTGCCCACGACGCCGCCCTGCGGCGTCTGGAAGACCTGGCCCGGCGCGGTGGCGCCATCGGTGCGGTTGGCGCGCGGCGGGGGCGTGGGCGCCTCGAAGATGGGCGACATGACGGGCGGCGCGGCGCCGGGCGCGTTCTCGAAGGCGCTGCTGCTGCCGCGCGTGCGGGGCGGGGGCGCTTCGCTCGTGCGGACGCCGCGCAGCGCCTCCTCCGGGTTGGCGAGGGTGGCGCGCGGGCCTTCCTCGACCGGCCAGACATCGCCGGGCTCGGGGCGCAGCGGCTCGAGCGGATCGGCGGCGCCGCGGATGCGCTGCACGGTCAGGCTCTCTGTCGGCATGGCGGGGCGCATGCCGCCCCAGTTCGGCCCGAAGCGGTCATAGGTGCCCGACAGGCTGCGCTGCACGCCGGCGATGCCCGACTCGACATTGCTGCAGCCCGCCAGCGCAACCGTGGCGGTCAGCAGGGCAGCCGCCCTGAACGCCGAGAGCTTCAAGCGCATTCGTGACTCCTGGAGCGGAAGGACATCTTGCACTGCAAGATGCGTCGGGTGCGGCGCGATCTCAAGGCCGCTCCATGTGGTTCACGGGTGACGAATTGTGAGGCGGCGCCTCGCGCGCCACATGGCGCAGCCCGGCCGCGAGATAGTCCCAGCCGGTGACCAGCGTGAGCGCGGCCGCGGTCCAGAGCATGAGTTCGCCGATCAGCGAGACGGGCAGGAAGCCGAGGCCGATCACGGCGGCGCCGGTGTCGCCCGCCAGCAGCGTGCCGAGCGCGCCCATCTGGAAGCCCGTCTTCCACTTGGCGAGCGCCGTGACCGGCAGGCCGAAATTGATCCCGGCCAGGTATTCGCGCAGGCCCGAGACGAGGATCTCGCGCAGCATGATGACGATGGCCGGCAGCAGCGCCCAATTGGGCAGGCGGTCGAAGCCGGCCAGCAGCATCAGCGCCGCGCCGACCAGCAGCTTGTCCGCGATCGGGTCCAGCATGCGGCCGAAATCGGAGACGATCTTGCGGTCGCGCGCGATCTTGCCGTCGAAGTAGTCGGTGATGGCGGCGGCCGAGAACAGCGCGCAGGCCGCCATGTCGGCCCAGGGGGCGCGAATCGCGACGAACACCACCAGCAGCGGAATCGCCAGGATCCGCGAGAGGGTGAGGAGGTTGGGAAGGTCGGTCGGCACGGCGTCTATGTAGCTTGGCCGGCGCCAAGGTGGAAATGCTCATATATCCGCCGGGCCAGGGCCGGGCCGACGCCAGGGCAATTGCCTAGGTCCGCCTCGCTCGCCTGGCGCACCCCGCGGGCCGAGCCGAAGTGGTTGAGCAGCTCCCGCTTCACCTTGGGGCCGACGCCGGGCACGTCGTCCAGTTCGGATCTGGTCAGGGATTTGGCACGGCCCGCGCGGTGCGTGCCGATGACGAAGCGGTGCGCCTCGTCCCGCAGGCGCTGCAGATAATAGAGGACGGGGTCGCGCGGCGGCAGCTGGAACGCCTCGCGCCCGGCCATGTGGAACCATTCGCGGCCCGCGTCGCGGTCCACGCCTTTGGCGATGGCGACCAGGGGGATGTCCTCCAGGCCGAGTTCCGCCATCACCGCACTCGCCGCCGAAAGCTGGCCCTGGCCGCCATCGATGATGACAAGGTCGGGCCAGCCCTCCTCGGTGCGGGCCGGGTCCTCCTTCAGGGCGCGGCCGAAGCGGCGTTCCAGCACCTCGCGCATCATGGCGAAGTCGTCGCCCCCACGGGGCGCGGAGCCATCTGCGGGCTTGGCCTCCTTGATGGAGAACTTGCGATAGGCCGATTTCATGAAGCCCGAGGGGCCGCCCACGATCATCGCGCCATAGGCGTTGGTGCCCATCATGTGGCTGTTGTCATAGACCTCGATGCGCTCGGGCCGCTCCGGCAGGTCGAAGAGGCGCTGCACGCCCTCCAGCAGCTGGCCCTGCGCCGTCGATTCGGCGAGGCGGCGCTCCAGCGCCTCGCGCGCATTGGTCTCGGCGTGGTTCACGATGTCGCGCTTCTCGCCGCGTTGCGGGCGGTGCAGTTCCACCTTGCGGCCGCCGCGCGCGGCCTGCGCCTTGATGGAGAGCGCCTCGGCGATCAGCGCCGCGTCGGGCACCTCATGGCTGAGCAGGACCAGGGGCGGCGGTGGCAGGTCGTCGTAGAGCTGGCCGAGGAAGCTGCCCAGCACCTCCTCGGGCGTGATGTCGCTCTTGGAGTGCGTGAGGAAATAGGGGCGGTTGCCGTTGTTGCGCCCGCCCCGGAAGAAGAAGACCTGCACGCAGGACTGGCCGGCCGCCATGTGCAGCGCCACCACATCGGCATCGCCGACACCGTCGAGGTTGATGCGGCTCGTGCCCTGCACATGGGTCAGCCCGCGGATGCGGTCGCGCAACGCGGCGGCGCGCTCGAACTCCAGGCGCTCGGCCGCTTCCTCCATCTCGGCGGCGAGGCGCTTCTGGATGCTCGGCACCTCGCCCGCCAGGAATTCCTTCGCCTCGGCCACCAGCGCGCCGTAGTCCTGGGCGCTGATGCGCTCGACGCAGGGGGCGGAGCAGCGCTTGATCTGGTGCAGCAGGCAGGGGCGGTCGCGCGTATCGAACACCGTGTCGCGGCAGGTGCGCAGCAGAAAGACGCGCTGCAGCGCCGTGATGGTCTGGTTCACCGCCCAGACGCTGGCGAAGGGGCCGTAGTAGCTCGCGCCCTTGCGCCGCTCGCCGCGATGCTTGGCGATCTGCGGGAAGGGGTGGTCATCCGTGACGACGAGCCAGGGATAGGATTTGTCGTCGCGGAGGACGATGTTGTAGCGCGGCCTCAGCTTCTTGATGAGGTTCGCTTCCAGCAGCAGCGCCTCCGCCTCGGAGGCGGTGGTGATGACCTCGACGCGGCGTGTCTCGTGCACCATCCGTCGCAGCCGCTCGGGCAGGCGCGCGACCTGGGTGTAGCTGGTGACGCGCTTGCGGATGGCCCGTGCCTTGCCGACGTAGAGGACATCCCCCTTGGCATCGAGCATGCGATAGACGCCGGGCGAGAGCGGCAGGTTGGGCAGCGCCGCCTCGAGCACGGCGAGGCCGCTCAGCGGGACTGCCTCGGGCGGATCGGCGGATTCCATGGTGCTGCGCTTACCGGGGCGGAGCCGGTCCCTCAAGCCGGGCCGGGCCTGATGCCCAAGGCCCTACGAAACAATCCCCGGATCCTGTGGATAACTCTGTGGGTGATGCCGGCCCGACGCCAGGGAGACCGGCCTTACGCCTGGGTTCACCTCGCATTGCCTTGAGAATGGGCAAAGGAGCAACTCATTGAATTTATTGATTTCAGACGCGAAACTGGGGCGGGAATGTGTTAACTTGATGAAGAAAGTATTGTAGATTCAGTGGGTCGGGAGTTGAGCCCTCGGGCAGTGGATGATTCTTCGTCCGAAGAGCCGTAAAGACTTGACTTCGATTTAGACCCGCTCCCGCTCCACTGTCACGCCCACGCTCTCGGCATCGGCGAAGGCATCCGGCTTCTCGATCGAGACACGGGCATGCAGGACCCTGGCATCGCGCAGCGCGATTTCGGCGACCGTCTCCGCCAGGGTCTCGACCAGCAGCACATGGCCCTCGGCGACGGCGGCGCGGGCCGCGTGCACGAGGTGCCCGTAATCCACCACGCGCTCGAGGTTGTCGGGCCCGATGCCGATGGCCGCGCTCTCATCCACCACGTCCAACTCGATATGCATGCGGATGCGCTGAGGCCCCACCTTTTCGTGGGCATAGACGCCGAGCCGGGCCTGCAACTCCAGCCCGCGGACGAAGACCTTGCGGATGCGGGGCGTGGGGGAACTCATGCGGGGCTGTCGGCATCCGATTGATCGAGAAGGCGACGTAGCACCAAGGGCGCCGCCCGCCTATTCCTCAGGCGCCGCCCCGCCGGCCGGCGACCATTGCAGGTGCTGCCCGCCATCCAGATGGATCACCTGCCCGGTCACGGAGGAGAGGCTGAGCAGCGCCATGACCGCCGCCGCGATCTCCGCCGGCGAGGTGCCGCGTGCGAGCGGGACCGAGGCGCATTGGCGCTCGAACTGCGCCTGGCTCTGGCGCGGACTCGGCAGGGCAGGGCCCGGGCCGATGCCCACCACGCGGATGCGCGGCGCCAGCGCCAGGGCCATCTGCTGCGTCAGCGCCCAGAGCCCAGCCTTGGAGACGGTGTAGCTCACGAAATGCGGCGTCAGCGACATCACCCGCTGGTCGAGCATGTTGAGGATCACGCCATGCTGCGGCGCGGTCAGCGCCCGGGCGAAATCCTGCATCAGCCGGAAGGGCGCGCGCAGGTTGGGCTCGATGTGGAGGTCCCAGCTCTCGCGCGTCGCGTCGTGCCACTCATCGCGCTCGAAGGTGCTGGCATTGTTGACCAGCACCCCGAGCGGCCCGAGCGCCCCGGTGGCGCGGGCCACCAAGCTACCCACCTCGGCCTCCCGCATCAGGTCGGCCTGGACCGTGGTGGCCTGGCGCCCCCAGGCGCGGATCTCCTCCGCCAGTGCCTCCGCCTCGGCGGCCGAGCTGTTGTAGTGGATCGCGATGTCGAAGCCGGCTTCGGCCAGGGCCAGGCAGATGGCGCGGCCAAGCCGCTTGGCCCCGCCCGTCACAAGGGCGCGGCGGGGGATATCCTGGCGGATCGGGAGCAAAGGGAACCTCGTGCGGGGAAGACCAGCGCCTCAACTGAGGGGGGGAAGCGGTTTCGGCAAGAGCATGGCCGCGTAGCCGCCGCGTTCGACGCCGGCCAGCGCCTCGCCCACGGCTGGGTCGCACAGGGCCGCCAGCTCGCCCGTATAGTCGTAGCCGGCCGCGCTGCCCGGGAATCCGCCCGCCACGGCAGGGTGGAAATAGAGCTCCGTCACGCCATCCGGCAGGCGCGGCAGCACGCCCCGCAGCCGCGCCGTGCCGAAATGCCCGGACCAGGCGAGGCCCACCACGCGGTCGGGCGCCATCAGGTTCCAGTTCAGCGCCCGCCGCCGCAGCGTGCGGCACCAGGGCCCGAGCGCCCATTCCGCCGTGCGCGGGCTGGCCGGGTCCACCGCGCGCACCAGCGCCTGCGGCTCCCAGGGCAGGCGGATGCAGCGTACCCCCGCACCCGCCGCCGCCTGCATCAGTGCCGCCGCGATCAGCGGGTGCAGGTGGTAGTGCTTGTGCGCGTTCACATGGTCGCAGCCGAGGCCGGTGGCCATGAAGCGCTCCACCTGCGCCGCCACCTCGGCCGCGAGTTCCGCGCGCGCCACGGGCGAGAGCGCCAGCAGCAGGCCAAGCGCGGCCATGTCGTCCCGGAAGCGGCCGTTCTTCTGGGTCAGCCCCGGGATCTGCGCCGCCGGCAGCACCGGAACGCCATCGGTCAGCGTGAGGTGCAGGCCCACGGCCAGGCCCGGATTGGCGCGGGCGACGCGCACCCCCTCCTCGAAGCCGGCCTCGCCCACCATGAGGCTGGCCGCGGTCAGCACGCCCTCGCGATGGGCGCGCTCGATGGCCTCGTTGGTCTCGGGGGCGAGGCCGAGATCGTCGGCGGTGAAGATCAGGCGTTTCATGGCGTGCGGCCGGTTTCCACCATCCGGCCATCCGCGCCAAGACGGTAGCGCTGCGCGCCCCAGACCACGCCGCCCGCCCGAAGCCCCGCCACCCAGACCGCGGCCGACAGCAGGTCCCGCAGGGGCAGCCAGGCCCAGCGTCGCCAGCCCCCCGCGACGCCGAGCGCACCATCCACCCCGCGCGCCAGGGCGAGCCGCGCGGCCAGCACCAGCGCCACGCCCACGAGCGTGAGCGTGCCCGGGGCGATGGCCAGCGCCATCAGCGCCCAGGCCAGGGGGTGCGTCAGCGCCAGCCCCGCATAGCCGGCCGGGTTCAGCAGGCGCACCGTGCGTGCCCAGCGAACCTCATGATTCCAGAGTGATGAAAGGCTTTTCTCAGACATGACATGAGCCGGAATGACCGGCGAAACCACCACCTTCAGCCCCGCCGCCCGCACCGCCGCCCCCAGCGCATGATCATCGGCCAGCAGCGGCAGCAGCGGCTCGAACCCGCCGATCCGCGCCAGGGTGGCGCGCGAAAGCGCCATGGTCGCGCCATAGCAGCCCTCGGCCTTGCCCATCGCCTCGCCCAGCGCGGCATTGGGCAGGAAGTGCCAGTCGATGCCGAGCGCCGCGAGGCGCGACCAGGCCGCGCCATCGGCCGGCTCGCCGCGGTAGAGGCAGGTGACGAGGCCCACCCCCGGCATGGCCAGTGGCGCCGTCACCGCCGTCAGCCATTCGGGCGGGCAGCGCATGTCGGCATCGCTCACCACCAGCGCCTCGTGCCGCGCGACGGCGGCGAGATGCACCAACTGCGAAACCTTGCGGTTCGCCCCCAGCACCGCGCCCCCGCTCATGATCCGCGCCGGCGTGGCGCTTGCCGCGATGGCGGCCGCGGCCACCGGCAGCGCCGCATCGCCAGGGTCGGCCGCGCCGAAGACCACCTCGAAGGGCGCGGCATGGCGCTGCGCCAGGCAGGCGGCGAGGTTTTCGGCGAGGCCCGGCTCGTCGCCATGCAGCGGCTTGAGCAGGCTCGCCGGCAGGCAAGGGCCTTCGGGCGGGCGCGTCGCGGCCAGCCGGCGGAGGGCGCGGCTGGCCAGCAGCGCCTGCGCGGCGCCCGCCAGCGCGAGCAGAAAGGGCAAGAGGGCGAAATACAACGTCACCCGCGCACTATCGCGCGGCCGCCGGGGGGCGGGTAGAGTAGGGGGGTGAAGCCCATCCTCTCCGCGGCCCTGCCCCTGGTCCTGCTGGCTGGCCTGCTGGCCGGTTGCGCCACCCAAGGCCCCCCCGGCAGCGACCCCTCCGACCCCTTCGAGGCATCGAACCGGGCCGTCCTCGAGTTCAACACCGCCCTCGACGAGAACATCATCCGCCCGGCGGCCGAGGCCTATCGCGACACCGTGCCCGCGCCCATGCGCACCGCGCTGCGCAACTTCCTGCGCAACCTGAATGAGCCGGTGATCCTCGCCAACAACCTGCTGCAGGGCCGGCTGCTGGATGCCGGCCACACGCTGATGCGCTTCTACATCAACTCCACGGCGGGCGGCCTCGGCCTCTTCGACGTCGCCACCGCCTCGGGCATCGAGCGGCGGACCGGCGATTTCGGCCAGACGCTGCATGCCTGGGGCGTGCCGGACGGACCCTTCCTGATGCTGCCCGTCTTCGGCCCGACCACGGTGCGCGATGCGGTGGGCGATGGCGTGGATGCGCTGGCGAGCCCGGTCGGCCTCGTCACCGGCGCCACCACCTCGGCCGCGCTCTCCCAGCTTCTGGGCGTGGGCCGCGGCGCGCTGGGCGGCCTCGATCTCCGCGCCGAGAACATCGAGACCCTGGACGCGCTGCGGAGCGAGAGCCTGGACTACTACGCGCGGCTGCGCAGCGTGGTGCGCCAGCGGCGCGATGCCCAGCTCGGCCGCAGCAATGCGGAGGGGGAGGGGCTTTCCACCCTGGATGACCCGGGGGCCGCGCCCGCCGCGCCACCGGCCGACCCCGCGCCAGCGGCCGCGCCCGCGGTGAGCATGAGCCTCACCATCACGCCCGCCGCCCGCCCCTAACCCGGTTACAGCGCCCGGCTCAGCCCTGCGAAGATGCCGCGCCGCATGCCGTATTGCGGCGCCCCCACGCCGATGCCCGTGCCGTCGCGCAGCTGGTAGGAACGGTCGGCCAGGTTCACGAGGTCGAGCCGCGCGGTCCAGGTGCCGCCATCCACCGTCGTGAATTGCTGGGCGAGGCCGAGATTCACCGTCGCATAGGGTGTCACCGACTCGCTGTTGGCGAAGCCGCGCCGCATGCCGCTGCCATAGACCAGCGTGCCCGAGAGCGTGCCCCCTTCCCAGCCGCGCCAGCTCACGCCGGCCGAGCCGGTGATGAGCTGGTCGTGATCCGTCCGCACGAACTTGCTCTCCACCTGCGCGAGCTCGGCGGCACTCCAGAAATACTGGTTGGAGACGAGGCCGCGCCCTTCGGAGCGGGAGAGCGTCAGGTTCGCATAGGCGAGCCAGGGCCCGTCCCGGTAGCTCGTTGTCAGCTCCACGCCATAGACCCGGCCCACGCGGTAATTGTAGGGCGAGAAGATGTAGGCGCTGCCGAACTGGCCAAGGTCCTGCATGTCCTGCACGTCCCGGTAGAAGGCATCCGCGCCGACCTGCCAGTTGGGGGCGAGCTGCTGGCGGATCGCGATGTTGTAGTAATTCGCTCGTTCCGGCCGGGGCGCCGAGGCGATCGGCACCTCGGGCGCCAGCGTGGTGTTGGCGTAGAGCGCCAGCGCCGGCGCCGTCAGCAGCTCGGAGGGCGGCGGCGTGAAGTAGCGCGCATAGCCGATGGAGAGGGTGGTCGCCTCGCTCGCGCGCCAGACGAGGTTGGCGCGCGGGCTGAGCTGGCTCGCCTCCACCTGCTGGCGCATCACGTCGAAGCGCGCGCCATAGTTGAAGGTCAGCGCATCCGTGATGCGCCACTCGTCCTGCGCATAGAGGCCGTAGAGCTGGCCCTGGATGCGCCCGCGCTCCTGGATGGTGAAGGGCTGATCCAGCGCCGCGCCATCCGCGCCGAGCGGCAGCACCGTCGAGTTGCTGACGTTCTGCGTCACGTCGCGCGAGGCATAGAGCCCCATGCGGATCGTGTGGTTCGTGGCGGCGCGCCAGACGCCGTCCACCTGCAGGCCCATCGTGGTGTTGCGCTTGCGCGTCTCGGCTGCCGCGCCGTTGAAGATCATCTCGCCCACCAGGTCGGGCAGGTAGTTGATGGAGCTCTGCCGCAGGAAGCCCGCCACCTGGAGGTCCCAGGTGTCGCGGGCGTGCTGCACCGCCAGCACGCCGAAGCTGGAGCGCTGCCATTGCCGCGCGCGCAGCGCGGCACTTTCGTAGAGCTCCTGTCCGAAGGCGGTGAATTGCGGCGGCTGCCCCGGGACATTGGGCACCTGGTAGCGCGACTGGTTGGTGGCGCCGATCACCGCGATGCGCGTGAAGTCGTCGAGCTGGTAGCCGAAATTCGCGATGCCGCGGATCTGCTGCGTGTCGTTGTTGATGGAATCCCGCGCCGCCGTCGGGTTCTCGAAGCCACGTTGGCTCTGCAGGTAGTTGCCCGTGAGGAAATACTCGAAGGGGCCGATGGCACCGCCATAGGCGAGGGCGGGCTGCACCGTGCCGAAGCTGCCGCCATAGATTCCCACGCTGCCACCCGGGTCGGTGATGCCCGAGCGCAGTGTGAGTTCCACGATGCCCGCCGTGCGGTAGCCATATTGCGCCGGCAGCGCGCCCGTCAGCAGCGAGACGGAGCGCAGGGCCCGCGCGTCGAACATCTGGCCGAAGCCGCTGATCGCCTCGGGCAGGGTCACGCCATTGATGCGGTATTGCAGGTTGCGGTGGTCGCCGCGCACATGCAGGTCGCCCTGCGCTTCCTGCACCACGCCCGGCGCCTGCAGCAGGATCTGGTTGAGCGAGGCCGCATTGCCCTGCGGCATGCGCTCGATCGTCTCGCGGTCCATCGTCGTGGTGCTGGCGCCCGTGCTGGCCGGGATGCTCTCCCGCGCCGTGACGTGGCGCGCAGAGTTCACCACCACATCCTCGATCTCCGCCTCGACCGCCCGCGCCTGAACCGGCAGCACGAGAAGGAGCAACAGCGCCAATATGTGCACCACTCTTCACCTCTTCATCGGTAAAGCTGTAGATGTCTTCACAAAATCGTGTGAAATCAACAGCTTGTATCAATGAAGCGGAAGTGGCGCGGGCGCGCAACTTCGGACAATACGCAGGTGCGGGAAGCCCGGGGCTGCGTGTGCAGCCCCGGGCCGGCATCACGCGAGGATCTCGATCACCGCGCCATGCGCCTCCTCGAGGCGCAGGGTCTCGTGATCCGTCTCATTCGTGTCGGTGAGTTCGAGGTTGAGGAAATCCACCGAGGGCGCGGTGAAGAAGGGCCCGGCATGCCAGGTGCCGGCATGGAGTGCGAGCGCCACGTCGCCGCCCATGCGGAACACCCGGATCTCCTCCGGCTCCGGCGCGTCGCCCGCCTCGGCGAGCCCGATGAACCACTCCTCGCCCTTCATGCTGGCGAGGCATTGCGTGACACGGCCATGCCGCGTGATGCCGCGGATCAGCAGCGGGCGCTGGCGCAGCCGCATGATGTAGAGGCGCGGCGTGCCCTGCGTCAGGTCAAGCTCGGCATCCTCGGCGCCGAAGGGGCTGCCATCCTCGGTGGGTTCGATCAGCGTGCCATAGGGCGCGATGCTCTCGGGGGTGGCCATTCGGGGCATGGCACGCAGGATCCGGGTCATCGCGTTGTCCTTCTCAATGCGGGCGCAACAGCGCGCCCTGGATGGCGAGGCGCAGCGTGGCGAGCGCGATGGCGCCGATGGCCAGCGTGGCGAAGCCCAGCATGCCCCAGCCGACCAGCCCCGGCGCCACCTTCATGGTGGCGGTGGTGAAGGCGGCGAGCGGGAAGGTGAAGCCCCAGTAGCCGATGCTGAAGCCGGCCCCCAGCATGGGCCGCAGCACCATCAGCAGCAGCGCGAAGGTGAAGGCGGCGAGGCCGTAGAGCGCCAGGAAGGCCGGCGCCGGCCCGCCCAGCGCATCCACCGCCAGCGCGCCCACCGCACTCGGCGCCAGCAGGATGGCGAGCGAGGGCCGCATCGGCGGCGGCAGCGCCGCCTCGAAGAGACGGCCGAGCAGCAACGGCTGCAGCCCGAGCCAGAGCAGCATGCCGACGCCGAAGAGCATCCAGCCCAGCATGGGCAGGCCGAGCGGCACGAGGAAGAGCGGCGCCAGCACATTGCCCACCAGCGGGATCATGAGCGGCGGCACCAGCATGGCGGGGCTGCCCTCGCCACGCAGCACGCGGGCCAGCAGCAGCAGGCCGATCGCCAGGTGCAGCACCACGGCCGGCAGAAGCAGCGCGCGCGCCAGCGCCGGCGCATGTGGCAGCAGGGCGGCGGCCGTCAGCATCATCCCGATCGAGGCGGCGCCCACGAAGCCGCAGCGCACCGGGTTGCGCCAATCGGCCAGCGCTGCTTCCGGGTGGCGCAGGGCGCGCGCCGCATGCAGCACCAGGATCAGCACCCAGGCGAACCCCGTGAGCGCCATGAGCGGCTCGCCCACCCAGGCGAAGCCCGCCTGCCGCCAGGCCAGGCCAAGCCCGCCCAGGCCCAGCGGCACCGCCAGCAGCGGCAGGGGCAGGTGCGCGAGGCTGCGCAGCTCCGCCAGATCCGCCCGCGCGAGGGCCGCGTCAGCCAAGGCGGGAAGCGTCCACGGTCACGCCGTGATCCAGCGGCCCATGCCCCGCGCCATAGCCCGGCGCGTGCAGGATGGCCGCGCGCACATAGGCCCGCGCGCGGCGCACCGCGGGCTCGAGCGCCAGGCCCTGCGCCAGCCCCGCCGCCACGGCGGAAGCGAGCGTGCAGCCCGTCCCATGGGTGTGGCGCGTGACGATGCGGCGATCCTCGTAGCGATCCACCGCCACGGGCGTCACCAGCAGGTCCACCAGCACCTCGCCCTCCAGGTGGCCGCCCTTCAGCAGCACGGCGCGCGCGCCCATGGCGAGCAGCGCCTCGGCCGCCGCGCGCATTCCCGCCTCGTCGCGGATGGCAAGGCCCGTCAGCGCCTCGGCCTCCGGGATGTTGGGCGTGATGACGACGGCGATGGGCAGAAGGCGCGCGCGCAGCGTCTCCATCGCATCATCGGCCAGCAGCCGGCTGCCGGAGGTGGCGACCATCACCGGGTCCGCCACCAGGGGCAGGCCGGGCGCGCTGGCCGCGATCTCGTCGCAGACCGCCTCGATGGTCGCCACGTCATGCAGCATGCCGGTCTTGAGCGCATCCGCCCCCAGATCTTCCAGCACGGAGCGCATCTGCTGCCGGATGAAGCCGGGCTCCACGCCCACCACGCCCTGCACGCCCAGCGTGTTCTGCGCGGTGAGCGCCGTGATCGCCGTCATGGCGAAGCCGCCCAGTGCCGTCACCGCCTTGATGTCGGCCTGGATGCCCGCGCCGCCACCCGAATCCGAGCCGGCGCAGATGAGGACGCGGCCCTTCACGTGCCGAGCTTCGCGCGGATCACGCCGCAGAGCGCATCGAGCGACTGGTTCAGCAGAGCTTCCTCCTCCGCCTCGACCATGACGCGGATCACGGGCTCGGTCCCGCTCGCGCGGATCAGCACGCGGCCGCGCGCGCCGAGCTTCGCCTCCTCCGCCGCGATGGCCGCCTGCACGCCCGGGTCCTTCAGCGGCGTGGTGCCCGAGAAGCGGATGTTGACCAACTTCTGCGGCAGCGTCTGGAAGCGGCGGCAGACCTCGCTCGCCGGGCGCTTCTCCTCGACCAGCACGGCCAGCACCTGGAGGGCGGCGACGAGCCCATCGCCCGTCGTGCCGAAATCGCTGATGATCATGTGGCCCGACTGCTCGCCGCCCAGGTTGCAGCCGAGCTCGCGCATGCGCTCGCCCACATAGCGGTCACCCACCGCGGTGCGGTGCAGCGCGATGTTGCGCGAGGTGAGGAAGCGCTCCAGCCCCATGTTGCTCATCACGGTGGCGACCAGGCCGCCGCCCTTCAGCTTGCCCTCGCGCGCCCAGGAATCCGCGATGACGGCGAGGATCTGGTCGCCGTCGATCACGGTGCCCAGCTCATCCACCAGAACCACGCGATCGGCGTCGCCATCGAGGGCGATGCCGAGATCGGCGCGGCGCTCGCGCACCAGCTCGGCCAGCTGCTGCGGCGCGGTGGAGCCCACGCCGCGGTTGATGTTGAAGCCATCGGGCGCGACGCCCACGCTCACCACCTCGGCGCCCAGTTCCCACAGCACGGTGGGGGCCACCTTGTAGGCCGCGCCATGCGCGCAATCCACGACGAGGCGCAGGCCCTCCAGCGTCAGGCCGCGCGGGAAGCTCTGCTTCGCCGCCTCGATATAGCGGCCCGGCGCATCCTCGAGCCGCGAGGCGCGGCCAAGCTTGGAGGGCGAGACCAGCGCGGAGGAGAGATCACCCGCCATCAGCGCCTCGATATCGGCCTCCTGCTCGTCGGAGAGCTTCAGCCCGTCCGGGCCGAACAGCTTGATGCCATTGTCCTCATGCGGGTTGTGCGAGGCGGAGATCATCACGCCCAGATCGGCGCGGAGCGAGCGCGTCATCATGGCGATGGCCGGCGTCGGCAGCGGCCCCACCAGCACCACGTCGATGCCCGCCGAGACGAAGCCCGCGGTCAGGGCCGGCTCCAGCATGTAGCCCGAGAGGCGCGTGTCCTTGCCGATGACGACGCGGTGGCGATGCGTGCCGCGGTTGAAATACTTGCCCGCCGCCTGGCCGAGGCGCAGCGCGGTGCCCGCATCCATCGGCGCCTTGTTGGCGGTGCCGCGGATGCCGTCCGTGCCGAAGAGCTTCTTGCGGGGCGGGGCGGCGGTGGTGTCCTGGCTCATGCGGGGTGCCTTGCGGGTGCTCATGGGGCGATTGCTACTGCCGTGCCCGGATGGACACAATCGCGGCGGCGCGCGAGCCTCGGGCCATGAGCTCCGCCCGCACCCGCGCCCAGCAATTCTGCGCCCGCTTCGGCCTGCGCGTCCCGATTCTCCAGGCCCCCATGGCCAGCGCCTCGCCGGTCGCACTGGGGGTGGCCGTCGCCAATGGGGGCGGCATGGGGGGTGTCGGCGCGCTGCAGATGAGCCCGGCCGAGATCGCCGCCTGGGCGCAGGGCTTCCGCGCCGGCAGCAATGGCGCCTTCCAGGTGAACCTCTGGGCGCCTGATCCGCCGCCGGTGCGCGACGCCGCGCGGGAGGAGGCGGCGCGGGCCGCGCTGGCCAAGCTCGGCCCCGAGCCGCCGCCGCTGGGCGATGGCCCCTTCCTGCCGGACTTCGCGGCCCAGTGTGACGCAGTGCTGGAGGCGCGGCCGCCCGTCGTCTCCACCATCATGGGCCTCTGGGAGCCGGAATTCGTGGCCGAGCTGAAGGCGCGCGGGATCCTCTGGATCTGCAACGCCACCACGCTCGCCGAGGCCCGCGCGGCCGAGGCCGCCGGGGCGGACGCCGTGATCGCCCAGGGTGCCGAGGCTGGCGGGCATCGCGGCTCCTTCACGCCGGAGGCGGCGGAGGCGCAGCTCATCGGCCTCTTCGCGCTGGTCCCGCGCCTGGCGGACGCGCTTTCGGTCCCGGTGATCGCGGCGGGCGGCATCATGGATGGCCGGGGCATCGCAGCGGCCCTCACGCTGGGGGCCAGCGCCGTGCAACTCGGCACCGCCTATCTGCGCTGTCCCGAGACGGCGCTCGCCCCCGCCTGGGCCGATGGGCTGGCGGCGGCCGCGCCGGAGGACACGGTGCTGACCCGCGCCTTCTCCGGCCGCCTCGCGCGCGGCATCGCCAATGATGCGACCCGCGCCTTCGAGGCGGTGCCCGCCGCGCCCTATCCGCTGCAACGGGTGCTCACCACGCCGATGCGTGCCGAGGCGGGCCGCGCCAATGATCTCTCGCGCATGCAGGCCTGGGCAGGGCAGGGGGCCGCCATGGCCCGCGCCGAGCCCGCCGCAGACCTCACGCGCCGGCTCTGGGCGGAGGCGGAGGCGCTGCTGCCCTGAGCCGGCCTCACGGCATGGCGAGGCGGACGGAGCGCGGCATGTTGGGCCGCCCGCCCGCGATGGCGAAGACCTGGATGAAGGCGCGGCCTTTCTCGCGCCACCAGCGCCGGAACCGGGCTGGGTCAGGATGTTCGAATTCGCGTTGGAACAGGCCCACCAGGGTTTTGGACAAATCGGGATCGGCCACCAGCCAGGGCGGCCCAGGCAGGGCCTCGAGAAGGTTCAATCGCCGCGCCAGCACGATGATGCCGAGTCCGACCAGTTTCGCGGCCCGCCTGGCGCCGCGGAAGATCACGCGGCGAAGCTGCTGCAGCGGATGGCGCGGCCCGAGATCGTGCAGGGCTTCCAGCAGGTGCTCCCACAGCCCGCCATGCGTCAGCCGGCGGAAATGCCGCGCGACCGTCCCCGCGGAACCGTAGCGTTCGGGCAGCTCCCGCCAGGGGGCGTCGGTGGAAAGCAGGAAGAGGATGGCGTTCATCCGCTCACGCAGGTCGGCCGTCTTGCGGCCGGCGGGGCTGGCCTTCTGCGCCAGGACATAGGGCCGCAGGGCATCCCATTGGCGGTCGGAGAGGGCGGTGAAGGGGACGCGCTGTTTCATCGATGGCTCCTGGGACGGAGACAATAATCCTAATACTCGGTGATTTTCAAGGAAATCCCACCTGTTCGTGCCTGCCCCGGGATTTCCCCTGGATCGCGCGCCGGCCGCGTTGTCTCATCCCGTCCATGCGCCTCCGCCTTGCCGTGCTCGCCCTCCTGCTCGCCGCCGCCCCGGCCCTCGCACAGAACCGCCCTGCGCCGCCCTTGCCCGAGAACCTGGCCGAGCCCTTCCGCGCCGGCTGGGTGGTGGATCCGCGCAATGGCTGCTGGCTCTGGAACAGCAACCCCCAGCCGCATGAGCGGGTCACCTGGAGCGGCGCCTGCCCGCGAGGCCCCGCCCAGGGCCAGGGCCGCGGCGAGTGGCGCAGCCAGGATGGCGGCGCGCCCCCCCAGGTCAGCAGCTTCAGCGGCCAGATGCGCGAGGGCCGTCTGGATGGCCGCGGCACCGTCACCTGGCCCAGCGGCAACCGCTATGAGGGCGAGTGGAGGGATGGGCGGCAGCACGGGCAGGGCGTCTACAACTGGGCCAATGGCGCGCGCTACGAGGGCGAATGGCGTGACGGCCGCCGCAATGGCCGCGGCGTGATGCTCTACCCCAATGGCGACCGCTATGAAGGCAGGTGGCGCGACGGCCGCTTCCATGGCGAGGGCGTCTATCTCTGGGCCAATGGCGACCGCTACGAGGGCGATTACCGCGATGACCGCGCGGATGGCCAGGGCGCCTATTTCATCGCGGCGGAGCAGCGCTGGTATCGCGGCGCCTGGTTCAGCGGCTGCCATCGCGGCCCCGACGGCGCCCGTGCCTCCATCGCGAGACCGCTGTCGGATTGCCCCTGAACGCATGAGGGGGCGCGGGGGAAGGGCGGTCCCCGGCTCAGATGGCCAGCACCAGGCTCTCCCCAAACCCCGGCACCCGGAAATCCTGCCCGCCCCGCGCCGCCAGCAGCCGTCGTGCCGGCTCTTCCATCGCCTCCTGCGTCAGCTGGAAGGTCCCGAAATGCATGGCGAGTGCTGTGCGCGCGCGCAGCTGCGCCTGCGCCTCCACCGCCTGTTCGGGCGTGACGTGCACGGCCTGCATGAACCACAGCGGCGCATAGGCGCCGATCGGGATCAGCGCCACGCCGAAGCCGCCGAAGGCGCGGCCGATCACATCCAGATGCCCGCCCGCCGCCGTATCGCCCACGAAGAGGAAGCGCCCGCCGGCCAGGGCTTCCACGGCGAAGCCGCCCCACAGGGCATGGGCGCGGTCGCGGATGCCGCGCGCCGAGAAATGCCGCATCGGCACATAGGTGGCGCGATGCCCGCCGGGGAGTTCGGCGCTCTCGCCCCAGTTCAGCTCGATGGCCCCGGGGATGCCGTTCTTCGCCAGGAATTCGGCATGGCCGAGGCCGGTCAGCAGCCGCGGCCGCCAGCGGGCATGGATCGCGCGCAGGCTCGGCAAATCCATGTGGTCGTAATGGCCGTGGCTGACCAGCACGGCGTCAATGCGGGGCAGGTCCTCCAGGGCCAGGGCAGGGGGCCGCACCCGCTTCGGACCGAGCCAGGTGAAGGGGCTGCACCGCTCGGAGAAGATCGGGTCGGTCAGGATGGTCGTCCCATCCGCGAGGCGGATCAGGAAGCTCGCATGGCCGATGAAGGTGAAGCTGGCATGGCCCGCCGGCACCTGGGCGGGCGGCGGGGGGTGGGGCGGGTTGCGCAGACCCTGCGGCCAGCGCGGCCCCTTGCCCTCCCACATCATCCGCGCCACGCGATGCAGCGGCTGCGCGGCAGGCGAGCCGTCAGGGTTGCGGAAGCGGCCC
This sequence comes from Sediminicoccus rosea, assembly GCF_033547095.1. Lineage (NCBI taxonomy): Bacteria > Pseudomonadati > Pseudomonadota > Alphaproteobacteria > Acetobacterales > Roseomonadaceae > Sediminicoccus > Sediminicoccus rosea. Next base: position 3,204,076 of record NZ_CP137852.1, on the reverse strand, counting down.
TTCGCGTCACGGATCGCGGGCTGGATCATCACACCGTCATCCGGGCGAAGCCTCACCACATGCTCTTCGCCGCGCGCTCCGGCCATTCGGCGTCATAGGTGGCGCCGCCCACCTCGCCCGCCGTCATCGCCGCCAGGATCTGGCCCGGCGTGGGCAGATCGGGCTTCGCATGCGGCTCCCAGAGGCGGGCGCGGATCAGCGCGCGGGCGCATTGGAAATAGATCGTCTCGATGGAGATCACCGCCACGCTGCGCGGCCGCTTCCCCTCCATCACGAAGCTCTCGCACAGCGCCTCATCCGCCGTGACCCGCGCCGTCCCGTTGATGCGCAGCGCATTGCCCGAGCCGGGGATCAGGAACATCAGCGCCACGCGCGGGTCGCGGATGATGTGGCGCAGGCTGTCGATCCGGTCATTGCCGCGCCGGTCGGGCAGGGCCAGTGTCGTTTCGTCCAGGATGCGGACCAGCTGCCCCGGCGCATCGCCGCGCGGCGAGCAATCGAGCCCCTCGGGCCCGGAGGTGGCCAGCGCCAGGAAGGGCGCGGCCTCGATGATGCGGCGATATTCCGGGGTGACGCGCGGTGCCTCCTTGCGCGTCGAGGCCGCGCCCGGCACGCCGTAGAGCGCGTGCAGCTCCTCCAGCGTGCCGAGGAACCTCATCCCTTCACGCCGAGGCGCCCGGCCATCTCCTGGATGAACTGCCAGGCGACGCGGCCCGAGCGCCCGCCGCGCGTGACCGACCATTCGACCGCGGCGGCATGCAATTCCTCCTGGCCGATGGGCAGGTTCATCGCCCCCGCATAGCCGTCGATCATCGCGAAGAAGGTGTCCTGGTCGCAATTGTGGAAGCCGACCCAGAGGCCGAAGCGGTCGGACAGCGAGACCTTCTCCTCCACCGCCTCGCCCGAATGGATGGCGGTGCTGCGCTCATTCTCGATCATGTCGCGGGACATGAGGTGGCGGCGGTTGGAGGTGGCGTAGAACAGCACATTGGCCGGCCGCCCCTCGATCCCGCCATCCAGCACGGATTTCAGCGCCTTGTAGTCCGCATCCTCCTTCTCGAAGGAGAGGTCGTCGCAGAACACCAGGGCCCGCCTCTCCTGGCCGCGCAGATGGCCGAGCAGGTCGGGCAGGGTGCGGATATCCTCGCGATGGATCTCGATCAGCGCGAGGCTGCCCGGGTGCAGCCGGTTCGCCTCGGCATGCGCCGCCTTCACCAGGCTGGATTTCCCCATGCCGCGCGCGCCCCAGAGCATGGCGTTGTTGGCCGGCAGGCCGCGGGCGAAGCGCAGCGTGTTCTCCAGGATGATCTCCTTTTGCCGGGCGACACCCTGCAGCAGCACGATGTCCACGCGGCTGACCTTGGGCACGGGGGAAAGCTGGTTGCGCGCGGGGTGCCAGACGAAGGCATCCGCCCCCTCCAGGCTGGGCGGCGGGGCCGGCGGCGGGGCCAGGCGTTCCAGGGCGGCGGCGATGCGGGTGAGGAGTTCAGTGTCCATCGGGCGCTTCAAGCGCCGGATCACGGTTGACGCAAGCCTTCCGCCGGTTCATCTGCGCTCCATCCCATTCCCCTTGCGAGGCCCGATGCTCATCTCCCCCGCCTATGCCCAGGACGCCGCCGGCGCGGGCGCGATCGTCATGCAGCTTCTGCCGCTGCTGCTGATCTTCGTCGTCTTCTACTTCCTGCTGATCCGCCCGCAGCAGAAGAAGATGAAGGAGCACCGCGCCATGCTGGGCAGCCTGAAGCGCGGCGACCGCGTGATCACGGCGGGCGGCATCGTCGGCGAGATCAAGCTCGTGAAGGACGGCTCGGACGAGGTCGAGGTCGAGATCGCGCCGAATGTGCGCGTGACGGTGGTGCGCGGCACCATCGGCAGCGTGATTCGCCCCGAAGCGGCGAACGACGCGAAGAGCTGAGGCCATGCGGCTGCGGATCGTCGAAACGCCGCAGCTTCACATCGCCGTGGAGGAGCACGGGCCGGAGCATGGCCCGGCGATCATCCTCCTGCACGGCTTTCCCTATGCGGCACGCTGCTATGACGGCGTCGTGCCGCTGCTGCCCGGCCATCGCGTGCTGGTCCCGCATCTGCGCGGCTATGGGCAGACCCGCCTCAAGCCCGGCGTGCCGCGCTCCGGCGCGCAGGGCGCGCTGGGGGCGGACCTGCTGGCGCTGATGGACGCGCTGGCGATCCCCCGCGCCATCCTCGCCGGCTATGACTGGGGCGGGCGCGCCGCCTGCGTGGTGGCGGCGCTGCACCCGGAACGCTGCACCGGCCTCGTCACCGGCACCGGCTACAACATCCAGGACATCGCCCGCGCCAACGAGCCCCAGCCGCCCGAGCGCGAGATGCGGCACTGGTACCAATACTACTTCCACAGCGAGCGCGGCGCGCGCGGCCTGGCCGCGAACCGCGCCGATCTCTGCCGCCTGCTCTGGCAGCTCTGGTCGCCGGAATGGCGCTTCACCGAGGCGGAATACGCCGAAAGCGCCGCGCATTTCGAGAATCCGGATTTCGTCGAGGTGGTGATCCATTCCTACCGCCACCGCTTCGCGCTGGTGGCGGGCGACCCGGCGCATGAAGATTTCGAGACACGGCTCGCGAAGCTGCCGCCCATCACCGTGCCGGCGATCGACCTGCATGGCGTGGCGGATGGCGTGAACCCGCCCGGCCCGAACGCTTCGCCCCGCTTCACGGGCCGCTTCGAGCGCCGGCTGCTGCCCGGTGTGGGCCACAACCCGCCGCAGGAGGCGCCCGCGGCATTCGCGCGTGCCCTGCTGGACCTGGCCTGACACGAAAAAGGGCGCGGCCCTCGCGGACCGCGCCCCTTTCATTCAGCCCGGAAGCTGGATCAGGCCGTCTGGCCGGAGGCGAGGCCGCCCTTGTCCATCAGGCTCTCCACCACGGACCAATCCACCAGCTTGTTCAGGAAGTTGTCCAGGTAGTTCGGGCGGACGTTGCGGAAGTCGAGGTAGTAGGCGTGCTCCCACACATCCACGCCGAGGATGGGCGTGCCCTCGCCGGTGGCGACGGGGTTGGAGCCGTTGGGCGTCTTCGTCACCTTCAGCTTGCCGTCGGTGCCGATGACCAGCCAGGCCCAGCCCGAGCCGAACTGCGTGACGCCGGCCTGCTTGAAGGCCTCCTTGAAGGCGGCGAGGCCACCGAGGTCGCTGTCGATCTTGGCGGCGAGCTTGGCCGGCAGCTTGTCGCCACCGCCATTGGGGGACATCACCTGCCAGAACAGGATGTGGTTCCAGTGCTGGCCGGCCTGGTTCAGCACGGGCAGGCCATCGGCGCCCGCCTTGCCGGCCTCGGCCACGATGGTCTCGAGCGACTTGCCGGCCAGGCCCTTGCTCTCGATCAGGCCGTTCAGCGCCGTCACATAGGCGTTGTGGTGCTTGCCGTGGTGCAGCTCCAGCGTCTCCTGGCACATGCCCTGGGCGGCAAGCGCGGAGGTGGCGTAGGGGAGCGGGGGAAGGCTGAAGGCCATGGCGTTTCTCCGGAGGTGGGAATTAGTGGCTGGCAGCTAAGCAGCGCGGGCCGGTGCGTCAACCGCTTGCGCCCCGCTTCGGTTGCCGTCATGGGCAGAAGCGTGCCCGAACTCTCCCCTTGCGGCGCCATCGCCCGCCGCCACGACCCGGACCGCTTCCTCTGCGCCCTCTTCGCGCCGCCGGAGAAGCGCGAGGCGCTGTTCACCCTGATCGCCTTCAACCACGAGCTGGCCCGCGCGCGCGAAGTCGCGACCAACCCCATCCTGGCGCTGATCCGCCTCACCTGGTGGCGCGAGGCGGTGGAGGAAGCGGCCGCCGGCCGGCCCGCCCGCCAGCACGAGGTGGCCGCGCCTCTCCATGCCGCGATCCAGGTGGGCACCCTCGACGCGCCGAGCCTCATCGCCATGGCCGAGGCGCGGGAGATGGAGATGGAGGAGGAAGGCATCGCCACCACATCCGCCCTGCACGCCTATCTGCGCGGCACGGCGGGCGGCTTCGCGGTCGCCGCCGGGCGGCTGCTGGGGGCGCCGCCCGCGCTGCTGCCCGCGCTGCAACAGGCGGGGCTGCTCTATGGCCTCTCGGGCCTGCTGCGCGCGGTGCCGGCGCTGGCCGCCCAGGAGCGCTGCCTGCTGCCGCGGGACCTCATCGCGGCCGAGGCGGTGATCGAGGACCCGGCCACCGCGGCGCCGGTCATCGCCCGCCTCGCCGCCGAGGCGCCGGCCGCCCTGCCGCTCCAGGGCCTGCCGGCCGAGGCCCGCGCCGCGGCGCTGCCGCTGGTGCTGGCCCGGCGCGACCTCCGGCGGCTGGCGGCCGGGCGTCCGGTCCGGCGCGGGGTGATGGACCGTCTCGCCGTGCTGATCGCGGCGCAACGTGGGCCGCGCTAACGAATTGATGCCATATTCCGGGAGCAAACCGGGTTCGTCAGATCGGAACACCCATGGCACGCTATCTCGTCTCCGGCGGCGCCGGCTATGTCGGCAGCCACCTCGTCCTCACCCTGCTGGATGCGGGGCATGAGGTGGTGGTGGTGGATGACCTCTCCACCGGCCACCGCAACGCCGTCCCGCCCGGCGCCACCTTCATCCAGGCCAATCTCAGCGAGCGCCGCCGGCTGGATGACATCTTCGCCGCCTGGAAGTTCGACGCCGTCTTCCACCTGGCCGCGCTGTCGCTGGTGGGCGAGAGCATGCAGCAGCCGCTCCGCTATTGCCGCGAGAACCTGGCCAACAGCGTGAACCTCGCCGAGGCCGCGGTGAAGGGCGGCTGCCTGAAATACGTGCTCTCCTCCACCGCCGCCGTCTTCGGCGTGCCGAAATCCGTGCCCATCACGGAGGAGGCGGAGACGAGCCCGGTGAACCCCTATGGCCTCTCCAAGCTGATGATGGAGCAGGCGCTGGCCTGGGCGGAGAGCGCGCATGGCCTGCGCTCCGCCTCGCTGCGCTACTTCAACGCGGCCGGCGCCGACCCGCTCGGCCGCGCGGGCGAGGACCACGACCCCGAGACGCACCTCATCCCGCGCGCCATCATGGCGACACTCGGCCATGCGCCGCCGCTGCACGTCTTTGGCACGGATTACGACACGCCGGATGGCACGGCGGTGCGCGACTATGTGCATGTGATGGATCTGGCGGCCGCGCATATCGCGGTGCTGCCGCGGCTCGAGCAGGGCTCGGTGCGCTACAATCTCGGCAATGGCGCCGGGCATTCCGTGCGCGAGGTGATGGCGGCGGTGGAGCGCGTCTCCGGTCGCAAGGTGCCGCATGAGAACGGCCCGCGCCGCGCCGGCGACCCGCCGGCGCTGGTGGCGTCCTCCGCGCTGATCCGGGCCGAGACCGGCTGGCGCCCGCAGCATGCGTCGCTGGACGAAATCGTCCGCACCGCCTGGAACTGGCACGCCGCGCACCCTCAAGGCTACGGCGCCCGCGAAGCGGCGTAGATGGCGGCGGGGCCGAGCCCCGCCTGTCTCTCAGCCCGGCTTCTTCGGCTGCGGCATCTGCACCCGGATATGCACTTCCCGGAGCCGCGCTTCCTCGATGGTCGAGGGCGAGCCCATCATCAGTTCCTCGCCCTGCTGGTTCATCGGGAAGAGGTTCACCTCGCGCAGGTTCGGCTCCTCGGCCAGCAGCATCACGATGCGGTCGATGCCGGCGGCCATGCCACCATGCGGCGGGGCGCCATAGCGGAAGGCGTTGAGCATGCCGCCGAAGCGCTCCTCCACGGCCTCGGGCGGATAGCCCGCGATGCCGAAGGCCTTCACCATGATCTCCGCCTTGTGGTTGCGGATCGCGCCCGAGGCCATCTCATAGCCGTTGCAGACCACGTCATACTGGTAGGCGGGGATGGTCAGCGGGTCCTGGGTTTCCAGCGCCGCCATCTCGCCCTGCGGCATCGAGAAGGGATTGTGGCTGAAATCGACCTGGTTGGTCTCCTCATTCAGCTCGTAGAAGGGGAAGTCGGTGATCCAGCAGAAGCGGAAGCCGGACTTCTCGGTCAGGCCGAGCTCATTGCCCAGGCGCAGGCGCGTCTGGCCGGCGAACTTGGCCGCATCGGCCTCCTTGCCGGCGGCGAAGAACACGGCGTCACCCGGATTGAGCCCGCAGGCGACGCGGATCGCCTCGGCGCGGTCGGCCTCCAGGTTCTTCGCGATCGGACCCTTGGGGCCCTCGGCGTCGAAGGTGATGTAGCCAAGACCGCCCGCGCCCTCGGCGCGCGCCCACTCGTTCAGCTTGTCGAAGAAGCTGCGCGGATTGCCGCCCGCGCCCGGCGCCGGGATGGCGCGGATCACGCCGCCCGAGGCCGCGATCTTCGCGAAAAGCCCGAAGCCCGAGCCCTTGAACTGCTCCGTCACGTCGCGGATCACCAGCGGGTTGCGCAGGTCCGGCTTGTCCGAGCCGTAGTCGAGCATCGCCTTCGCGTAGGGGATGCGGATCCAGGGGCCGGCATCGACGTGGCGCCCATCCGCGAAGCGCTCGAAGGTGCCGCGGATGACCGGCTCCATCGTCGTGAACACGTCCTCCTGCGTGACGAAGCTCATCTCGACGTCGAGCTGGTAGAACATCAGCGTGCGGTCCGCGCGGCCCGCCTCGTCGCGGAAGCAGGGGGCGATCTGGAAGTAGCGGTCGAAGCCCGCCACCATCGTCAGCTGCTTGTACTGCTGCGGCGCCTGCGGCAGCGCATAGAACTTGCCGGGATGCAGGCGGGCGGGCACCAGGAAGTCGCGCGCACCCTCGGGCGAGGACACGGTCAGGATCGGCGTCTGGAACTCGTTGAAGCCCACCGCGATCATGCGCTCGCGGATGTCCTGGATGATCTGCGCGCGCAGGATCATGTTCTTCTGCAGCCGCTCGCGCCGCAGGTCGAGGAAGCGATAGCGCAGGCGCATCTCCTCCGGCGCCTCCTGCTCCTGTGCCACCTGGAAGGGCAGCACCTCGGCGGCGGACTGCAGGACCAGCTCCTTCACGCGCAGCTCGATCGCGCCGGTGGGCAGCTTGTCATTCACCGTGCCCGGCTCGCGGTTCACCACCTCGCCGGTGACGGTGATCACGCTCTCGGCGCGCAGCTTGTCGGCGGCCTCGAAGACGGGCGAGCCGGTCGGGATGACGCATTGGGTCAGGCCGTAATGGTCGCGCAGGTCGATGAAGAGCAGACCGCCATGGTCGCGCTTGCGGTGCACCCAGCCGGAGAGGCGGGCGGTCTGCCCGGCATGTTCGGCGCGGAGCGCGCCGCAGGTGTGGGTGCGGTAGGCGTGCATGATGTCCTGCAATGACGAGATTTCCGGCCCGGTAAGGGCCTTCGCGGGGCCGCTCTGTCAAGCCATGCCCTTGCATGGCGGCCCTTCCGGCGGCAAACCGGTTCCATGCCGGATCCATCGCCCCGCCTGATCACCCAAGCCGCCGAGCTCGCCGAGCTGTGCGAGAGGCTCCGCCAGGAGCCCTTCGTGACCGTGGACACGGAGTTCATGCGCGAGCGCACCTATTGGCCCGAGCTCTGCGTCGTCCAGCTCGCGGGCGCCCATGAGGTGGCCGTGGTGGATGCCGAGGCGCCGGGGATGGACCTCGCCCCGCTGGGCGACCTGCTGGCCGACCCGGCCGTGGTGAAGGTCTTCCACGCCGCCCGGCAGGATGTGGAGATCTTCCTGCTGAAGTTCGGCGCGGTGCCCACACCCCTCTTCGACACGCAGATCGCCGCCATGGTGGCCGGCTTCGGCGACCAGGCGAGCTATGACAGCCTGGTGCGCGCGCTGGCCGGCGCCTCCATCGACAAGGCGCACCGCTTCTCCGACTGGTCGGCCCGCCCGCTCTCCAAGGCGCAGATCGAATATGCGGCCGGCGATGTGACGCATCTTCGCCAGGTCTATCTCCGCCTGCGCGAGAAGCTGCTGGCCGAAGGCCGGCTCGACTGGGTGGCGCAGGAGATGGACGCGCTGCTGCAGCCCTCCACCTACATCACCGAGCCGAACGAGGCCTGGGAGCGGCTGAAGCCCAAGACCAACAACCGCCGCTTCCTCGGCGTGCTGCGCGCCGCCGCCGCCTGGCGGGAGACGGAGGCGCAGCGCATCAACATCCCGCGCGGGCGGCTCGTGAAGGACGAGACGCTGCTGGAAGTGGCGGCGACGGCGCCCGAGACGGCCGACCAGCTGGCCCGCGCGCGCGGCATCTCCGAGGGTTTCGCGCGTGGCAAGTCCGGTGCCTCGCTGCTCGCCGCCATCGCCGAGGCCAAGGCCCTGCCGGAGGCCGAGCTGCCGCTGCCGCTGGAAGCGCGCCGCGGGGCAGGGGCCTCGCCCGCGCTGGTGGCGCTGCTCAAGGTGCTGCTCGCCGCGAGTGCGGAGGCGCATCACGTGGCGCCGAAGCTGCTGGCCGACAGCGAGGATCTGGAGCGGCTGGCCAGCGAATCGGAGCCCGACATCCGCGCGCTCACCGGCTGGCGGCGCGAGGTCTTCGGCGAGGATGCGCTGGCCTTGAAGACCGGCCGGCTGGCACTCGGCGTGGCGGGGCGCCGCGTCCGGCTGATCCGCACCGAGGGGTGAGGGCTCAGCCCGCCCCGTAGCCCCCGCCGCCCGGCGTGCGGATGATCACGCGCGTGCCCTTGTTCAGCACCTGCTGCGTGCGGGTGTTCACCGGCTTGCCGTCGATCAGCACCTCGCCCAGCGCGCCCGCGCCCCCGCCGAAGAGCCCGGGGGCGGGGAACTTGATGCGCTCGGTGACGAAGACGGCCGCCATGCCATCCGTCTCGCATTCGATCTCGGTCTCGTGGCCCAGGCCGCCGCGATGCGTCCCCGTGCCGCCCGAGCCCGCGCGCTGCACCTTGCGGTGGATCATCACCGGCGCCGTGCGCTCCGCCACCTCGACCGGTGTCGCCGAGATGTTGGAGGGCCAGGAGATGGAATCGCAGCCATCCTGCGTCGCACCCGCACCCGTGCCGCCATTGAAGAAGAGCGTGCCCGCATAGGGCTGGCCCGACTGGTCGCGCCCCGCGAGGCTCATCATCCAGAGCGGGCTGCCCGGGGCGGCGCGCACCTTGTCGGGCAGGGCCTCGGCCAGTGCGCGGAACATCAGCACCGGCACGTAGTGGCCCGTCGCCGCGCGGCCGCCCACCGGGGCGGGTTCGCGCGGGTTCAGGATGCAGCCCTCGGGCACGGAGATGCGGATCGGGCGGAAGATGCCCTCATTGCTTGGCAGGTCGGGCAGCAGCATGGCCTTCAGCACGAACCAGCTCATCGCCCGCGTGTAGGTGAAGGGGCAATTGACCGAGCGCGGCTGCTGCGGGCTGCTGCCGGCGAAATCGGCCAGCAATCGCCCGTCCTTCAGCGTCACCCGCACCTGGAGGTGGAAGGGCTGGTCCATCCCGTCCGTCTCGATCGCCGCCTCCCAGCTGCCCTCGGGCAGGGCGGCCAGGCGCTCGGCCATCGCGGCCTCCGAGCGGTCGAAGATCTCGGTGGCGACGGCGCCGAGATCCTCCAGCCCGTGATCCGTGAGCGTCTGCACCACGCGGTCGCCGATCAGCGTCACGGCGGAGGCCTGGGCCCAGATGTCGCCCTCGGTCTGGTCGGGCGTGCGGATATTGGTGCGCAGCAGCTTGATGAGCGTGGCATCCGCCCGGCCCTCGCGCAGCAGCAGCATGGGCGGGATGTGGAAGCCCTCCTCGAAGAGCTCCCGCGCCTCGGTGCTGCGCAGCCGCCCGCCGATATCGGGCACGTGGCTGGTCGTCGCGCCATAGGCCACGATGCGCCCGCCATGGAAGATGGGCCGCACCAGGCAGACATCGTTCAGATGCCCCGTGCCGATCCAGGGATTGTTGGTGACGTAGATGTCGCCCGGCCGCATCTCCGCCTCGGGGATGGCCTCGCGGATGGCGCGCACCGTGTTGGGCAGCGTGCCGATGAAGCTCGGGATGGAGCCGGTGTTCTGCGCGAGCGAACGCGCCTCGGCATCCGTCAGCACGCAGGCGAAGTCGTTCGCCTCATTGGAGAGCGTCGAGAAGGAGGTGCGGACAATGGCCTTGGCCGCCTCGTCCACGGCCGAGATCAGCCGCGTCCAGACCAGTTCGAGCTTGACCGGATCGAGCCCGCTCTTCCCAGGATCGCTCATGCGTCCAGCTCCACCAGGATGTTGCCGTTCTCCAGCACGCTGAAGCGGCCCTTCCCGCCGATGACGAGCGTCGAGCCGCTTTCCTCCACCAGGGCGGGGCCGCGGGCCGAGAAGCCGGGCATGAGGCCGGGGCGCGAGTAGATGTCGGCCATGGCACTGCAGCCGCCCGAGAGGATCTGGCGCTGGTGCGCCGTGGCGGGCCCCTCCCAGCCGCGCCGCGCGGGCGGCAGGGCGAGCGGGCGCGCGGCGCCGCGCAGCACGATGCGTGCATGCACGAGGTCGATCGGCACGGCGGGGGGCGGGCGGCGGAAGCGCTCCTGGTAGGCGGCGGTGAAGGCCTCGGTGATCATCGCATGCAGCGCGGCGTCGTCGGTGGGCCAGGGGGCGGGCGGCAGCGTGACGGGCATGTGCGCGCCCTGGCCCACGCAGCGCGCATCCACCACGCGCTCGGGCGCGGGCGCATCCTCCGCCCAGCCGCCGCGCGCCAGCACGCCCCGCGCCTCGGCTTCCAGCGCGGCGAAGGCGGCCTCCAGCTCGGCCGCGCGCCAGGCCAGCAGGCGGCGGCCCAGTGTCGCCACGCGGTCCACCCGCGGCGGCGCGGTGAGCAGGCCGAGCGCCGAGGCGACGCCCGCCTCGGGCGGGACGATGACGCGGCGGATGCCGAGCTTGCGCGCCAGGTGATAGCCATGCACTGGCCCGCCGCCCCCGGTGCAGACGAGCGTGAAGCCCGAGGCGTCGCGCCCGCGCTCGGCCAGGTGGGTGCGCGCGGCACTCGCCATCGCCTCGGTCACCACGTCATGGATGCCCCAGGCCGCCGCCTCGGCCGTGATGCCGAGCGCCGCCGCGAGGCGCGCCATGGCCGCCTGCGCCGCCCGGCGATCGAGCGGCAGCCGCCCGCCCGCGAAGCGCGAGGGGTCGAGATAGCCGAGCAGCAGGTTGGCGTCGGTCACCGTCGCCTCCAGCCCGCCGCGCCCGTAGCAGGCGGGCCCGGGCTCGGAGCCGGCGCTGTCCGGGCCCACCTTGAGCAGGCCGATCGCATCGCGCCGGGCGATGCTGCCGCCGCCCGCGCCGATCTCCATCAGGTCCACCGTCGAGATGCGGATGGGCAGGCCGCTGCCCTCGATGAAGCGCGCCTGGCGCGCCGCCTCGAAGCCGAAGACCACCTCGGGCTCGCCATGCTCGACGACGCTGAGCTTGGCGGTGGTGCCGCCCATGTCGAAGGCGAGGATGCGCGGCTCCTGCGCGCCGGCGAGGTAGGCGGCGGCGAGCGCGCCGGCGGCGGGGCCGGATTCCAGCAGCTGCACGGGGGCGCGGATCGCCTCCTCCACATGCGTCATGCCGCCATTGGAGAGGGTGAGCAGCAGCGGGCCCGCAATGCCCATGGCAGCGAGTTCGGCACCCAGCCGCGCGAGGTAGCGCCCGGCCATGGGCGCCACATAGGCGTTGGCGCTGGCCGTGCAGCCGCGCTCATATTCGCGCATCTCGCGCACGATGGCGTGCGAGGCGGTGACGGAAAGCCCCGGATGCCGCGCCGCGATGCGCCGGGCCGCCTGCTCCTCATGGGCCGGGTGAAGGTCGCTGTGCAGGAAGAGGATGGCGATGGCCTCGGCGCCCGCCGCCACGGCCTGGTCCGCCGCCGCATCGAGCGCCGCCAGGTCGAGCGGCGTCACCACCGTGCCATCCGCCTTCACGCGCTCGGGCACTTCGAGGCGCAGCGCGTCCGGCATGAGCGGCGCGGGCGGGCGCAGCATCAGGTCGAACAGCTCATAGCGGCGCTCGCGGCCGATCTTGAGAATGTCGCGGAAGCCCGCCGTGGTGATGAGGGCGGTGAGCGCGCCCTTCCGCTCGATCAGCGCATTGGTGAAGAGCGTCGTCGCATGCACGACGCGGGTGATTTCGCCCGGCTCCACGCTCGCCTCGCCCAGCAGGCGGCGCGTGCCCTCCAGGATGCCCTGCACCGGATCGGCATGGGTGGTGAGGATCTTGAGGCTGCCAGAGCGGCGCAGCGCGGGATCATGCAGGACGAGGTCGGTGAAGGTGCCACCGATATCAATGCCAAGGGAAATGCCGGGGGCAGGGGCGATCACGTGGAGCGGGTTCCGTCAGGCGCTGTGAGAGAAGGAGAAGGCCGTCCATCCGGCCATGCGGGCCGGCCAGGCCGTATTCGCCGGGTGGGTCATCCGCCGGGCCGCGCAGTTGGGGCGATCCTGACCGATTTGTCCGGATCAGTCAGCAAAAGATCGCGCCCGGGGATACGGCGCGGGCGCCTGGTCGAATGCGCCGGGCCATCGGGGTGTCGCGGCAAGTCCTGGGCATTCCTGGGAATTCCTGACACGAAATGAACCAACGGTCCGCAAGGTGGAATGCGCCCGGCTGGCTGTCAATTCGGCCCGGCGCGGCATCCCGTGCCGGGCCCATGCCGGACGAACCGCTGCCACCGACATGAATGCGGCGATTGACCTGCGCCCGCGAAAACATGAAATGGGAGGTAATGGACACCTGCAGCGAATCACCCGTCCCGCCCAAGCTCCGCCGGGGGGGTATCGTCGCCGTCGAGCGCAGCCTCTCCATCCTCGATGCCTTCATGGGCGCGGCCCCCACGCGCGGGCTCTCCGAGCTGGCCCGCGCCACGCGACTCGCCAAGCCCACCGTGCTGCGCAACCTCGTCTCGCTGGAACGCAGCGGCTACATCGTCCGCCTGGCGGATGGGCGCTACCAGCTGGGTGCGCGCCTCCTGCAACTGGGCGAGGCCTATCGCGCCCAGTTCCGGCTGGAGGACCATGTGATGCCCGTGCTGCGGGAGCTGGCCGCCGCCACCGGCGAGACCGCGACCTTCCAGGTGCGCGAGCAGGAGCACCGCCTGACGCTGTTCCGCGTGGAAAGCCCGCAGGTCGTCCGCATCGCGCAGGTCATGCCCAACCTGAAGCCGCTGGATGGCACCTCGATCAGCCAGGCGCTGCTGCGTGGCGACGCGGCGGCCGATGCGGCGCGGCGGCGGCAGGCCGTGTATTTCTCGGCCGGCCTGGCCAGCCCACAGACCGCCTCGCTCTCCACCGCCATCTGGGGGCCACCCGGGCAGCTTCGCGGGGCCATGAGCATCAGCGGGCCCGTCATGCGCGTGTCCTCGGCGGATCTCGATGGCCTGGCGGCACGGCTCGCGGCGGCCGCGCGCGGGCTTTGCGCCACGCTGGGCGCGCCCTTCCCGGAGGGAATGCAGCCGCCCGAGCTGATCCGCATCAGCCCGTCCGAAGCACCGCCGCCACACGAGCCTTGAGGGCGGGCAGCACCTCCGCCGTGAACCAGGGGTTGCGCTGCATCCAGCCGGTGCTGCGCCATGAGGGGTGGGGCAGGGGGAAGACATCCGGCCCATGGGCCGCGTGCTCGCGCACGATCTCGGCCACGCTGCGCCGCCGCGCCGCGGGCAGGTAGCGCTTCTGGGCATAGCTGCCGACCAGCAGCGTCAGCCGCCGCGCGGGCAGCAGCGCCAGCACGCGCTCATGCCAGAGCGGCGCGCATTCCGGCCGGGGCGGCAGGTCGCCGCTTGCTCCCGTGCCGGGATAGCAGAAGCCCATGGGCATGATGGCGATGCGCGTGGTGTCGTAGAACACCGCCTCCGGCACGCCCATCCAGTCGCGCAGGCGGATGCCGCTGGCGTCATTCCAGGGCGTGCCGCTCGCATGCACGCGCGTGCCCGGCGCCTGGCCGATCACCAGGATGGGCGCCGTGGCGCCGAGCCGCACCACCGGGCGGCAGCCGGCCGGCAGATGCGCGGCGCAGACCCGGCAGGCGGTGATCTCGGCCGTGAGTTCGTCGAGGGTCAGCGGCCCGCCGAGGCCATCAGCCCCGCCAGCACCGCGCCGCGCGTGACGATGGAGGGCACCTCCACCCATTCGCGCCGGCTGCAGGTCTCATGCGTGATGGGGCCGAGGCCATCCAGCGTCGGCACGCCGAGGCGCGCGGCGAAGCTGCCATCCGACCCCCCGCGCGAGACCACCTGGTGCACCGGGATCTCCAGCGCGCGGCAGAATTCTTCCGCCTTGGCATAGAGCACGCGCGTCCCCTCATGCGTCGGGAAGGCCGGTCGCGTGAAGCCGCCGCGCGCGGTGATGGTCACGCGCGGATCGGCCGGCGGGCGGGCGGCGATGGCGCGCACCTCGGCCAGCAGCTTCTCGCCCGCCGCATCGTCCGGCGCGCGCAGGTCGAGATGCATCTCGGCCGAGCCCGGCACCACCTGCCGCGCATCGCCGCCGCGCAGGATGCCGACCGTGGCGCAGAGCCCGTTCGCCGGATCGCCCAGCGCCTCCAAGGGGGCCACCAGCGCCGCCAGCGCGGCGACCGCCGAGGCGCCCTTCTCCCGCGCGGAGCCCACATGCGCGGTGATGCCGGTCGCGTTCAGGTAGAAGGCACCGACGGCGCCGCGGCCAACCACCATGCCGCCATTCGGGCGGCAGGGCTCCAGCGTCAGGCAGAGATCGGCCTCGCGCGATTCCGCCTCCAGCCAGGCGCGGCTGCCCGGGCTGCCGATCTCCTCATCGGGCACGATGCAGACGGTGATCGAGGCGAGGTGGCTCAGCGCCTTTCCGGCCAGCAGCATGCGGATCGCGTGCAGCGCCATCACCACATTGGTCTTCATGTCGCCCACCCCGGGGCCGGTGATGCGCTCGCCGTCCCGCGCGAAGGGCCACTCGGCCGCGATGCCCTCGGGCCAGACCGTGTCGGCATGGCCCAGGACCAGCATGCGCGGCCCATTGCCGCCGAGCGGCAGCCGCGCCGTCATCTGGTCGCCGAAGCCGGGGAGCGGGGTGCGCTCCACCGCGAAGCCCATGCGCCCGAGCATGCCGGCCCAGATGTCGATCACGGCATTCACGCCGCCGGCCATGTAGCTGCCGCTGTCGATGTTCACGCAGCGCTCGGCCATCGCGAGGATTTCGGGCAGGGCCGCCTGCATGCCGGCGGCGTGGCGATGGATGTCGGTCATGGATCCGCTCCGTTCTTGTCCGGTCAACCCTAGACCGATGCCTCGTGGCGCGTCACCCTGCCGTCGGATGAGGCCAGGAGGGCGGGCGATGCTGACACCGGACGTGATCGAGAAGGTTCTGGGCCGCATCTGGGCCTCGCCCCGCATCAACGCGGATTTCGCCGCCATCTGCGCGACCGGCGGCCGCTTCTCGGGCACGGCGAGCGAGAAGGCGGCCGTGGAATGGCTCGCCCCCCGCCTCGCCGAGGCCACGGGTGCTGCCGTGACGCGCGAGCCCATCCCCTATCGCGGCTGGAGCCGCATCGGCGCCCGCGTCACCGATGCGCGCGGCGTGACGCACAAGGCCGAGGCGCTGGGCCGCTCGCCCGCCACGCCGCCCGAGGGGCTGGAGGCGCCGCTGCTCGACCTCGGCCGCGGCACGCCCGAGCAGATCCTGGCCGCGGGCGAGGCGGTGCGCGGCGCGATCATCCTCGTCCGCCATGAATTCATGGTGGGCACGGGCCATGTGCATCGCCGCAAGAAATACGAATGCGCGCGGGATGCCGGCGCGGCCGGCTTCCTCATCGCCTGCCATGAGCCGGGCCTGCTGCCGGTGACGGGTTCGGCCGGCAATGGCGGCCCGGGCAACATCCCCTGCGCGGGCCTCTCCCACGAGGCGGGGGCCGCGCTCGCCGCGCAATCCGGCCAGCGGATCCGCATCTTCGTGGAGGGCGTCTTCGAGGACCGCGTGGCCGAAAACCTGCTCGCCACCATGCAGGGGAAGGGCGAGGAGCTGGTGGTGCTCTCCGCCCATATTGATGGCCATGACCTGGCCTGCTCCGCCATCGACAATGCGAGCGGCCTCGCCTGCGCGCTCACCGTGGCCGAGGCGATCCGGGACGTGGTGCCGGGCCTTGCGCGCGGCGTGCAGGTCGGCCTGTTCAACATCGAGGAATGGGCACTGCTCGGCTCCGCCGCGCATCTCGCGCAGATGGCGCCGGCCGAGCGCGGCAAGCGCGTGCTGAACGTGAACCTGGACTCGCTGGCCGGCGCCGAGGGCATCACGGCGCTGACCAGCGGCGTGCCCGGCATGGCGGAGTTCCTGCACGCGGCGCTCGGGCCGGCGGGGCTTTCCATCGGCATCAGCGCCCCCTTCATGGGCAATTCCGACCACGCCAACTACATCCGCCACGGCATCCCGGCGCTGCGCCTCTGCGCGGGCTTCGACCGGCCGCTTTCCAACATGCGCTTCCTGCTGACGCCGGCCGACACGCCGGACAAGGTGCATCCGCATCAGCTCAAGCTCGCCGCCAGCGTGGCGGCGATGCTGGTGCTGGCCGGCTGCGCCAGCGCGGCCGCACCCGTGCCCCGCATGGACGAAGCCACGGTGCAGCGGCTCACCGCATGATGCGCGGGCATCCTGCCGCCGGGCTGTGCAGCGCCTGTCGTTTTTCCTGGACAATCACGCCCGCCACCCCCTGACATGACCCTGAAGCGGAGTAGCCTTCCTCCATGACCTATTCGCTCCTTGGGCGCTGCGCCCGCACCGGGCAGTTCGGCGCCGCCGTCACCACCTCCAGCCTCGCCGTCGGCTCCCGCGTGCCGCATGTGGGCCCTGGCATCGGCGGCGTGCTGACGCAGCACCGCACCGATCCGCGCCTTGGCCCGCGCGGCCTGGAGCTGCTCCGCAGCGGCTGCTCGGCGGAGGAAACCTTGGCGGCCCTCGTCGCCAGCACGCCGCACCACAAATGGCGCCAGCTCGCCGTGATGGACGCGCAGGGCCGCACCGCGCAATTCGACGGCGCCGCCGTGAAGCCCGCGCGCGCCGCCGTGCATGTCACGGACTGCATCGCCATGGGCAACATCCTCGCCAATGACCGCGTGCCCGCCGCCATGGCGCAGGCCTTCACGGAATCCGCGAACGAACAGCTCGCCGAACGCCTGATGCGCGCCATGGAAGCGGGCGAAGCGGCGGGAGGCGAGGGCAAGCCCGTCATCTCCGCCGCGCTGATCGTCATGGAGAAGGAGATCTTCCCGCTGGTGGACCTGCGGGTGGACCTCGCCCCCGATGCCATCACCGCGCTGCGCACCCTCTGGGACGCCTATCTCCCGTCGCTGCGCGAATTCGTCACCCGTGCCGTGGATCCGGACGCCGCCCCCGGCGTCATCTGAAACAGGAGAGACCCCCATGCAGCTCCCCCGCCGTTCCGCCTTGGCCATCCCCGCGCTGGTCGGCGCCGTCAGCCTGCCGCGCCCCGGCGCCTCGCAGGGCGGCGGCGGCACCCTGCGCATCGCGATGAGCGCCAATCTCCGCACGCTCGACCCCGCGCGGACGACGATCGGCGAGGAGTTCATGCATTCCGTCTTCGTCTTCAACGGCCTGACGCGCATGACGGAAGACCAGGCGGTGGTGCCGGAACTGGCGGAATCCTGGACCTATTCGCAGGACCTCAAGACCTGGGAGTTCAAGCTGCGCCGCGGCGTGCGCTTCCACCACGGCCGCGAGATGACGGCCAATGACGTGATCGTGACCTATCGCCGCATCCTCGACCCCGCGACGGGGGCCGCGAGCCGCAGCAACTACGACATGATCGCGCAGATGGAGGCGCCCGACCCCTACACGGTCATCTTCCGCCTCTCCTATCCCTATGGCGGCTTCGCCGACATCCTCTCCGACCGCCAGGTGAAGATCGTGCCCGCCGACCGGCTGGACGACCTCGCCACCAACCCGATCGGCACCGGGCCCTTCGTCTTCCGCAGCTACGCGCCGGGTGACCGCGTGATCTATGCGCGCAACCCCAACTACTGGGAGAGCGGGCCGCGCCTGGATGGCGTGGAGATGCGGATCCTGCCCGAGATGTCGGTCCGCATCGCCGCCCTCCAGGCGGGTGACCTCGACGTGGTGTGGGACCTCGGGCCCGAGAACATCCGCGCGCTGCGCGATGCGCGGAATGTGCGCGTGGACAGCGTCGCCACCGCCTCCTGGGATGGCGCGATCCTGAACAACAGCATCGCCCCCTTCAACGACCCGCGCGTGCGCCGCGCGCTGAACCTCGCCGTCGCCAAGGCTGACGTGGCGGAGGCCGTGCTCTTCGGCGAGGGTGCCCCCACCCACAGCCCCATCGCGCCGAGCCACCCCTTCTTCGCGAGCGAGATCGGCTTCCCCGCGCGCCCCGATGTGGCGACCGCGCGGCGCCTGCTGCGCGAGGCGGGGCATGCCAGCGGCCTGCGCGTGCCGCTGGTGATCCCGGTGGGCCGCCCGGTGCGCGAGCGCCTGGGTGTCACGCTGCAGCAGATGGCGCGGCCGGCCGGCTTCGAGTTCGATATCCAGCGCGTCCCCTTCGCCCGCTACGCGGCCGAGGTGGCGGGCAAGGCGCCGGCCTATATCGACGGCTATTTCGCGCGCCCCACCATCGACACCTCCACCTTCCCGTTCCTGCATTCGCGCGGCAGCCAGAACGAGCGCCTCTGGATGTACAACGAGCCCCGCGTGGATGCGGCGCTGGAAGCGGCGCGCCTGACCGGTGACCTGAACCAGCAGAAGACGCATTACGTCGCCATGCAGCGCGCCATGGTGGAGAACCCGCCGGGCTACATCGCCTATGCGCAGAAATTCGCCTGCGCCTATCGCAGCGCCGTGCGGGACGTGAAGACGCACCCGATGCGCTGGTTCGACCTCCGGGCCGGGTTCATCTCGACCTGATGCTGGGATTTCTCGCGCGCCGCTTCGTCTCGGTCGTCTTCGTCCTCTGGGCGATGACGGTGATGGTCTTCGCCATCGTCCACATCCTGCCGGGCAGCGTGGCGCACATGATCCTCGGCGAATTCGCGACCAATGCCGCGATCGCCGAGCTGGAGGAGCGGCTGGGCCTGAACCTGCCGCTCTACGAGCAATACTGGCGCTGGTTCTCCGGGCTGCTGCGCGGGGATTTCGGCCAGTCGCTGACCATGGACCGCCCGGCCGGCCCGGTGATCCTGGAGGCGTTGGGGCGCTCCGCCATCCTCTGCGCCATCAGCATCGTGCTGGTGGCGATCATCGGCATCGCGCTCGGCATCCATTCGGCGACGCATGTGGGGTCCTGGGCGGATCGCGGCCTCACCCTCGCGCAGTATTTCTTCATCGCGGTGCCCGAATTCTTCTGGTGCATCCTCGTCATCATCTTCTTCGCCGTCTGGCTCGGCTGGCTGCCGGCCACGGGCTACACGCCGCTCGCCGAGGGCGGCTTCCTGGCCTGGGCCAAGCACCTGATCCTGCCGGTCTCCACGCTTGTGCTGGGGCTGATCGCGCATGTCTCGCGCCTCACGCGTTCCTCCATGCTGGAGGCGATCGAGAGCAAGTATGTGCTGGCCGCCCGCGCCAAGGGCCTGCCCGAGCGCATCGTGCTGCGGCGCCACGCCCTGCCCAATGCGCTGCTGCCCACCATCACCGTGCTGGCGGTGGATGTCGGCATCCTGATCGGCGGCATCGTGGTGGTGGAGAGCGTCTTCGCCTTTCCGGGCCTGGGCCGCATGCTGATCTACGCCATCGACAACCAGGACATCCCGCTGATGATGGGCGGCATGATCGTCATCACCGCCATCTACGCGCTGGCAAACCTGGTGGCGGACATCCTCTACGCCGTGCTCAACCCCCGCATCCGCGTGAGCGGCAGCGCCGGATGAGCCGCATTCCCCGCACGCTCTGGGTCGGTGGCATCATCGTCACCGCCATCGTGATCCTGGCGATCCTCGGCCCCTGGATCGCGCCCTTCGAGCCGGATGCCTTCAACGTCCGCTCCCGCCTGCAACCGCCCTCCACCACGCATTGGTTCGGCACGGATGAGTTCGGGCGGGACGTGTTTTCCCGCGTGCTGGCCGGCGCGCATCACTCGCTGCTGATGGGCTTCGGCGCCACCTTCATCTCGCTCGTGATCGGCGTGCCGCTCGGCCTCATCGCCGCCTTCCGCCGCGGCTGGACCGAAGAGGCGATCATGCGCGGCGTGGACCTCATGATCTCCATCCCGCCCGTGCTGCTTGGCCTGCTCATCCTCGCCGTCACCGATCCGGGTCTTGGCAAGACGATCCTCGCGGTTGGCCTGGTCTATGTGCCGATCATGACGCGCGTGGCGCGCGCCGTGGCACTCGACCTGCTGGCCGAGGATTTCGTGGAGGCCGCGCGCGCGCGCGGGGAGGGCGCCTACCATATCCTGGTGCGGGAGATCCTGCCCAATGCCTGGCCGCCGCTCATCGTCGAGACGGCGCTGCGCATCACCTTCGCCATCCTGCTCGGCTCGGCCCTGAGCTTCCTCGGCCTCGGGCCGCAACCGCCCGACAGCGAATGGGGCCTGATGATCGCCGAGAGCCGCCCCTTCATCAGCGAGGCGCCCTGGATCGGTCTCGCCCCAGGGCTTTGCCTTTGCGTGCTGCTGATCGCGGTGAACATCGTGGGCGAGGGGCTGCGTGACCTGTTGGATCCCCGCCTGAGAGGACGCGGACATTGAGCGTTCTCCCTACAGAAGCGCCCGCGGCATTTTTGCGGGGGTCCCGGATGAGTGCCCCCCTGGCACGGTCCGCTCCGCGTTGGCGCGGCAAGGCCGCGCCGCCGCCCGAGGGGGCTTCGCCGTGACCACGCCACTCCTCAACATCGAGCGCCTGTCGCTCAGCTACGCCACGCAACGCGGCCCCGTGCACGCCTTGCAGGATGTCTCCTTTGCCATCCCGCGCGGCGGGGCGATGGGCCTGGTCGGCGAGAGTGGCTCGGGCAAATCCTCCGTGGTCCTCGCCATGCTTGGCCTGCTCGGCCAGGGCGCGACGCTGACCGCCGAGGCGCTGACCTTCGACGGCATGGACCTCCGCGCCGCCGCCGAGCAACTGCGCGGCCGCCGCATCGGCGTGGTGTTCCAGGATCCCGCGGCCGCGCTCAACCCCTCGCTCACCATCGGCTTCCAGGTGGCCGAGCCGCTGATCCAGCACCAGGGCCTCTCCCGCGAGGCGGCGCTGGCCCGCGCCGTGACGCTGCTCGGCGAGATGGGCATTCCCCGCCCCGCCGAGATCGCCCACGCCTATCCGCACCAGCTCTCGGGCGGCATGAAGCAGCGCGCCATCATCGCGACGGCCCTTGCCTGCGAGCCGGAATTGCTGCTGCTGGACGAACCCACCACCGCGCTCGACGTGACGGTGGAGGCGCAGATTCTCGACCTGCTGGAGAAGCTGCGCCGCGAGCGTGGCGTCTCCATGCTGCTGGTCAGCCACAATCTCGGCATCGTGGATCGCCTCTGTGACGAGCTGACGGTCCTCTATGCCGGGCGCGTGGTGGAGCAGGGGCCATCGGCCGAAGTCCTGGCCGACCCGCGCCATCCCTATACGCGTGGGCTGCTCGCCGCGCTGCCCCGCGTGGATCGCGGCCGGATGGCGCGCCTCGCGCCCATCCCGGGCGGCCTGCCCGATCTGACGCAGCCCATGCCCGGCTGCAATTTCGCGCCGCGCTGCCCCTTCGCCGTCGAGGCCTGCGCGCAGCCGCAGCTTCTGCAGGGCGAGACGCGCCTCGCGCGCTGCCATCGCGTGCGTGAGATCGCGGGCGAGCCCTGGCCCATCCCGCCGGCGCCCGAGGCGGTGGCGCGCCCCGTGCCCACGCCGCTGCTCTCCGCCGAGGGCCTGTCGCGCAGCTTCGGCGGCGGCGGCCTCTTCCGGAAGCGCGCCGGCACGCGGGCGGTGGATGGCGTCAGCCTGACCATCGGCCGTGGCGAGGTGCTGGGCCTGGTCGGTGAATCCGGCTGCGGCAAATCCACGCTCGGCCGTCTCGTCCTGCGCCTGATCGAGGCCGATGCCGGCAGCATCCGCTTCGACGGCCAGTCCATCCCGCCCGAAGCCTCCACCGAGTTCCGGAGGCGGGCGCAGATCGTCTTCCAGAACCCCGACAGCTCGCTCAACCCGCGCCAGACGGTGGACGAAGCACTTCGCCGCCCGCTCATCCGCTTCGGCATCGCCTCCGGCGCCGAGGCGACGCGCGAGGTCGAGCGCCTGCTGGACCTCGTGCGCCTGCCGCCCAGCTATCGCGGCCGCTACCCGCACCAGATGTCGGGCGGCGAGAAGCAGCGCATCGGCATCGCCCGGGCCCTCGCCAGCCGCCCGGACTTCCTGGTCTGCGACGAGGCGGTCTCGGCGCTCGACGTCTCGGTCCAGGCCGCCGTGCTGAACCTGCTGACGGATCTGCGCGACGAGCTTGGCGTCGCCTACCTCTTCATCTCCCACGACATCGGCGTCGTGGCGCACATCGCCGACCGCATCGCGGTGATGTATCGCGGCGCCATCGTCGAGGAAGGCCGCGCCGACGAAGTCCTTGCGCCGCCCTACCACCCCTATACCGAGGCGCTGCTCTCCGCCGTGCCCGTCGTCGGCGCCGAGGGCCGCGCCGAAAGCCGCATCCGCCTCAAGGGCGATGTGCAGAGCGGGCAGGGGACCACAGGCTGCCGCTTCGCCCATCGCTGCCCGCGCCACATGGGAAGCATCTGCGACACCGCGGCGCCGCCGGTGCGGGAGTTTGGCGCTTCGCACCGGATCGCCTGCCATCTGCCGGAGGACGAACTCGCGGCCATGCCGGCGGCTTTGGGGTAGAAAAGAGGGCCTCCGGCGGCTGGGGCCTCAGGCCCCAGACCCTATGACTCCGGCGCGCACCACCTGGCGGGGGGGTGAACCGCCGAGCCAGTAGCAGAGCTCGGCGGGCTGGGTGATGTCCCACAGGACGAAATCCGCGGGCAGGCCGGCGCGCAATTCGCCGACCTTGCCGCCCAATCCGATCGCCGCGGCGCCGTTCACCGTCATCCCCCGCAGCGCCTCCACGGGCGTCATGCGGAAGAAGGAACAACCCAGCGCCAGCACGAGCAGGGGAGAGAGCGTGGGCGAGGAACCCGGATTGCAATTCGTCGCCAGCGCCATCCGCACGCCATGCTTGCGGAACCACTCCACCGGCGGCCGGCGCGGTTCATTCAGGAACAGCGTCGAGCCCGGCAGCAGCACGCCCACCGTCCCCGCCCGCGCCATCGCCGCCAGCGAATCCTCGCTCACATACTCCAGGTGATCGGCCGAGAGCGCACCGATCCCCGCCAGAATCCCGCCACCCCCGACATCGCCATACTGGTCGGTGTGCCCGCGCACCGGGATGCCCGCCGCCTGCGCTGCCGCATAGAGGCGAAGCATATCCTCCGGCTTGATGGCCAGGCCCTCGATCCCGCCATCGCAGATATCCACCAGCCCCTCGGCCAGGGCCGCGGGGAAGATCACCTCGATCAGATGCGTGATGTAGTCGGCCGAACGCCCCTTGTATTCCGGCGCCACCACATGCGCGCCGAGAAAGGAGGTGACGACGCGCACGCCATTCTCGCGGCCCAGGATGCGCGCCGCGCGCAGCATGTTCAGCTCGCTCTCGAGATCCAGCCCGTAGCCGGACTTGATCTCGAGCGTGGTGACACCCTCGCTCATCAGCCGGTGCAGGCGCGGGGTCGCGATCGCGACCAGTTCCGCCACGCTGGCCTTCCGCGTCTCCCGCGTCGTGTAGAGGATGCCCCCGCCCTCGGCCGCCAGCTCATTGCGGGTGGCGCCGCCCAGCTGCCGCTCGAACTCGCCGATGCGGTTGCCGGCGAAGACCAGATGCGTGTGGCCATCCACGAAGCCTGGCAGCACGAAGCGCCCGCCCGCATCATGCGTGCGCTGCGCGTCCTGGTGCGGCAGTTCGGCCATCGCCCCCACCCAGGCGATGCGCCCATCCTTCACCGCGATCGCGCCAGGCTCGATCAGGCCGAGCCCGTCGCCCTGCATGGTGACCAGCCGCGCATCGGTCCAGAGCTCATCCCAGACAGGCATGGACGTCGATCTCCATGAGGATCTCCGGCGCCGCCAGCCCCTTCACGACGAAGAGCGTGTGCGGGATCGGATGCGCCGAGAGCGGCGGCAGCAGCTCACGCATCACGGGCCCGATATAGGCGCGGTCGGTGACGTAGATGGTCGCATGCGCCGCATCGGCGAGCGTCGCGCCGGCATCGGCCAGCAGCTTCTGCACATTGGCGATGGCGATGCGCGCCTGCCCGCCCGCATCGCCGACGGTCGAGAAGCCGCCCTCCAGCGTCAGCCCCGTCTGCCCGCGCAGGAAGACGCGCTGGCCGGCGACGACGGCCATGCAGAACTCCGCCTCGAAGGGCTGCTTCTCCAGCCCGTAGGGCATGCTGGTCGAGCGATAGGGGCGGATGCGCTGGTGCGGCCCGCCCGGCACCGCGAAGGCATCGAGCTGGAACAGCGCCGCCGGCTCATGCAGCGCCTTCACGATCAAGCCGGTGCTGACGGGCCTGACACCCATCAGCCGCTTGCCCATCACGCCATAGACCGCCTGTCGGTACGCGCGGTCGGTGATCTGCATGGTGATCTTGCAGAGGTCGGTCAGCTTGCCGCCCTGGCGCGAGATCTCGGCCTCCAGCCGGTCGAACACCGCTTCGGCCTGGCGCGCCGCCGCCTCGGCGGTATGGAAGGGCGCGACGTCGCCCGCCGAAATGCCGCCCAGATGGATCATCCTTCGCCATCCGGGATCACGGCGTCGATGTCGATCTCCACCAGCATCTCCGGCAGCGCGAGCCCGTTCACGATCAGCCCCGTGCCGACCGGCGCGATGGTGCCCAGATGCCGCCCGATCACCTGGTACACGCTCTCGCGATAGGCGCGGTCGGTGATGTAGGTCGTGATCTTGCAGATGTGCTCCATCTTGGCGCCGGCCTCTTCCAGCAGCACCTTCACATTCTTCATCGCCTGGTCGGCCTGGGCGGCGGCGTCGCCATGGCCGACGAAGCCGCCATCGAAGGTGAAGCCGGTCTGCCCACGCAGGAAGATGATGTTGCCGGCGCGCACCGCCATGCACATCTCATTCTTCACGTCATGGTCCTTGTAGTACATGCCGGTGTTGAAGCGGCGGAAGCGTTGATGCGCCATCTTGTCTGCTCTCCTCAGGGGCCTCTTGTCAGGCTCATCGCGAGTGTGCGCTCGTCATTGCGCGGCGCATAGGTGAAGCCGCGCCGCGCGGCCCAGATGTTCACCTGATGATGCAGGGGAATGATCGCCTGGTCGCGGATCGCGATCCCCGTCGCCTCCCGGTACACCGCCTCGCGCTCGGCGAGATCGAGCGTGGCCAGGGCGCGGTCCAGCGCGGCATCGAAGCGCGGGTTGGAGTAGCGCGAGCGGTTGCTCGCGCCCCGCCCGCGCGAGGGATCGATGGTGGCGAGCAGGTTCGCCAGCGGGCTGTCCGGCTCGCCCGTGCCGGTGCCCCAGCCGAGCAGCCCGATGCTGAACTCGTCCCGCGCCGTGCGGCTGAAATAGGCGGAGGAGGGCAGGGCCTCCACCCGCACCCGCACGCCGATCCGCGCCCACATCTGCGCGATGGCCTGCAGGATCTGCGCGTCATTCACGTAGCGGTCATTGGGGCCGTGCAGCGCGACCGTGAAGCCCTGCGGATAGCCCGCCTCGGCCAGGAGCCGCCGCGCCTGCTCGGGGTCATGCGGGTCAGGCCGCAATTCCGGATCATGCCCGACCGCCCCCGCCGGCAGCAACTGGCCGGAGGGCGCCGCCTGCCCATCCATCACCTGCGCCACCATGCCGGCGCGGTTGATGGCGAGCGACAGCGCGCGCCGCACCCGCACGTCGCGCAGCGGGTTGCTGGGCAGGGGCCTTCCCTGATGGTCCGTCACATGCGGCGTCTGCTCGCGCCAGCCATCGAGGTAGAGGTAGATGTTCCGCAGGCTCGGCGTGCTGAAGACGGTCAGGCGCCCGTCGCGCGCGAGATCCGCCACGTCGCGCGTCGGCACCTGGTCGATCAGGTCCACGTCCCCCGCCTTGAGTGCGGCCAGCCTTGCGCTGTCATTGCCGATGAAGCGATAGGTGACGCGGTTCCAGGTCACCGGCCCGCCATACCAGTCGGCATTGCGCGCGAAGACGGCGCGATCCCCCGGCGCATAGGAGACGAGGCGATAGGGCCCGGTGCCGATCGCGGCCCGCCCGCTGTTGTAGTCGCTCGTCGTCATGCCCTCGCCCTGGCGGCGGCCGATCATGGGCAGGCCCTGCATCATGGCGGGGATGAGCGGTGCCGGCGCATGCGTCTCCAGGCGCAGCGTCAGCGCATCCACCACCACCACCTCGCGCACCGGCCGCGTGAAGAAGGCGTAGCTGGCCGGGCTGCCCGCCACATTCGGCACACGCGCGAAGGTGAAGGCGACATCATCCGCCGTGAAGGGCGTGCCGTCGTGGAAGCGGATGCCCGGGCGCAGCTTGAACTCCCAACTGGTGGGCGAGAGGGCGCGATAGCTCTCGGCCAGTCCCGGCTGCGGGCGGAGGTTCGCATCCGGCTCCAGCAGCCGGTCGAAGAGGTGCTGCGTCAGCGCGCTGTTGGGCGTGAGGTTGTGGAAATGCGGATCGAGCGAGGTGAAGGCGCCACCCACCGCGATGTTCACATCCTGCGCCCGCGCCACCGGGGCCGCGAGGAACGCGAGGGCCAGAGCGATACGCCGCATGCCACTCTCCTGCTTGCATCGAGGCGCAACTGTGGAAGAGTGACGCGATGTGAGTCCATGGGGAAAAGCGATGGATCTGCTCATCACCGACACGGTCGTGGTCACGCAGGATGACGAGCGCCGCCTGCTCGACCATGCCGCCATCGCCATCAAGGGCGACCGCATCGCGGCGGTGGGCGACAGCGCCACGCTGGAGCGCGAGCACCCCGACCTGCCGCGCTTCCCCGCCCGCGGCCTCGCCGTCTTTCCCGGCTTCATCAACGCCCACACCCACACGGCACTCACCGTGCTGCGCGGCACGGTGGAGGATTGGGCCGGCAATGCCGTCTATGGCTACATGTCCCCCGTCAGCTACGAGATGACGCCGGAGGAGCGCGCCGTCATGGTCAGCATGGGCTGCCTGGAGGCGATCCGCTCGGGCTGCACCACGCTGGTGGACCCCTTCCGCCACGTCCCCAACTACATCGACGCGATGGCCGCGACGGGCCTGCGCCTCTGGCTCTCCGAGAATTGCGCCGACATCAACACGCTGCGCATCCGCATGGGCGACTACAGCGAGGACAAGGAATTCGGCCGCGTCTTCCTCGACCGCACCATCGCCTGCATCGAGGCCTGGCAGGGCAGGGGCGAGGGCCGCGTGAACTTCCAGATCGCCGCCCACGCGCCCGACAACTGCTCACCCGCCATGCTGCACAAGCTGAATGAGCTGGCTGCGAAATACGGCCTCACCCGCACCGTGCACCTCGCCCAGAGCATGGACGAGGTGCAGGCGGTGGCGAAGATGCGCGACGGCCTCACCCCCGCCGGCTATCTGGACCGCGAGGGTTTCCTCGGCCCCGACCTGGTCGGCGCGCATTGGACCTTCTGCACGCCAGCCGATGTGGAACTGCTCGCCGCCCGCGGCGTGCAGATGGCGCATTGCCCGGCCAATTCCTCCCGTCGCGGGCCGCACACGGCGCTGCTCGGCCTGATCCGGGATGCCGGCGTGAACATCGCCTTCGGCACCGACAACATGACGGAGGACATGTTCCACGCCATGAAGATCGGCCTCATCACCCATCGCGGCGGGCGCGGCCGGGCCACCGAGGGGGGCGTGAATCCCTCACCTCAGGCGGTGCTGGATGGGGTCACGCGCAATGGCGCGCGTTCGGTCGGCGCCAGCGCGCTCATCGGCTCGATCGAGGCGGGCAAGAAGGCGGATCTCACCATCCTCGACCTCAACACGCCGAGCCTGCGCCCGATCATCAACCTCGTCTCCAGCGTGGTGCATTACGGCCACCCGGGCGCGGTGCATTCCGTGATGGTGGATGGCGAGTTCCTGCTGCGCGACCGCAAGATGCTGGCGCTGGACGAGGCGGCACTGATGGCCGAGGCGCAGCGCGTCACGCGCCGCGTCTGGGAGGGGATGATGACGAAGAACCCCGACATCCCGCCGCCGCCCGGCGGCCTGCGCTGGCTCGACGTCTAGGGTGGGGACGGGGGCTAGAGCCCCTTCCACTCCCTGAGCTGCACGTCGAAGGCGTTGCGCCCGAAGAGCGAGATCACCGCCGTGCGCGCCAGGATGCGCAGGTCCAGCCAGAGCGACCACTCGCTGATATAGGCGAGGTCATGCGCGATGACGGTCCGCGCCATGGACACGTCGGACATGGTGCCCGAAAGCCCGTTCACCTGCGCCCAGCCGGTGATGCCGGGCTTCATGCGGTGCCGCGCGCCATAGCCGGGCACCAGCTCCTCGATCGGGCGGCCGGCCACCAGCATATGCGCCACATGCGGGCGCGGCCCCACCAGGCTCATCTCGCCGCGCAGCACGTTGATGAGCTGCGGCAACTCATCCACGCAGAGCACGCGCAGCACGTGGCCGATGGGCGTCACGCGCTTGTCGTTCGCCACCACGCCGCGCGTCCCGTCATCCGCCGGGTCCCAGCGCAGGGTGCGCAGCTTCAGGATGTGGAAGATGCGCCCGTTGCGGCCGACGCGGGGCTGGCGGAACAGCACCGGGCCCGGCCCGCTCAGGCGGATGGCGAGTGCCGCGGTCAGCAGGATGGGCGAGACCATCAGCAGGGCCAGCGCCGCCACCACATAATCCAGCGCACCCTTGGCCAGCACCGCGCCCGGCTGCAGCGGCTGGCGCACCAGCTGCAGCACCGGATAGCCTGCGATGACGGAAACGCGGGTGCCCTGCGGCGCCGCGTTCTGCCCCTCGAGCAGCACCACCACCTCGGCCGTCAGCGCCTGCACCTGCTGCACCGAGCGCAGGATGTCCATGGCGCGGCTCAAGGGCAGCGCGATGACGATGAGGTCGAGCCGCTCGGTCTGGGCGCGGTGGCAGAGTTCCGCGATGTCGCCGCGCACGCCCACGCCGCCCACCTCGGGCGGCCGGCGCGTGGCGTCACGATCGTCGAAGATGCCGACCAGGTCCGGGATCTCGGGGTTCGCGGGATCGGTCAGGCGGTGGATCAGCTCGGCCGACATGTCGGTGGCGCCGACCACGGCGATGCGGCGGCGCAGCCAGCCATCCCGCACGCCGCGGATGGCGAGGCCGGAGAGCAGGATGCGCAGCGGCAGCAGGATGGAAAGCGCCGCCGCCGGCCAGAGCAGCAGCGCCATGGCGAGGCTGTGATCGGCCACGAGGAAGGCGAGCAGC
Source organism: Sediminicoccus rosea (assembly GCF_033547095.1). Classification (NCBI taxonomy): domain Bacteria; kingdom Pseudomonadati; phylum Pseudomonadota; class Alphaproteobacteria; order Acetobacterales; family Roseomonadaceae; genus Sediminicoccus; species Sediminicoccus rosea. Next base: position 3,174,878 of record NZ_CP137852.1, on the reverse strand, counting down.
GCCGCGGCGCCGCCGATGGCGCCCGGCAGCAGCGCCGCATCGGCGATCGCCCAGGGCATGTCGAGCAGGCGGCCCAGCGTGGCCGGCGTCAGCGCCAGCATCGCCGCCCAGCAGAACGCCGCGAGGCCGAGGCCGATGAGCTGCGCCTCGAGCGGCGTGAAGGCGTGGCGGACCAGCGGCGCGTCCATCCAGAGCAGGCCCGCGACCAGGACGGCCAGCAGGTCCAGCAGGGAGGCGAGCTGCGTGAAGGCCGCGACCGGCTGCGCGCCGGCCAGGGCAGAGGGGCGCTGCGTCTCGGCTGCGGCGCCGGCATCCTGTTGCGGGTAGGGGGATAGCATGCGGTTCGAAGGAGCTCCGGAGCCGGGGGAAGCGTCGGGTGTCACTATTAATGATCCAAGACTAATATTTTTGCAAGACAATCCATGAAATTCGACGACACCACAACCATGACGCGATGATCTTCCCCTCCGGTTCGCCCTATTGCTCGCCGGGGTTCGCCTCCGAAACTCTCTACACTTGTGTGCGCTCGCCCGAATGACGAGTTTTGTCGGCAACGCTCAGCCGGCCCCCCCCCGCGCGGAGCGCGCTGGGGATGGCGCGGAGCGCGCTAGGATGGCGCGGGACGCCGCGGCGGCACCCCGCCCAGCGCCACCAGCGCCAGCAGCCAGAACAGCATGGGGAAATCCGGGTTCAGCAGCACGGATTCCGTCCGGTTCAGGATGCCCACCACGCCCAGCACCAGCAGCGACCACAGCGCCAGCCCCACCTGGCCGCGCAGCATCGCGCGCAGCGCGAGCACGAGGGTGGCCACCCCCATCAGCCACACCAGCACCAGCCCGACCCAGCCGAGCTGCAGCAGCACCTCCAGGTAGCCGCTATGGGCGTTGGGCACCTCCCACGCCACCAGCTCGGCGAGGCTGCGGACGTTGCGCGAATTCTCCAGCCAGAAGGCGGCATAGCCATGCCCCAGCAGCGGCCGCCCGGCGATGATCTGCCACGTGCCATCCCAGATGAAGGTGCGCCCGGTCAGCGAGGAATCCTTGCCGATCAGGTCGAACAGCCCCTCCATCCCGATCCCGGCGAAGACGACGAGCCCCGCGGCCACGCCCACCGCCGCCACCAGCGCCGCCACCGCCCCCCACAGCCCGCCGCGTGCCGCCCAGAGCACCAGCAGGGTGAGGCCCGCCACCACCATCGTCAGCAGCAGCGAGGTGGTGGAGCGCGCCAGCACCAGCATCACGAGCAGCACGGCGAGCCAGGCGCCATCGGTCCAGCGGAGGCGCCCGCGCTCCAGCACCAGGAAGGAGAGCGCGAGCGCGGTGAAGAGCAGCGCCATGCCCGTCACGTTCTTCTGCGGGAAGACGCCGCGGATGGCGTTGGAATAATCCCCCGTGTCGAAGCCGATCGAGGGACGGAGGGCGGCCTCGGCCAGGGAGGCGAGGATGAGCACCGCCATCACGCCCATCAGGATGCGGAAGAACCGCCCGATGCCGAGGAGCGACCCGGTCGCGACCACGAAGGCCACCAGCGCCATGAGGGCCAGGGAGCGGCGGATGGTGTGCCCGCTCGATTGCGACCAGGCGGCCGAGGCGATGATCAGCGCCAGCACCAGCAGGAAGGGCCAGAGCCGCACGCCGACCCGCGCGGCCCGCCAGCCGGTAAAGAGCGCCAGCAGCCCGCAGCCGCCCAGCAGCAGGAGCTGAAGCGCGCGGTTCAGCGGGTCCACCGCGCCGAGGTCGGCCGCGGCGAAGCTGCTGCCGAACTGGATCTTGGCGCCGGAGTAGAGGAACACCGCGCAGGCGGCGAGCACGGCCTGGACGGCCGGCCCGACGGTGGCGAAGGCGGGCAGGGTGGCGGGCGGCGGGACCGGCGCCACACCGGGCGGCAGCACCACGCGCCGCATCAGATCGTCCCGCCCACCGTGGGAATGCGGTTGATCGAGTAGGAGAAGGAGCGCGAGAAGGGGATCAGCCGGTTCACATACTGGTCGATCCAGAGGTTCACCTCCGCGATGCGCGAGCGCGGGACATAGACGATGTCCCCCGCCGCCAGCGGCACGTCCTCCGGCACGGTGCCGGAGACGAAGCCGCGCAGGTCGAGCGTGCGCAGCATGGGCAGGTCCCCCGGGCCGCGGCGGATCAGCACCACCTCGTTCAGCCGCGCCTCGTCGGTGAAGCCGCCGGCGCGGATCACCGCCTCCAGCGCGCCGCGCCGCGCGGGCAGCGGGTGCTGGCCCGGGTTGCGGACCATGCCGCCCACCAGCACGACGGAGCCCGCCGCCTCCTCGATGCCGAGCGTCACCACCGGATTCGTGAGGTAGCGGCGCGAGGCCTGGGTGATCGCGGCCTCGGCCTCCGAGAGGCTGCGGCCGGCCACGTTCACGCGGCCCGCGGCGCGCAGCGCCACCTGGCCGTCGGGGGCGACCAGCGCCGTCTCGTTGAGTTCGGGCGTCAGCAGGTATTGCACGCGCAGCCGGTCGCCGGCCGCGATGCGGTACTCGGGCGCCGTGTCGTCCCAGGGCAGGAAGCGCTCCGCGCCGCGCGGGCTGGCGGTGATCTCGTGCCCGGTGCAGCCGGCCAGAAGCGGGGCGACCAGGGGGGCGACCAGCGGGGCCAGCAGCAGGGGCAGCGCACGCCGCGTCGTGCTCATGACCAGCCCTGCAGGCGGCGCGGCAGCACCTGGCGGAACCCGGTATAGGCCAGGCCCAGCAGCGCGCCCCCGGCCGAGAGCACGGCATCGCGCGCGTGGCGGGCACGGCGCATCCCCGTGCGTTCGCCGCGGACCACCAGCAGGTTCGCGTCCACCACGGCGGCCACGCGGCGCAGCGCGTAGCTCTCCGGCTCGTCGGGCGCGATGATGATGATGGTCTCGAAGACGCGGCGCATGCGGTCCATGTAGAGCGCCGCGCGCTCATAGGAGGCGCGGGGCGAGGCGAGGTTGGACTCCGCCGCCTCGAAGGAGACGAAGAGGCGCGGCAGCACGGTCGGCAGCATCAGGATCTCGCCCGGCTGGCGCTCGCCCACCTGCGGCGCGGAGCCCAGCGCCGCCAGGTGCTCCCGCCCGTCGCCCAGCAGGTCCACCAGCGCGATGCGCCCGCCCTCGCGCTGCGCCAGCGTCACCGCCAGCGCGCGGGCGAGCTCGGCCCGCCCGTCGCCCTTGGCGGCGCCGACAAGCTGGATCGCCGCCGGCCGCACCCCATCCACCCGCGCATCGCCGAGCAGCGAGGCGAGGTCCTCCATCTGCGCGTTCGGCGCGAGTTCGGCGCCGGCGCCGGGCATCGCGCCGAAGCGGGCCAGCGCCGGCAGGCGCAGCGCGCGTACCGCCTCATCCACCGTGGCGGCGGTGCGCCGCGTCAGCGTCATCAGCAGCGCGAGGCCGGCGGCGAGGCCGAGCCCGAGCACGATGCCGCCGGCCGCGATCACGCGGCGCAGGCTCTCCCCGTTCACCGGGGCGGTGGGCGGCTGGATGAGCTGCACGCCGGCGCGCGACTGGCGGCGCGCTTCCTCGCCAATTCGCAGCGCCGCCTCGCGCGTGGCGAGCTGGCGGGCGATGGCCTCCAGGGATTCGCGCTCGCGCTGCAGGTCGCGCAGCGTCACCTCGGCGGTCAGCAGCGCGTGGCCGCGGCGCTCGGCCTCCTCGCGCTGGCGGGTCACCTCGGCCAGCTGGCCGGCCAGCGTCTCCATGTCGAGCCGCGCGGTCACGGCGCGGTTGCTCAGCAGCTCCTGCGCCGGGTTGCGAACCTCGCGCGTCGTCGTGAAGTTCGTGCCGGATTCCTGCTGCACCAGCGCGCGCTGGGTCGCGATGCGGCGGTCCAGGTCGCGCAGGCCGGGCCAGTCGGGCGCGTATTGCGTGGTCATGTGCGCGCGCTCTGCCAGCAGGCGGTTGAGCTGGTTGCGGCTGTCATCGTTGTTGCGGAGATTTGTGGTGTCGCTGAAGGCCAGCACGCGGGGCGGCTGCCCGGCGAGCTGCTGCTCCGCCGCGGCAAGCTGCGCGCGCGCGGTGGCCAGCGCCTCCAGCGCGCGGTTCTCGCGCTGGCTCAATTCCTCCCGACGGGCGTTCGCGAGCTGGATGTCCTGGGTGATTTCCAGCACGCCCGCCCCCTCGCGCGTGGCGCGGATGCGCTCATCCACGGCGCGCATGCGGGCGTTCGCCTGGTCCAGCTCGGCGGCCAGCAGGCGGGCGCCGTCATCGCCGGCCAGCACGGCGCGGCGGTCGAAATAGGCGGTGAGGATGGCCTCCAGCCCGCGCAGCGCGCGCGCGCGGTCGGACAGGGTCAGCGTCACCCGCAGCAGGTTGGAGCCGGGCTCCAGCTCCCAGCGCAGCGCCCGGCCGAGAAGCTCCACCGCGCGGTCCAGATCGGGCCCCTCGGCCAGGGACTGCTCCTCCAGGATCCCACCGGGCCCGCTGGCGAGCAGGGCGGCGCGCAGCACATCGGGGCTTCCGAGGATCTCCGCCTCGGCCCGCGTCACCTTGAGCACCTCGACCGAGACCACATTGGGCCCGATTCCGGTGATGTCGGCGGCGGAGGAGGCGTCGCGCGCCGTCTGCACCAGCAGGATGGCGGTGGCGGGAAAGCGGGGGGAGACCAGAAGCGCGATGCCGAGCGCCGCAAGCGCGGGCAGCAGGGCGGCCAGCAGCAGGAGCTTCCAGCGCAGCGCCGCCGTCACCAGCAGGTCCATGGCGCGGAAGTCACCCCAGCCGGGCTCTTCCGGCGGCAGGGTCGCGCGCGGGGCCGGCGGGCCGGCCGGCGCTGCCGTCAGCGCCCCGCCCATGCGTCCCGGATCCTCGGCCAGAGTCCCCACTTCCCCCCGCCACCATGCAGACGATTCATCTGTATATGAACGATTGCGCCGATGCTAGGGAACGACCATGAGCACCGCGCCTTCGCTTCGTCTCCTGGGTGTCCGTTTCGATGACCTCGACCTTGAGGGCGCGTTGGCCCTGGTGGCGGCGCGCGACCCCGGCCTGCCCTTCGCCTATGTCGTTACCCCCAATGCCGACCACCTGCTGCGGCTGGAGGCGGGCGATGCCGCGCTGCGCGCGCTGTATGACGGCGCCTGGCTCTCGCTGAATGACAGCCGCATCCTGCGCCTGCTGGCCGGCCGGCGCGGCGTGCGGCTGAACCTGGCGCCGGGCAGCGACCTCGCCGCCGCGCTCTTCGCCCGTGTGATCGGCCCCGCGACGCCGGTGACCGTGATCGGCGGGACGCCGGCGCTGATCGCTTCCCTGCGCGCCCGATTCGGCCTGACAGCGCTGTTCCACCATGACCCGCCCATGGGCTTCATCCGCGATGAGGCGGCGGTGGAGGCGGCGGTCGCCTTCGTGCAGGCGCATCCGGCGCGCTTCGTCTTCCTCTGCGTGGGCTCGCCCCAGCAGGAGAAGCTGGCCGCGCGCATCCAGGCGGCGGGCGGCGCCACCGGCCTCGGGCTCTGCCTCGGCGCGGCGCTGGAATTCGTGACCGGGGCCAAGGCCCGCGCGCCCGCCTGGATGCAGCGCGCCCACCTCGAATGGCTGCACCGGCTGGCGAGTGAGCCGCGCCGCCTCTGGCGCCGCTACCTGCTCGAGGCGCCGCGCCTGCTGCGCGTCATGCGCAAGGTGCCGAAAGGCCAGTGACGCCCGATTGACGGATCAGTGGCGCAACCGGCGGCGCAGCCGCGCCACTGGGCGCTCGATGCCCCAATAGACCGCCGCGGTCGGCACCAGAGTCGCGACCAGGAACACCGCATACCAGGCCGCGCCGTAGGGTGCCTCGCGCATCGCCTCGCCCGTCGCGGCGCAGGCGAGGCCGACCGCCAGCCAATGAAACAGGTAGAGCACATAGCTCATCCGCCCCACCAGCAGCGCCGGCGGCCAGGAGAGGATCGCGCGCAGTCGTCCCCAGTGGGGGGAGAAGAGCAGCGAGCCGAGCGCCAGCGCGATGCCGCCCGATTGCAGGGAGTGGCGCGCCGTCTCGCGGAAGGATTCGTCGCGGAGGAGCAGGCTCGTCATCACCATCGCGCCGCCCAGCAGCAGCGGCCAGCGCGCCTGCACCCAGTCCGGCATGGCGCCCGGCCGGCACAGCCAGGCCATGGCGCAGCCATAGAGCATGGCATCGAGCCGCGTGTCGGTCGCCATGTGGATGCGATAGGCGGGGAAGGTGCCGCAGAGCGCCTCCGGCCCGCCACCCGTGCCGCAGGCCGCATGCACCACGAAGCGCCAGGCGAGCGAGGCGGCGCAGCCGATCGCCATGGCCGGCAGGAACCAGCCGCGCCGCACCAGGGCCACCAGCAGCGCGGGGAAGAGCAGGTAGAAATGCTCCTCCACCGCGAGCGACCACAGGATGCTGAAGGGGTGCGGGGCAAGGGCCGGGTTGTCCGGGAAGCCCACCCAGAGGGCATAGTAGTTGGCGCCGTAGAACAGCATGGCCAGCCATTCCGCCAGGACGAAGGGCGCGCCGAGAGCGGCCATGGCGAGGCCGGCGCAGGCGGCATAGGCCAGCAGCGCGGGCGAGAGGCGCAGCACCCGCCGCGCATAGAAGGCACCGAAGGCGATGCGCCCATGCGCCGCCCATTCCGCCAGCAGCAGCCGGGTGATGATGAAGCCGCTGATGCCGAAGAACAGCGTGACGCCGAGGCCGCCCGGCACGATGCCGCCGAAGCCCACATGGGAGACGATCACCAGCAGGATGGAGACCGCCCGCAACCCGTCGAGCGCGGGGAGATGGGCGGCGGGGTCGTTCAGCGGCATGGCGCGCACCGTGCGGCAAGCCTGCACGCCTGGCAAACCCGGGCCGCTTGCATGCTTGCGCCCTTCGGCCGAAAGCTGCGCATCATGCCGCGCACCACCGTCGTCATCTGCACCTTCAACCGCCCTGGCCCGCTGGCGCGCGCCATCGCCACCGCCCGCGAGCAGGCCCTGCCCGCGGGCGAGGCGGCGGAGGTGCTGGTGGTCGACAATTCCCCGGATTCCAACGCCCGCGCGGCGGTGGAGGCGATGATCGCGGCACCGGGCCTGCCGCTGCGCTACCTCGCCGCACCCGACCCCAACATCTCGCTTGCGCGGAATGCGGGGGTGGCGGCCAGCACCGGCGAGCGCGTGGTCTTCCTCGATGATGACGAGCGCTGCGAGCCGGGCTGGCTGCACGCGCTGATCGCGACGCAGGTGGCGACGGGCGCGGATCTGGTCTTCGGCGCCGTCATCCCCGAATTCCCCGGCGGGCCGCCTGCCTGGGACCCCACGGGGCGCAGCTATGAGCGCAAGCTGTCCTGGCCGACCGGCAGCCGGCTCACGCTGCGGCATGACGAGAGCGTCTCCGGCCGCTGGATCGGCACGGGCAATTCCCTGCTGATGCGCGCCACCTGCCTGGACGGGCCTGAGCCCTTCGACCCCTTCCTCGGCCGCTGCGGCGGCGAGGATTTCGACCTCTTCCTGCGGCTTTTCGAGCAGGGGCGCCACTTCGTCTGGTGCGCCGAGGCGGTGGTGCATGAGCTGGTGCCGCCCGACCGCGCGACGCTCGCCTATATGCGCGGCCGGAATTTCCGCACCGGGCAGATCTACGGCACCGTGCTGCTGCGCCGCTCGAAGGCGCCGGCGCGCGACGGGCTGCTGCTGATGGCGAAGGGCGTGGTGCAGCTGGGGCTCGTCGGGCTGCGCTGGGCGCTGGCGGCGCTCAGGGGCGGCGGGCGGCCGGCCGCGCTGCAATCGGTGAAGTTCACGGAAGTGGCGGGCAAGATCACCTGGTGGCGCCTGGCGCGGGCCTTCCGCGCGTGAGGCTCCTCGTCGTCTCCACCCAGCCCTGGACGGTGGCAGCGCGGCTCGCCATGGCGCTGCACGCGGCCGGCTGCGTGGTGGAGGGCGCCTCGCCGCGCGGCTCGCTGCTGGCGCGTTCGGCCGCACCCGTGCGGAACCATGTGCTGCGCCCTTGGTCCATGGGCGCGGATCTGGCGCGGGCGCTGCGCGCGGCCCGCCCCGACCGCGCCGTGCCGGCCGATGACCGCGCCGCCGCCCTGCTGCGCGCGCTGCATGCCGAGGATGATCTCCGCGCGTTGATCGAGGCCTCGCTGGGCGATCCGGCGGGCTATCCCGTCGCGGCCGCGAAGTCGGCGCAGATGGCGCTGTCGGCGCGGCTCGGCCTGCCCATGCCGGGCACGCGCCCGGTGCCGGGCCTCGCCGCGCTCGAAGCCGCCATTGCCGAGGGCGGGCTGCCCCGCGTGCTGAAGACCGATGGCTCCTGGGGCGGCGCCGGCGTGCAGGTGCTGCGCGACGCCACCGAGGCGGCACCCGCCTTCGCGCGGGCCACGGCCGCCCCCACGCTGATGCAGTCGCTCAAGCTCGCCGCCTGGGAGGGCAGCCTGAACCCGCTCTTCGCCCGGCGCGAGTGGCGCCCGGGCGTGCCGGACCTGCAGGATTTCGTGGAGGGCCACCCCGCCAACCGTGCCGTCATCGCCGAGCGCGGCCGCGTGCTGGCCGGCCTCTCGGTGGAGGTGCTGCACGCCGCGAGCGCGACCGCGCCCGCCACCGTGGTGCGCGTGGTGGACGACGCGCAGATGGCGGCGAGTGCCGCGGCGATGACGGAATCACTGGGGCTGTCGGGCTTCCTCGGCTTCGATTTCGTGGTGGAGCGAGGCACCGGCCGCAAGCTGCTGATCGAGATGAACCCGCGCGCCACGCCGATCTGCCACCTGGGCGGCGGGCTCGCCGCCGCCTATGCCGCGCATCTGCGGGGCGGGGAGGCGGCCGCCGCGCCGATCCCCGCGCCCGGCACCGAGATCGCGCTGTTCCCAGGCGAATGGCTGCGCGACCCACACTCACCCTATCTGAACGGAGCCTGGCATGACGTGCCCTGGGAGGATGCCGGCCTGCTGCGCGCCTATCTGGACGATGCCGCCGGCCTCGAGCGCTTCGCCCGCCGCCAGCGCCTGTTCCGCCGGATGACGGGGCGCGCATGAGGCTCACCCGCCGCGCCCTGCTGGGCAGCACCCTCGCCGCCGCCACCTTCGCCCAGGAGGCCGGGGCGCAGGAGGCGGGTCTGCGCGCGCTGGCCGAGGCGCGCGGCCTCGCCATCGGCGCCATGGTCACGCGCGGGCAGCTGCGCGACTATCCCGCGCTGCTCCCACCGCTCCGTCGCGATGCCGCGCTGCTCGCACCCGGCCTCGAATTGAAGTGGGACACGCTGCGCCCCACGCCTGAGGCCTTCAACTTCGCCCCGGCCGAGGAGATCGCCGCCCTCGCCAGCGCGAACGGAATGGGCCTGCGCGGCCACACCCTCGTCTGGCACGAGGCGCTGCCCCGCTGGTTCGACCCCGCCGCCCTGCCGGCCGCCACGCTGCGCGCGACGCTGGAGCGCCATATCCGCACCGTCGCCGGCCATTGGCGCGGCCGCATCGCCTCCTGGGATGTGGTGAACGAGCCGCTGGGCGAGGACGGGCTGCGCGACAGCCCGCTCGCCGATCCCGAGGTGATCCGCCTCTGCTTCCAATGGGCGCGCGAGGCCGATCCGGGCGCGCGGCTGGTGGTGAACGACTACGACCTGGAGCTGGGCGACCGCCGGCAGGAGCGCCGCCGCGCCACCATGCTGCGCCTGCTGGAGGGCCTGCTGCGCGCGGGCGCGCCGGTCCAGGCGCTCGGCCTCCAGGCGCATCTGGCGCCGCGCTCGGCACCTTTCGGCGCCGCGCGCCTGGCCCGCTTCCTGCGCGAGGTGGCGGGAATGGGCCTCGCCATCGAGGTGACCGAGCTCGACATCGTGGACCGTCTGCTGCCGGCCGACATCGCCGCCCGCGATGCCGAGGGCGCCGCGATGGTGGCCGATTTCCTGCGTGTCGCCCTCGACCAGCCGGCGACGAAGATGCTCATCATGTGGGGCCTCTCCGATGTGCAGTCCTGGCAGCAGGACAGCGCCTTCGCCCGCCGGCGGGACGGCCTGCCCTCGCGCAGCCAGCCGCTTGACCGCGAGATGCAGAAGAAGCCGATCTGGCACGCCATCGCGGGCGCGCTGCGCCCATGAAGGCGCGGCTGATGCGCCTGCTGCCGGCCCGCGCGCTGGCCTTCGATGTCTCGGTGCTGTTCGGCGGCTTCGGCCTGCAATTGCTGACGCAGATCGGCTGGCTGCTGCTGGCGCTGCGCCTGCTGGGGCCCGAGGGCTACGGCCTCTTCGCCGCACTCACCGCCATCACCGTCGCGGTGGGCAGCTTCGTGGGCTGGGGCAGCGACCAGTTGCTGATCCGCGAGGTGGCGCGCAACCCCGAGGCGATGCGGCGCTGGGTGGGGCATGGGCTGCTCTCCATCCTCGTCACCGCGCTGCCGCTCGGGCTGCTGCTCTTCCTGCTGCTGCCGCTGATCGAGGCGGGGCGCATCGGCGCCCTGGCGCTGGCGCTGGTGCTGCTGGCGGATCTCTGGCTCGGGCGCTGGGCCAATCTCGCCATCGCCATCAGCATGGCCGCCGGCCATTCGAGGCGGCAGGCCGCGGTGACCGTCATCCCCGGCGCGCTGCGGCTGGGCGCGATCCTGCTCGCCGGCCTCCTCCACGCACCGCTGACCATCGGCGTGTGGGCGGCCTGGTATGCGGCGGCGACGGCGGTCTCCGCCCTCGTCTGCCTCTGGCTCGTGGTGCGCGACCATGGCTGGCCGCGCCTGGGCTGGATTCCCGGCCTCTGGGGCGAGGGCCTGGCCTTCGCGGCGGAGACCGCGCTCCAGGCCTCGGTGAAGGATCTCGACAAGCCGATCGTGCTGCAATTCCTCGGTGCCGAGGCCGCCGGCCTCTATGCCGCGGCCTTCCGCATCGTGGATGTGGTGTCGCTGCCCATCCGCGCCCTCGGCTACGCGGTCTATGCGCGCATGTTCAAGCTGGCGGCGGAAGACCCGGCCGAGTGCCGCCGCCTCGCGCGGCGCAGCCTCGGCATGGCGGTGGCGCTCGGTGCCGCGGGCGGGCTTGGGCTGCTGCTCTTCGCCTGGCTGCTGCCGCTGGTCTTCGGCGCGGCCTATGCGGCGCTGCCCGGCCTCGTGCGCTGGCTCTCGCCCATGCCCGCGCTGTTCGGCGCCTTCGTCATCGGCGCCGACCTGCTGACCGCCGTTGGCCGCCAGTCGCACCGGCTGGGCGTGGTGGTGGTGTCGCTCGCGCTGACGCTCGGGATGTGCTGGGTGCTGACGCCGCTCCTGGGGCTGGAGGGCGCGATCCTCGCGCGGCTCGGCGTGCAGGCGCTGACGGTAGCGCTGGTCTGGGCGCTGGCGCTCAGGGGAGGGGCACGATGATGCGGGAGACGCCGGCCCGGCCCAACGCCCGGCCCGAATTGTCCATCCTCGTGCCGACCTATGACCGCGACATCCGCCCCCTCGTGGCGGAACTGCTCGACGGCATGGCGACGCTGCCCGACCCGCGCGTGGTCGAGCTGCTGGTGCTGGTGGATGGCAACCCGGCGCTGGCCGGGCAGGAGGAGGTGCTGGCCATGGCCGAGGCGCTGGGCCTCGCGGCAGGCTTCGCCCTGGCGCCGCGGAATCTCGGCCGCTCGGGCGCGCGCAACGCGCTGGCCGAGGCCGCGCGGGGCACGCACATCCTTTTTCTCGACGCGGATTCCCTGCCGGACGCGCCGGGCTTCGTCGCCCGCGCGCTGGCGGCGGCACGCGAAGCGCCCGATGCCGTCACCTGCGGCGGCCGCACCGGCCAGCGCTGCCCGCCCGCGCCGCGCGATGCGCGCCTCTTCGAGGCGCATAGCCGCAAGCGCGAATGGATTCCCGCCGCGGAGCGCAACCGCGATCCGGAGGGCAATTTCCTCTCCGCCAACTTCCAGCTCCGGCGGGAGCTGTTCCTGCGCGCGCCCTTCGATGCGCGCTTCACCGGCTGGGGGTGGGAGGACACGGACTGGGCGCTGCGGATCCGCCCGCATGCGCCCGTGCGCCATGTGGACAACAGCGTCTCGCACATGGAGCACCATGCGGATGCCGCCTGGCTCGGCCGGCTTGATCGCTCGGTCGGCAACTACGCGCTGCTGGCCGAGGCGCACCCGGAGGCGGTGCGCCGCCACCGCCTCTGGCCGCTGATGCGCGCACTGCGCCCCATCAGCGGCTGGGGCTGGCTGAAGGCAATGCTATGGCACCTCGCCCTCTGGCCGGCGCTGCCCGTGGGGCTTCGGCTCAACCTCGCCAAGCTGCGCCAGGCCATGGTCTATGCGGCGGTGATCCGCCCCTGAGGGCTCACTCCCGCCAGGGGTGCTGCGTCCACATCCGCTGGTAGTTCTCGCGCATCGCGAAGAGCACGGCGCGGTGCTGGTCGGGGTCGAGGAAGCGCAGCGGCAATTGCTGCTGCGTCGCCGCCGCCACAAAGTCCGGATGCTGCATCACGGAGCGCACCACGGCGGCGAGGCGCTGCAGCACCGGTGCGGGCGTGCCGGCCGGCGCCGCGAGGCCGCGCAGCGAGCCATCCACCACGTCGAAGCCCTGCTCGCGGAAGGTCGGCACATCATTGGTGTTGGCCCAGCGCGTCTCGGCCATCTGGCCGAGCGGGCGCAGCACGCCCTGGCGGAAATCGCCCACACCTTCGCCCATGTTCATCGCGGCGATCTGGATGTTCCGCCCAAGGATCGCGTTGCGCACCTGCGACGAGCCGTTGAAAGGCACGTGCAGCAGCCGCGTGCCGGTGAGCCGCTCGAAGGCGAGCGTCGCCAGGTGGTCGTCCGACCCGACGCCCGTGGTGCCGTAGCTGATGGTCCCCGGTGCCGCGCGGGCCGCGGCGGCGAGGTCGTTCAGGTTGCGCCAGGGGCTGTCGGGCAGCACCCAGAAGCCGCCGGGGTCATCCACCACATTTGCGATCGGGGCGAAATCCTCCAGCTTGAAGCGCGCCTGCCGCTCGATCGGAATGGTGACGAGGTTGGGCGTGTTGATGAAGCCGATGGTCAGCCCGTCCGGCCGCGCGCGGGCCAGCTCCGCCCAGCCCACCTCGCCACCCGCCCCCGCGCGGTTGTGGACGACGACGGATTGGCCGAGCTCGCGCTCCATGAAGCGGGCCAACGTGCGGGCCGCGACATCCGTGCCGCCGCCGGGCGCGAAGGCGACGATCATGGTGATGGCGCGTTCGGGCTGCCAGGTCTGCGCGGCGGCGGGCAGGGCAAGCAGGCCCGGCGCAGCCAGGGTGAGGCGGCGGGTGAGCATGGGGTTTCCTCCGGTTTTTTCTGACCGCAGCAAAGCATATCCGCGCGGCCCGCACAGCGGCCGAAACCCGCTACAGCGTCACATTCGCCATCCGCGCCACCTCGCGCCAGCGCTGGATCTCGGCGCGCAGGAAGGCCGCGAATTGCGCCTGGCTCTGCGGATCGGCCAGCATCCCCGCCTCCTCGATGCGCGCGATGACGGCGGGGTCGCGCAGGATGGCCGTCACATCGGCATTGATGCGGGCCGCGATCTCGGGCGGCAGGCCGGCCGGCGCGGCGAGGCCGTTCCACCCCACCGCCTCATGCCCCGGCGCCACCGTCTCGGCGAAGCTCGGCACCTCCGGCGCCCAGGAGACGCGGCCGCGCGTGCTGACGCCGATGAGCTTGAGCCGCCCCGCCCGCACATTGGGCAGGGCGGAGGCCAGGCTGTCGCTCATCAGCGGCACGGTGCCGGCGATCAGGTCGGTGATGGCGGGCCCGCTGCCCCGGTAATGCACCATGCTGAGCTGGATGCCGAGGCGATGCGCCAGCAATTCGGCCGCCATGTGCGCGCCCGAGGCGGGCCCGGCCGTGGCCATGGAAAGCGGCGGCGTCGCGGCCCGCGCCGCGGCCAGGAAGCCCGCCGGATCATTCGCGGGGAACCCGGGATGCGCCACGATGCAGAGCGGCACGAGGCTGAGATTGGTCAGCGGCGTGAAGTCCCGCTCCGGATCATAGGAGAGGCGCGGGATCACCGCCGCATTCACGGCCATGGGGCCGATCGAGCCCGCGACCAGGGTGGTGCCGTCCGGCGCGGCGCGCGCCGCCACCTCCATGGCCGGGACGCCCGCGCCGCCCGCGCGGTTCTCCACCACCACGCGCTGCGGCCAGCGGCGGGAGAGCTCGTCCGCCACCAGCCGGGCGACGATGTCGGTGCTCTGGCCGGGCGGGAAGGGGACGATGATCCGCACCGGCCGGTCGGGCCATGGCACCTGGGCATGGACCGCCGGCGCGGCGAGCAGGAGGGTGAGGCCGGGCAGGTGGCGACGACGCATGGAACATGTCCTCCGATTCATTTTTTCGAAGGAATGCCGAAAGATGAACGAAAAGCAACAAAAACCCGGCCAGGCCCCCGGCTGAGCGGCAGACCCCGCTGGGAGGATCATTCAGCGGTTCGGCGATTCCGCCTCGACGCACCAGGCTTCAGAGCGTGAAAATCCGCAGCAGCACCGCCTCCGGCTGGCGCTCGCCATAGCCGACGAAGAGGCGCCGGTGCAGCCATTGATGCGCGGGCGAGGCGGTCTCGAACACAGGCGCCGTACGGAAATAGACGCGCTCCGGCGGCACCGGCTCGCCGCGCAGCAGCCGCGCCGTATCCTCGGGCGAGGCGTCGCGGATGCCGCTGTTCACCACATAGACCAGCGCGCCGTCGGGCAGGCGGACGGTGTAGCGCGCGACCAGCTCCACCACGCCGTCCGGGCGGATGATCTGGTGGTCGGCCCCGCCCGGCAGCACCTCGCCGGAAAGCCCCGGCCCGGTGAGCTGCCCGCCCAGGATCGGGATGATGCGCCGGATTCCCATGGGCCCCGCGCCCACCGTCACGGGCGGGCCGACCGAGACCGCGACGGAACACAGGAACTCCAGGGCGGGTGCGGGCTGCATGCGGCTCTCCTGCGCGGTTGTGGGGGTTCAGTCCAGGGCGCGGAATTGCGTCAGCCGCGCCACCTCGGCCCAGCGGGCCGTCTCCTGCCGCATCAGCGTCTCGAATTCGGCGCGGCCCGTGACGGCGGGGCGGAAGCCGCGCTCCTGCAGGCGGGCCGCCATCTCGGGCGTGGCCATGACGCGCAGCACCGCGGCCTCGAGCGCGGCCAGGACGGGCTGCGGCGTCGCGGCCGGTGCGACCAGGCCGAACCAGGAATTGAAGGTCAGCTCGGGCCGGCCGAGCTCTTCCATCGTCGGCACCTCCGGCATCAGGGCCGAGCGCGCCGGGCTCGTGACCGCGAGGGCGCGCAGCTGCCGTGCCTGGACCTGCGGCGCGACCAGCGCGATGGTCCCGAACAGCCCCTGGATGGAGCCGTTCAGCAAGGCCGCCATGGCATCGCCCGTGGTGCGGAAATGCACCGCCTCCACCGGCATGCGGGAGGTGACGCCGAGGATGGAGGCGCCGAAATGCCCGGGCGTGCCGGCGCCGAAGGTGCCCATGGGAAGCTGGCCCTGCGCCTGGCCCCAGCGCAGGTAGCCGGCGAAATCCTCCACCGGCAGGCTGTTCGGCACAACGAAGGCGAAGTCCAGCGCGGCAAGGAAGGAGAGGGGGGCGAAGTCCCGCGCGGGATCATAGGCCAGGCGGGCGAAGATGCTGGGCGCCATGGCCAGCGGGCCCACGCCCCCCAGCATCAGCGTGGTGCCGTCCGGCCGGACATTGCGCGCCACTTCGAGGGCGGCGGTGATGCCGCCGGCCCCCGCGCGGTTGTCCACGATCGCGCCGGCGGGCAGCACGTCCTTCAGGGCATCGGCCAGCAGGCGGGCCAGCAGGTCCGGCCCGGTGCCCGGGGCGAAGCCCACCACGATGCGGACCGGCCGGTCGGGCAGGGCGGCGCGGGCGGAGAGCGGCAGCAGGGCGGCGCCGGCCAGGACCGAACGGCGCGCGAGGCGCGGCCCGATGGGGGGCGTGTGCATCAAGACGGGCTCCTCCGGCGGCGGGCCTTGGCGTCGCCGGTTGCGGCGCGCCAGCCCTTTGTTGCGGGGCGGTCGGCCCGCCCGCCGCAGAGACCATCACTGATTTTCGAAGATGGCAAGTTGTTCGAATAGTTGCGGGGGCGGCACGTCGCCGCCGCCGCCGCCGCTGGCACCCGGCCTCAGCCGATCCAGATGTTGTCCAGCATCAGGATGCTGTGGCCGTCGCTGCTGCCCACATCCATCACGCCGATGCCGATCTCGTAGCCGCCGGCCTCGTCCGCCGTGAAGGAGAAGCTCTGCCAGCCGCTGTCCTTGCCCTGGCCCACCGTCTTCACGTCGGCCAGGCCGAACACCTCGTTCTCGCCGTCATGGCGCAGCGTGACGAAGGCGAAGTCATTGCCGCCGGACTTGGCGGCGGCGCCGAAGAGCCAGTCGAAGTTCAGCGTCTGGCCGACTTCCAGCTCCACCTTGCCGCGGATGGCCGAGCCCTCGTCCGCATCGCCGTAGCCGAGCTTGTCGAGCGTGCCCTTCTCCAGCTGCAGCCAGCCCTCGACCTGCTTCTGGTCCTTGGCGTCCTCGGTGGAGAGGCGCGCGGCCATCTTGCCCTCGGTGCCGCCCTTCACGGTCTCCACATCGCCCGTGTCCTGCCAGCCCTTGCCGAGGTCGTCCTCGAAGGAGTTGACCAGCAGGCTCTCGGCCTTGTCGGCAAGGCCGGCGACGGTGATCGTCACGGTCTGCGTCACCTCGGCGCCATTCGCATCGCGCACCGTGTAGGTGAAGCTGTCGGTCGCCGTCTCCTCGGCGCCCAGCGCCTGGAGCTTGGCCGAGGCGCTCGGGTCATAGACCACCGCATTGCCGTCCAGCTTGATCGCCGCGCCGTAGTCGGAGGCGGAGACGCTGACCAGCGTCAGCGCATCGCCGTCCACATCCGAGTCATTGCCGAGCAGGTCGAGCTTGATCGCCGTGTCCTCGTCGGTCTTGCTCTCGTCGGCCATGGCGGTCGGCCCGTCATTCAGGCCCTGCACCGTGATGGTGGCCTGCGCCGTGCCGGTGTCGCCATCCATGTCCGTCACGCGGTAGGAGAAGGTGATGGCGCGGCTCTCGCCCGCCGCCAGCGCCTGGAAGGCGTCGCCGCCATCCCAGGTGAAGGCGCCGTTCTGGCCGAGGGTCAGCGTGCCGGCCGTGGCCGCGCTGGTGATCTCGATCTTGGCGACCAGGTCGGCCACGCTGTCATTGGCCAGCAGGTTGCCGCTGACGCTCGCCGCATCCTCCGTCACGGAGAAGGCATCGGCCTTCGCCGTCACCGCATCGTCCACGAGGTCCATCGCCACGCCGTCCACCGTGATCGCGACGGCCTCGAAACTCGTGGCCTTCAGGCCCTGCGAGGCGAAGTCGAACAGGCCGGTCTTGCCCGCGGCCAGGCGCGCCAGGTAGGTGCCGAGCTCGGCCTGGAAGGCGCTGTCCTGCCAATCGGCCAGCGTCATGTCGAAGGCCAGCGTGTCGAAGCCCGCGCCGCCGTTGAAGAAGTCGCCATTCACCGCGCCGCGGCTGTGGATCACCGTGTCATTGCCGCCATCGGCCTGCACGCGGTCGGCGCCTTCGCCGGCCACGATGCGGTCCTGGCCCTCGCCGCCGTAGAGGCTGTCATTGCCGGCGCCACCGTTGATGGTGTCGTTGCCCATGTCGCCGGTGACGACGTCGTTGCCCGAGCCGGCCTCGATGCTGTCATGCCCGCCATTGCCATAGACGCGGTCATGGCCCGCGCCGGACTGGACCGTGTCATTGCCCTCGTCCGTGCCGATCTCGTCATTGCCGGCGCCGGTCGTGACGCTGTCATCGCCCTGGCCGGACCAGACCGTGTTGTTGCCGGCGCCCGCGTCGATCACGTCATGGCCGTTGCCGCCGGTGATCACGTCATTGCCGGTGCCGGCCGTGATGCGGTCCAGGCCCTCGCCGCCATGGATGGTGTTGTTGCCGTTGCCGGCGGCGATCACGTCGTCGCCCTGGTCGCCGGTGATGCTGTCATGGCCGCTGCCGGCGGTGATGCTGTCATCGCCCTGGCCGCCGCTGACGATGTTGCGGCCTTCGCCGGCCTGGATGGTGTCGTTCCCCGCCTCGCCGGTCAGGCTGTCATCGCCCGCGCCGCCATCCACGCTGTCATCGCCCTGGCCGGCCCAGACCGTGTCGTTGCCAGTGCCGGTCGAGATGCGGTCATGGCCGTCCTCGCCCCAGGCCTGGTCGTTGCCTTCGCCGAGCGCCATGGTGTCGTCGCCCTGGCCGCCCCAGAGCAGGTCCTGGCCCGCGCCGCCGTCCAGGCTGTCATTGCCCTCGCCGCCCCAGAGCTGGTCATTGCCGGCGCCGCCCAGGATGGTGTCCTGGCCCGCATCGCCCCAGAGCAGGTCGTTGCCGGCGCCGCCATCCAGGCTGTCATGGCCCTCGCCACCCCAGGCCTGGTCGTTGCCTTCCTCGCCGAGCAGCGTGTCGTTGCCGGCATTGCCCCAGAGCTGGTCATCGCCCGTGCCGCCGCGCAGCAGGTCGTCGAAGGCGCCGGCGAAGATGCCGTCATGGCCCGCGCCGGTCGTCACCTCCATCGCGCTCGCCGCGGCCTGCAGGTGCAGCCAGTCGGCGTTGGCGGTACCGGTGATGATGGGACGGACCATGATGCGAAACCCCTGGGAGGTGTTGTGTGCCTGGGGTGTTGCAGCCGGTGTGCCAGGGCCGGCAGGCGGGCCTTCGCTGTCAAGCTTCAGAAATAAAAGAATATTCCGGGCGTGCGCGGCCCTGCAGGCCGCATGCAGCCTGCGAATCCCGCAGGAGGCATTGCAAAATGCAAGGGTGCGGCGTCAGCCCCGGGGGGCGGGCGCGAAGAGCTTGAGGAGCGGGGGCAGCACCAGCATCACGCAGAGCAGCGAATAGACCAGGCTGACCGACAGGACGACGCCCATGCTGGCCGTGCCCGGATGGGGCGAGAGCGCCAGCGCCCCGAAGGCCGCCGCATTGGTGACCGCGGAGTAGATCACCGCCCGGTTCAGCGGGCTCGCCAGCAGGTCGCGCCGCCCCTGCTGCCAGGCCGCCACGAAGTAGATGTCATAGGCGACACCCTGCCCGAAGAGCAGCGGCAGCGCGATGATGTTGGCGAGGTTGAGGTCCGGCCCCAGCAGCGCGCAATGCGCCATGGTCATCAGCCCGGCGAGCGCGAGCGGCGCGAGCGCCAGCAGCGAGAGCCTGAGCGAGCGCAGCGTGAGCCACAGCAGCGCCAGCACGAAGACCAGCCCCAGCACGCCCGATTGCAGGAAGGCGCGCTGGATGGTGGCCGAGGATTCCTGCATCGAGACGGCCAGCCCCGTGGCGTCGGGCGCCACGGCGCGCACGGCGGCGGCGAAGCGCGTCAGCAGCGTCGTCTCGTCCGCCGCGATGGGGTTGGGCACGGCCTCCACCCGGGCGCGGCCATCGGGCGTCATCCACTCGGCGCGGATCTCGGGCGGGAGGCTTTCCCGTGTCACCGGCTGGGCCGCCAGCATGTCGCGTATGCGGCCCAGAAGCTCGGCGAGGCCCGGGACGGTGGCGGCGGCGAAATCCTCGCGCGGCTCCGCGCCGCCGCGGGCCAGCAGCGCGAGCGCGCGGCCGAGGCGCGCCGCCTCGCCGCCGAGCGGCACCAGCTCGCTCGCCGCCGCGCGGAGCGCCGCCACCACCGCCAGCGCATCGGGCGCGGGGCGCGGCTCGGCGGCCAGCGCCGGGCCCAGCAGCATGGCCGCATCCTCGATCAGCGCGAGCTTTTCGGTCTGCTGGCCCGGGATGAAATCGGCCAGCGTGGTGGCGCGCGCCACCTCGGGCAGGGCGGCGAGGCGCCGCGCCAGCGCCTCGGCCGCCGCGAGGTCGGGCGCCAGCACCTCCAGCGTATTGGGATTGGTCTCGGCGCTGCGGGCGAGGTCGCGCCAGGTGGCGACAGATTCCGCCCCGGCATCGCGCAGGTTGATCGGGTTGGTGTCGAAGCGCAGCCATTGCAGGCTCGCCACGCAGATGGCGGCGAGCGCCAGCGCCATCAGGGCAACGCCGCCGGCATTGGTGGAGAGCCAGCCATCCACGGGGCGAAGCGCCGGGTAGCCCACCTCCCGCGCCTCGCCGCGCGGGCGCGCCACGACGAGCAGCGCGGGCAGCAGCGTCATCGCCAGGAACCAGCCGATCACCATGCCGAGTGCGGCGACCAGGCCGAGTTCCGCCACGCCGCGGTAATCGGTCGGCCAGAAGGAGAGGAAGCTCAGCGTCACCGCCAGCGCGGCCAGCGTCATCCCCGGCCCCGCGACGCGCGCCGCCTGTTCCAGCGCGGGCCGGAGCTCGGGCAGATGCGCGCGCTCGGCGCGGTATTGCACCGCGTACTGGATGCCGAAATCCACGCCGAGGCCGATGAAGAGCACGGCGAAGGCGATGGAGAGCGGGTTGTAGCTGCCCACCAGCAAAAGCCCGAGGCCCGCCGTCCAGACCAGCCCCACCACGATGAGCACCAGCAGCGGCCAGATCAGCCGCCAGGAGCGCAAGGCCATCCAGAGCAGCACGCCCACCAGCACGAAGGAGACGATGCTGTTCTCCACCGCGCCCGCGCTGACGGTCGCGAATTCCTCATCGGCCATGGGCACGGGGCCGGTCAGGCGGATGGGGATGCCAAGCCGCGCGGCCTCGGCGCGGATCACCTCGGTCGCGGCCGCGCCGGCCGTCAGCTGCTCATAGTCCAGCGCGGGCTGCACCAGGATCAGCCGGCGGAGTTCGAGCGGGCGTGGCGCGCGGCCGGTCAGCAGCCGCTCCCAGTCGGGCGGCGCGACGCGGCCCTGCAGCGCCGCCTCCGCCGCATCGGCGAAGGCGGCCAGCGGGGCGGCGAGGCGCGCCGCATCGGCCTCGCCGCGCGCGAGGCCCTCGCCCATCAGGCGCAGCAGGTCCGCGACGCCGCGCAGGCTCGGATCGGCCGCGAAGGGGCCGAGCAGGCCCTGCGCCGCGATGATCTGCTCGGTGATGGACTGCACCTCGGGCAGGTCGAGATAGAGCAGGCCCTGCGTCGCCCAGAAGCGCCCCTCATCCGGCCGGCGCACGCTGCGGAACAGGCCGGGATGGGCGCGCAGCGCGCCCGCCAGCGCGGCGGCGCGGCGCTCGGCCTCGCGCGCCTCCCCGGCGTCGAGCACGATGACGATGAGGTCCTGCCGCTGCGGGAAGGCCGTCTCGATCTGCCGTTCGGCGAGGCGCCAGGGCAGGTCCTGCGGGAAGAGCTTCGTCACGTCGGAATCGAGCGTGAAGCGCGTGGCGGCGAGCCAGCCCGCGCCGCCCGTGCCGAGCGCCAGCAGCAGCAGCATGAGGATCGTCCGGCGCAGCGAGAGCCGCACCAGCGCCACCACGATGCGGCCGAGCGCGGCCGCCGGATCAGCTGTCATGCGCGAGCACCAGGACGAGGCCGAGCGCGCCCAGCACGACGGGCCAGGCGAGCGCCATGGCGGCGCCGTCGCGCCGGTCGGGCAGGCGGAGCTCGGCCCAGCGGATCAGCAGCGCGAGCGTGGCGAGGAAGCAGGGCAGCAGCGCCCAGCGCGGCGGCGCCCCCGCCAGCACCAGGATCACGCCCAGGATGACGGCGAAGGGCAGCACCATGCCGGGGCCGCCGGCGCTGCCGCGAAACACCACCCAGGCCTCGGCCAGCCCCGCCACGATCACCAGCAGGGCGAGCGCCAGCGCCACACCCTGCGCCCCCCAGGCGAGGCCGAGGCCGAGCGGCAGCAGCAGGAGCGGCGCGAAGCGGGCGAGCGGGGCGCCGCCCAGCCGGTTCAGCCAGGCCAGCAGCGCGATGAGCAGCAGCACGAGGCCGCCGGTCTCGGCCGGGCCCAGGGCATGCAGGCCGAACCGCGGCACCAGCGCCGCGAGGTCGGGCGTGGCCGCCGGCTCCAGCCCCTGCGCGCCCAGCCGGAACAGCGCCACGATGGGGCCGCAGAGCACGAGGGAGAGCAGCAGTTCTATCTCCACCACGCAGCGCAGGCGCGGCAGCCAGAGCCCGGCCGGCGCCGCGCGCCCGGCGGCCAGCAGCAGCAGGACGCGCAAGCCCGCCGCGAGCTGCGCCAGCAGCACGAAGCCCGCCGTCACCGCCAGCAGCGGCAGGGCCTCCGGCCCGAAAAGCAGGGTGCGATGGGGGGCGGCGACGAACAGCCCCGCCGCCACCAGCGCCATGCCGGCCAGCATCAGCCCCGCATGCCGGATGCCGATGGCCTGGGGCACCGAAGCCGGCCAGTTCGGTCGCAGCAGCATCCAGAGCAGCGGCAGGTTGCCCATCCAGAGCGCCGCCCCGGCCTCGCGCAGCAGGGTCGCGAGCGTCACGCTGCCCGGCTGCAGCAGGCTGAGCCGTCCCTCGGTGACGCCCAGCACCATCACCAGCGCGGCAAAGCCCAGGATGACGAGGGCGAGGCGCGGCGCCGGCCCCTCGCGCGGGGCCAGCACCAGCGGCACGGCGGCGGCCAGCAGCACGCCCACCGCGCCGAATTGCCCGGCCACGAGCTGCGCCACGGCGAGGGCCATCGTGGCCAGCGCCGCCAGCCGCAGGAAGAGCTGCGTCGCCGCCATGAGCGTGGCGGCCTGGCCCGCCGGCAGCCGGCGCGCCAGCGGGCTCGCTACCGCCAGCAGGAAGGCGGCGCCGCCGAGCAGGGCGCTGCGCGCCGCCAGCGCGCTCGCCTCCAGGAGGGCGGGGGCGAGCCCGGCTTCCATCTCAGGCCGGTTTGGGCGAGCGCATGAAGCGCCGGGCGAGCCGCACCAGGAAGGGCATGGTGGTCGGGCGCAGCAGCCGCTCGTCATAGCCCGCGAAGCGGCGGTCGTTCTCGGCGAGGCAGAGATCCATGATCTCGGCCATGGTGTACTCCTTCGCCGTCATCGCCTTGCCGCCGGTGACGGTGAAGTTGTTGTCCTGCTTCTGCTCCTTGCCCTCGCCATCCACGGTCTTGGCGAGGCCGATGCGCTCCCAGCCCAGGAAGACCCAGACGGCCCAGACCCGCATCTCGAACCAGGGGCGGCGCCAGACCGGCATGGTCGCGCGGTGCCAGGCCAGCCAATTGGCGAAGAGCAGGATGTGGCGGCACTCCTCCTGCATCACCGGCTCGAAGGTGTCGGTCAATTCCTCCGGGAAGAAGCCCGATTGGCGGGCCATCTCGAAGAGGCCGAAGGCGAAGAAGCTGTCCACGCATTCGCTGAAGCCGGTGACCATGTACGCCCATTCGGTGTCCTTGGGCTTCACGTATTCCGGCTCGGGCGCCAGCGGGATGCCATAGGCCTCGACCAGCTTGGAGAGCACCTCCTTGTGGCGGTTCTCCTCCCAGCCGTTGCGGGCGATGGTCTCGCGCAGTTCGGGGTCGGTCAGGGTCTCGGCATAGGCGGACATCCGCAGCCGCGCCTTGCCCTCGGTCTGCACCGCGATGTCCCAGATGGGCAGGGTGGTGATGCGGTGCAGCGCCTCGGCATCCAGCTTGGGCCAGTTGATGACGCTGGGTTTGTAGGGGTTGAAGGTCTCGGCGAACATCGCGCACATGGCGCGCTTGTGCTCGGGCGAACCGGGCTTCAGGCGGCCCTGGTGGGGGCTGCGCCAATGCCGCGCGCGCGAATCGGCCGCCGCCACGGTCCCGGCATCGGGCAGGCGGCCGGCGAGGTTGTCATCCAGGCTGCCGGCGAGGCGCGCTTCAAGCTCGTTCAGGCTGTGGCTGGTGGCGGCGTGGCTCACGGGGGAGGGGCTCCATCGGGGCGGGGCGCCGGCAGAATGGCCGGAAGACCTGATTATCCGCCAAGGGCCGGCAAGTCCACGCGCGCCGGCGTGCCGGGGCCATGCCTCTGGCGGAGGCATGACATTCCCGAAAGGACCACCATGCAAAGACCGCCTAGGCTGGGGGCGTCGTTGAGGAGGCACCTTCCATGAACCGTCCCTTCCGCGCCATCGGCGCGGTGCTCGCCCTCGCCTGCGTCACCGCGCAGGCACCCGCCACCGGCAACAGCGTGCTCCGCCAGGGCGAGACGCGCGCGGGCGACTGGATCATCGCCCGCTACGAGGATGCCGGGACGAACCGCCTCGTCCGCTGCGAGATGGAGCGCAGCTACCCCAATGGCAGCGTGCTGCGGGTCGAGGCCGCGCCGCGCCAGCCCATCGCCATCGGCTTCGTCACCAGCGGCGCCTCGCTCGACCGGCTCGGGCCGCGCTTCGAGCTGCGCTTCTGGGTGGATGACGAGAACGGCACCCAGGCCGCGACGGCGACGGCGCTGAACACGCGCTCGGCCCGCTTCGTCGAGCCCGATGCCGAGGCCGGCACGCTGGACAGCCTGGCCGCCGGCCAGGACCTCGCGATCATGGCGGGCGAGATGTCGCTCACCTATCCGCTGCGCGGCTCGGCTGCGGCGGTGCGCGCGCTCCAGGCCTGCCTGCGGCGATGAGCGGGCCCCGCCAGATCGCGGCCGCCCTGCTGCTGGGCGCGGCCGCCCTGCCATCCCTGGCCGCCGCACGCCCGGCCGATTGCCTCGTCCAGGTCGAGGGCCGCACGCTCATCAACGGCCCCTGCGACTTCACGGCCGAGGCGGGCGGGGATTTCACGCTCACGCTTGGCAGCCGCAAGGCCCAGGTGATGGTGGACCCCGGCGCCCGGATGGGCCGCGCCTTTTATGAGGACAGCGCCTCGGGCGAGCCGCCGGGTGTGGCCGATGCCCGGCGCGATGGCGCCTGCTGGGGCCGTGCGGCCGCCATCCGCGTCTGCGCCTGGCAGCCTGGCGAACGGCCGGCCGCCTATCGCAACCTGCCGCCGGCCAGCGGCTCCGCACCGCCGCGCTAGGCCGCCCCGGGCGGCTCTGCGTCAGAAGCGGCGGTTCAGCGTCAGTGTCGCCCCCTGGACGACCACGCCGCCCGAGGTGCTGAGGAACACGCTGCCCTGGGTCACGCCCCGGGGGTCCGCCGTGTTGATGAAGGGGCTGTTGTGCACGGCCGACTGCCGCTGCGTGGCCGAGGCCGTATAGGCGAAGTCCAGGAACCATTCGGGCGTCAGGAAGAAGGTGAATCCCGCGGTCAGCATCCCGCCCCAGACCCAGCCGGCGCTCGAGAAATTCTGCGGCGGGCCGGAGACATTGGTCGTCTGCCCATAGATGTCGGCGAAGCCGATCAGCCCGTTCACGTCGGTCTGGAGCCGCGTCAGCGTGGGCCCGCCGCCAAGATAGAGGAAGCCGCGATCCGTCGAGTAGCCGAGGAAGGGCGTGAGCGCGACCTGATGCTGCGCGCGCATCTGGTAGGAGCGGGCGACGCCGCTGCCGCTGAAGGGGATATAGACGCCATCGGTCCGGGTGAAGCCGCCGAATTGCGGCAGCAGCGCGTTGTTCGTCGTCGCGGAGGCGCCCAGGTAGCTGTAGGAGGCCTTGGCCCCCCAGAGCCAGCGGCTGTCGCGGAAGTTCTGGTAGTAGCCGAGCTGCACATTGGGTGCCGCCGCGACATCATTGCCGATCGGGTTGCGCGCCGGCCCGGCGGCCGACCCGCTGAGGACGCGCACGCCGTCCTGGAAGGCGTCCGAGACGCCGGCGAAATAGGTGTTCTGGATGTCGAATCGCGCGACGTTCACGCTGCCGCCCGCGCCGATATAGAGCCCGCTCGTCGGCGGCGCGGTCTGGGCGAGCGCCTCGCCGACCGGCCCGCCCGCCACCACCAAGGCCAGCGCCGCCGCGCCGGTCAACCGCTGCGTCACCTTCACGTGCAACCCCCCGCAAGACCTGCAACTCATGATTGTCGAGGCTGACAAGCAGGGAAAGGTTTATTTTTTGGATCCACCGATGCGCGGGCGGAAGGGGCGCCCGGGGCGGCGCTGCCTTCGCAGCGCCTCATTCCCCGTGCTAGAGGCTCGGGCTTGCAGCACTCCGGAGCGGATTCGGCATGGGTATTCCACTGGCGCAACAGGCCAAGGTCGCGGCCTATGTGGTCAAGCAGCAGCTGGCTGGCCGCAAGCGCTTTCCGCTCGTCCTCATGCTGGAGCCGCTGTTCCGTTGCAACCTGGCCTGCGCGGGCTGCGGCAAGATCGACTACCCGGACGAGATCCTGAACAAGCGCCTCTCGGTCGAGGATTGCCTCGGTGCCGCCGAGGAATGCGGCGCCCCCGTCGTCGCCATCGCGGGCGGCGAGCCGCTGCTGCACAAGGAGATGCCGCAGATCGTCGAGGGCCTTCTGGCCCAGGGGCGCATCGTCATCCTCTGCACCAATGCGCTGCTGCTGGAGAAGCGCATGGAGGCCTACAAGCCCCATCCGCGCTTCATCTGGGACATCCACCTCGATGGCGACAAGGCGCAGCATGACTGGGCCGTGAGCCAGGAAGGCGTCTATGAGCGCGCCGTCGCGGCGCTGAAGAAGGTGCGCGACGCCGGCTTCCGCACCGCCATCAACTGCACCCTCTTCAACAACGCCGACGCCGAGCGCACCGCGAAGTTCTTCGACGACGTGACGGCGATGGGCGTGGACAACATCATGCTCTCGCCCGGCTACGCCTATGAGCGCGCGCCGGACCAGAAGCACTTCCTGAACCGCCAGGCGACGAAGAACCTGTTCCGCGACGTGTTCCGGCACAATGACGGCAAGGGCAAGCCCAAGTGGCGCATGGGCAACAGCCCGCTCTTCCTCGATTTCCTGGCCGGCAACCAGACCTATCACTGCACGCCCTGGGGCAACCCGACGCGCAACATCTTCGGCTGGCAGCGCCCCTGCTACCTGCTGGGCGAGGGCTACGCCAAGAGCTTCACCGAGCTGATGGAAACCACCGACTGGGACAAGTACGGTGTGGGCAACTACGAGAAATGCGCCGACTGCATGGTGCATTCCGGCTTCGAGGCGACCGCCGCGCTGGACGCGATCAAGCGCCCCTGGAAGGCCGTCACCGCGCAGCTGCGCGGGCCCCGCACCGAGGGGCCGATGGCGCCGGAGATCGACCTCTCGCAGCAGCGCCCGGCAGAATACGTCTTCTCCGCCCATGTGCAGAAGGCGATGAACGAGATGGCGCATGAGGCCCCCCGCAAGGGCGCCAAGCATGGCGACACCGCCAAGCCGGTTGCAGCCGCGGAATAGGCTGACCCGGCACTGGCGGAGCGGTCACGCTTCTGGCTAGCGTGATCCTGGGTTTGTTCACCAGGATGGTCGCCGCCTTTGTCCTTGCCCCGCCTCATCTCCGCCCTGCTGGCGACCACGGCGCTGATCGGCCTGGATGCCCGGGCCCAGTCCCCGGGCGGGGCGGGCGGTGCCGGCATCGGCGGCGCGGGTGGCCCCGGCTTCAATTTCTCGGCCGGCGCCGCGGGCGGCGATGATGCCGCGCTCGGCGGTGGCGGCGGCGGCGCGGGCGACACGGGCGGCCCAGGCGGCGCGGGTGATGCCCCAGGCGGCGCGGGTGGCGGCGCGCCCGCTGCGGCCGGCAGCCCCGGCACGGACGGCACCCTGGCGGGCGGCGGCGGCGGCGGCGGCGCGCATGGCCTCGTGGATTCCATCCTGCCTGGCGGGCCGCTCACCGGTGGCACCGGCGGCGCGGGCGGCGGGGCCAGCGGTGCCGGCGGCGGTGGTGGCGGCGGCGGCGGTGGCACCGGCCTCGTCTTCATCGCCACCGGGAACGCCGGGACCCTGTTCGACAGCGTCACCGGTGGGGCGGGCGGCGCGGGCGGCGCGGCACCCCTGGGCCTGCCAGGTCAGGGCGGGCAGGGCGGGGCCGGCATCATCTTCACCGCGCCCGATGTCACCATCTCGGTCCAGGCCAATGTCTCCGGCGGCGCGGGCGGCGGCCCCTTCGCCGCGGGCGGCGCCGGCATCCGGGGCGAGGGCCTGTCCATCACCCTGGGCGCCACCCTCTCGGGCGGGTTGAGCGGCGATGGCGCCACGCGCGCCGCCGCGCTGGAACTGACGGGCGGGACGAACCTGCTCTCCATCGGCGCGGGCGGCATGGTGCAGGGCGGAATCGCGCTCGCGAATTTCGCCGCGCTGGAATTCGCCCAGGCAGGCGACGCGACGGTGCAGGGCGGCATCTCGGGCTTCGGCTCCATCAGCAAGACCGGCGCCGGCACGCTCACGCTGAACGGCGCGGGCAGTTTTTCCGCGGGCACCAGCCTGCTGGGCGGCACGCTGGTGCTGGGCGATGCGGCGGCGCTGGGCAGCGGGCCGATCATCATCGGGGATGCCACGCTGCGCGGTGCGGTGGATGCGACACTCGCGCAGGACCTTCGCGTCACGGGCGGCGCGAACGCCACCCTCGCCGCCGCCACCGGCACGACGCTGAGCTTGACCGGCGGGCTGACGACGCTCGCCGGCGCCACGCTGACGCTGGGGGCGAGCGGGGCCGCGGGCGGCATCGTCGCGGGCTTCTCCAGCGTGGACCCGACGGATCTGGCGACGACGCGCCTCGTCATCGCCGCCGGCCGCGTCACCTCTGGCGGCTTCGCCTTCAACGACCTCACGTCCAATGCCGCCAGCACCACCATCCAGGCCGGCGCCACGCTCGACCTCGATGGCCGGCTCAGCACCATCGGCCATCTCCAGGGTGCCGGCACGCTGACCAACACGGACCTTATCCGCATCCGCCAAGGCGATTTCTCGGGCAGCATCACGGGCACGGGCGGCAACCTGGAGAAGACCGGCAGCGGCACGCTGATCCTGAGCGGCGCCAACAGCTACACCGGGACCACCGAGATCAGCGGCGGCACGCTGCGGATCGGCGCGGGCGGCACCAGCGGCACGCTGGGCGCGGGGGCGGTCATCAATGACGGCGCGCTGGTCTTCGACCGCAGCGACGCGATCGCCGTCGCCAACGGTATTTCGGGCAGCGGCACGCTGGCGCAGGTGGGCAGCGGCGTGCTGACGCTCTCGGCCGCCAACAGCTACCTGGGCGGCACCAGCGTCACCGCGGGCACGCTCGCGCTCGGCGCCATCGGCGCCATCGGCAGCGGCGCCGTCACGCTCGCGGGCGGCGGGCTTCGTGCGAATGTGACGGGCACGCTCGGCAACACGATCAGCATCACCGACAACGCGACCGGCCGCCTCGCCGCCGCGACGGGCGAGACGCTGACGCTGACGGGCGCGCTTTCGCTCAGGCCCGGCAGCACGTTGACCATCGGCTCGGCCACCGAGACAGGACGGGTGGTGGCGGGCTTTTCCTCGGTGGATGTCTTCTCGCCGGCCACCATCGCGCTGCAGGTCGCGGGCGGCACGCTGGCCGCGGGCAATCTCGGGCTGAACCAGCTCACCCTGCTCGCCGGCAGCGTCACCATCGCGGCCGGCGCCACGCTGGATTACGGCGCGCTGACCGGCACCATCGGCAATCTGCAAGGTGCGGGCACGCTGACCGGCAGCGCCACCACGCAGATCTCCGCCGGCAATTTCTCCGGCGCCATCGCGGGGACGGGCGGCTTCGAGAAGCTGGGGGCGGGCACGCTGACCCTCACGGGGGCCAGCACCTATGCCGGCACGACGACGATCACCGCGGGGACGCTGCGCCTCGAGGGCGGGGGCCGCCTGAGCGGTGGCGGCATCACCAACAACGCGGCCCTGGTCTTCGCCAGCGCCGACAACATCACCCTCGCCAATGCCATCTCCGGCACGGGGACGCTGACCCAGGCGGGCACGGGCCGCCTGACGCTGACGGGTGCGAACACCCATGCCGGGCTGACCACCATCCATGCGGGCGGCACGATCCAGGTGGGCGATGGCGGCACCTCGGGGCAGGTCGGCGGTGGCGCGGTCGTGAACAATGGCGCGCTGGTGGTGAACCGGGGCGATGCGGTGACGGTCGCCAACGCCATCTCGGGCAGCGGCACGCTGACGCAGGCGGGTGCGGGCACGCTGACGCTGACGGGTGCGAACAGCTATTCCGGCCTGACCACGATCAACAGCGCCACCACGCTGCGCGTCGAGGGAGCGGGCATGCTGGGCACGGGCGGGGTCGCCAATGCGGGCGCGCTGATCTTCGCGCGCGCGGGCGACGTGACGCTGGCCGGCGCGCTGACGGGGGCCGGCAGCCTGACCCAGGCGGGCAGCGGGACGCTGACCATCGCGGGGGCGGCGAGCCACACCGGCGGCACGAGCATCCAGGCCGGCGGCACGCTGCGCGTCACGGGCAGCCTGGCTGGCGATGTCGCCAATGCGGGCACGCTCAGCTTCGCCCGCGCCGATGCCCTGACCTATGCGGGCGTGGTCTCGGGCACGGGCATGCTCGCCCAGGCGGGCACGGGCGTGCTGACGCTGACCGGCGCCAACACCCACACCGGGGGCACGACCACCAGCGCCGGCACGCTGCGGATCGGCGATGGCGGCACCACGGGCTCCCTCACGGGGAATATCACGAACAACGCCGCGCTGGTCTTCAACCGCAGCGATGCCGTGACCTTCGGCGGCGTGATCGCCGGCTCTGGCAGCCTGACGCAGGCGGGCGCGGGCACGCTGACGCTGACCGGCGCCAACACGCATGCGGGCGGCACCACGGTGGCGAACGGAACGCTCTCGGTGAGCGGCGCGGGCACGCTCTCCAGCGGGTCGAACGTCACCATCGCGCCGGGGGCGACGCTGATCTACGAGACCGGCACCGATGGCGGCAACAACGCGCATGTGGTGCAGGGCGGCTCGGATACG
This sequence comes from Sediminicoccus rosea, assembly GCF_033547095.1. Taxonomy (NCBI): domain Bacteria; kingdom Pseudomonadati; phylum Pseudomonadota; class Alphaproteobacteria; order Acetobacterales; family Roseomonadaceae; genus Sediminicoccus; species Sediminicoccus rosea. Next base: position 3,144,482 of record NZ_CP137852.1, on the reverse strand, counting down.
GCGATCAATGCCGGCCGGCTCTATTTCCGCGGCACGGCGAGCGCCGGCAGCGGCGCCTATAGCAACGCCGCCAGCACCGGCTTTTCCCTCGGCAGCATGATCATCTTCGAGGGCAACAGCACGGCAGGCACCGCCACCATCACCAATGCGGCGCTGGCCGTCGACAGCTCGCCGATATCGCGGCTGGTTTTCCAGGACCAGGCCGGCATGGGCGCCGCCACCATCATCAGCCAGGGCGGCGCACGGAGCCGCTCGGGAACCGGCAACACGGTGGAGCTGTACGGCGATGCCACCGCGGGCACGGCCCGCATCAACCTGGGCGGCTCCAGCAGTTTCGGGCCCGGCTCGCAGATGGCGCTCTACGGCAATGCGACCGCGGCCAATGCCACCATCCGGGTGGAGGCCGCCGATCCCGCCGCGCGGCCCGCCGCCATCGCGGGCGGCGGCTGGCTCCTCTTCCGTGACGACAGCACGGCCGGCACGGCGCAAATCACCGCCCTGGGCGGCGTGAACGGCCGGGCGGGCGGGCTGGTGCAGTTCCAGGGCAACCAGGACGCAGCGCAGGCCAGCCTGCGCCTGGAAGGCAATGCGACGCTCGACCTCCGGGCCTTCCAGGGTTCCTCCTTCCGCCTCGGCACCCTCTCGGGCGATGGCGAGCTGTGGCTCGGCGGCAAGACGCTGCGCCTGGGCGGCAACAACGCCGACCAAGCCTTCGGCGGCGTGCTCGGCGCCGATGGCGCGGGCGGCACGCTGGCCAAGGAAGGCTCCGCGACGCTGACCCTGACCGGCGCGAGCCGCCTCGGCGCGGTGCAGGTCGCGCAAGGCACGCTGCGCCTCAGCGAGGGCGGTTCGCTCGGCAGCGCGCCCATCGCCATCGCGGCCGGGGCGGGGCTGGAGATGGCCCGCGCCGACAGCCTGACGCTGCCACAGGTGATCTCCGGCGCCGGCGCGCTGCGGCAGATCGGCACCGGCACCACCATCCTCACCGGCGCCAACACCTATTCGGGCGGCACCACCATCAGCGCGGGCAGGCTGGAAATCGGCCCGGGCGGTTCGCTCGGCGCCGGCGCCGTCGTGAACGACGCCACGCTCGCCATCAACCGCGCCGATGCCGTCACCATCGCCAATCCCATCTCGGGCCGCGGTGTGCTGCGCCAGATGGGCATGGGCACGACGACGCTGACCGGCGCCAACAGCTACACCGGCGGCACCGTCATCTCCGCCGGCACGCTCTCCGTGGCGTCGGACGAGAATCTCGGCACGCCGGCCCGTGGCCTCATCACCCTGGCCGGCGGCACGCTCGCCACCACCACCACCTTCACGCTGACCCGGCCCATGGCACTGGAGGGCACGGGCGGCACCCTTGCCGTGGCCGCGGGCACGGCGCTGACCTTGCACACGATAGCCGAGGTCAGCGGGCCGGGTGGGCTGACGCTGACCGGCGGGGGCCAGCTGCTCGTCACCGGCGCGCTCAACCATGACGGGCCGACGCGGGTGATGGAAGGGAGCCTCATCCTCCGGGGCGGCGCGCTGACGGGCTCGGGACCGCTCTTCGTCGCGGCGGGCGCCACGGTGGACACCCGCTTCACCTTCGCGCGCGGCATTGTCATCGCCTCGCTGGCGGGGGAGGGCCTGGTGCTGCTCGGCGACGCCACGCTCGGCATCAGCCAGGGCGGCACGCGCTTCGGCGGCACGCTGGCCGATGGCAATGAGTTTGTCCGCGGCACGCTCTCCGTGTTCGGCGGCACCACCACCCTCGACGGCACCTCGCGGATCAGCGGCCGGACGGTGATCCAGGGCGGCACGCTGATCGTGAACGGCACGATCGAGGGCGGGAGCGGGATCGTGATCAGCCGGGGTGGGAGCCTCGTCGTGAATGGGACGGTGCGCGGCCCCTCCGGCGTCACGCTCGATGGCGGCGCGCTGGTGGTGAATGGCAGCATCCGCGAGACCAGCGTTGTCATCAATGGCGGGACTCTGAGCGGCACCGGGAGCCTGCCCGGCGTCACCATCGCGAGCGGCGGCACCATGGCGCCGGGCAATTCGATCGGCACGATCAACCTGGCGAGCCTGGCGCTGGCGACGGGCGCCACCACGGCGATCGAGGTGCAGGGCAGCCTGGCGGACCGGATCAACGTGGCCGGCAACGCCACGCTGGGCGGCACGCTGCGGCTGCTGCCGCTGGGCGGGCCCTACACCTTCAACACGCCCTACATCCTGATCCAGGCGGCGAGTGTCACCGGCAACTTCACGACCGTCACCACCGCCGGCACCTTCGGCGCGGGGGTCGAGGCGAATGTGACCGTGACGCCCACGCAGGTGCTGCTCGGCCTCACCCCGGCGGCGCTGACCGGCCCGGGCGGCATCCCGAACTTCACCACCTTCAACCAGCGCTCGGCGGCAGGCGCGCTGGACGCGGCGAGCCGCGCGGGCGGCAACCTCAATCCCTTCTTCAACGTGTACAACCAGCCGGCCAGCACCATCGGTCTCGCGGTGAACCAGCTCTCGGGCGAGGTCGCGACCAGCACGGGCGCCATGGGCTTCGCCGCGGGCGAGCAGTTCCTCGCCACGCTGCTCGACCCGATGGGCCTGGGGCGCGAGAGCATGATGGGCGGCCGCCTCACCCCCGGGGATGCCGCCCAACGCAAGCGCCACGCCGTTTGGGGCACGGCGACCGGCGGCTACAACCGCACGGGCGGCGACAGCGCCGATGGCGCGGCCAGCCGCACCGCGCGCACGGCAGGCTTCGCCCTCGGTTTCGACCATCTGGTCGGGGCGCGGAGCATCGCGGGTGTCGCCATCGCGGTGGGCGAGGGCACGGCGTCGCTCGCGGCCGGGCAGGGGAGTGCCACGGCCAATTTCGGGCAGATCGGCGCCTATGGCGCCACGCGCCTCGGCAGCGTCACGCTTTCGGGCGCGGGCGCCTTCACCGTCATGGATGTGGACACCAAGCGCACGCTCTACTTCCTGAACAGCGATCCGCAGCGCGCGGGCTTCGGGGCACAGGTCTACTCGCTGCGCGCCGAGGCGCGGCAGGATGGCGTGGCACTGGCCGGCGGCGTCCGGCTGCAGCCCCTCGCGGCGCTGCAATGGCAGCAGGTGAACAACCAGGGCTACACCGAGGCGAGCCCGCTCACCGGCAGGACCCATGGGGTGGCGGTGGGCGGGCAGAGCCAGGCCTCGCTGCGGAGCGAACTGGGCGCGCAGGTGAACGGCGTGGTCGCGCTCGGCGCCGTGCCGGTGCAGGGGTATCTGCGCGCCTCCTGGGCCCATTACCTGACGCGCGATGCGGCGATGGCGGTGGGCTTCGCTTCGCTCCCCGATGCCGGCTTCACGGTGCGCGGCGCGCGGCCGGATGCGAATGCGGCGCTGCTCTCGGGCGGGCTTGAGGTGCCGATCGCGGCGGGCCTCACCCTGGGCGCGCGGGTGGACAGCGAATTCTCGGCGAATGTCACCCAGGTCGCGGGTACGGCCAGGCTGCGCCTCGCCTTTTGACGCGGTGCCTTGTGCGTGGAAGGACTCCGGCGTGAGCGATCCCTGGCAGCATTTCGACCCGATGCCCGATCCCGGCCCGCCCTTCGGCGCGCGCTATCCGGCCCGCATGCCCGATGGCCGCGTGCTGCACCTGCCCATCCGCCCCATCGGCGTCGCCGGCCTGATCGCCACCCAGGCGAGCTTCCCCGTGGTGCACGCGCTGGTGGGATGGATGGCCGAGGCCGCGCGCCCCCTGGGCGCCGAGATGGTGCTGGGCCTGCCCACCCTCGGCCATGTCTTCGCGCCGCTGCTGGCGGAGCGCCTGGGCCACCGCAACTGGGTGGCCGCCGGCTATTCGCGCAAGCTCTGGTATGAGGAGCGGCTGAGCGTGCCCATGCGCTCCATCACCACCACCGCCGAGCGCCGCCTCTGGCTCGACCCGCGCATGCTGCCGCGCCTTGCGGGGCGGCGCGTGCTGCTGGTGGATGACGTGGTCTCCAGCGGGTCCTCCGCCCGTGCGGGCCTCGCCCTCCTGGCGGCGGCGGGCCTGCGGCCGGTCGGGCTTTGCGTGGCGATGATCCAGACCCGCGCCTGGGCGGCGGACTGGCCGGCCGACATCCCCGTGGTCAGCGTCTGCGAGACGCCGAGGCTGCGCCAGGAGGCGGACGGCTGGTGGCCCGCGCCCGGCTGATCAGAGCAGCGACGAGTAGAGCGGCGCCAGGGCCAGCAGGGCCAGCGCGATCATGATGCCATAGGCGATGATGCTGCCCCAGTTGGGGCCGGGTCGCTTGCCGCGCTCGGGCGGCCTGGGGGCTTGGGCCATGAGACATCCTGTCTGGCAGATGAAACGCTGGAAGCGCCGGCCGGCACGCGCCGCCCACCGCCTCCTTTCCTGTCTTACGCAATTACCATGCCGCAATTACCATGGCGCGATGACCATGCCGCAGAGTCATGTATCTGGGAATACAACAGATTCAGGGCCTGCAATGGGCCATTTCCACCGCGCCCGAACCGGGTAAGCTTCTCCCCTGCCTCCAGGAGAGCCAAGATGCGCCCGAATTCCCTGCACGCCGCCGACATCGCGCATTTCGTGCACCAGCAGACCGACCTCGCCGACCATCACGAGCACGGCGCCGTGCTGATGGCGCGCGGCGATGGCGTGCATGTCTTCGACACCGAAGGCCGCGAATACATCGAGGCGATGGCCGGCCTCTGGTGCGCCTCCCTCGGCTTCTCCGAGAAGCGGCTGGCCGATGCCGCCTACAAGCAGCTTCTCGCGCTGCCCTATTACCATACCTTCTTCCAGAAGGGGCATGAGCCCGCCGTCCGCCTGGCCGAGAAGCTGATCGAGCTGGCTCCGGCTGGCCTCACCCACGTGCTGTTCCAGTGCTCGGGCAGCGAGGCCAATGACGCGGCGATCAAGCTGATCTGGTACTACAACAACCAGCGCGGCAAGCCGCAGAAGAAGAAGCTGATCGGCCGCATCCGCGGCTATCACGGCAACACCGTCGCCACCGCCTCGCTCTCCGGCCAGCCGCACATGCAGGCGGATTTCGACCTGCCCCTCGGCGACCGCTTCCTGCATGTCTCGAACCCCAACTACTACCGCTTCCACCAGCCGGGCGAGACGGAGCTGCAGTTCTCCGCCCGCATGGCGGCCGAGCTGGAGGCGCTGATCGAGCGCGAGGGCGCCGAGACCATCGCCGCCTTCTTCGCCGAGCCGGTGCAGGGCGGCGGCGGCGCCATCACGCCGCCGCAAGGCTATTTCCAGGCCATCCAGCCCATCCTGAAGAAGCACGACATCCTCTTCGTGGCCGATGAGGTGATCTGCGGCTTCGGCCGCACCGGCAACATGTGGGGCTGCGAGACCTACGGCATCACGCCCGACATCCTGACCTGCGCGAAGCAGCTGACGGCCGCCTACCAGCCGCTCTCGGCCACGCTCATTTCCGCACCGATCCACGAGGCGCTGATCCAGGGCTCGAAGAAGCATGGCAGCTTCGGCCATGGCTTCACCTATGGCGGCCATCCCGTGGCCTGCGCCGTGGGCCTCGAGACGCTCGCCATCTACGCCGAGCGCGACATGGTGGGCCATGTGCAGCGCGTCGCTCCCGCCTTCCTGAATGGGCTGGCTGCCTTCCGCGGCCATCCGCTGGTGGGCGATGTGCGCGGCGTCGGCCTCATCGCCGGCGTCGAGCTGATGGCCGACAAGGCGACGCGCACGCCCTTCGACCCCGCGCGCAAGATCGGCATCCTCGTGCAGCAGAAATGCCATGAGGCGGGCCTCGTCGTGCGCGCCATCGGCGACCGCATCGCCTTCACGCCGCCGCTCATCATCACCGAGGCCGAGATCGCGCTGATGTGCCGCCGCTTCGGCCAGGGGCTGGACGCCGCCTGGATGGCGATGCGCGAGGAGGCGTCGGTCCCCGCCTGAATTCATCGCGGGCATTCACCGGCCGGTAACGCCTGACCGGTGAATGTCGCTGGATGAAGAACGTCCTCCAGCGCCTCGCCGCACTCAGCCTTGCCACCCGCATCGCGGGCGTGGGGCTTCTCGCCATCGCCCTGGCCGTGCTCGGCCTGCAGGCCTGGTCCTTCCAGCGCTTCCACGCGGCGGAGACGGCGCGGCTGGAGCAGCGGCTGGAGCGCGACCTCCAGCTGCTGGAGGCCGTGACGGCCCGGCTCTCGGGCGGCGCGCCCTGGCGCCTGACCGAGACGGGGCAGCTCGCCCGCGGCGATCTCATGCTGGATGGCGCCAATGCCATCGTGGACATGGTCTCCCGCGCGGGCGGCGGCGTCGCCACCATCTTCAAGGGGGATGAGCGGGTCGCGACCAGCGTGGTGCGGCCCGACGGCACGCGCGCCACCGGCACGCGCCTCGCCGCCGGGCCGGCCTATACCGCCGCGATCACCGAGGGGCGGACCTACCGGGGCGAGAATGTGATCCTCGGCACCAACCACCTCACCATCTACCAGCCGATCCGCGATGCCTCGGGCCGGCAGCTGGGCCTGCTCTTCGCCGGCCAGTCGCTGGCCGCGCTCGCCGCGACCGAGGCCACGCTGATCCGTGACGGGCTGGCGGCGGGGCTGGTCGCGCTGCTGGTGGTGGGCCTGGCCGGCTGGTGGATGATCCGCCGCCTGCTGCGCCCGATGGGCGAGCTCGGCGCCAGCGTGGGCCGCGTCACCGCGGGCGAACTCGATACCGCCGTGCCGCACCTCGCCCGCCGCGACGAGATCGGCGCCATGGCGCAGGCGATCGAGACGCTCCGCCTTTCGCGCCTCGAGACCCGCACCGCGCGCGAGGAGGCCGAGGCCGAGCGCGGGCGCACCGAACTCATGCGGCGTGAGGCGGCGCTCGCCAATGCCGCCGCCCTGGAGGCCGCGCTGGCCGAGGCCTCGGCCAAGCTGAACGAGCGCGCCTCCCTCACGCTCGCCGCCGCCAGCCGCCTCTCCGATCTCGCCGAGCGCGCGACGGGCGAGGCGCGCAAGCTCGGCCACGGCTCGGAGG